>JBEKDS010000023.1:0-55530 GCA_050014235.1 Acidobacteriaceae bacterium
GCTTCGAGAGCACCTTCGTGATCGCCGCCGTCAGCGTCGTCTTGCCGTGATCGATGTGCCCGATCGTCCCAATGTTCACATGAGGCTTCGACCGGTCAAACTTTTCCTTGCCCATTGCTGTTTCCTCTCTTCTTGGCCGGTCCATGCCGGCGGTTCAATAAATTCGCTCAGTAGTACGCATACAGCTTGAAAAACTTCTGCCGCATCTCGGCGGGGACTTTTTCAAGGCTAGCGAGGTAGAACTCGCGGATCTGGCCCTGGTCGCCGTTGCCGAGGCGGCTGTACTCCGCAGCCGTTGGCGCGCCCAGGATGCCTTTGCGCAGGACCGCTTCAAAGTCACGGATGCGCAAGCCCGCGCGCTCGATGGCTTTGAGAAAGTCCCGAAGTTTGGCCGAGGAGAAGGCCCTCTCGATGGCCGTGCGAACTGCCCCGAAGGCCTGTGGATCGGCCACCGGGATCACTGCCTGCTCATGCAATGCGCTCAACCCAAAACTCCTGCGTGCCGCCAACGAATGCCCCGACGCTTACCTTGCCGACGATCTGGAGCGGGAGACGGGAATCGAACCCGCGACCAACAGCTTGGAAGGCTGTGACTCTACCACTGAGTTACTCCCGCGTTCCCGCGATACTGGCTGTGACTCTAGTCCGGGCTAAAGCCCAGACCTACGGTGACTCCCGCGCTGCAAAAATCTGGAGCTGACGGAGAGGCTTGAACTCTCGACCTCTCCCTTACCAAGGGAGTGCTCTACCACTGAGCTACGCCAGCGCTTGCATTCAACCCTTCCATCCTACCGCGAACGCAGCCGCTCCAGCACCACACGGAAGGCAAAAAACCCAAGCAGTATCCACGTTAGGGACCGGATGCGGCCGGGCTCCATGGTCTGCCAGGCAACCAGTCCAAGCAGGGCGATCGCAGCCAGCGCGATCACCATCCGTCCGTGGCTCGCTGGGCCAAGATCCAAATTCAGCTCCACACCGGCTCCGCAACCCAAAACTCACAACTCACAACTCACAACTCACAACTCACAACTCACAACTCACAGAAATGGTGCACAGGGGAGGATTCGAACCTCCGTAGCTCCGGAGAGCGGCAGATTTACAGTCTGCTGCCATTAACCACTCGGCCACCTGTGCACATCTTCTGCTCGACCCGCTCGCTTGCTTCGCCCCGCACGCGCCTCCAGACAGCGAGCGACGATTCGGTCGAGAACCCCGCGCGAGTGCCTTGAAGGAGTGGTGTGAGGTCTGCGTGCCGGAGCCGCCGAGCAGGACTACCAAATCCATCCAACCAATACTGTCCCCCCGGATGAGAATCGGGTCCGGCGCGGCTGCCGCGGAGCTTGCTGGAAGTGGAGCTTGCTGTAACTGGAGCTGACGAAGGGACTTGAACCCCCGACCCTCTGATTACAAATCAGATGCTCTACCAACTGAGCTACGCCAGCCCAAGCGGGCAAACTGCGCTGCCAGAGACCGGCGCCGCAGATATAAACTTATCATAACCTCCGGGCCCGGAGAATTGGCCGGCGCGCGCCGGTCGACCCTCCGCCCAGGCTGCGCTTGCGCCGCGACACAACGCGATTCCCATTGCTCTCTTGCCGAACCTTGGGCTAGACTTCCGATCACCTCTCTGCAACCAGTGATTCGTCTTCCGAATGCGCAGTCATCCTATTCCGAGGCATACCTTCCATGTTCAAGAGACTCTCTCTCGTGATCTTCGCCGCAGTCGCATCGAGCCTATGCGCCGCACAAACCTCAATGGACAATGCCGCCGTGCTCAAGCTGAAACAGGCGGGCTTGAGCGAAGACCTGATCGTGCAAACCATCAACGGCTCGGCCGGTCATTACGACACCAGCACGGACGCGATCATCGCCCTGAAAAAGGCCAACGTCACCGACAAAGAAATCGGCGCAATGCTAAGCAAGAACGCCAACCCCAATGGTCCGGCCGCTCCTGCCGCCGTGGCCGCTACCGGCCCTGTTCTTCCTGCGGGCGTGGATGAGATCGGGGTGTATTACAAGGACAGGACGGGCACCTGGGTTGAATTTAAACCGGAGATCGTCAACTACAAGTCTGGCGGCTTCGCGAAAACCGTGTTTACGGATGGCATTGTCAAAGGGGACAAGAATGGCCACGTCCCCGGCAAGTCCGCCGCTCTGGAGCTGGACCACCCTGTAGAGGTCCTCATCTACGCACCCGAAGGCACGGCGCCGAATGAGTACCAGCTTCTGAAACTCCGGCAAAACTCGGACAACCGCGAGTTCCGCTCTGAGACCGGCGGGGTGATCCACTCCTCCAGCGGGGCGGAGCGCGACCGCAAGGACTTCACGCCGACCAAGATAGGTCCACGCCTGTATACCTTCACCCTGGGGCCCGAGACGGTACCGGGAGAGTATGGAATCCTGCCTCCGGGCGCCATCTCGTCGACCAACGCCGCGAGCGCCGGAAAGATCAACACGTTCCGGATCGTTGAATAGGCGAGCGTCCCTAAAACATTTGCGGCGCAGGCCGGGACAGCGTAAAACCATCACTGATGCGCAAACGGACGCGGTACTCGCTGCTGCTGATGCTGGCGCTGGTCGCCGGACTTGTGGCCGCGGTGTGGCTGCGCAAGAACGCGCCGCCCGAGGTCGCGCGGCTGCTGCCGGAGTCGGACGCAATCGTCTACGCCAACCTGAGGCCGCTGCGGCTGGCCACGCACTTCGACCGCACGCCGGTGACGCGCAGCCCGGACTACCAGCACTTCGTCGACGTGACCGGGATCGTCCCCGAACGCGACCTCGACGCTGCGGCCTTCGCGCTGCATCGCATGGACTCGCCCAAGGGCCCCAACGGCCCGGTGGCCTACTCCGAGGTCTTCGAGGGCCGCTTCGATGGCGCGCGGCTGGCGAGCTATCTCAAGAGCATCGCGGTCTCCGAGGAAGACTACGCGGACCATACCATCTACACCATCCCCATCGAGGGCCGGCAACTGCGCATCGCCCAGCTGGGCTACGACACCATCGCCGCCTCCAACATGCCGACCACCGAACAGATTCACGCCATGCTGGACCGCTATCGCGCGGCGGCGTCGCCCTTCTCCGGCTCCTCGCTGCTGGCGGCGCGCTACCACGACGTGCCGCTGCTCTCGAGCGCGTGGGCGATCGGCCACGTCGGGCTGCCCTTCTCCGAGAACGGACGCATCAGCGTCTTCGGCCTGCAACTGCCGCTGGCCGAGGACACCACCTTCGTCGCCAGCCTGCGCTACGGCCTGGACGCCCTGCATCTGCGGGTGGAAGAGATCGCGCCCACCGAGGCCGACGCCGCCAGCTCCGCCGATGCGCTGAATGGCCTGCTGCAGCTGGTGCGGGCGATCCAGCCGAAGGTGGAGGCGCAGAGCGACGCGCCCGACGCCGAGGCGGTGCGCCGGTTTTCCGCATCCATTAAGATCGAACAGCACAAGGAGCGCGCGGTGCTGACGGCCAGCGTGCCCCTCCAGCTGCTGAAGCAGCTTGCATCTCCCGAGGCCGCAGCCGGCCCGGCGCTGGGCCAACCCGATGCGAGCTCTGCCAGCAACGCGACCCACTAGAAAAACGTGCGTGTCAGGCATTTCAATCCGGCCCTGAAGCTTTAGATTCGCAGCACGAGATAAATTGTCAACCTGAGCGTAGCTAAGGACCTGCTTTTTGCCCCGCCCCGCCCCAATTCAACTTGAAAGGACTGTCCCCATGACCCTCGGCATGAGTCTCTCCGCATTCACGACCTTCCACGTTGCCTTGAGCCTGATTGGAATTGGATCGGGCTTGATCGTCCTGCTCGGGCTGATTGCAGGCCGCCTCTACCGTTTGCTGACTGGCATCTTTCTGGCCTTCACGGTCGCGACCAGCTTGACCGGCTTCCTCTTCCCCTTCCACGGCGTCACGCCCGCCATCAAGCTGGGCATCCTCTCCATGGTGGCGCTGGCGATTGCGCTGGCGGCGCTGTATCTGTTTCACCTCGCCGGGCACTGGCGCGGGACGTTCGTCATCAGCGCCGCAATCGCGCTCTACTTCAATGTCTTCGTGCTGATCGTGCAGAGCTTTGAAAAGGTGCCCGCGCTGCATGCGCTGGCGCCGACGCAGTCGGAGCCGCCGTTCAAATTCGCCCAGATCGTCACACTCGTCGCCTTCGTCGTGCTCACGGTCCTTGCGTACCGCCCACCCGCGCGAGTTCCACCGCGCTGATGTCGAGGGCACGGATGCCACAGGGCGCATCTGACGGTGTGTGAAATAGCGTCGAAGCCCGGAAAAGATGCGCACCGGAGCTCCGCAGGATAGCATCGAACCAGAAGCTTGTTTCAAAAGGAGAATTGTTTCCCGATGCGTCTATCCGCTTTTGCCCCAGCCGCGGCGCTCGCCTCAGCGATCGCTCTGTTGTCTCTCGGCTCCGCCGCACACCCGCTGCGCGCCCAGGCCCAGGCAAGTGACCCGGTCCTCACCGGCCAGGCGGCCTTTACCGACTGGAACCAGCAGCAGCCCGGCATTCGCCACAAGATCACCCTCGCCGACCTGCCCCAGCCCCACCCCGACGAGTCGGTCCAGAACCAACCACGCGTGGTCCCGCGTCCGGCCAACGCGTGGCCCATTGCGCCTGCGGGCTTCAAGGTGACGCTCTACGCGGGCGGCGACAACGCCCCCCTCCAGCGCGCGCAGGCGACCGAGCACATGGCCCGCGCCAGTGGCACCTTCACCCAGCCGCGGCTGATCCGGACTGCGCCCAACGGCGACCTCTTCCTCGCGGACTCGGGCGCCGGCATCGTCTGGATCCTGCGCGGCGTCGACGCTGACGGCAAGGCCGCGCAGATTGAGCCGTTCGCCAGCGGGCTCGACCATCCCTTCGGCATCGCCTTCTATCCGGCGGACAACCCGCGCTTCGTCTACATCGGCAACGCCACGACCGTGCAACGGCTGCGGTATCACTCAGGCGATCTGCACGCGACCGGCCCAGCCGAGACCATCGTGCCGGACATTCCCGGCTATGCGCAGTTGGCCGGCGGCGGCCACTGGACGCGCGATGTGGTGTTTAGCAAAGACGGGACGCATATGCTGGTTTCGGTCGGCTCGGGATCGAATGTGGATGACGCCGACACCCATCCGCGCGAGTTCCACCGGGCCGACGTGCTGGAATTTACGCCGGAGGGTAAGTTCGTCGAGGTGTACGCGCACGGAATCCGCAACTGCGTCGGCGAGGCCATCAACCCCGCTACAGGCCAGCTTTGGTGCTCCACCAACGAGCGCGACGCCCTGGGCAACCACCTGGTCCCGGACTACGTGACCTCCGTCCCCGAGGGCAGCTTCTTCGGCTGGCCGTGGTACTACATGGGCGGCCATCAGGACCCGCGGCTGCCGCAGCCCTGCGCCAATGGGACGGGGCTGAATCCGCAGCTGGCGGCACCGCTCACGGCCGCGCAGTCGATGACCTGCAAGCGCGCCGACCTTTCGGCCCAGGTGCACACGCCGGACGTCCTCGTGCAGCCGCACATGGCCTCGCTGGAGATGCTCTTCTACCCCACAACCAGGGAACAGTTCCCCGCCACGTACGACGGCGACGCCTTCGCGGCGGAGCACGGCAGCTGGAACCGCGCCAACCGCGCCGGCTACGAGGTCATTAGCATCCCCATGCACGACGGTCACGCCACCGGCGAGTACGACGACTTCCTCACCGGCTTCGTCACGCCGGATGGGCAGGTGTGGGGGCGACCGGTGGGGGTTGCGGTGGCGAAGGACGGTTCGCTCTTTGTTACGGACGACGGCAGCCGAAGCGTCTGGCACGTGACCTACACCGGCAAGTAGACAGGAAAGGAAAGACCTCACCTCCCAGGGGCTAGACGTGGGGCGCCGGGCTTCTTGTTGGTGAGTTGCGATCTTGCTAGAGGCCGCTCTTGTCGGCTCCCAGGCCTGCGAGCGTGGCCAGCAGATACTTGTGCGGGTTGACCGGCGCGTCGTGGATGCGGACCTCGTAGTGCAGGTTGGCGCCGGTGGTGCGGCCGGTCATGCCGACGTAGCCGATCACCTGGCCGCGCACCACGGTCTGGCCGGCCATCACGGCGAAGCCGGACATGTGGGCGTAGCAGGTTTCGAGGCCGTGGCCGTGGTCGACGATGACCTCCTGCCCGTACCCGCTCTCCAACTCGGCGGACTTGACGACGCCGTCCGCGGTGGCGCGCACCGGCGTGCCCACGGGCGCGGAGATGTCAACGCCTGTGTGGAACTCGCCCTCCCCGTTGTGCAGGACAGGGTCTTCACGCTGGCCGAAACTGCTGGTGACGGGACCGACCACCGGCCAGAGGTTGGGCGCGTCGATGGGCAGATCGGAGCCGGCAAGGTCCCTGCCGCCCGGGCCGGAGAGCGTGCTCAGCCCGGAGACACCATCGATGGCGCGGCTGGCCGCGCCGCTGAGCGCCGAGTTGCGCAGGGTGTAGAAGGTGCCGAGCGACTTGTAGAAGCTGGCGTTGGCCTCGGAGTCGGATTCGCTGGCGGCGGTATCCGCGACCAGCGCGCCTGCGACGGCAGCGGTCCCGGCCGGCGGCGCCGCCTTCGGCCGCGCGTGGCCCATGGGAAGGGCGAACTTGCTCGTGGTCAGCCCGTAGAGCGCCGAGACCTCGGTCGCCAGCGAGCCCAGCGACGCGGCCTGCACGTCCTTCTCGTGCGCCTGCTTCTCCAGATGCGCGTAGTCCTTCTGCAGCGAGTTGTGCTGGTCGCGCAACTCATTGAAGCGCGCCGTCTTGATCAACATGCGCGAGTAGGAGCCAGCCAGTCCGGCGATGGTGAACGTCCCAATGGCTGCGGCCGCCACGAACACGTAGGCGTAGTGCAGCGGAAGCGGCACCTTGCGCAGCGTACCAGCCTCATCCCGGCTGACAAGCATGATGTAATAGCGCTTTTTGAGACCGAAGCTCTTCAGAGTCAAACCAAAGCCCTGCGCCCTGAGTTTGGCCATCTTCCCGCGTGGGACAAGGGGAGAAAAGCACGGAGAGAGAGATTGCCGGGGCGAATCGATTCTTGCAATCGACATTCGCGATTCGGCTACCGGTCCTGACCCTCTCTCTTGGACGTTACCTCGCAGTTTAACAGTCGCCGGGGGTGAGTGCAATCGGATTGACGGCCAAACTGCCGGGAAGTTGTACGAATTCCCGGAAATATCGGGCGTCGGCGGCTGGTTTCGCCCTGTCATCGCCCTGAATCCGGCCTCCGCCGCGTTATAGCGCGGTATGCTTGGCCTCACCATGAAGGGGAGGAAGAAGGAATTGGGCGAACTGGAGCTGATCGAGCAGATCCGGTCCGGGTGGGGGCAGAGCGCCGGTGGCCGCCCCGCCCGCAAGCCGCCCCGCAGCCTCGTCCTCGGCATGGGCGACGACTGCGCCATCCTGCGCCCGCCGCGAGGCCACGAGGTGCTGGTGACCACGGACTTTACCCTGGAAGGCCGCCACTTCCGGCGCGACTGGCATCCGGCGGAGTCGGTTGGCCACCGCGCGCTGGCTCGCGGTCTCAGCGACCTCGCCGCGATGGGCGCGCGCCCGCTGGCCGCGTTTCTCTCGCTCGCGCTGCCTGCGGGGATTATGGCAACCCGCAGCGGACGCCTATGGTTCGAGCGGTTTTTTGCCGGGCTACAGGGGCTGGCTTCGAAGTGCGCCGTGCCGCTGGCCGGCGGCGACACGGCCGAGTCGCCCGATGGGCTGGTGCTGGCGGACATTGTGCTGGTCGGCTCGGCCCCTGCGGGGCGCGTGCTGCGCCGCGGCGGCGGACGGCCGGGGGATCTGTTGTACGTCACCGGCGCGCTGGGCGGAGCCGCGGCGGAGTTGACGGAGTTGGCGGCTGGGAGCAAGAAGAGGCAACCCACCCTTTCCGATAAAACCGGAGAGGATGGGCCACCCGGTTCGGCGGCTGGGCGTGGAGTTGCGGCGCACCCGCAGCTCTACCCTCAACCCCGCGTCGCCGTTGGCCTCGCGCTGCTGCGCCGGCGCCTGGCGACAGCCGCCATCGACCTCAGCGACGGCCTCTCCACCGACCTCGCCCACCTTTGCGGCGAGGCCGGCCTGGGGGCGCGGATCAATGCGGCGGCCCTGCCGATCCATCCTTTGGCCATGCGAGCGGAACGGCCGCTGAACCTGGCGCTCGACGGCGGGGAAGACTACGAGCTGCTCTTCGCGGCGCGACCTTCGGTGAAGATGCCCCGCAGCATTGCCGGGGTCCGTATTACTCATATCGGCCAACTCGTCTCCGGCTCTGCCATCACTCTCGCCGACTCCGCCGGTCGAGAGCGTCCGCTCAAACCCGGGGGCTGGGAGCATTTCGCGGGGAGGCGTTAGAGCGGCCCACGTCGGATGGATGCGGGCGTCCGACGCTCGCGCGGTTTTCAGCGAGGAAAACCGCACCGCAAACTCTCCGCACCGCCCCAAAACTGCGAAACTGCTCTAGAATCGCCGTAATGCCCGACAACCTGCGCGATGCGACCAAGATCATCCGCTCAACCCTGACGCCGGCGGCCGCGGGCGAGCCGCTGCACGCCGGTCCGGTATTCGCCGGCCCCTTCCATGCGCCGGGAGACATCTCGCAGATGGCATACAGCTATGCGCGCTCGCACAATCCCACATGGACCGAACTCGAGGACGCGATCGCGCAGATGGAGTCCGGGCGGCTCGCGTCGGGCGAGAGCTACGCGGCCAGCGCGCTTATCTTTCCCTCCGGCATGGCGGCCATCTCGGCGGTCTTCAGCGTGGCGCTGCGTCCCGGCGACGTCGCCGTGCTGCCCAGCAACTCGTACTACACGGCGCGGATCCTGATGCGCGAGTACTTCGCCGAGCTGGGCGTTACGCTGCGCTGCGCGCCGGCCGGCGAGGCCCAGGGCGAGCTGCTGGAAGGCGCGCGGCTGCTGTGGCTCGAGAGCCCGAGCAACCCCACCATGGACCTCTGCGACATCGCCGCGCTGAGCGAACGCGCGCACCGCGCCGGCGCGCTGGTGGCGGTCGACAACTCCACGCCCACGCCGCTCGGCCAGCGCCCGCTGGCGCTGGGAGCGGACTTCTCCGTCTCCTCCGACACCAAGTCGATGACCGGCCACAGCGACCTGCTGCTGGGCCACGTGGCGACACGCGACCTCCAGCTGCACGGGAAGATCGAGCGTTGGCGCACCCTCACCGGCAGCGTGGTCGGGCCGATGGAGGCGTGGCTGGCGCTGCGTTCGATCGGGACGCTGCCGCTGCGCCTGGAGCGAAGCTGCGCCAATGCCCAGCGCATCGCGGAGTACCTCACCACCCGCCCCGACGTCGTCGAGAGCGTGCTTTACCCCGGGCTGCCCGCCCATCCCGGCCACGCGCTGGCCGCGCGCCAGATGCGCTGTTACGGCCCCGTCCTTAGCTTTGTGCTGCGCGACCGCCCCGCGGCGGAGATCTTCTTTGCCGCCTCCAAACTGATTACCGAAGCCACCAGCTTTGGCGGCATCTCCACCACCGGAGAGCGCCGCGCGCGCTGGGGAGGCGACGTCGTCAGCGAGGGCTTCATCCGGCTGAGCGCGGGCTGCGAGGATATCCAGGACCTGCTCGCAGACCTGGCGCAGGCGCTGGATGCGGTATCACGAGCGATGGCCCCGGCGCGGCAGGGACTCAAAGCGGTGAGCTGATGTCTCCCGCGGACCCAGTGAAATCCTTTCCCCACGAATGGCAGGCCGAGGTGCTTGCCAAACCGCCGCTGATCGCTCCCGCGCGGCAGTTCACCTACCCCCACCAGGTCGCCGGCGAAGAGGACGCGATGGCGCGCGGCGCGTTGCTGGTGATGGTGCGTCCGGCGAGTGGAGGCGCATTCCTCGCGACCTGCGCGCGGGGGTTCGCCGATGCGTCGATGCCCACGGGCATCTATAGCTGTCCTAACCCGCGCGAGCTGTGCGCGCTCGCCGGCGGCTACGCCTATGTGATCGACACGACTGCGCCGGAGCGCTCCACCCACATCCCTCTCAAGCCGGTCGCCGAGGTTCTTCCCCTCGCGGGGCACAACCTACTGATCTTCGCCGGCTTCCACTCGCTTCTGGCCTGGGGGCGCGACGGCCTGGCATGGCAGAGCGCGCGGCTCAGCTGGGAGGGCCTCCGCATTACGGGTGTCGAGGGTGACACCCTGCGCGGCCTCGGCTGGAACATGCCGGCCGACAAAGAGGTCGAGTTCACCCTGGACCTGCGCACTGGCGCGCACAGCGGCGGGGGATATTGACGCTTCACATGGCGCCCACCGCATAAAACGTGAGCGCCGCGTCGCCCTGCTTCAGCGTGCGCGTCCGCGCGAGGCCGCCGTAGCGCTCCGCAAGCGGCAGCTTGCCGCTGTGCTCGGCGATGACCAGCGCGCCGGGCGCAAGGATTGCGCTGCCGCGCGCGCTGCCCAGCAGGTCGAGCGTGCGAGCGTACTCCGCCGCGGCCTCCCATGGCGGATCGAGGAAGACCACATCCAGCAACTCCACCGCCCCTGCCGAGCCAGCGCCGCCCTTCGCCAGCCGCTCCAGCAGCGCGCCCGCGCCACGCTCCTCGACCGTAAAGCCGCGCGCAATCCCCAGCGCCTTGAGGTTGGCGCGGATGGCGGCCAGCGCGGGCCCCGACCGCTCCGCGAACCAGACATGCGCCGCGCCGCGGCTGAGGGCTTCGATGCCGACCGCGCCGGTGCCGGCGTACAGGTCGGCGAAGCGGCAGCCCTGCACGCACGGGGCTTGCGCACGCGATTCAAGAATGTTGAACAACGTCTCGCGCAGCCGGTCGCTGGTCGGCCGTGTCGCCGCCCCGCGCGGGGCAACCAGCGAACGCGAACGATGGGTCCCGGCGATCACGCGCATGCGGCAATTATCGCCGCAACCTCCAAAACCGGCCGCGGACCACACGGATCAAAACGGATAAAGGCAAGAACAATCGACTGCGAATGCTTCGCGAGGACACAACCCAAACCCGGTTGTCTTTGATCCGCGTTTATCCGCCAAAATCCGTGGTCGCCTTTCGCGTTCGCGCCGCCTAGCCCGCGAGCGCATACAATTGGTGTCATGCGCGGATGGAGCTTCCCCCTCGGCCGGTTCTTCGGAGTGGACGTTCGCATCCATGCGTTCTTTTTACTGCTGCTCGCGGTGGGGATGGGCGCCGGTTCTCTGACAGGCGCAAACAGCGCTCGCGTGCTGGCGCTCTGGCTGATGCTGTTGTTCGCCGTGGTGGTGCGCGAGATCGCGCGCGCGCTCGGCGCCGCGTGGTTCGGGCTCGACCTGCGCGCCATCTTGCTGCTGCCCACCGGCGGCCTCTTCACCTACGCCACCATCGACGCCACGGAGCGCGCCGCGGGGCCCAAGATCCAGCGGCGGATGGCGCTGGTTGGGCCGATCGCCAGCGTTGGCTTCGGTCTCCTGCTGGCGGGAATCGTGCTCGCCGGGGCGCCGGGGGTCAACCTGATCGACCGCCCGTGGATTGGACCCGCCCACCTGGTGCGCGCGCTGGTATGGCTCAACCTGCTGCTCGGCGCGATCAATCTTCTGCCCGCCTCGCCGCTCGACGGCGGATATGTCTTCCGCGGCGCGTTCACCGCGCCCGTCCCCGAAGGCCCCGGGGGAAGGGATCGGCGTCTGTCCGGCCGCTTCGGCGCGGGGGTGGGCGCGCGCCTGACCGCCGGCCGCAACACCACGCTGGGCCAGCTGGTCGCGATCACGCTGGTGGTCGCGGGCATCTTGCTGAACAACCTTTGGCTGATCATCATGGGCCCGCTGGTGCTGCTGGCAGCGCACATGGAGAGTCAGGGCCTGCTGGTGCAGAGCGACGTCGACACGGTGCGCATGAGGGACGTGATGCTGACCCAGTTCAGCACGCTCTCCGCCTCGGACACCCTCGAGGACGCGCTGCAACGCGCCGTGCACACCCTGCAGGATGTCTTCCCGGTAGTGCGCGGTGGCAACCTGGTGGGCGCGGTCTCGCGCCAGAGCATCGTCGAGTCGCTGGCGACCCACGGCAACAGCTACGTGCAGGGCGTGATGACCCGCCGCTTCCAGACCGCGCTGCCCGACGACTCGCTGGTCAAGACCCTGCGCCGCATCATGGGCGAGCAGGGCGCGCAGCTCGTCCCGGTGATGGAGGGCGAGCGCATCGTCGGCATCGTCACCCCGCAAAACCTCTCGCAGTCCATGGGCCTGCTCAACCAGAGCCGCCGCGTGCGGCGGGTGGAAGAGTCGTAATGGTCAATCGACATCCCTTTTTCAGAATTGTCATCCCCTCTAACAATTGTCATTCCCTCGAAGAATTGTCATCCTGAGCGCAGCGAAGCACCTGGTGTTCGCTCGAGGCAACCGCGGACTTCCAAAGATGCAGCCCGACCACCAGCACCAGGACGAGAACCACCCCGCACCCGACCACCCCCTTGCCCCCGGCCTCTACCTCGTCGCCACGCCGATCGGCAACCTGGAGGACATCACCCTACGCGCCCTTCGCGTCCTTCGCTGCGCCGACCGCGTCGCCTGCGAGGACACCCGCCAGACCCAGAAGCTCCTCAACCATTTTGCCATCCGCACCCCCACCGTCAGCTACCACCGGCACAACGAGGCCGGTCGTGCGGCGGAGCTAGCGCAGGAGCTGAAGGCCGGCGCGCGCATCGCCGTGGTCAGCGACGCGGGGACGCCAGGCATCGCCGACCCCGGCGGGCAGATCGCGGCTGCGGCGATTGCGGCGGGCGTCCCCGTCTTTCCCATCCCCGGCGCAAATGCCGCCATCAGCGCCCTCATCGCCAGCGGGCTGCTGGGCGCGAGCCATGACGCAGCCACCGTTGCCTCGCCCTCAGACAACCCCGAACGCTTTACCTTCAACGGCTTCCTCCCCGCCAAGGAGGGCCAGCGCCGCACCGCCCTCGAAGCCCTGCGCAACCGCGCGGAGTCCACCGGCCCCCAAATCTTCTACGAAGCCCCGCACCGCATCGTCGCTACCCTGGCCGACATCGAAGCCATCTTCGGCCCCGCGCAGCACATCGTCGTCGCCCGCGAGCTCACCAAGCTCCACGAAGAGTTTCTCCGCGGGGCCGTTTCAGAAGTACATCAGACGCTCACAAAACGCCCCACCGTGCGCGGCGAGATCGTACTCCTCTTCACCCCAACCCCCGCCGCCACCTCAGCCGAATCCCCCACAACCATCGCCGCCGAGGTCCGCACCCTCACCCAGCAGGGCTTCAGCGAAAAAGACGCCCTCAAACAAATCGCCCGCACCCGCAACCTCTCCAAGAGCGAAGCCTACCGCGAACTCCAGCGCGAACGCAGCAAGTGAGAGCTCCCCTTGCGGGACCGCTACTCCCGCCCTTTGACCCGGTCATACAGGTACTCGTCGCTGGTCGTGCCCAGCGATTCGTTGTACAGGCTGGTCGCCCCTGCGGCCTGATTCAGCTCCTCGCTGAACTCGTGGATCGCGCGTAGGTGATCTGCCGTCGCCGGAATCTCCAGCTTCGGCGTCTTCAGAAACTTTTGGTAGCCGCGGTCCAGCAGTCGCGCGATCTCCCCCGCCAGCAGCCATCCCGGCCGCGCCAGCACCAGGGTCGAGCCGTCGGGCGCCGGCGCAATCTCCGCGGCCACGCCGTACTTGCGCACCTGGAAGGCCTTCGAGGCCGCGCCTGAACCGTCGCGCGCCGCAGAGACATCAAATTGATGTCCGGCCAGCGACGCCAGCGCTTCCGCGAAAGTTGGAACCAATGTCTTCTTTGCCATACGTTTCGATAAGGTTAGACTGAAATTACTGTCGCACATCCGGTGCCGCGCAACAAACCCGCAGCGCATGCGGTAAGAGCGGAAAGGGAAGAGTTCGATGATCGCCACACGCTCCCTAGGATCTGTAGGATCTGTAGGATCTCTCGGGACGACCCTGATAGAACGCATCGGCAACACGCCCCTGCTCCGGCTCGACCGGCTCAGCGAGCATCCGCCCGGCGTGCAGATCCTCGGCAAGGCCGAGTGGGCCAACCCCGGCGGCTCCGTAAAGGACCGCGCCGCCTCGGCCATCGTGCTCGACGCGGAGCGCCGCGGCCTGCTCCACCTCAACCAGAAGCTCGGCAGCAACGGGCGCGGGCTAAGCGCCGGCGGCAAGGGACTTATCGATGCCACCAGCGGCAACACCGGCATCGCCTATGCCATGCTCGGCGCGGCGCTGGGTTTCCCCGTCACCCTGTGCGTACCGTCGAACGTCTCGCCCGAGCGCAAAAACATCCTCGCGGCCTATGGCGCCGAGGTCGTCTGGACCGACCCGGCCGACGGCTCCGACGGCGCCATCCGCAAGGTCCAGGCGTTGGTCGCCGCCGAGCCCGACCGCTACTTCTACGCCAACCAGTACGGCAACGACCAGAACTGGCTCGCCCACTACCGCACCACCGCCAACGAGATCTGGCAACAGACCGAGGGCCAGGTGACCCACTTCGTCGCCGGCCTGGGCACCAGCGGCACCTTCATGGGAACCACCCGACGGCTGCGCGAGCTCAACCCCGCCATCCAGTGCATCTCCATGCAGCCCGACTCGCCCTTCAACGGCCTCGAAGGCCTCAAGCATATGGCCACCGCCATCGTCCCGCCCATCTACGACCCCTCGCTGGCCGACGCCAACATCTTTATGGAGACGGAGCGGGCTTACGCGATGGCCAAGGAGTTGGGCCGGCGCGATGGCCTGCTGGTCGGCATCTCATCGGCCGGTGCGGTCGCCGCATCGCTCGAAATCGCCGAGCAGGAGGCCCGCGCCGGTCGCGAGGCCGTCATCGTCACCATCCTCTGCGACTCCGCCGACAAATATCTCAGCGAACGCTTCTGGCGGGAGGGCTGACCAGATGTGGCGGGAGAACTGACCAGATGCTGAAGCTCAGCTTTGCCAACTACGAGGCCCTGCGCGCGCACGGTGAGGAGACGTATCCGCACGAGTGCTGCGGCGTGCTGCTGGGCGTGGCCGCGCCCGAGGGTAATCAGGTGCGCGAGGTGATCGCCGCCGGCAACACGCGCATCGACTCGCTGCACAACCGCTACAACATCGCGCCGGAAGAGTTGGTGATGATCCAGCGCCAGGCGCGCAAGCTCGGCTTCGACATCGTCGGCTTCTACCACTCGCACCCCGACCATCCTGCGATGTGGTCCTCCACCGACATCGCCGAGGCGCACTGGCCCGGTTGCTCCTACGTCATCACCAGCGTCGAGAAAGGCACCGCTAAGGTTACAAACTCGTTTCTGCTGACCGGCGCCGGCGAAGACGACAAGAGATTTGTGGACGAACCGGTGGAGATTGAGATGAAAGAGACCGAGATCGCAACGCAACAGAGAGGCAAGGCATGAACATCCACATCCCTACGCCGCTGCGCGCCTACACCGGCGGGGAGCCCACCGTCAGCGTGCCCGGCGCCACCGTCGGCGAGGCACTCGAACAGCTCACCGGCGCCTACCCCGCGCTGCGCCAGCATTTATACACCGGCGACGGCAAGCTTCGTTCGTTCGTCAACATCTACCTCAACGACGACGACATCCGCTACCTTCCGGCCAAGGACGCTACGCCGGCCAAGGAGAGCGACGAGCTCACCATCATCCCCTCCATCGCCGGCGGCAGGAGCTGTTGTCTGTAACCGGTTTTGATCGCTGCCCGGAGATTTGTAACCTTCCCTGAACTTTCGGGAGGCCATTTGTAACCAAAGTTAGACTTAGAAGAAACTGCCCGCACCGCGCGGGCGAAGGACAACGAGATGACAACCGCAACCCTGGTCGAAACCGCCCTCCCCAAGCTCTCCAACGACGAGATCTCGCGCTACTCGCGCCACCTGATCCTGCCCGAGATCGGCATGGAGGGCCAGCAAAAGCTCAAGGCCGCCAAGGTCCTCTGCGTCGGCACCGGCGGTCTCGGCGCGCCGCTCGCGCTCTACCTCGCCGCCGCCGGCGTGGGCACCCTCGGCCTGGTCGACTTCGACACCGTCGACGCCAGCAACCTGCAGCGCCAGATCATCCACTCCACCGCCACCGTGGGCAAGCTCAAGGTCGACTCCGCCGAGCTGATGCTCAAGGGCCTCAACCCCTACCTCAACGTCGTCAAGCACAATACCATGCTCACCAGCGCCAACGCGCTCGAGATCTTCAAGGACTACGACATCATCGCCGACGGGACGGACAACTTCCAGACGCGCTACCTGGTCAACGACGCCTGCGTCCTCTCCGGCCACAAGCCCAACGCCTACGGCTCCATCTTCCGCTTCGAGGGCCAGGCCAGCGTCTTCGCCACCGAGGAAGGCCCGTGCTACCGCTGCCTCTACCCCGAACCGCCGCCGCCCGGCCTCGTCCCCTCCTGCGCCGAAGGCGGCGTGCTCGGCATCCTCCCCGGCCTCGTGGGTGTGATTCAAGCCACCGAGGTCATCAAGCTCATCCTCGGCATCGGCGACACGCTCGTCGGAAGGCTTCTCCTCGTCGACGCCCTCACTATGCAGTTCCGCACCCTCAAGCTGCGCAAAAACCCCGACTGCCCAGCCTGCGGCACCCATCCCACTATCACCGCGCTCATTGACTACGACCAGTTCTGCGGCATCGAGAAGGTCACCGCCGTCGGCCCCCTCGAGGTCGCAAGCAACAAGGCCGTCGCCGACGCGCCCATCGTCGATGGCATCCCGCAGATCTCGGTCGAGACCCTCAAGCGCAAGCTCGACGCGAAGGAGGATGTCTTCGTGCTGGATGTGCGCGAGCCGCATGAAGTCCCCATCGCCAACATCGGCGCGCCCCTCATCCCCGTCGGCGAACTCGAAAAACGCATCGCCGAACTCGCCCCGCAGCGCGACCGCGAGATCGTCATCCATTGCCGCTCCGGCGCCCGCTCGCAAAAAGCCGCCCTCATCCTCAAGAACGCCGGCTTCCCCCACGTCGAAAACCTCGCCGGCGGCATCCTCGCCTGGGCCGACAAAATCGACCCCACCATGCCGAAGTATTAGGCTGTCAGGTAAAGAGGAGCGGCCTACTGCGGATATTTCTTCTGGAGCATTTCGATCTTGCCGCCTTGTCCCCCAAGTATTTGGTAGAAGCGCGACAAGTCCGACTGTATGACGTCGATCCGCTTCTCCAACCGATCGAACCTGCACTCAAGGCGATCCAATCCCCGTTGGTTGAAGAGTATCCCGAAGAGGATTGCCATTACAGGAATCCCTACTGTGATGGTGTCGTGCATGCGGAGGTCGCTCCTGCGATAAGTGTAGCAGGAGCTACTCGTCCTTATCGTCCGCCGTCAGAATCTGCAAACACAGCGGCCGCTCCAGCATGCATTCCATCTTCGCGATCGCCGCCACGGCCTTTTCGATCGTTGCGCCGAGGCCCGGCTCTGTCGTCACAACAAACGGCAGGCGGTGTTTGGGATACCCCGGCCGCTGCAGCAGTGAATCGATGTTCGCGCCCACCTTGGCCAACGCCCCCGCAATCCCCGACACGATCCCCGGCCGGTCATCCACAACAAACCGCAGATAGTGCGGGGCGAGGAACTCACTGGTGACCTGCCGCCTTCGCACCGGCAGCGACACCGCAACCGACCCCTGCGCCACCGCCAGAATGTCACTCACCACCGCCACCGCCGTCGGCTCCCCGCCCGCGCCATGCCCGCTGAAAACCACATCGCCGCCAAACCGCCCGCTCGTCACCACCATGTTCTGCGTGCCGTGCGACCACGCAATCGGCGACGTCATCGGCACCAGCATCGGCGCGACGCGCGCATGGACCATCCGGCCCTCCACCTGTGCGCGAGAGACCTGGCGGATGGTGCAGCCGAGTTCTTTCGCATAGACAAAGTCGATCGCATCCACCAGCGAAATGCTCTGCGTCGCCACCGCGTCGGGGTCGAGCTCCGCGTGGAGCGCGATGCGCGAGAGGATGCATAGTTTGGCGCGCGCATCATAGCCGTCCACGTCTGCCGAGGGATCGGCCTCAGCGTAGCCCAGCGCCTGCGCGTCGGCCAGCACGGTTGCGTAGTCCGCGCCCGACTCCATGCGGCTGAGGATGTAGTTGCACGTCCCATTCACGATCCCGCTGATGCGCGTGATGCGGTCGCCGGAGAGGCCCTGCAGTATCCCCGGAATCACGGGCACGCCGCCCGCCACCGCCGCTCCATGCACCAGCTGCACGCCGTGCTTCGCCGCGAGGCGCGCCAGCGAAGCCCCGCGGTACGCAATCAACTGTTTGTTCGCCGTGACCACGGATTTGCCCGCAGCGAGCGCCTTGCGCAGCCACGCCTCGGCGGGGACGAGCCCGCCCATCAGCTCGACCACAACGCCCGCATCCGAGTGCAGGATGTCGCGGATGTCTTCGGTCCACACCACCGAGTCCGCCACGCACTTCGCCGCGTCGGACGCGCGCTTGCGCGCCACATTGCGATTGAAGATGTGGGTGAGCTCGATGCCGGGCAGCTTCGACGCGGCCAGCACGCGCGCGACCGCGCTGCCCACGGTGCCAAAGCCGAGCAGGGCAATCTTCACCGGCTTGCCGGCGGAGCCACTGCCGGTTGCGATCTTCCTTGACGAAACACCCTTTGGGCGCGAGGTCTTGCGGAGGGTTGCCATGTCAGTTCGATCTTACCGCCGTCAGTACTTGATCTTCGCCTCCTGCGCGCACCACGTGTCAAAGCTGACAATCGCCTCGTCCCCCAGCAGCCGTGCAATCGGAATCTTGCGCTGATCGAGCGGCCGCGCAATCTCCGCGTAGAGGAAGGAGTCGTCGAAGCCGGCTGCAGCGGCATCCGCCGCGGTGTTGCCGTAAAAGATCGCGTCGCAGCGCGACCAATACAGCGCTGCCAGACACATGGGACAGGGCTCGCAACTGGTGTACACCTCGCAGCCGGTGAGCTGAAAGTCCCCCAGCGTCTTGCACGCCGCGCGGATCGCCACCACCTCGGCGTGCGCCGTCGGGTCGTTGGTCGAGGTCACGAGGTTGACGCCGGTCGCGACGATCAGCCCGTCGCGCACCACCACCGCGCCAAACGGCCCACCCACGCCGGAGGTCACATTCTGCGTGGCCAGCTCGATCGCCTTCTGCATAAAGATCGGATTGCCCTCGATGGCCGGCCTCCTTCCGCATCGCAAGCGGCCCGCGAGCCACCGGCGCGCATTTCATCGCGCGAGATTCAATGGCGGATAATAGCGATTATGGCACAGGCTTTTGTCGCAGACCGGGTGGTTACTCCGTTAGGTACGCGGCGCGCCGCGCTGCTGCTTGAGGAGGGGCCTGCGGGCGCCATCCGCGCCGTCTGCGAGGTGGGCGACCTGCCGCGCGACGCGCACGTGGTTGACTTCGGCGCGCGCGTGATCCTGCCCGGCCTGGTGGATACGCATGTTCATATCAACGAGCCCGGGCGCACCGAGTGGGAGGGCTTCGCCACGGCCACGCGCGCCGCCGCCGCGGGCGGTTACACCACGCTGGTCGATATGCCGCTGAACTGCCTGCCGGAGACGACAACGGTCGATGCGCTTGAGATGAAACGCGCGGCAGCGGCCGGCCAGTGCGCGGTCGATTGGGCCGCGTGGGGCGGCGCCGTCGCGGACAATCAGGCCGACATCCTCCCGCTGGCCCGCGCCGGTGTCCCCGGCTTCAAGTGTTTCCTGATCTATCCGGGCTGCGAGGGTTTTGCCATGATCGACCGTGAGCAGTTGGAACGCGCGCTGCCGGCGATTGCGGAGTCGGGCCTGCCGCTGCTCGTCCACGCGGAGTTGGCCGAGCCGATCGACGCCGCACTCGCGCAGCTCAACGCCTCCAACGCCGACTGGCGCAGCTACGCAACCTACCTCGCTTCGCGGCCGGATGAGGCCGAGCTCGCCGCCATCCGCATGATGATTCACCTCAGCCGCCAGTACGGCGTGCGCGTCCATATCGTGCATCTGGGCACCGCGCTGGCCCTTCCGGAGCTGCGCGCCGCCCGCGCCGAGGGCCTTCCCATTACCGCCGAGTGCTGTCCCCACCACCTCCACTTTGCCGCCGAAGACATTCCTGATGGCGCGACTACACTGAAGTGCACGCCGCCCATCCGCGGGTACGCCAACCGCGAAGCGCTCTGGCAGGGCCTGCGCGAGGGCGTGATCGACCTGATTGCCACCGACCACTCGCCCTGCCCACCCGCGATGAAACGCCTCGAGCTCGGCCGCTTCGACCTCGCGTGGGGAGGCATCGCCAGCCTCTCCGTCGCGCTGCCCGTCGTTTGGACGGACGCGAGCAAACGCGGCTTCACGCTCGATGACGTCGCCCGCTGGATGTCGTCGGCGCCTGCCGCGCTCGCCGGATTCAGCGACCGCGCGGGCGCGATTGCAGCCGGCCGCGAAGCGAATTTTGTGGTCTTCGAGCCCGAGGCAGAGTGGGTGGTGACGCCGGAACGGCTGCACTACCGCCACGCCATCTCGCCCTACATGGGAGAAACGCTGAAGGGGGTGGTTGCGGCGACGTACCTGCGCGGCGAACCTGTGTACCAAGAGGGAGAGTTCCTGAACGGTGTGCGCGGACACGAGCTCACGCTATGCTAGACACTCTGCCTCCGATGACTCTGCCCGCGACCGACGCGCTTGCACGATGGAACTCGCTCGACGCTGAAGCTGCCGCGCGCGAGATCTTGCCTTGCTGCGGCTCTAGAGCGTGGGCCAACGGAGTGGCGTCGCGCAGGCCATTCGTGGATGCGGAGGAGTTGTTCGAAGCCTCCGACTGGGTGTGGGCGGGCCTTCCCGAGAACGACTGGCGCGAGGCCTTCGACAGCCATCCGCGCATCGGGCAGCAGCACGCGCGCGCCGCGACCGCCGAGTCGCTGGCGTGGTCGTCGGAGGAGCAGCGCGCCGCCCAATCCGGCAACGCGGACCCCGGCGCCGACGCCGCAAAGCTTGCCCTCGCCGAGGCAAACCGGCAGTATGAAGAGAAGTTCGGCCGCATCTTTATCGTCTGCGCCAGCGGCAAGTCCGCCGAAGAAATTTTGGCAATCTGCCGCGCGCGCATCAACAGCTCATCGGCCGACGAGATGCTTGAGGCCGCAGAGCAGCAGCGCCAGATCACGCAGCTTCGCCTTCGCAAATGGCTGGGAGTCGCATAACCATGGGCATCTCCACCCACATCCTCGACACCGCGCTCGGCCGGCCTGCCAACGATGTGCCGGTCTCGCTGGCGCGCTGGGAGCACCACCTCTGGATCACGCTCTCGGACGAGGGCCTCAAGACAGATGCGGACGGGCGCGCGCGTCAACTGCTGCCCGAAGGCGTCTCCCTCTCGCCGGGCCTCCACCGCGTGCGCTTCGAGACCGCCGCCTATTATGAAGCCCAGCGCCTCACCGGCCTCTATCCCTTCGTCGAGATCGCCTTCGAAGTTCGCGATTCCGGGCAGCACTACCACATCCCGCTATTACTGACCGCAAATGGTTACACAACCTATCGGGGCAGTTAGACCGCTTTGCAGGAGGCACCGCATGATCGCGCTCGCTGAGAATCGCTACGGAAAATCCCGCGTCCGCGTGATGAAGGTCACCCGCGGCCCCCACGGCAACGACCTGCGCGAGTGGACGGTGCAGGTGCTGCTCACGGGCGACTTCGACTCCGCACACTACGAGGGCGACAACATCAAGATTCTGCCTACCGACACGATGAAGAACACCGTCTACTACGTGGCGCGCAAGTCCTCCGCAGCCTCCATGGAGGACTACGCCAAGGACCTCGTCGACTTCCTCCTTGGCCGCAACCCGCAGGTCTCCTCCGTCACCGTGAGGGTCGAAGGCGCGATGTGGAAGCGGCTCACGGTCGACGGGCTGCCGCACCCCACCTCGTTCATGCGCGGCTCGGGCGAGGTGCAGACCACCACCGTCTCGCGCGAGAAATCCGGCGCCTTCCGCATCGCATCGGGCTTCAAGAACCTGGTCGTGATGAAGACCGCCGACTCCGCCTTCGAGGGCTACATTATGGATGAGCTGACTACGCTGAAGGAGACCGCCGACCGGCTCTTCTGCACCGCCGTCACTTCGGAGTGGCGCTACACCTCGTCCACACTCGACTTCGACGCAACGCGCGCGGCGATCCGCGAGGCGATGCTCAAGGTCTTCGCCAACCACAAGAGCAAGTCAGTGCAGGAGACGCTGTACGAGATGGGCAAGGCCGCGCTCCTGCGCGTCGCCGAGGCCGATCAGATCGACCTCGTGATGCCCAACAAACACTGCCTGCTGATCGACCTCGCTCGCTTTGGCGAGGACAACCCCAACGAGATCTTCGTGCCGACCGATGAGCCCGCCGGGTACATCGAAGCCCGCGTGAGGCGCACTTGACCGCACCGACCGCACAAGCTCCGCCCGCCCATACCGCGGGCGTCGCGCACGAAGACCGCGCGCAGCGCATCATCGCGCGCTGCCGCGAGCTCGCGCGCTGCACCGAGGTCCCCGGCGAGACCACGCGCACTTTCCTCGCGCCCTCCATGCACCGGGTCCACGCGCTCGCCGGCGGCTGGATGCGCGCGGCAGGCATGGCCAGCTACATCGATGCCGCAGGCAACCTGCGCGGCGTATTGGCCGCGGCAAACCCGCGCGCGCCGCGGCTTTTGATCGGCTCGCATCTGGACACGGTGGCGAACGCCGGCGCGTACGACGGGATTCTTGGGGTGGTGATGGGTGTGGCGCTGGTGGAGGCAATCGTGGACGAGGCGCGCGCCGCGTCATCGCCCGCGCCGCTTCCGTTCACCATCGAAGTCATCGGCTTCTCGGAAGAAGAGGGCGTGCGCTTCTCCAAACCCTTCCTTGGCAGCCTCGCGGTGATCGGCCAGCTGGACTCGACGACCCTCGCGCTCACCGACCGCGACGGCGTGACGATCGCCGATGCCATCCGCAAGTTCGGCCTCGACCCCGGCGAGCTGGCCGATGCGGTCGTCGATCCCACCGCCTTCGGCTACGTTGAGTTCCACATCGAGCAGGGGCCGGTGCTAGAGAGCGAGAACGCCGCGCTCGCGGTCGTCGAAGCCATCGCTGGGCAGACCCGCATGGGCCTTCTCTTCACCGGTCAGGCCAACCACGCGGGCACCACGCCCATGGGCCCGTTGCGCCGCGATGCGCTGGCCGCGGCCGCCGAGTGGATCGTCGAGGTCGAGCGGTATGCGAATGCAACTCCGGGCCTGGTGGCAACCGTAGGCAAGGTCGAGTCCAGCTCCGGCGCCGGCAACGTTATCGCCGGCAGGTTTACCGCCACGCTCGATGTGCGCCACGCGAATGACGACATACGCCATGCGGCGGTCGATCACTTCCTTGATTACGCGCGGGAGGCAGGTGCAAAGCGCGGCGTCGGCGTTGCGCACAGCACATCGATCGACCAGCCTGCCGTCCCCATGGGCTCGGAGCTCTCCGCGCTGCTGGGCGCGGCCGTCGCGCGCAGCACGGGCCGCGAGCCGCGCCTGATGACCAGCGGCGCGGGCCATGACGCCATGATCGTCGCGCGCCGCGTGCCCGCCGCGATCCTCTTCCTGCGCAGTCCCGGCGGCCTCAGCCACCATCCCGACGAGTCCGTCGCATCTGCCGACGTTGCTGCCGCACTGGCCGCTGGGGTGGAGTTCCTGCGCGCTCTGCGCGATGATAGAGCGATGCTTGAACGCATCGCCGTCCCTGCTTCGCATCCCCGCGAAGACCTAAATGCATAGCCTCGGCCACAGCCGCAGCGCCAACCGGCGCGACCACCTCCTGCATACGCCGGACACCTTCGTGCGTACGCCGATGCCGGGCCTCGAGCGCGGCGTGGCAATCGTGCACATCTCGCCCGCCGCCGGCGCGGGGTTTACGCAGTACACCGCGGAGCTCGAAACCGGCGGTACGCTCACCGCATCCGCCCATCAGCGCTTTGTCTACGTGCTCGGCGGCGCGGCGGACATCGCGTTTGACACCACCTTCCACTCGCTCGGCGCAGGCAGCTACGCGTACATCCCCGCGATGCCCATGCACACGATCACCGCGCAGCAGGCCACCCGGCTCGCCGTGATCGAGAAGGCCTACCAGCCGCTGGAAGGCGTGCCCGCGCCTACGCTGTTCCTCGGCATCGAGGCCGACGCGGTCGCGACGGCGCTGATGGGCGACCCCAACCTGCAAGTGCGCGCGCTGCTGCCCGAGGACCCTGGCTTCGACTTCGCCGTCAATACCATGACCTACCAGCCCGGCGCGTCGCTCAGCATGGTGGAGGTGCATGTGATGGAGCACGGCCTGCTGATGCTTGAAGGCGGCGGCATCTACCGCCTGGGCGACGCGTGGTACCCGGTCACGGCGGGTGACTTCATCTGGATGGCGCCCTTCTGCCCCCAGTGGTTCGGCGCGCTGGGCAAACACCCGGCAAAGTATCTAATCTATAAGGACTGGAACCGCAGCCCGCTGGGATAGCGACGGGCGCGCCCGCAAATCGCACGAACCGCTTACCTCACCAGGAGGCACGATGCAGACCGAGACCTTAAGCCCGATGCCAGCAACCGGCGCTGCCGCAATCACGATCGACGCGGCCCGCCTGCTCGCGGAGCTCAAGACCCTCGCCACCTTCACTTCCATCGAGCCCTCGCCCAACGGCACTGCGGTCACGCGTGTCGTCTTCTCGCCGGACGATCTGCGCGCGCGCGCCTGGCTCAAAGGTCTGGCCGCGGAGGCCGGCCTGGTCATCCGCGAGGACGCGGTCGGCAACACGTTCTTCCGCTGGGTTGGCACGGAGCCCGATCTGCCTGCCGTGGCTACCGGCTCGCACATCGACGCCATCCCCCACGCCGGCATGTACGACGGCACCGTCGGCGTCCTCGGCGGGCTTGAGGCCGTCCGCGCGCTGCAGAAAGCCGGCGTCCGCCCACGCCGCTCCATCGAATTGGTCTTGCTCACTTCAGAGGAGCCGACGCGCTTCGGCATCGGCTGCCTCGGCTCCCGCCTCATCTCCGGCACGCTCGACCCGGCGGCCGCGGATGCATTGCACGGCGCGCAGCGGGGCAGCGAAGAGGAGACCCTCGCCCAGGTGCGCACCGCGGCCGGCTTCACCGGGCCACTTGCGGGCGTGAGGCTGCCCACGGGCCACTACCACGCCTGGGTCGAGCTGCACATTGAGCAGGGACCACTGCTGGAACGCGAGGGCATTCCGCTCGGCATCGTCACTGCCATCGCCGCGCCAGCGGGGTATCGCTTCACCATCGAAGGCCTGGGCGGCCACGCCGGCGCGCTGCTGATGCCCGACCGGCGCGACGCCCTCTGCGCCGCCGCCGAACTCATCCTCTCCATCGAAAAGCACGCCCTCGCCACCGGCGCGATCGACACGGTCGCGACCGTCGGCACCTGCGATGTCTACCCCGGTGCCGTGAACAGCGTGCCCAGCAAGGTGACGCTGCAGCTCGACATCCGCGACACCGACCCCACCCGCCGCGAATCCGTCATGCAAGCCATCCGTCGAGACGTCGAGGCCGTCGCCGCGCGGCGCGGCGTGCGCATCGCCGAGGCGTTGATCAACGCCGATGAGCCGGCCACTTGCTCGCCGGAGGTCGTCGGCGTGATCGATGAGGTCTGCCGCGGGCTTGGCGTCGCGCCCAAACACATGGTCAGCCGCGCGTATCACGATTCGCTCTTCATGGCCCGCGTCGCTCCCATCGCCATGATCTTCATCCCCTGCCGCGGCGGGGTGAGCCATCGTCCCGACGAATACGCCTCGCCAACCGATATTGCCCTGGGCGCGCGCGTGCTGGCCTCGGCTCTTGGTAATCTGGCAACGGAGTAAGCTGTCTCCAGAGCAGAGAGTCCCCGGTGCCGATCCAGTCCATCAATCCCGCAAACGGCAGCTTGCTCCGCAGCTTCGAGCCTCTCTCCGACGAGGTAGTGCGGGACAAGATCGCCCTGGCCCAATTCGCCTTCGCCGCCTATCCTGACGTGCCGCTCGACCACCGCGCGCTGTGCATGCGCAAGCTGGCGGCCCTGCTTGAGGAGGAGCAGGACGAGCTCGCCGCGCTGATCACCGCGGAGATGGGCAGACCCATCACTGCCGCGCGCGCCGAGATCGTCAAATGCGCCAGCGTCTGCCGCTATTACGCGGAGAACGCCCCGCGCATCCTCGCGCCGGAACCGATCGACACCGGCGCCAGCGACACCCGCGATGCCTCCGTCCGTTGGGACCCGCTGGGCATTGTGCTCGCCATCATGCCGTGGAACTTCCCCTTCTGGCAGGTCTTCCGCTTCCTCGCGCCGGCGCTGATGGCGGGCAACGCGGGCCTGCTGAAGCACGCGTCCAACGTCCCGCAGTGCGCGCTGGCCATTGAGGCGCTGGTGCGGCGCGCGGGCTTTCCCCGCGGCACATTCCAGACGCTGCTGATCGAGGCCAGCCAGGTGGAGATGGTGCTGGCCGACGACCGCGTGGCCGCCGTCACCCTCACCGGCAGCGAGTCGGCCGGGCGCGCCATCGCCGCGCAGGCCGGGTGGCTGATCAAGAAGTCCGTGCTGGAGCTCGGGGGCAGCGATCCCTTCATCGTCATGCCCTCCGCCGATCTGGCCGCCGCGACCGACGCCGCGGTGCACGCGCGCTGCATCAACAGCGGGCAGTCCTGCGTCGCGGCCAAACGCTTCCTGGTCGCGGATTCGATCTACGACAGCTTCGAGACCCGCTTTGTCGAGGGCATGAGCAACATGAAGGTCGGCAACCCGGCGCACGAAGAGACCGATATCGGCCCGCTCGCCACCGTTGCGCAGGTGGAGGAGCTCGACGCGCAGGTGAAGGCCGCGATCGAGGCCGGGGCGCGCGTCCTCACCGGCGGCGAGCGTATGGTCGGCGTGGGCAACTACTACGAGCCCACCGTGCTCGCTGGTCTGCCTCGCGACTCCGAGGTCTACCGCGAAGAGATCTTCGGGCCAGTCGCAATACTCTTCCGCGTCCGTGACATGGATGAGGCGATCGAGATCGCCAACGACACCCCGTTCGGCCTCGCCGCCTCCGTCTGGACCAAGGACGCCGCCGAACAGGAGCGCTTCACCGCGGAGCTCCAGTGCGGCGCGGTCTTCGTCAACGCGCCCGTGGCCAGCGACCCGCGCCTGCCCTTTGGCGGCATCAAGCGCTCCGGCTACGGCCGCGAGCTCTCCGCCGCGGGCATGAGGGAGTTCCTCAACGCGAAGACCGTCGTGCTTGCCGGACAGCCTGCCGCGGCAGTCCGCAAACCCGCGGTAGCAGAGACGGCCCCGGCCAAGCCGATACCCATCGCCCCGCCGGCGATGGAGATCGCCATCTCCGGCATGCGCACGCCGCAAAGGCGGGCCGGCGACGTCAAGATCGCCTACACGCCACCCGCGCCGAGGCCCGCCGTCGTCCCCCCAGCCGCGGTCGTATCCATCTCCGACGCGCCGCTTGCCGCGCAACAGCCTCCCGCCCCTCCGGTGGCGGTCGCGCCGCCCACCAGCGACTCCTTCATCTCCGCGGTGCGTGCCGCTGCCCAGCAACAGGCGGAGGCCTCCGAGAACGGCGCCTCGCCCCGTCAGGAGTCCTTCCTCGACTCGATCCGCGCCGCCGCGCGCGCAAACCGGGACGACCCAAAGACAAAAGGGAAATCGAAGTAGCCGCTGCGCTGCAGAAGCGGGCAGGAAGAAGGGCGCGGCCAGCTTCGCCGCGCCCCTCGCTGATTCCAACGGCCCGATCGCTTAGAAGTAGAAGCTCGCCTGCAGCGTGATCCTCCGCACCGCAGTCGCGCCGGAGAACTGCCCGCCCGCCAGCTGCGTCGACTTGCCGAACAGAGGCGAATTCAGCGATCCGATCGGCGTCGCATAGGGGACCTCGTTGAACAGGTTGAGCGCCTGAGCGCCGATGGTCAGGTTGTACTTGCGTCCAGTGTTGGAGCCTCTGCGGCCGCCGCCACCACCGCCGCCACGGCCACCACCACCGCCGCCACGGCCTCCGCCGCCACCGCCGCCGCCGAAGCCACCGCCGCCGCCAAAGCCGCCGCCCCCACCACCACCACCGCCACCGACGCCGCCACCACCACCCGGCCCACCGCCACCGGGACCGCCGCCACCGGGACCGCCACCACCCGGGCCGCCACCGCCGGGACCGCCGTTACCGTTCGCCGAAGCCTCGGTCTTGGGGCCAAACCCGAACGTCCTCGAGAGCCGCAGGTTGAAGGTGATATTGGCCGGCCCGGTGCAGTAGTTCACCGGGATCTCGGTGCCCGTGCTGCCCGCGGTGTAGGGCGTCGCGTTGCTGAAGGACGCCGCGTTGTAGCAACTCGCCGACCCGGGCCCAAAGCCGCTGGCAAAGCCCGACGGACGGTCCGCAGTCGACCGGGTGATCGGGTCGGCAACTCCGGTCGTGACGTTGTAGGGCGAGCCCGACTGGGCAAAGATCAGCGGGCTGGCCGTGATCAGCCACGGCAGGGGAATCGTTCCCCCCAGGTTCATCCGGCTGCGCACCGCGAAGGAAGCGCGTCCGTAGTCGACCGCCGGGTTGAACGGATCGGTGATGCCGCTCAGGTTGGAGTCCGCCCAGTTCGCTGAGTAGTAGCCAAAGATGCTGGTGCCCTTCGGCGTGCGCACGTTGACGCTGGTGTTGACCTGGTTCTGCCGGAAGACCCCTTCGGACTGGTTGCAATTGACGAAATAGGCGTTGCTGGTCGCCGTGGGGCAGAGCCCGTCGGCGTAGGGGAAGGTGCGGGTGAGGAACTGATGCTCGCCCCTCGCGTTCAGGTAGGTCACGGTGACGCTCGCGTACTTGCCCAACTGCTGCTCCACCGTCGCGGCGGATTCCATGATGTAGGAACTGCGCAGACCGGCTTCGGCGGCTGCAACCGTTGCCTCGGCCGCCGACGCGCCTGTCCCCGAGCTGCATCCGGCACTGGCGGTGCCGGCGCTGGTGAGCGTGCAACCCGTGCCCGGGCTTACGTATTGCTCATCGTTCTGGTTCAGGCCATTGTTCTGGATCAGATTGGCAATCTGACCCAGCCCAAAGCGGTTATAGAAGATGCCGAATCCGCCGCGAAGTACGGTGGTCGTCTTGCCGTTCTTTTTCGGAACGCCCCAGGCGATCGAGGTGCGTGGGGCGAAGTCGTGGGTGCTCTCGATATAGTTCTGCGTCTCCAGCCGCACCCCATAACTCCACGTCAGGTTTGGGGTAATCTTCCAGTCGTCCTCCGCGTAGAACTCGCCGTCGGTCTGGCGCGCGTTGATCGTCAGATTGTTGATCGTCGTCAGGTTGAACTGGAAGGGATTGCCGCACTGGTAGGAGGAGTAGAGCGGATCGCCGGAGACCATGTTCGCAGGGGAGCACGCGGGGTTGGAGGGGCTGGCGACGCAGTTGCTCGGCCGGGTGTTGCTGGTAAGGCTGGGGTCGGTGCATGGGTCCAGCAGGTAGGTGTACTGAATCGACCCGCCCGCGCCGCCGTTGGAGCTGATCGCCTCGCTCGTCGTGCGCAACCGCCCTCCCAGCCGAACGAAGTTTTTCAGCAGTTGGATCGAGGTGTAGTTCTGCACCTCAATGTGGTTCTGCGTCGTTGAGTTGATGCTTCCGCCGCCGGTGCCGAATGCGCTGACGATTCCCTGCACCGAGACCGCGGTGCCCGGATTGAACGGCGTGCTGCTGGAGGTGTCGCGCTGGAACTCGAACCGCGTCTCGTTGATCACCGCATTGCTCAGCAGCTGCGTGTCGCTCACCTGCAGCGTGGTCTCCGTGCTCGCAGACTTGCTGCCCTGCGACGGCAGGGTGGTGCCGCCGCCGTTGCTGGTGCTGCTATTGGATTCGTACTCGAACCGCGTCGTCAGCGTATTCTTCTGGCCCAGCAGGGTATCGACCCGGGGATTGATGTCCCAGCGCGTCTGCGGATTCGCCACCGCGCGGTTCGCGGCGGGATAGGGATAGGCAGAGCAAACCCCCAGCGAAGGCGCGCCCGGAAGGCACATCGCCGTCGAAGTGGGCCCGGTGCTGTAGATCGCCGTGGGGTTGATGATGCTGTTGGCCTGGATGTCGCGGTAGGAGCCGGAGAGGGTGAACGACGTACCCGGCCGGATCGGTCCGGTAAGACTGGCCAGCCCGAAGGTCGTGTAGTAGTTGGGCTGGTTGTTGACCGCGCCGAGGAATGGGTTCGAGGTATTGAGGAACTTGTCCTGAAACTGCCCGCTGCCACTGCCGTGGAACTTGTCCGTGCCCGGCTTGGTGAGGATCTCGATACGGCCATATCCCGGCTGGTCATACTGCGCGGAAAACGGGTTGGAGTTGATGCGGATGGCAAGGATGGAAGACTTCGGAGGCAGCTGTCCGCCGGTAAAGCCGTCGATATAGATCTGCCCGCCGCTGGGCCCGGCAGATGGGCCGGCCAGCGCCTCCAGCTCAGTCTGCAACTCGTCAGGATCGTCGGAGAGAGCATTCAGCGCATCGCCCGTGATCACCGTCGCGCTGGCGTTGCTCTCCGGATCGACGCTCAACTGCACCGTATCGGTGGTGACGTTCACCACCTGGGTCGCGTCGGCCAGCGCCATGTTGGCGTCCACATCCAGGTTCGCGCCCGTCGTCACCACCACCCCCTGCTTGACGAACGATGCAAACCCCGGCGCGGCCACGGAGAGCGTGTAGGTTCCGGACGCCACGCCGCGAAAGGAATACGTGCCATCGCTCTTCGACGGGGTCGTCTGCATCTTGCCTGAAGCCGTGGTCAGCGTCACCGACGCGCCCGGGATCAGGGCCTGGTCGGGGTCGAGCACCGTGCCATGCACGGTTGCGCCCGCGGACGCGGGTTGTTGCGACGTCGCCCTAAAGGGCAGAAGGGCAACGAAAAAAAATAAGCTTACCGCCAGACTTCTACGAAGATGCATCCTCACTCCTCAATGAAACTTGTTCGCGCTGAAAACCATGAAATCCGCTACTCCTCGCCGCCACCGCCGCCACCCATGCTCATCGAGAGCGACATGCCTCCGTTCGGGTTCGCCGTCAGGATCGGATCGACTCCGGAGAGCAGCGTAATTGCCGTCACCGCGGTCGAGCCCGCCGCCGGCTGGGAGGCCACAATCATCACCGCATCGCCCTTATGCAGCCCGGCGAGCGTGGCCGCCGGCATGCGCGGAATCATCTGCGCCAGGTCGGCCGCACCGCCTCCGCCTCCGCCGCGCCGTCCGCCGTAGCCGCCCTGGCCGCCGTAGCCGCCCTGGCCGCCAGCGCCCGCAGCTCCTGCCGCTGCGCCTTGCCCGCCGCCTTGCCGTGCCGCAAACATCGTCGCCATCTGCGCTGGCATGGTGCGAATGTCGGAGTTCGCCGTCACCGCCACGGTCACCACCTTCTTGGTGGCCAGGTCCTTCAGCGTCACGGTGCCCGCCGCCGGATCGACACTGGCGATCAGGCCGGAGAGATCCAGGAACGAGCCGCTGATGACCTCCACGGCCTGCACCGACAAGCCATCGGCGGACTTGGTCCCGCGCGCCTGTAGCTGATCGCCCGCATGGATCTGCCCCAGCGTCCCGGGCAGCGCGTCCTGATACTTCTCCGAGTCGCGCGCGAAGCGTTTGAAGTCGGTCTTGCCTGTGGTCGCGACCGCGATCTTCTTCGCGCCGGAAGAGAGGGCAATTGCGCCGCTCGCCGGATCGACCGCGGTCACAATGCCGCCCACCCCGTTCTTCTTCCAATCGGCCTGCTGCGCCGCCTGCATCTCCGCAATCGCGCTCGATTTAATCAGGACCACTCGCAACGCGATAAAGCTCTCCGGCATCTCCCCTGCCTTCACCGAGGCCAGAACGCGGTCGCCCACCGCGATGTCGGAGAGCTGGCTCGGCGTCGCCGCCTTCAGGTCCGTGCTGCCCACCGGAAGCTCGAGCACCTTGGCACTATCCGCCACTGTGATGGTCACCGTCTCCTTGGCCGGGTCGGTCAGCAGCGTCACGACGTTGCCCGCGACCGCCTTCACCGTGCCCAGCTTGGATGGAGTCGCCGCAGGGGCTGCCGCCGGGGCCTGAGCGTGCGACGCGACGCCGCCCAAAGTCATCCCCGCCAGGACGAAAAACAGCCCGAGGCAGAATGCCATCCTGGGTGAAGCCTTGCTCTTTGGGGCTGCCATTCGCGTCCTCATATGCACCTGCCTCCAGCAACGCCGCCGGACCATGCCGCATCGGGCCCAGGGCAGTGAAATCGCGTCGCAACGGCAGGCAGAGGTCTCCCTAAGGATACGAAACCGCAACCCAAAAGTTTCGTGAAACCGCAAGTTGGCAGGCACCGGCCAGGACGTTTCATTAGAGGAATCAACACAAACCAAGAACCGCAATAAGCGCCTCATTTGGATAGATCTGCGAGACGCAGCACTATATCCCGGAGGAATCTATATCTGCAAACAGTTTACATCTCCCCTCGGCATAGGACTGCGATTCGCCCTCAACCCACGGGGGACAACTCTTCGGTAAGATGCTGCGAGCGGACTTATCCGCCACAGACTGGCCGCTGCAACCGAACCATGTCCCGCATCCCGGTGAACTGACTCAACATGAAACCTGCCGAAGGCCGTAAGCGCGTCGTCATCGAAGAGATCCAACCCCAGGTCGATTGCGGCCGCTACCCCGCCCGCCGCATCCTCGGCGACCGCGTCGAGATCTCAGCCGCCGTCTTCTCTGATGGCCACGACCACGTCGCCGCGCGTCTCCTCTACAAACACGATGCAGACGACGACTGGCAGGCGACACCGATGACCGCGCTGCCTAATGACATGTGGCACGCAGCCTTCACCGTCGATCGCCTCGGCCCCTGGAGCTTCACCATCGAGGGCTGGGTCGACCACTTCGACACCTGGACCCACGACCTGCGCAAGCGCCTGGCAGCCCAGCCCGATCCGTCGAGTCCCGACCCTGCGATTCGCGACCTGCCTCCGCAGGACATTCCCCTCGCCCTCACCATCGGCGCGCTGCTGGTGGAGCAGGCATCCGCCCGCGCCGCCGCAGCGAAAGCCAAATCTGACGCCAGGCAGCTCAAAGACCTCGCCGCGTCCCTGCGCTCGTTGGCCGGCATCAACGCCGCGCACTATGACTACCCGCTCTCCGCCGAGAACGAACAGCTAGTCGCCCGGTACCCCGACCTCGCCCACGCCACCGCCGCCTCCCACGAGCTGCGCCTCTGGGTGGACCGCGAGCGCGCCCGCTTCTCCAGCTGGTACGAGCTGTTTCCCCGCTCCGCCTCTGCGCCGGCGGCAGTGGACGATCCTGCCTCCACGCGCCACGGCACCCTCGCCGACGTCGAGCTTCTCCTGCCCGAGATCGCCGCCATGGGTTTCGACATCCTCTACCTCCCGCCCATCCACCCCATCGGCTGCGCCTTCCGCAAAGGCCCCAACAACAGCACCATCGCCGGGCCCGACGACGAGGGCAGTCCCTGGGCCATTGGGGATTCGTCCATTGGCTCCGGGGAAGGCGGCCACAAAGCCATCCACCCCAAGCTCGGAGGCTTCGCCGACTTCGACCACCTTGTGGCCGCCGTCCGCGCCCACGGCATGGAGCTCGCGCTCGACATCGCCTTTCAGTGCTCGCCCGACCACCCCTGGGTCAAGCAGCATCCCGACTGGTTCCTGCATCGCCCCGACGGCTCCATCCAGTACGCCGAGAACCCGCCGAAAAAATACCAGGACATCTACCCGCTCAACTTCGAGTCGCCCGCCTGGCGCAGCCTCTGGGACGAGCTGCGCTCCGTCTTCCAGTTCTGGATCGACCGCGGCGTGCGCGTCTTCCGCGTCGACAACCCCCACACCAAGGCCCTCCGCTTCTGGGAGTGGTGCATCGCCTCCCTGCACGAGGACGCGCCCGACGTCATCTTCCTCTCCGAGGCCTTCACCCGCCCGCACGTCATGTACTCCCTCGCCAAGGGCGGCTTCACCCAGTCCTACACCTACTTCACCTGGCGCACCGGCAAAGATGAGCTGCGCGCCTACTTCGAAGAAATCACCAAGCCGCCCGTCTCCGACTTCTTCACGCCCAACCTCTGGCCCAACACGCCCGACATCCTGCACGCCTCGCTGCAGACCGGAGGCCGCGCCGCCTTCATGCAGCGCCTCATCCTCGCCACCACACTCGCCGCCAGCTACGGCATCTACGGCCCCGCCTACGAGCTCGGCGAACACCTCCCCGCCAAACCCAACAGCGAGGAGTACCTCAATAGCGAGAAGTACCAGATCCGCCGTTGGGACCGCGCCGATCCCCACTCCCTCGCCCCGCTGGTGACGCGCCTCAACCAGATTCGCCGCACCAACCCCGCACTGCAAAGCGACCTCTCCCTCCACTTCCACGAGGTCGACAACCCGCAGATCCTGTGCTATTCAAAATCCACCTTGAAGACCTCGCCCTCGCACGCCACAGCGTCGCCCGACGATCCCGCCGCGTCCGCGGAACCAGCCGAGCCCGACAACATCATCCTCGTCGCCGTCAACCTCGACCCCCACAACGAGCAGGCCGGCTGGATCGACCTCGACCTCAAGCACCTCGGCATCGCCCACCACGAGACCTTCGACGTCGAAGACCTCCTCACCGGCGCCCGCTACCAGTGGCACGACCGCAGCAACTACGTCGCCCTCCGCCCCGCCACCATCCCCGCCCACATCTTCCGCGTCACCAAGAGGTCATGATGCGGAGAGCGGTTCTGATGGCCATCTCCGCCGGACTCGTACTCTTCGCCCACAACGTCGTGCCGGCCCAGAACATCGCGGACGCGGAAGCCTTCGTGCGCATCACCTACAACCGGTACAGCGCGAAATCGCCGAACAGCCCCGATTTCCTGGGCCGCGACGCCCCATCCGTATTCACTCCATCTCTGCTTCGCCTGATCCGCAGCGACGAGAGACACACCCCGCGTGGCGATGTGGGCAAACTCGACGGCGACCCCATCTGCGATTGCCAGGACCCCGACAGCCTCAAGCTCATCTCCGTCCTGGTAACGCCGCAGACACGCACCAGCGCCAACGCAGACATCACGCTCCAGTATCCCTCTGAGCCTTCCCCGAGGCACATGCGCCTGCAACTCATCCTGCTGACCAAGGGCTGGCGCATCGACGATATCAGCGCAAAAGACATGCCAAGCCTTCGCAGGCTATTGCAATAGGATGGTCGCCTTCACATCGGCCTCGCCGACTTCACCGACTCCAGCATCTCCCGCCGCAAAATTGCATTGATGCGCGACTGATAGCCCTTCCCTTGCGCTTTGAGCCACTCCAGCACATCCGCATCCACCCGCGCCGTGATCTGCCGCTTCACGGGTCGATAGAAGTGTCCCCGCTTGGCGTTCTTCCACTGCTCATCTGTCAACTCAGGAGCGTCGCTGGTGTCGATCGCGCTGTCGGGACGACCAGCCAGGGCCCTCAAGTTCGCCAGTTGCTCCGCAGTCAACGGTGGCAAGGTCTCCAGGGTGTAACTAACCAATTTCGTCTTCATAGCGTCGCCTCTCTCTCGCAGTCGCCTCACGAGCCGTAATGATGCGGATAACCTCCAGTTGGCTCCGAGCGCCCTCCTCGCGGACGGTATGGGCTGCCATCAGCACCAACCTATCGACCCGGCCAAACGTCTACCATCGCTCCTCGCCGTCCTCAATGCGCTCATAGACTGAAAAGTACAAAGGGTCGAGAAAGACTCGACTGGCCTGCTCAAAGGAGACCCCGTGCTTTCGCCGGTTCGCGGCGTTCTTGGCATCGTCCCACTCGAATCGGATGCGCGTCACCTATTCATTGTAATTACAGTTTTATAATTATGCAAGTAGAAAACTGCGGCTCTCGCTTCAATCCGACCGTGTCCCTGGTGTTAGAGCTCGGCCTACCCCCACCGCTATAATCCCCCTACCCATGCCGTCCGCAGAAATCTACGCCCAGCTCACCGAAATCTTCCACGACCTCTTCGACGACGACACCCTCGTCCTCACTCCCGAACTCACGGCCGCCGACGTCCCCGAGTGGGACTCCTTCAACCACATCAACCTCATCGTCGCCGTCGAATCCACCTTCAAAATCAAATTCCAGACCGCCGAGCTCGAGCAGCTACACACCGTCGGCCACCTCGCCGACCTGATTGCGGAGAAGCTGGCCGCCCAGGGCCGGTAGAGCGTCGAACGTTTTACGCGTGTCCGCCGTCCGTCCAGCGGATCGTGCAGCCGCGCCTTACAACGAACAACGTAGAGCGTTCAACTGACAACTTTCCTAAAGCACTTCCGGCGCCATCCGCACCTCATGCACCCCCACCCGCGGCGCCAGGAACCCATATACCCCCACCCCCGCAAAGCAGAACAGCGGCACCAGATATCCCAGCGCCATGCTCCCCGTCGCGTCCGCGATCTTGCCCACCAGCAGCGGGAACACCGCCCCGCCCACGATGGCCATCACCAGCATCGACCCAGCCAGCTTGGTGTTCTCACCCAGCCCCTTCAGCCCCAGCGCAAAGATCGTCGGGAACATAATGGACAGAAAGAAGCTGCCGCCCACAATCGCCCACGCGCCCAGCATCCCCGGCCGCGCGACGGCAACGCCCATCAGCACAACGTTGGCTGCGCCATAGAACCCCAGCAGCCGGCTCGGCGAGATGAACTTCATCAGCGGCGTCGACACAAACCGCCCCACCAGCATCGCCGCCAGCGAGTAAATAATGTAGTTCGCCGCCGTCTTCTCGCTCACCGGCGTGTACTGCTTCATATAAAAGATGGTGTTGCTCCACATGCAGATCTGCCCGCCCACATTCAGCGCATTCGCCACCACCGCAAACCACAGCTGCGGATAGTGCGCCAACGCGGCAAAGCTGCCGTGCCCTTCTGCCTCGCCCTCATGCTCGCTGGTCACCACCGGAAACCGCATCCGCGAGAGCGCAAACGCAAATAGCAGCACCACCGAACCCAGCGCAATATACGTCGGCACCACGCGCATGATCTCGCCATGCAGATAGCCCGCGTAGGTCCCCGCCGCCTTCATCGCGGTCACCTGATCTGGCCTGAGCTCCACGCCGGAGAAGATGAACTCGCGCCCGATCCACACCCCCAGGATCGTCCCCGGCGGGTTGAACGCCTGCGCGAAGTTCAGCCGCCGCTCACTCGTTGGCGCCGGCCCAAACTGCGCCATAAACGGGTTCGCCGCCGTCTCCAGCACCGACGCCCCGCAGCCCACCGCATACAGCGCCAGCAGAAACGGCGGGTACCGGCCAATCAGCGCCGCCGGCCAGAACAGCACCATCCCCGCGCCGAACAGGCACAGCCCCAGCACCATCCCCGTCTTGTATCCCCAGCGCCGCATCACCAGCGCCGCCGGCACCGCCATGCAGAAGTAGCCGGTAAAGTTCGCCGTCGACACCAACTGCGCCGAGAGCTTCGTCAGCTCAAACGACTTCTTGAACTGCTGCACCAGGATGTCCGTCAGGTTGTTCGACATCCCCCACAGAAAGAACAGCACCGTCACCATCGTAAACAGCGCCATCTGCCCCACGGGGAAGACCGCCGCGCTCCTGCTGTTCTCCTCCGCGCGTCCCTTCGATGCTGATCCCGGAACCTGCATCCTCACACACTCCCGCCCTTTACTTAAATCCCCACCCTAGTCTGCACGCGGACTTTTGGCCGCCCCGATCATACCAGCGAGCAGCGGCTCGATGCACCAACCACGGCGCTTCGCCCACTCCCACGCCCAACCCAAACCCGCTGCGCAGAGTAGACTTGCACCAGCACACTTTTTCGCCGCAAGGGAGTCCGTTCTAGATGCCCAATCCGTTTCGCCGCGCTGGCTTTGCCTGCGCCGGCCCGCTCGTCACAGGTTCTCTGCTCTGCCTCCTCAGCCTCAGCCTCACCGCACCACGCGCCATCGGACAGGACACCCCAGCCCCACTTACCCCCTTCCAGCGCCAGATGGCGCGCATCGACCTCGCCATCGACGCTGCCGGCAGCCTCACCAGCGCAACCTCCGGCATCGAGAAGCGCGACGGCACCCCCCTCACCATCAAGGCCAGCACCACCGTCGGCGAGCTCTTCACCCTGCGCTACACCGCGCGCCCCTGGGTCGGCTTCGAGTTCAACTTCGGCAACGTCCGCACCACGCAGAACTACACCTTCGGCCCGCCCACCCCCAACGTGCTGCCCGGCGGAGCGCAGACCAACGTGCGCGAACTCTCGCTCGGCTACGTCGCCCACCCACCCCACCAGATCTTCGGCATCCAGCCCTTCCTCGGCGCCGGCATCGCCACCATCCGCTTCAAGCCCACGCCCTTCGGCGGCGAGGGCCTGCCCTTCCAGTACCGCGCCGCCTACTACTACCACGGCGGCCTCGACTACACCTTCCCCGACTCCCACTTCGGCGTCCGCCTCGGCTTCCGCCAGCTCATCTACCTCGCCCCCGACTTCCAGCAAAACTACCTCACCATCACCCGCCGCGTCCGCACCTCAGAACCCACCTTCGGCTTCTTCCTCCGCTTCTAACCTGGGTCGCTTCAAGGCCGAGCGCCAACCGCGTTGTTCTTTGCTCCCACCGAGAGCGGAGTCACCACTGGCGTAGCAGAGCCAATGATCTCTGCGATAGATTGCGCGCCTGCAATCCAAACGTCGCCAGAACCGTCGATCGCAATATGCAAAGGCAGGAGCGGTGACACATAACCATTGGCTCCCGAGAGGAAGGTGCCACCATTCGAAATCTCGACGATGCTACTGCTGAAATTGCCCTGCGGGGCATCGGCGATCCAGGCATTCCCGGCGCCATCGATCGCGATGCAACTCGGATTATTGAGACCTCCTCCGGTATAGCCAGAGGCCCCCGAAAGAGAAGATCCCGTGGAAGAGAGCCTGGTCACGGAGTTGACAGACGGATTTGCAATCCACGCGCCGCCAGAACCATCCACCGCCATGAAGCCCGGAAAGTCCAGGCCACCGCCCGTGAATCCGCTGGCGCCTGACAGAGGAACGCCCAGGCTGGAGATTTTTGCAATCGCGTTGTTCCCATTCTCAGACGCCCAAACATTTCCGGAGCCGTCGATCGCGACGCTATTGGAGAGATAAACGTCGATGCTGTAGTCGGCCAGGATGGACCCAGCGGAGGAGAACTCGGTCAATCCGTTGCCCGAGTTACCATCCCAGACGTTCCCGTAGCCGTCGATGGCAATGTTGTAGGAAACGATCTGCCCAGGATTAGGATAGCCGGTGCTAGACGGAGAGAGCCCGGCACCGGAGCTGGATAGCTCCGAAACGCTATAGTTATTATTTCCAACCCAGACATTGCCCGACGGATCAATGGCTATTGAAGTGGGGTTGTACATGCCCCCGCCAGTGTAGCCACTTGAGCCGGATAGAACAGCTCCCGCGCTGGAAAGCTTAGTGATGCTCTGACCCGACAGCCACACGTTGCCCGAACCATCGATGGCAAGACCGGAGATATTGAACAGGCTGCCTCCCGTGTACACAAGAGCCATGGCCAAGTCATTTGGTGGCGTCAACAGCTTCGGCGAGTAGACGGAACTAGCGATCGCGTAGAGCGCGGAGACATTAGCCGCGGGGACATGGGCAATGTTGATAGCCGCAGAGGCAGAGTCGGCAGGCTGGGTGCCGGTCGGGGTTCCATCGGAGGTTGCGATGGTCACTAGGGCGCACCCAGAGTCGACGCAGGTTGCAAGAATGTCTGCCACTGTGTTGATTAGGGCCTGGGGAACGGTTCCGTTGCCGCCCGGAGTGGTGCTTAAGGCGACTCCCGTCGAGAGGCTGACAAGGTTGCCCGCGTTGGCAAATGCATTTGCGACGCCACTTAGGGCCAAGGGACTGCCTGAGCTGGAGACATGAGTTGCGTCAGCGGCGAATCCCGCCATGGTGTATGCGGCAGCCACTGTGGTCACCTCATTCACCATGGCAAAAATCGCCGGCGCGAGGTTGCCTGGGCAGGTGCCAATGACCGCCATCAGGCCTGACAGCGGATTCGCTCCTGACCCAGAGTCGCCACCCGACGCGTAGAGGTAAAGCTGTTGGCCTGGGGTGCACGCATAATCGCCGGTAAGATTGAAGGCTCCATTGGAGGAGGTGGCGACGTAAGCGCCGAGTGCGTCAGAGGTGCCCGTCCGAGAAGCGTTCAGCAGCGACACGGAGGCATGCCCGTAGCCCGTGATGTTGGCGGCCAACAGATACACATGCGCCCCCGAAATCGGGCGGGCACCGGTTGACACAATGCCGCTGAGCGACCCAGGGGACGCAACAGAGATATCGGCCTTTGTGCTGGCGGTGTTGACCAAATGGTTGGTATTGGTGACGGTTAGGCTGACGGTGTAAGTACCCGAAGCCGTGTAGGTGTGGACAGGGCTGACTGTGCTGCCCGTAGTGCTGTCGCCGAAATCCCAGGCGTAAGTAAGAGGCTCACCCTGCGGATCAGTCGAACCAGCCCCGCTAAAGCTTACCGCGATCCCTACCGTCCCCGTATACGGCCCACCCGCATTCGCCACCGGAGGCTGTGTCGTGGCTTGGTTCGATCCACTGGAGTTGCCGCCCCCACACCCGGCAAGAAGAGAAAGGGAAACCAAACAGCAAGCCCCAACCGAAAGAACCGATCGCATAAGACTCTCCTGGCGCAGAACTCACAAAAACGTATCAGCCCAATCCACCCTCAATCAAGCAAAAATCTCGTCAACCTCATCCGCGCCCCGCACGCATCCAGCCCCGCCGAAGCTCTCCCGCCAATCCCACCCACCTCCGCAAACATTTACAATCACCCTGGCTGCCTTTCGCCCCTTCCAGCCGGAAAGCCGCACCCCATGTCCTTCGACAGCCTCAACCTTCCCATCCTCATCGCCGCCCTCATCATCCTGCTCTACGTCCTCAACTCCATCAAAATCCTCAAGGAGTACGAGCGCGCCGTCGTCTTCCGCCTCGGCCGCGTGCGCCACGACGCCTCCGGCCCCGGCGTCATCCTCGTCTTCCGCCCCATCGACCAGATCGTCCGCGTCTCCCTCCGCCAGGAGGCCATGGAAGTCCCCTCGCAGGACATCATCACCCGCGACAACGTCACCCTCAAGGTCAACGCCGTCATCACCATGCGTGTCGTCGACCCCGTCAAGGCCGTCATCGAGGTCTCCAACTACGTCTACCAGACCTCGCAGTTCGCCCAGACCACCCTCCGCTCCGTGCTCGGCGAGGTCGATCTTGACGAGCTCCTCGCCCACCGCGATCGCCTCAACCAGCGCATCCAGACCATCATCGACGGCCACACCGCGCCCTTCGGCCTCAAAGTTGTCTCTGTCGAGGTCAAGCAGGTCGACATGCCGGAGAACATGCTCCGCGCCATGGCCAAACAAGCCGAGGCCGAACGCGAGCGCCGCGCCAAAATCATCCACGCCGAAGGCGAGTTCAACGCCGCCGCCAAGCTGGTGGAGGCCGCCGCGCTGATGGCCACCCAGCCCATGACCTTGCAGCTGCGCTACCTGCAGACGCTCACCGAGATCGGCGTCGAGAAGAACACCACGATCGTCTTCCCCCTGCCGCTCGAACTCATCAACCTCTTCAACAAGACCATCGCCGCTCCCGCGCCCGTGGCCCCCACCGAATCCAAGGGGCATCAGGAGTAGAACCTGTCCAACCCCCCCACGGAAGGTAGACAAGGTAGATAATTGAGCGGACAGGGTTCTTGCCCCGACGCCGCCATGAATCACCTGCTCGACACCGAAGAAGACATCCGCGCCGCCGCCAGTTCAGACGGCGAGCGCGAGATCTCCCTCGGCACCTCGACCATCCTCGGCATCTTCTTCGCGCTGGCGCTGGGCGCGGCAGCCATCTTCGGGGCCGGCTACACCATGGGCCGCAAGTCCGCGCAGACCGTCGCCCCCACGCCCGACACTGCCGCTCCATCGGAGGCGCCGCTCTTCGGTCCAGCCAAGCCCGCCGCCGGCAGCCAGACCGTCGATACGGCCGCCCAGCCCGCCGCCGACACCACATCCGCCGGCCAATCCGCAACCGCCGCAGCCGTGTCCACGGTCACGGTCCCTCTCACTCCGCAAAAAAGCGCCGCGACCCCAGCCGACGGCATGATCGCCGGCGACAAGCCCCCTCCGCCCGCGCCGCAGCCGGCAGCCGCGGTCCAGCAACCGGCAACCGCCTTTATGGTCCAGGTCGCCGCCGTCTCCAGCCAGGACGTCGCGGACATCCTGCTCGCCTCGCTCGAGAAAAAGGGCTACAGCGTCGCCGTCCACCACGAGCCGCAGGACAGCCTGCTGCATGTGCAGATCGGCCCCTTCGCCCACCGCCCCGACGCCGAAGCCATGCGCCAGCGCGTGCTGGCCGACGGCTTCAACGCCATCGTCAAATAGCCCCAACCGCCGCCATCCGTAGTCCCTCAGTTTGAACCCAGGACAGACGCAGTCACCTATAACTCCGCCTTGCAAGCAGTTCGATGTTGACGATTATCCGTCGGGAGCCCTGCGCTCCGGTTCGCAACAGTTAAGCACCATCCAATTGCCGCGGGGCTTCATGCTGCGAAATCGCCTCGCATCCATCGATCAGAGCTTCAATCTGAACGTGAGCTTATCTCTTGCCTGCGATCCATCACTTCGATCCCATTCGAATCTCAAGGAGGAGAAGAAGTCGATGGTCGCGCTCAGATGGGGTAGCAATTCGACATAGATCGATTCCGCTTGTTCAGACCTGGCAAAGTCGATGGCGTCGCCGACCAGTTTCTTTCCGACGCCGAACGACCGGTAGTCTCGCGTCACGGCCACGTGTCGAATTTGAATCCGAAGTGTTGGGGGTTGGCCCATTGGTTCCAAGCACAGGCCGCCGATATAGGCCTCCGGCTCCTCTTTGAGCGCGGCAATGAGGATCCTACCCTTCCCCTTGCCGTATACCTTCTCGAGGTCCTTGATGTCCTCCTCAGCTCTGTTCACCTTTTCCTGGGGGGCGTGCGGTATTTCGTAATAGGTACGCAGTAGATCCAGAAGGAGGCGGCGCATAAACTCGCATGCTCTGGCGGCGGTCGCTTCGGTCAAATCGAAGGGAGTGATGACTGCGTGTATTCTCGGCTGGTGACCCATCAGGGCCGCTTGCATAATGCTGATGAGGTGTTGGAGCTTGCCAGTATATCTCCGGGCATCTTGGAATCCCGGGGGCAACTCGACATCAAACAGCCTCTGGAGCTCATTAAGGTGGTCCTGAGAGATGGACTTTTGGCCAGGATCTTCGTCGTCGCTAAAGAGACGCTTCACCTGAGCCTCCAGAATGTTCTTTCGCTCGGGCTGGGCGAAATACGATTGCAGGCGATTGCGAGCTCTGCGCAAAATACCTTGCCAGTTAAAGAGTCTTTCGGTGTAGGCGTCAATCGAGTGTTTGTCCAATGTGAGGGCATACCAAGCCCACCGCCAAGCGGCCGCCCACGCTGCTGCCGGCCTTTGCTCGTTGTCCAAGTTTGCGAGGTCCAATCCGGGTGGCGAGGAGATTAGGCAAGCGGCAGAGACGATTTCGGCTAGTTCCATTGCCAACTGCTGCCAGGCGACGGCCAAGTGCTCGACGTCAGTGCTGTAGTACCACCGAAGCCCTTCATTCATAAAATCCCCGAAATCACGGTCCTTTCGTTGCGTGGCCAAAGAAAGATAGTAGGCGGGAAGATCGCGGCGGGAAGGGTCCCGCAGATCCTGAATCTGTTCCCGCGTGTTCAATGGAAAGACCGGGCGCCAATTCGCGCCCATCCCGCCCATCGCGATCATCTTCATTGCAGTGAAATCGTCGGTTACTGCGACGGGGATGAGGGCAGAGGGTGAATTGGTTTTTTTTTCCAAGGTCTCTTGCAAAACCGTCGGATCTCGTGAGTCTAGCTGAACCACGGCGCCGCTGGCGAACTTGAGACCTTGTAGGCAGTGAATGGCGCCCATCTCACCTTTGACGACGATGGGATTGACGAGATGGCTGTCAGAGGGCCGGGTAAGAGCACGGGCAATGTCCTCAATTCGATGCTCGTAGCGTCGATGGACGATGGCCTGTAGGGAAATCCTGGCGGGGATCTTGTAAAAGTGCAGAGCCTGTTGCGCCACTCTGTTGGGGCTCTCGAAGACTGACAATGCGATGTCAGTGGTAGAGAAGTCCTCGTCGGCGAACGCGCCCCGGATATTGAAATTGTCGGTGGCAAGGCTTGACTGAGCGAGGAACCGGCTGAAGACCCGCTCGAAGAATCGGTTTTGATCCCCGCTAAAGGGATAGTAGTCCACGCTGGACACGGTCAGCTTTCTTGAACCACGGGTCACGTCAACGAGTGTTTTCCCGCTGGTCATTTCCTGGGGGTGTTCTTTCGCGCGACGGAGTCGCTCGATGAGGCCGACTCGCTCGTCCTCGCGGGTGTAGAAGAACTCGGCGATCCTTCTGGCTTCCTCACCTTCCGGAACGCGGTATCCGTTGCGGTAGTTGGAAACCGCGGCGGCTGAGAGGCGAGCCTTGTCGATGAGGTCTCTGTTCTCGTAGGGGCGGACCCCCTCGAGCTCTTTGAAGAGGCCTCTTGCTTCGGGATAGAGCGTCTGTTTGGTCTTCCTCACCCGAGAACGATAGCACGGCAAGAGCAAGAAGTCGATGATTTACGACCATTCACGTAGATATCTACTCGTAAATTAATGTGCTGTTCGCATAGCTTTGCCGTGTATCGTGGCAAAATGAAGCTCTGATTCTGAGCAAGCTCCCAGTTCCCCCAGCCAACACATAGGAAGTACGGGAAGGGGTTGACAATGCTACTCCCCCAGGATTTGCATCATCTGATCGGACTTTGCGAACAGATGATGGACGATGCCCTTAAGGTAGTCGCTCCAGAAGCAGTCAAGGTCGCGTTTCGGAAGGTAGTGAAGCTTCTGGGGCCCCCGGTGGATCGGGAGAACATGCGCTCCAAGATCGAGCAAGCCGACGAGGCGGTCCTCGAAAAACTAAAGGCGATACTGACGGAAAGCGGCTTGTGCGGTCCTGAGGGTCTGCGCGCGCCCAACGCCGGGGTCCAGTTCAGCGGGGATATAAACGGGCCCGTCTACGTAAACGTAATGTACGGCGGTACTGGCCAAAGTCCAAGACCTTATGAAGGCCTACGCTCTCCTCGTGAGAGAGCTGTGGACGCATTCCGGCGCGTTCGTGAAGCTAAAGGGATCCGCGGCAAGCACAGGATCTCCAGAACCAGCCGTCGACCGCGTTGAAATTGTCCACCTTTCGGCATTAGGCAGGATCGGCAACGGGAAACGCCGAACTAGCCGGGATTGATTCTGGCTTCATGCCAAATCGCCTTAGCGCCAACTGCCCGTAAAGTCGCGTTTCCGAAAATTTCAGTCTACGCACCGCACCCAACCAGCGACCTCCACCGCCGCCCTTGCGCACTTACTTACCACTAACCACTGACCACCGGCCGCATCTCCTCCGGCAGCGCCTCTGCCATCTTCGCGCGCGCCGCGGCCATCAGCGCCTCCCGCGTCGCAAAATCCTTCGGCCAGATCGCCGGCAGCATCTCCACCCGCGCCACTCCCGGCGCAATCGCCCAGCTGCCCTTGCGCATCATGTGCTGCGTGCCGGAGATCGCCACCGGCACAATCGGCGCGCCCGTCTCCATCGCCAGATAGAACGGCCCGCGCTTGAACGCTGCCAGCCGCCCATCCCTGGACCGCGTGCCCTCGGCAAAGATCACGATGTGCAGCCCCGAGCGTAGGACCTCCGCCGCGGCGGCCACGCTGGCCCGCGCCGCCTCGCGCCGGCTGCCACGCTCCACCGGCACAAACTTTGCCAGGCGCATCGCCGTCCCCAGCAGCGGAATCCTCATCAGGCCTTTCTTCAGCAGCACCGACGTCTTCCCCGGCACCACCGGCAGCAGCACCGGCGGGTCGAGGTTCGAGACATGGTTCGATAGAAAGATGCAGCTCACCCCGGCCGGCACATGCTCCAGGCCCCGCACCTCAACGCGAATTCCCGCCGCCCGCACTCCGGCCCGCGCAATCCACATCCCCACGCGATACAGCCGGTCGATATCGCCCACCAAGAGCGAGTAGGGGATGCAGATCACGCCCGCCAGCCCACCCAGGGTCACATACACCAATAGCATCTTGAATGCAGCAAACATTTATGTCCGAAGAATACCCCACCGCCTCAGGGAGGACCGTGCGCAAGCTCCAACGCAGCACTGCCTGACGCCGACCCGGACCCGACCCGCGAGTCTCCAGTCAGGCCGTGCGATCCGCAATCCCGCAGTCGAGTCAGACCTTCAGTCTGCGGCGCATCAACACCGCCGCGCCGAGCAATCCAGTGCCCAGCAATGCGATGCTGGGCAACTCAGGAACCGGGCCGAGGTTGACGGTGTCTTCCGTGTTCGACGTGCCCAGGGGGTTCTCAGAGAATCCCATGGTCGCGGCCGAGAAGGGAGTGCCGTTCTCATAGAGCTCGCCGGTGAACAATATCTGGGCCACGTTGAGGATGGTCTCGCCGGTCGCTTTGAACGTGAGGTCGATCGTCCCGCCAAAGCTCTCGATGCTGAAGAGAATGCCGGTGGGGACGCTCGCGTCGTTGAAGGTATAGAAGACAGGAACCGAGCCGGCGAACGAGGACGGTCCCGCCCCATCAAATATGCCTTCCGCCAGGTTGACGCCATAGGTATTGGTGCCGGAGGCAGACCCGGGAGTGTAGATTCCGCCGCTGAACGTTCCGGGGCCGGACAAATCGATCTCATCCGCAAACGCGAACGAGCAGGAACCGGCCAGCAGAAGCCCAGCCAGCGCAGGAAGTGCCAAAGCAGATTTCATAGGATTACCTCGAAGCCAAGGGGAAGTGAAACACATGGAACTAACGAGGTACGATGCATCCTCTGCGGTGCGTCTTTGCTGCACTTCCATAAGTGGCACAACTTGGCTTTCATAGGCTCGAAGTGAAGCTGCGCCCCGGCAAACCGGGATACTTCGCGCGAGGCAACCAATCTCCGCGAATTGCAACCCACCCTGGCGAGCGCCCTCGCAAAACACAGAGGCCGGGATCGCTCCCGGCCTCTCCATTTCCCACTTGAAGCCCTAACCGCGAACCTTCCCTACGCGTTGGCGGTTGTTTGCGCCTCCTCGGCAGCCTCCGCGGCCAGGGCGCTCGCCGCCGCGACCGCCGCTTCCTTCTCCGCCCGCTCCGCCTTGCGCGCCACGGCCGAGTTCTGCCCCAGTTCATCGGCCAGCTTCTCCGTGGTGAACGACTCGATCACGTCGCCCACGCGGATGTCCTTGAAGCCCGCCAGGTCGATGCCGCACTCCACGCCCTGGCGCACCTCGGAGACATCGTCCTTGAAACGCTTGAGCGACCCGATCTTGCCGCGCCACACCTCCACGCCCTCGCGCATCACGCGTACCTGCGCGGTCCGCGTAATCAGCCCGTCGGTCACGCGGCAACCCGCAATCTGTCCGACCTTGGTGATCTTGAACACGTTGATCACCTCCGCCCGCCCCGCGTAGTTCTCCTTGAACACCGGCTCCAGCAGTCCATACATCGCCTTGGTGATCTCGTCCTGCAGTTCGTAGATGATCGAGTGCAGCCGGATCTCCACGTTCTCGCGTTCGGCCACTTCGGCCGACTTGCGGTCGGGCCGCACGTTGAATCCGATGATGACCGCGTTTGACGCCGACGCCAGCAGCACGTCCGACTCGGTGATCGCGCCGACGCCCGAGTGCAGCACGCGCACCCGGATCTTCTCTGTCGACATCCGTTCCAGCGAATCGGCCAGCACCTCGACCGAGCCCTGCACGTCGCCCTTGAGGATCAGGTTGAGGTCCTTCATGCCTGCCTGCTTGATCTGCTCGGCCAGTCCCTCCAGCGACACGCGCGAACTCTTCGCCAGCTGCGCCTCGCGCTCCTTCATCTTGCGGTACTGCGCAATGCCCTTGGCCTTGTCGCGGTCCGCCATCACCAGGAACGTATCGCCCGCGTCCGGCATGCCTTCGAGGCCAAGGATCTCGACCGGCGTCGACGGCCCGGCCTCGATGATTGCCTGCCCGCGGTCGTTGAACATCGCGCGGATCTTGCCGAAGGTGTTGCCGACGATGTAGCTGTCGCCGGTGCGCAGCGTGCCGTTCTGAACGAGGATGGAGGCGACAGCGCCGCGCCCGCGGTCCAGCTTGGCCTCGATCACCGTGCCAACGGCCGGACGGTCCGGCGTGGCCTTCAGGTTCGCAATATCCGCGACCAGGCAGATCATCTCCTCCAGCAGGTCGAGGTTGGTGCGCTTCTTCGCCGAAACATCGACGAAGACCGTCGTCCCGCCCCACGCCTCCGGCTGCAAGCCACGGTCGGCAAGCTGCTGCTTGACGCGATCCGGCTGCGCCTCCGGCTTGTCGATCTTGTTCACCGCCACGATGATCGGCACGTTCGCCGCCTTCGCGTGGTCGATGGCTTCGAGCGTCTGCGGCATCACGCCATCGTCCGCCGCCACCACGATCACCACAATGTCGGTGATCTTCGCGCCGCGCGCGCGCATGCGTGTGAACGCCTCGTGGCCGGGCGTATCCAGGAACACGATCTCGCGGCCAAACGCCGGCGAGTCCGGCTTGGTGATCTTCACCTTGTACGCGCCAATGTGCTGCGTGATTCCCCCGGCCTCACCGGCTGCGACATCGGTAGACCGGATCGCGTCCAGCAGGCTGGTCTTGCCGTGATCGACGTGGCCCATCACCGTCACCACCGGCGAGCGCGCAATCTCCACCATCCCGGTCGTGTCTTCCAGGAAGCCCTCGATCGCCTCGTTCTCCAGCTGCTCCTCGACCGTGATCACCTGCGCGTCCGCGCCAAACTGGCGCGCAACCTCCTTCACCAGGTCGCCATCGAGCGACTGGTTGACGGTCACAAAAACGCCCTTCATAAACAGCGTCGTGATCAGGTCCTTGCCCCGAATATCAAGCTTTTCGGCCAGGTCCTTGACGCTGATTCCCTCCGTCACCGTAATGGTGCGCGTAATCGGCAGAGGCTCCTGCGAGATTTGTACCCCGCCATAGCGCGGCGGCGGCTGGAAGCCCTTCATCGGGCCTTCCTTCACCTTCTCGTAGCGCTGGCCTCCGCGCCTCTGTCCCGGCCGTGCCGCCGGACGCATCCCTGTCGGGGATTCGCCCGGCCCCGGTGCTCCAGGCAGGCCGCCCGGCCGCGCTCCGAACCCTGGTCGCGTGCCCGGCGCGGAGCCAGGACGACCCGGCGCGCCACCCGGCCCGGGTACGCCGGTCGGGAAGCTGCGCGTGGGATGCATCGGCCGCCGCGCACCCGGAGCCATCGTCGAAGGACGCGAGCCCGGAGCTCCCGGCGCCGCTGGACGCGGGCGCTCAAAGATCGGACGACCGCGCTGAATCCCGCCCGCAGCTGCGCCCGCCGGCGCGGAATAAATCGGCCTTGGCCCCGTCTGCGGCATCACCACACGGCGGACCGCGGGAATCGTCGCCGCGCTCACCGGCGACTCGTCTTGCGCCGCCAGGCCCGTTACCGCCTCAGCGCCACGCTCCGCCACCGCGGCGACAACTTCCGCGGCCGGCGCCACGACCGCAGCGGCGTGCGGCGCAGCAGCTTCCACGGCAACCGGCGTAGGCGCGGAGACTGCCGCTGGCGCCGCCTGCCGGACAGCAGCAGGCGGATGGGTCTGAGGAGCTGTCACCGGCGGACGGCTCGGCACAACCTGACTCTGCGGGGGCGGCGCGCCCACTTGACTCGGCGGGGGAGCTGCCACGAACGGAGGACGCGCGATCACCGGCCCGGCAGGAGGCTTGCTGGCGATCGCCGGAGTCGCAGGTGGAGGAACCACAATGGGCGCCTGCGTGCGCGGCTGGGGCGTAACGAAACGCCGCGGCGCCGGCGCAACCGACGGGGCCGCCGCAACCGGAGCGCTGGCTAGCGCCGCGGGCTTGGCTGCCACCACGGGGCCGGCGCCGCTCAACGGCTTCACTGCCGCTGCGCTCGCCGCCACTGGCGCAGTCGCAACCACAGCCGGGCGCGGAGGCGTGCTGCGCGCCTGTTCGGCCGCTGCCTTCCGCTCGAGAATCGCTTTCATCGCGTCGCCCGGCTTGGAGATGTTGGATAGATTGAAGGCCGGCTTGGCCTCCGCCTGCGGCTTCGTCGCCGCGCCGCCGGCGCGCTTGCCCTTCAGGTAGCCGCGCACCTTCTCCGCCTCATCGGCCTCGATGGAACTGGAGTGCGTCTTGCTCTCGGTCACGCCAACCGCCGTCAGAGCGTCCAGAATGGACCGGCTCTTGACCTCCAGCTCGCGTGCAAGATCGTTGATTCGAACTTTGCTCATCCGTCCCTTTTCGCCTTCCCCTGCGCGCTTAGCTGCTCATATCAGCCTCTTCGAAGGTGGAATTCGTGACATCTTTATTATCCCCGAAATCGCAGCCTCGAATACCGCTGCGCGCGACCCCGGCAATCCCTTTGTATGCGTGGCCAATGCGGCTAACCACGATCGTTTCCATCCGTGTCGATGCCTTCGTCCGAAACCTCCTGGCTCTCGTTCACCAGGCTGTCCACGGCATCGTTGTCCAGCTCAATCGCCTCTTCGCGCTCGTCCGCAGCAGAGAAAGCATCGCTCACCGACGCTGCCTCTTCCGCGTCCGCAATCTCCTCCGTGGACAAGTCGCTGACCTCCTCTACCTCGCCCACAGCCTTCGCATCCGCCGCCAGAATCTCCTCCGGCGACCTCTCCTCGGAACCTTCGGCAGCCTCGGAACCCGCAACCGCAGGCTCCTCCGCCGTCTCGACGATTGGATGCTCGATGGTCGCGGGCGCCACCTCCAACACAACCGGCCGCTCCTCGCCCTCTTCGTACTGGCCGAAGTAGTGCCGCACCGCGATCGAGATCTTCTCCAGCGTCTTCTCGCCGATGCCGGGAATCTCCTCCAGCTGCTCCGGCGTCATGTCGGCCAGCTCCTCGACCGTCGTAATGCCCGCCGCAATCAGCTTCTCCAGAATGCCCTCGCCCAGCTCGGTGATCTGCTCCACCGGCGTGGTCGGCCCGCCGCCCATGGCGTGCATCTGCTGCTCGACCTCCTGGCGCTTCTCCTCCTCGCTCTTGATGTCGATCTTCCACTGCAGCAGCTTCGCCGCCAGGCGCACATTCTGGCCCTTCTTCCCGATGGCGAGCGAAAGCTGCGTGTCATCAACGATGACTTCGAGCTGCTTCTCGGCGAGGTCGACGATCGACACCCGGCTCACCTTCGCCGGCTGCAGCGCCTTCTCCGCAAACGTCGTGATCTCCTCCGAGTACTCAATGATGTCGATCTTCTCGCCCCGCAGCTCGCGGATGATCGATTGCACACGCATCCCCTTCATGCCCACGCACGCGCCCACCGGGTCCACGTCTTTGTCCCGGCTCATCACCGCAATCTTCGTCCGCTCGCCGGCCTCGCGCGCAATCGCCCGGATCGTCACCGTGCCGTCATAGATCTCCGGCACCTCGCTCTGGAACAGGTTCTGCACCAGCCCCGGCGCCGCCCGGCTCACAATCACCTGCGGCCCCTTCGCAGCCCGGTCCACGCGCAGCAACACCACCCTCACCCGCTCGCCCACGGCAAACTGCTCCAGCCGGCTCTGTTCCCTCTTCGGCATGCGGGCTTCTGCTTTACCCAGATCGAAGATCACGTCCATCGGCTCCAGCCGCTTCACCGTCGCATTCAGCACCTCGCCCGCGCGGTGGTTGTACTCCAGAAACACCGTGTCCCGCTCCGCTTCGCGCACCTTCTGGAAGATCACCTGCTTCGCCATCTGCGCCGCAATCCGCCCCAGTGGCGACGTGTCCTTATAAAACCGCAGCTCGCCGCCCACCTCAACCTCAGGCGCCAGCTCGCGCGCCGCCTCCAGCGTCATCTGGTTGATCTCGTCCTCAACCTGCTCCGGCCCCTCCACCACCGTCTTGAACACATACGCGCGAATCTCCCCCGTCTCGCGGTCCATCTCGGCACGCATGTTCTCCTGGGTCTTGTAATACTTCCTCGTCGCCAGCGCGATCGCATCCTCCACCGCGCCCACCACGATCCCGGGCTCAATCCCTTTGTCCCGGCTCAACGTCTCGATCGACTGGTACAAAACACTCGCCATAACATCCTCTTCTTCGTTTCTGCTCGCAACTCACAACTACCAACTGCCGGGTGCCCCCATTCATCGCAGTCTCACCGCGATGAGTGGGTATGACGCCACGAACTCCCACTAAATCTCCGCTACCAAATTCGCCTTCTCCACATCCCTCAACGCAATCTCCATCGTCTCCGCAACCGCCGCCTTCTTCGCCTTGCCCTTCTGCTTCACCGTAGCCAAATCCAATGTCAAAATGCCATCCGCGAATCCCACCAATCGCCCCGTCCAAACCCGGTTGTTGTTCACCGCCGTAAACGTCTTCAGCTTCACCAGGCTCCCGGTAAATCGCGCAAACTCCTCCGCCCGCGAAAGCCTCCGTTCCAACCCCGGCGACGACACCTCCAGCGTGTACTCCGCGCCCGGCACCACATCCTCCACATCCAGCAGCGTGCCAAAGTCCGTGGCAAACGCCGCGCAATCCTCATGCGTCATGCCGGAGAGCAGCTCCACCGGCACTCCCCTCGGCAATGCCTCAGCCTCTACTTCACCCGCCGCAACCCGCTCCGCCAGCCGCTTCCGCTCCTCCGCGTCCTTCTCCACAAACACCCGCAGCGTCCTCGACCTCCCGCCGCCGCCAAACTCCAAATCCACAACCTCCAGCCCATGCGACCCCGCAACCCGCTCCGCCAACCCCCGAATTGCCTCCATCTGCAACGCCATGCTCTTCCTAAGCCGTCATCTCGACCGCGCGGAGCGAGTGGAGAGACCCCCGGCATTTGCCCCACTCGTCATTCCCGCCCAGAGCGAAGCCGAAGGGCCGGAATCTCCGTATCTCGCTCTCGCCCTTGCCTTTACTCACAACTACCAACTCACAACTCACAACTGCATTTAGAGCAGCAAAAAGTGGGCTCTCGCCCACTCATCTCTTCCGCCATTTCTGCCGGACAACTCACGGCTTCGAACTAAACGACGGAACAAACCCGGGGACCCCGGCGCGCATACACCGCCCGTCAAGGTAAAACTACGCTGCATCTCCCACGATACGCCAATCACCCGCGAAATTCAAATCCCCCGCGTTACAGTTTAGCCATTGGCTTCTCCGGGGGCGAGTCTGCTTGGCAGCAGCCAGCGATGTAGACGTGAGCAGACGAAGGCAACGAGCAGAAGTGAGCCCTGGAAGCTGAACACCATTGCGTCAAAGGCAAGTTCGTGGTTGCCGAGGGCGCGGAAGATGGCCGCATGTTGCGATAAGAATGGACGGGAGAGAACAATGAAGGCCGCCAGGCTGAGAAGTCCGGCAGCGCCGGTCCAGGCCAGCACTTCGAACGGCTTGCGCCACCGGTTGGAGAGAAAAGCCGCGCAGGCGACCGCCAGCGTGACGGCGGCCGCAACAAGCGAGACCCAGGGGATGGCAAGAAAGGCGATGGTCGCCCCCACCGTGACCACAGCGGTGAGGCGGACGAATGGGTCGCGGCGGCCATAACGAACAGCGGCGAACGGCAATGCGAACCAGAGCGTCGACACAATGCACGCCAGCAGCGGGCCGGACAAGTTGAGCAGGTCGACGAAGGAGCCGGTGGCATTGCGCCAGACCGCGGGACTGTTGCGCATGTAAAGGTGGAAGAGGTCGAAGAGGAATTGGCGGGCGATGTCGGCGACGAACAGCGCAACCACGATGCGCCAGGTTAAGGAGATAAGCGTGCGGCCATAAGCGGCAGCGAACCAGAGGCGGCCGCGTTTCGCAGCCATCTCGGTCAGATCTCCATAGATTGCCGTAGCGCGCTCGCGGCCAGCGAGGAGCGCAAGCAGCGATTCCGCAATGGCCCTGTATTCCTTTATCGGGTTGTGCATGGAATTCCTCCAAAGTCCACGGAGTGGAAAGGTAACCGGCCGAGAGCGAAGCGAACCGGCTCGGCGAGCAGATCGAGGCCGTCGAGGAGACTGCGGTAGGCGGCCTGGGCGCTCGCCAGCGCATTGCGGCCTTCTCGTGTAACGGTGACGAAGCGCTTCGCGCGACCTCCGCGCTCCGGTGTGGGGCTGCCGTCGCGGAAAGTGACGAGGCCCTTGTCCTCCATGCGGTGCAGCGTGGTATACAGCGCGCCGGGCGACGGGTTGCGTCCCGTCCGGGCAGCGATCTCCGCAAGGATAGTGACGCCGTAGGCCTGGTCGCCAAGACGCAGGACAGCGAGCAGGACGATCTGCTCGAATTCGCCGAGAAAACGGCCGTAATTCATATGAACTACAAAGTAGTAGTAAAGATTGAGATTGTCAAGTCCGAACATTAAACCTCTTGGCTGCCGGGCAGCATGCCTGCAAAGTCGCCGTTCCGGTAACTTCATCTTCACGTCAATCCGAGGCGGTGCCCAACCCGCCAACCAATTTGCCCTCACCCCGCCCACGCCCTACAATCAACCAACCCCGGCCACAAAACGCAATCCCTGCGTCCCCCGCGCCGGAGACGGAAAACATGATCACCACGCCCATCCCAGAAGCCCTCACCTTCGACGATGTCCTCCTCGTCCCCGCCTACTCTGAAGTCGTTCCCACCCAGGTCTCGACTCAAACCCAGCTCACCAAAAACATCACCCTCAACACCCCGCTGATGTCCGCCGCGATGGACACCGTCACCGAGTCGCGCCTCGCCATCGCCATGGCCCAGCAGGGCGGCATGGGCGTCGTCCATCGCAACCTCACCATCGCGCAGCAGGCGGGAGAGATCGACAAGGTCAAACGGTCTGAAAGCGGAATGATTGTGGACCCGGTGACCATCTCCCCCGAGCAGCCCATCGCCGACGCGCTCGAACTCATGCGCCGCTTCAAAATCTCCGGCGTCCCCGTCACCCGCAACCGCAAGCTGGTCGGCATCCTCACCAACCGCGACCTCCGCTTCGTCTCCCGCACCGACATCCCCATCGACGACGTGATGACCAAGGAGAGCCTCATCACCGTCCCCGTCGGCACCACCCTCGAACAAGCCGAGGACATCCTCCACCAGCACCGTGTCGAAAAGCTCCTCGTCGTCAACGACCAGTACGAGCTCAAAGGCCTCATCACCGTCAAGGACATCCAGAAGAAACTCAAATACCCCAACGCCTCCAAGGACTCGCAAGGCCGCCTGCGCGTCGCCGGGGCCATCGGCGCCACCGGCGACTTCCTCGAACGCGCCGCCGAGCTGATTGCAATGAGAGTGGACGCCCTCGCCATCGACTCCGCCCACGGCCACTCCTCCCGCGTGCTCGAAGCCGTCTCTGAAGTCAAGCGCCGCTTCCCAAACACCGACCTGCTCGCCGGCAACATCGCCACCTACGACGGAGCCCTCGCCCTCATCGACGCAGGCGCCGACGCCGTCAAGGTCGGCATCGGCCCCGGCTCCATCTGCACCACCCGCATGGTCACCGGCGCCGGCATGCCGCAGATCACCGCCATCGCCGAGGCCGCCCGCGCCGCCTCCAAACACGGCATCCCCATCATCGCCGACGGCGGCATCAAGTACTCCGGCGACGTCACCAAGGCCATCGCCGCCGGCGCCAACATCGTCATGATCGGCTCACTCTTCGCCGGCGTCGACGAGTCGCCCGGCGAGACCATCCTCTACCAGGGCCGCAGCTTCAAGGCCTACCGCGGCATGGGCTC
>JBEKDS010000024.1:0-122359 GCA_050014235.1 Acidobacteriaceae bacterium
CTCCTCCTCGCCTGCACCTTCACCGACCAGAAGTTCCCCCATCGCGTCCCCCCCGGAGCCCGCCAGCTCCGCGCCTTCTTCGGTGGCCCCGCCGCCGACCGCCTCGCCCGCTGCAACAACGACGAGATCGCCGCCATCGCCCGCCTCGAACTCGCCCGCCTCCTCAACCACAGCCACGCCCGTCATCCCGACCGAACCTCAAATGCCCGTCATCCCGACCGGACCCTGAGCGACCCTGAGCTTGCCGAAGGGGAATCGAAGGGGGAGTGGAGGGACCCCCGCATTTTGTCCTCCCTCGAACCCTCGCCCACCCCCGCACCCGTCCCCATCCTCACCGTCATCCGCCGCTGGCCCCGCAGCCTTCCCCAATACGCCGTCGGCCACCTCGACCGCGCCGCCGAGCTCGAAGCCCTCATCGCCGCCCACCTCCCAGGCCTCACCCTCCTCGGCAACGCCCTCCACGGCGTCGGCCTCCCCGACCTCATCCGGGATGCAAGGATAGGCGCAAGAACGGCCGCCCGCGCGGCTTCACTAACGACTCACAACTAACAACTCACACAACTGCCCTACCTGACCACCAGCAACACCACCCCATGCCTTGCCACCGAAAACTTAGTCCCCTCCCCAATCCTCCCCAACTCCTTTCCGCCCCAAACATCTCTCGCCGTCACCTGCCCCACAATCCCCGCCTCCTTCAAGTGCAGCCCAATCCCTCGCATCTCGCTCGCCGTCTCCCCAAAGTTGAAAATCGCGATCGCCTTCCGCCCACCCGTCAGCGGCTTCGCCCAAATCTCCACCGGCCCCTGCGCAAAGATCCTGTCCCCCTGCCGCCCCAGCCCATCCTGGTCGATCGCAATCACGTCCTTGTTCATCAGCACCGACCCCACCTCCGGAGTCATCTGCGTCAAATTGTTCCCCGCAATCAGTGGCGCCGCCAGCATCGCCCACAGCGTCATGTGCGTCCGGTTCTCATCCAGCGTCAACTTGCCGTTGCCCACCTCCAGCATGTCCGGATCGTTCCAGTGCCCCGGCCCGGCAAACTTCGCCAACCCCGCCTGCCCCCGCCCAATCACGCTCATCCGGTCGAAGTTGGCGGAGATGTCGCCGGTGGTGCGCCAGAGGTTCGCGCCGACCGAGGGACCCCACTCCCACACCGAGTCCCAGCCATACTGGCAGAGGGAGTAGACCATGGGGCGGCCGGTCTTGAGAATGGCCTGGTGCATCTTCTCGTAGGCCTCGCGCATGAGCTTGTACTGAGCGGGGACGTCGTCCGGAGCCTGCGCCGTCATCACCGTTCGGTAGCTGCACAGGTCGTACTTCAGATAATCCACACCCCAGTCGGCATACGTCTGCGCGTCCTGCTCCTCATGCCCCAGACTGCCCTCAAACCGCGCGCACGTCTTCGCCCCCGGAGACGAATAAATCCCCAGCTTCAGCCCCTTCCCATGCACATAATCCGCCAGCGCCTTCATGTCGGGAAACTTGCTGTTCGACGTGATCCGCCCCTCGGCGTCGCGGTTCCCCTCCCACGTGTCGTCGATATTCACATACACGTAGCCCGCGTCGCGCATCCCGGTCGAGACCAGCAGGTCCGCCGTGTCCCGGATGTCCCTGTCCGTCACCTTGCCCGCAAAAAAATTCCAGCTGTTCCACCCCATCGGCGGAGTCGCCGCCACCATCGGCCCCTTCGCCTCACCCGCCGCGACACCCTTGCGCGCCGCAGCCTTTACGCCGCCCGCACCCGCCTGTGCCCCCGCCCCACTCCCCCAGCACACAAAAAGAGCGAGGCAGCCCGCCCCCAGCATCCGCAACCGTAAGCGCATCGAGTAAGCCTCCGCAGAAAGTCCCACGAATCTTACCGCCGCCGGAACCAACCCGGCAAACTCATACGCATCCAGCCGCAAACACCGGGGGCAAACCGTTCCGCCCCAGCCACTCACAACTCACAACTCACAACTGCATTTACTGTTTCTCGATCTTGATCGCGATCGACACCGTCGCCCACGTCGGCTGGTTGTCGATCGTCGCCGGCTTGAAGCGGTACTGGCTCACCGCCGCAACCGCCTTGCGGTCCACCACCGGCCCCGCCGACTGCGTCACCGACACATTGCGTGGCACCCCCTGCTCATCCACGATCGCCCGCACCACCACCTTGCTCACCGCCGGCGTCGCCGCCGCCTCGGCCGGGGTCAGATCGACCTCCACCGCCTGCGTCACCTGCGGCGCCGAAGCCTCCACCGGCGTCGCCTTCATGCTGTACTCCAGCGTGCCCGCCTGACGCAGCGACGCCTCGGTAAAGTTGTCCATCACCCGCGTCTGCACAAACTCCTTCACTCGCAGGCCCTCCACCGGCACCGGCGCCAACGACCCCGCCGCGGCAGCCGTCTTCGTCTCAGGCTTCATGGCCCGCAACGATCCAGCCGCCATCGCCAGCTCGGCCAGCCCTGCAGGCTGGTTCAGCTCTGCCAAAGCTCCGGCCGAGGTTGGGTACTGCTTGGATTCAGTCGAGCGGCTGGCCTGCGCACTCGCCAGCACAGGGACCAGAACCAGAGTAGTAGCGAAAATTGCTCGGCGCATATATGTCTCCTTTTGAGCGTAGATTGCTCAAAACAACCATAGCGCTAGCACAATACAATTGTCAATAAAAATCTTGATAAGTCAATAAAGCCAATAGAATCATGGGCGTCATGCGGCGGACGCATCAGCATCCCAAAGGTTTCGCAATTGAGTATGAAATTTGAACCGGTTTGATTAACCGCGGGAATGCCGGCCTGGGAGTGCGACGGCAAACGGCGCAGAGGCTGCCGCTCGAACGCTTGGCGTGCGAATTAGGACTGCTTGAGGGGTTTGCGTGCGAAGTAGTAAAGGCTGCCGGCGAGCAGCGCGAACATCACGACGCTTACCCAGTCGTGGTGCAGCGGGTTGGCGTCGCTGAAGCGGAAGAGCTGCCAGTGGCCGCCGCGTTGCTCGGAGAGACCTTCGACCAGGCGAACGCAGACGCCGAGAAGGCCGACGATGCCGCCGGCGGCGATGAGGCCGGAGGCGTAGAGGCTGCCGGGGGAGATCTCGGACTCGGTGTCGAGCGCTGGGGTGACGCTGGTGGGGACGGGCAGGCCGGTATCGGGGTCGATCTGATCGGGGTTGGCTGCGGCGTGCGTGCGCTCGGCGTGTTTCTCCATGGCGCGGTCGACCATCCAGCGCATGACGCCGCCGACGAAGATGGCGAGGGTGGTGGCGATGGAGAGGTAGGCGCCGACGGCGAAGGTGAGCGAGCGGATGCCGAGGAGCTCGACGACGATGACGAGGGCGACGCCGAGGAGGACGAGGGTCCAGGGGAGCTTGCGGGAGAGGATGCCGTTGATGACGGTGGCCATGAGGCGGCCTTGCGGGGCGGCGGCGCGCTCACTGCCGATGCCTTGGATCCACTGGACTTCGATGCGGCCGCTGGCTGGGTCATAGAGGTACTTGCCGTCTTCGATCGCGGAGGAGCCGATGGCGTTGAGCAGGACGTACTGGCGCATGTGGGTCATCTGCTCTTTGGCGTTACCCGGGCTGCTATTGGCGCCGTGGGCGGTGAGGGTGATGGTGTCGCGGGTAAAGTTGCCCTCGTTCTGCACGCCGTCGGGCAGGGCCGCGAGCGAGAGCGGGATGGGTTGGGTCATGCGCTGGAACTGCTCCAGGCCGCGGTTCATCGCGTTGAGCGTGGCGCCGATGGAGAAGATGCAGACGATGACGCCGATCATGAGCGCGAGCTGCTGCTTCCAGGGAGTGGCGCCGATGAGGTAGCCGGTCTTGAGGTCCTGGCTGGTGTCGCCGGCGTTGGACGCGGCGATGCAGACCACACCGCCGATGGTGATGGCGAGTGCGCCGAAGGCAGGAGCCGTCCAGCCCTTGACGAGGAAGATGGCGGAGGTAGCCATGAGGGTCGCGATGGTCATGCCAGAGACGGGCGACGCGGAGGAGCCGACGATGCCGACGATGCGTGCGCTAACGGTGACGAAGAGGAAGCCGAAGACGACGATCAGCAGCGAGGCGGCTGCGTTGGCGAGCGGGCCAACGTAGGCTCCGGGGACGGGGCGAAGCTGGAGGAAGAGGAACATCAGGACGATGAGAATGGCGCTGCCGCCGAAGACGACCATGGGCGGGAGGTCGTGGTCGGTGCGGGAGGGACGGGCGGAGGCCAGTTTGCTGCCGGTCTTCTTCAACCCTTGGGTGAGGGCACTCACAATGGTGGGGAGGGTGCGCAGGAGGGTGATGAGGCCAGCGGCGGCGACGGCGCCCGCGCCCATGGGGCGGACGTAGGTGCGCCAAAGATCGGAGGGCGACATCTCGCTTACCGGCACCGTGCCAGGATAGAGCGGGCCGGTGAGATGCGAGCCGAAGAAGTAGATCGCGGGCATGAGGACGAGCCAGGAGAAGACGCCGCCGGCGAGCATGACGGCGGCGACACGCGCGCCGATGATGTAGCCGACGCCGAGGTACTCCGGGGTGCAGTCGGCGCGGATGGCGGAGCCTTTGAGGAGGTGCTGCGCGCCGAGGTTGGGCTGGTAGTCGGGCTCGCTGGGCCAGAGCGAGAAGAGGTTGTCATTCTGGAAGAGGGTGTAGAGAGCGCCAAGGCCGAGGCCGAGGAAGACGCGAGAGGCGAAGCTGCCGCCACGTTCACCGGCCATGAGAACGTCGGCGCAGGCGGTGCCCTCGGGATAGATGAGGGTGTCGTGCTCTTCGACGATGAGCTGGCGGCGCAGGGGAATCATGAAGAGAACGCCGAGCCATCCGCCGGAGAGGGCGAGGGCGAAGATGCGCGAGGACTGGAGATCGAAGCCGAGGAAGATGAGCGCGGGCAGGGTGAAGATGACGCCGGCGGCGATGGACTGGCCGGCGTTGCCGGTGGTCTGGACGATGTTGTTTTCGAGGATGCTGGCGCGGCCGAAGGCGCGGAGGATGGAGATGGAGAGCACGGAGATGGGGATGCTGGCAGCGACGGTGAGGCCGGCGCGCAGACCGACGTAGACGGTGACGGCGCCGAAGAGGATGCCGAAGATGGCGCCGAGCAGGAGTGCGCGGAGGGTCAGCTCGGGGCGCGTCTCGTTGGCCGGAACGAAGGGGCGGAAGGCCGGCTTCGCGGCGTCAGTCTTCGCGTCGGATGTTGCCATGCGGTTGCTGTTCTCCGGTGTGACTGCGGCGTTATCAGCTTGGATGGCAGTGTATCAGCGGCGTGGATGGAGCGGCTGAGGCGCGCCCGCGCCGTGAGATTCCTGCTGGCCAGCGGCCATGGCAGCGGGTATACTTCATCCATCGGCGCGGCCGGAGCGGCCTGGAGCGCTGACGTGCGCGAGGTGCATCTTCAGCGAATGTCTGAATGAGAGTACGCTCCATGCTTCTCCCGGCGCTGTGCCCGAATTTGGCGCCGGACTGAACGAGGGTCGCGCGCACGCCCGCCTGCTGCGCGCTCTGAGCCGCCGCGCGGCGCGTTCATTCTCTTCGGCGGTCGATGATCTGGTCACCACCGCATTTCCATCAGACTGCCGCGTGTGCGGCGAGCCGCTGCTACGCGCTGGGACTCTTCCTGTGTGCGAGCGGTGCAGCGCGGATGTTCCGCGGCAGACTGGCGTGCTGTGCGCGACGTGCGGCGAGGCGCTGGATGTCGACATGGAGAGCGCGCGACTGGCTGCGCCGGAGGAGGGCATGTGCCATCCCTGCCGGGCGGTGCCGCCGATGTTCGAGCGGGCGGTTGCCTATGCGGTCTATGAGGACCGGTTGCGCGAGATGGTGCATCTGCTGAAGTACGAGCGGATGCGGGGGATTGCGACGCTACTGGGTGGGATGCTTGCGGAGAGCATTCTGAGCTTGCAGGGTGAGGCAGCGCGCGAGCTTGTGGTGGTTGCGGTGCCTTTGTTTCCAGCGAAGCAGCGCCAGCGCGGATACAACCAGTCGGAACTGCTGGCCGATGCAGCGATCGTGCGGCTGAGGGAGGCTGCGCCGGATTGGACTCTGCGTCGCGTTCCTGCGCTGCTGACGCGGCGGCGCGACACGCGCAGCCAGTTTGAGCTGAATCCGCGGAGCCGGCGGCGCAACCTGGAGGGCGCGTTCGCGATCGACGCGAGCCGGCTGGTGCCGGGCTGCGAGGTGTTGCTGATTGACGACATCTACACAACCGGAGCAACGGCGCGGGAGTGCGCGCAGGTGCTGCGGCGGGTGGGTGCGAGCAAGGTGTGGGTTGCCACGCTGGCGCGGGCGCAGACCTCGCGGGTGGCCATGTGGGATGACGGGATGCTCCTTGCGGCGCAGGGGTTTGGATAGACGCCGTCCGTCGTACAGTAAGGATCAATCTCGAGGCCAGCAAGAGCAGCGGATTCGAAGGCATTAGTGAATCGGAGGGTTCTCAGCAATGCAAGCGTCGCACTCATCGGCCCACAAGATGCGCAAGCAAAGGATCAACGGGAACCGGCACGCGGGGCACGCGAACGGCCACAGCTCCCCGCGCCTGACCACCGAGCTTGATGTGCGCATCGGCGTCTTTCGCCAGCCCGCGATGCAGACGCCCGTGCTGGTGCTGAATGCATCGTATGAGCCGATCAACATCTGCGGGGCGCGGCGCGCGCTGGTGCTTGTGCTGAAGGGCGTGGCGCGCACGGAGGAGGAGCAGGGCGCGGTGCTGCATGCGGCGCGGGTGAAGGTCGCGATGCCGAGCGTGATCCGGCTGCTCGAGTACCGCCGCATCCCGCACCAGACGCGCGCGCTCTCGCGGAAGAACATTCTGCTGCGCGACCGGAATGCGTGCCAGTACTGCGGGATTGTGCTGACCGCGAGTGAGCTGACGCTGGACCATGTAGTACCGCGTTCGCGCGGTGGGCTCTCCACCTGGGAGAACCTGGTGGCGTGCTGCCACGACTGCAACCGGCGCAAGGGCAACCAGCTGCTGCACGAGCTGACCGACATGAAGCTGCAGCGCGAGCCGCGTTCGTTCAGCCTGCATACCTCGCGGCACATTATGCGGATGATCGGCTCGGCCGACCCGAGCTGGCGGCGATATCTCTACTTTGAATCGGAGCCGGCGGCGTAGGGCGAGGCAGCTCGCGTCACTTCGGCGGCGGGGCGGGTTTGCCGTTGTTCTGGTCTGGACTCTGGCCGTCCGGGGTTGCCTTCTTGTCGGTGATGTCCTGGCCGTTGTAGATGATCCGGCTGGTGGCGCGGAATTGCTTGTAGTCGGTGTACCGGACGATGTTCCTCAGGTGGTAGTCCTGACTGAGCGCGCCATTCTGCGCCGTGAAGTGCAGCATCCCTTCGGCCTTGGTGTAGGTCGGGAACCAGTACTTGCCATCCACCTGCTCGTAGTACGTCGTGAATGGCGGCTGCAGGTCCTCGTGGCCGGGACGCGTATCTTGCGGGACGGTCCTTCCGTTGATGAGAACAATCTGGAAGTCCTGCTGATCCACCCACACTTTGCCCTGGAAGTAATGGCGGTTCTTCTCAAGCTTCTTCGGCCCCGCCTCGAAGACGTAGGTGTCGAGCTCGTCGACACGCTGACGACCGAGATAGGTGACGTCGTACTGCGGCAGGTCGGCGGTGGTGAGGATGAAAGGCAGGCGATGCTCGATCTCGTCGAAGTCTGCCGGTGACATCATGATCCCTGCGTTGTCCAGCGTGTTTTGCGGCGCGAAGATGACATGCTCATCGCGCCGGCCATCCCTGTCGAAGGTGATGTCGGTGACCTGCTGGTACTCCCCGCTGACTTTGCTGCTGTCCTGATCAATCACGTCCACCTTCACTGACTGGCGGAAGGTGTAGTTGTCGCGCGCCTGCGCGAACTCCGCCTCGCGTTCTCCGAAGCGGGTGATGATCTCCTGCGGTGTGAGCTCCTTCGGGGGACTTGGGTCCAGAGGGCCGAACCCGGAGGCCGAGGAACCCTGCGCGGCCGCGTCTGGAATTGCGACAGCGGCGAAGCTCAACCCCGCCAGGGCCGATAGCGAAGACAGGATGAGCGCCAGAACACTGGTATGCACCTGAGGGAACGATTTCATCACTTGAGAACTCCATGGGCCGACGCGCGATCTGAACCGGACGTTCGAGCGGGGCGAGATCCATCGACCACTTCATGCTATTAGACGCGGAGAGCGAAGGTCACGGATGCGGGTTGAATTAAATGGGCTGTTCGCGACGCTGACGGTCGCCGAAGCAGCACAACACTGGCTCGCCCTGCTGGACGCGGGCTGGCTGGCGTTCGTGTCATGGGCGCTCTGGTACCGCACCAAGCGGCAGCAGCTTGAGCGCCGCCGTGAACGGCTGCTGCGCGAGGAGTTGGAGGCCTACGCGCGTCTCGACGCAACCCTTGCGCCGGGCGGCGACGTCCGAGTGCTGGCGAAGCGCATCTGCCGCGTAGTCTCGGAACGGAGCGCTTTTCGCAAGGCGGCGCTGCTGCTGCGCGACGCCGAGGGCCGCCTGTATGTCGCGGGAAGCTGCGGCATGGATGATCTTGCCGTGGCTGCTCTCACCACCTGGGGCGCGCAGGTGGTCAAGGAGGAGCGCGGCACGGTTGCACCGTGCGGGCAGTGCGCCGCTCTGCCGCAGGACCAGTTCGCCGGTGCGCGCGTTGGCATGAAGAGCTTCCTGCTCAGTTTGCCATCCACCAGCGAACCGGCACCTCTGCCCTCGGGGCGCATGACGATCGCTGCCATGCGGGACCGCGCCATCCTCCTTCCTATTCGGACCTCCACGGGACTCATTGCCGGTGGACTGGCGGTCAGCCCCGATACGGAGATCCCACCGTGGGCGCCGGCGCTCGAAGAGGCGATTCCGCCGCTTGAGGCGCTGGCGGTGAAGATTGGGCGGGCCATGGAGCGGGCCGCGCTCACGGAGCGGCTGATGCGAGCGGAAAAGCTGGCCAGCCTTGGCCAGCTCGCGGGCGGTGTGGCGCACGAGCTGAACAACCCTCTGACTGCCGTGCTTGGCTTCGCGGAGTTGATTGCGGAGACCGCGGATGAGGAGCGGGTGCGCGGCGATGCAAACACAATCGTCGCGGAAGCGCTGCGCATGAAGAAGATCATCCAGAACCTGGTGGACTTCTGGCGCCCGGCGGCGCAAGTCGACCGTTCGGTCGAGATCGTACCGTTATTGCGGGAGATAATCGCGGAGTGCGCCGCGCGGCTGGAGCAGCGCGGGGTCCGTCTGGAGATCGCGGCCCCGGGCAGCCTTCCAACCGTCCGCGGCGACGCACAGCGGATTCGGGTTGTTCTGGAGCACTTGCTGGGCAATGCGGCGCAAGCGGTCGATCCGGTTGGAGCCGCCGGATGGTTGCAACAGGATGGGGCGGAGGAAGCGGCATGGTCGCCAACGACCATGCGGCTGGAGAGGGATGAGGCCGAGCAGCCTGTGATCCGGGTGACGGTGAGCGAATCGAGCCACGGGAGCGAACACGCGGGCCGGGCGGTGCATATCGTGGTCAGCGATACCGGACCGGGCTTTCGCGAGCCCTCGCGGGTGTTCGACCCGTTCTACACCACGCGCCAGCCGGGCGAAGGGTCAGGCCTCGGACTAAGCATCTGCTACGGCATCGTGCGCGAGCACGGCGGAGAGATCTCGGCCTTCAACCTGCATCCGCATGGGGCGGCGGTTGTGGTGGAGTTGCCGGTGCGCGAGACAATTTCAGACGGAACCGGCCCAGAGGTGTTCTACGAGAGACGCCCTAGCGGGGCATGAGGCTTAGGCGGAGACCGGCGCACCGCCGCGATTGGAAGCAGCGATGGATGTAGACTGGCGCGATGATCAGGCGGTCGATGCGATGAAGCATGTGACGAGGCGGGAGCCTCTGAGTGAGGCCGGGTTGTTTGAGTACGCCGTGCGCGCGCTGGCGAGCAAGATGCGCAGCGAGCGCGAGCTGCGCCGTCTGATGAAGTCCCGCGCCGCTGCGGGCGCGGAGGGCGAGCGGGCGACGAATGCGGTGGTGGCGCGGCTGGAGGAGCTGAACTACCTGAACGACCCGCGGTTTGCGGCGGACTACACGCGGCTGCGCAAGGAGAATCAGAAGCTCGGGCGGCGGCGGGTGCAGCAGGACCTCGCAGCGAAGGGGGTCGCTTCAGAGCTGGTGGGCGCGGCGGTGGGCGCGGCGTATGAAGGCATCGACGAGGCGGCGCTGGCGCGGGAGTACATCGCGCGCAAGCGGATGAAGCAGCCAGGCGGCGTGGGCGTCCCGCCAGAGATACAACAGAAGGAGACGGCGCGGGCGATGGGCAGGCTTCTGCGCGCGGGGTTTTCCGCCGGGACGGTCTTCAAGGTGCTGCGCGAGTGGGGCGTTGCGGTGGAGGAGTTCGAGGTAGAGGAGTAAGCCCGAGCCGGGCGCGGATCGAATCGCGCCCGGCATGGCTGTTTGAAGCGAGGCTAGCGCCCTGGGGGTTTAGAACTTCACCATCAGGTCGATGTCGATCAACTGCTCGTCGCGGCGCATGTCCGGCTGCCAGAGGCCGCCGTGGCCGGTGCTGGGAGCGCAAAAGGCCGGCACGCTGGTATAGGTTCCCACGGAAGTGGGGACTGGCGTTCCGTCCATGCAGGAGAAGAGGGATGGGGAGCCGTTGTTGACGCCGGTGGGCGAACCCAGGCCTGAAGGCGGAGTGGAGCCACCGTGCCCGGCCCAGTAGGCCACGCTCGAGTGCCTGTAGTCGTACTCAAACCGCCAGGTCAGCCACTGCACCGGCATGAAGTCGTAGGTGATGGAGCTGTCCCACGGCTTGAACGGATCGCTCGGATTCGAAGCCCAGTACGGCGAACCGAGTGCGTCCGACGTCGCCGTCTCGCCATTGATCGCCGGCACCAGGGCCAGATAGCGCCCCGGATTGTTGATCTGGCCGTAGCCGATGGTCAGCCCATCATGGTCCTTCTTCCACCAAAACCGGTTGTAAATCATGAAGCCGATAAAGCTCTGCTTGGGATTGATGCCCGGCGCAAACTTCGCGGCGGTATCGACGTAGTAGGTGTTCGCGGCAGCGTACTGAGCGACGCTCCCCAGCGAGTTCGGGTCCTTAGTGTTGCCGTGGCAACTCACGCCTTGCTGATAGTAGCCGGTGGTGGCGTTGGTCTGGCTGGGGCCGAACTCGCAGCCCAGGTCTCCGGTAAAGCTGAAGGCCATCTTGTCGAGTCCTCTGTCGGGATGGTCATAGTACTTGATCTCCAGGCTATTGTCGGTGTGGAGACGGCCGCGGTTAGGAAGCAGGAAATCATCGTGGCCGAGGCCGTAGTTGTTGCTGATGATGTTCATCCAGGAATAGGGCGTCCACTTGATCTGCCCGCCGAGTCCCTTGCGCGAGTTGGAGGAGCCGTAGGACTGCCATCCGTTGATGATCCAGGGCTCGATCTTCAGGTGCGCGGTGGGGAAGAGCTGGATGCGGATACCCTCGAAAAACCACGGCGTGTTCGAAGATACATACGAAGGCTGATAGGCCCAGTTATCGAAGTTGTAGTAGCTGAACAGGCCGACGTAGGACATGAAGATGCCGGCTTCGAGGTTGATGCCGTGCATCTTGTTGGTGATCTGGTATCCGCCGTACATCTCAGAGAAATACCGGTCCGCATTCGCAATGTCCCACTGCCCTTTGGAGTAGCTGGGATCGTTGCGCACTGTGGCGGTGGAGTACATGCCGAACTGGGTCATAAAGCGGATGTGGGCGTGGTCTTTATGGAAGTCGCCGCCCAGGCCGAGCTGCTCGATCTGGATCTCATTCGAGCGGAAGAGTTCGCTTGATCCGTTCATGGAGTCGTCGATCGGCTTGTTGAAGTCGTAGGTGTAGGTGATGTCGGCGCGAATCTCCGGCGTGAAGAAGGGCGAGTCGAACGCGACGTCCTTGTTGCGCGGATTGCCGTTCAGCCACGTCCAGTCCCAGTCGGCGAAGGCCGGAGCATGGGGATCGGGTGGCGCAGCCGCCGGGGCCGGCTCAGCAGCCGCCTGATCGATACGCCCCAGCGCAGGAACGTTGCTAGCAACGCGTACTTCGCTCGAGCTTGATGCAGCAGGGGTAGGCTGGCTTGCGATGGTGGCTCCTGGCACAGCCTCTGCCGGCGTGGCCGCGGCCACTTGGACAGGAGGCATCTTCTCGCCGGCAGCTGGGCTGGCGTTCTGGGCAAGCATCCGATTGCCGCCTACAGCGACACTGAGGGCGAGGGCAGAGACAGCAAAGGCATGGACGAAGTTGCGCACAACATTCATGTGGGCTCCTGGCGGGTGCGTGTCGATTTATTAGGTGGAACTGGGTGGTATGAATGAAAGGTTAGAATTGGCGTCTGTTAAATGTCCGTAATCTAGGCATAAGGCTTTTGAAAAAACTGCCGTTCAACGCGATGGTCCAGAAGAGCCGTGGGGCCGGCATCGTGCAGCGTGTAGTTGCGATTGACTGGTCCGGCGACCGCAGCACATCGGGACAGAAGAGAAAGATCTGGGCCGCGGTGTGGTCGGCGAGTGCTTGCGGGCGCGTGTACGGCGGGCGGATCACCCTCGAATCCGGGGGAACGCGCGAAGAGGTCTGCGACTGGCTGATCGCGATGGCGCGAGAGACCCCGCGAATGGTAGTGGGTGTGGACTTCTGCTTCAGCTATCCAGCGTGGTTTGTGGCGGAGCATGGGGCGCGGAGTGCGCCGGAGTTCTGGCAGATTGTGGTCGAGCGCGGAGAGCACTGGCTCAATCGCGAGTGCGAAGATGCGCGATTCTGGGGTCGCAATGGGCCGGCGCGCGATGGAAAGACGCCTGCAGAGTTTAGTGGGGAGGGCAGAGTGCGGATGTTTCGCCTGGCTGATCTTGCGTGCAAGGTAAAGGGGAAGATTCTCGATCCAGCAAATGCGGAGGCGGTGAAGGGGATCGCGCCGAAGTCGCCGTTCCAGATTGGTGGCGCGGGCGCGGTGGGCACCGGGACGCTGCGCGGGATTCCAATATTGCATCGCCTGCGGCAGGCGGGCTTTCGCATCTGGCCGTTCGATGCGTCCGGCCTCAGCGATGGGCGGCCGCTGCTGGTGGAGATCTATCCGCGGCTGCTGACGGGCGAGGTAAAGAAGGGCGACGCCGATGAGCGCAGAAAGTATCTCGCGCGGAGACGGAGGCAGAGCGCTGCGTATGCCTCGCTTGCGCGAGAGGTGGTGGCGAAGGCGCAGCAGGGCGAAGACGCCTTCGATGCGCTGGTCTCGGTGATGGAGATGGCGGCGCGACGGGAGGACTTTCTCCGGCTCAAGCAGGCGACGGATGCGATCACGCTGGTGGAGGGTTCGGTGTGGGGCGCGGGCGCTCAAGCGCTGGAGTAAAGCCGGACAGGTCGGGTCAAAGTCATCGACACGGTGCGTCGGCGCTGCGCCCTTAGAGGCCGCTGAGTTTGAAACCGGCGACAAACGGGTTGCGAAAGGTGACGCCGCCTAGAGTTCGTCCGTCCTGAAAGTCCTCCGACACGAGGAGCGTGCAGCCCGCGCGGCGGGCCGTCGCCCAGAGTATCGCGTCCCAGAAGGAGATGTTATGGGATTGTTGCGCGTCGAGTGCGGCGTCCAGATCGGCTTCAGTTGCGGCAATGATGGGAAACGATCTTCGATATGCCTGGACGATCTGCTGCGCTTTTGCTGCCGCAGCTATGCGCCGTTTTGCGACAGCGTTTGAGAGTTCGCCGAGAGACTGGAGGGTGAGCACGCAGTCGTGGGCGATGGCGTCCTGGGTGAGCGCAAGAGCGCGGCGATGCCTGTAGCCGGCCGCGCTGTCGGCTGCATAAAAGAGGATGTTGGTGTCGAAGGTATAACGCTCATCGCTCATGCATCTCGTCGCGCGTGGGAGGAACGCCGCCCATCGGGATGCCTTCGCGCAAGATGGCCATCAACTCGCGGTGGGCCGCGAGGCGCTTGGGATCGAGTCGCTTCTTGCTGTAGGGGATGATCTCGGCGACGGGCTTGCCGCGGCGCAGCAGGACGAGCCGCTCGCCGGCCTCGACCTCGGCGATGCAGGATGAGAAGTTCTGATTGGCTTCGCGCAGCGAGACTCGACGCATGGATGGGCTCCTGAACCTGATTGTACTACGTAGTGCATTCGGAGCTGTGGGGAGGTTGGCCGATTAAGCATGGCGTGGACGCGCTGATAGACTTTCTTCCTATGGAATTTCGTTCGGGCAGCCAGATTCGTGAGGATTTTCTGCGGTTTTTCGAGAGCAAGGGGCACCGACGCGTGCACTCGTCGTCGCTGGTGCCGGCCAACGATCCAACGCTGCTGTTTACGAATGCGGGGATGAACCAGTTCAAGGATGTCTTCCTGGGCGCGGAGAAGCGCGATTACTCGCGGGCGACGACTTCGCAAAAGTGTGTGCGTGCGGGTGGCAAGCACAACGACCTCGAAAACGTAGGCTTCACACGGCGGCACCATACCTTCTTTGAGATGCTGGGCAACTTTTCCTTTGGCGACTACTTCAAGCGCGAGGCGATTGCGTATGCGTGGGAGCTGCTGACCAAGGTGTGGGGGATCGATCCGGGGAAGCTGTACGTGACGGTCTTTGAGGGCTCGGGCACTGTGGGGCGAGACGTTGAGGCCGAGCAGTTGTGGATGGAGATTGGCGTTCCTAAGGGACGCATCTTCGCCATGGGAGAGAAGGACAACTTCTGGCAGATGGGCGACACGGGGCCGTGCGGGCCGTGCTCAGAGATCTTTTACGACTTCGGGCTTGCGGCGAGCGAGACGGGCGAAGACAAGCCGTTTGGCCAGGACGACCAGCGGTATGTGGAGATTTGGAACCTCGTCTTCATGCAGTTCGACCGCGGCAGCGATGGCGTGCTGACCCCGCTGCCAAAGCCGTCGATCGACACTGGTATGGGGCTGGAGCGGATTGCGGCCGTGCTGCAGGGAGTAGTTTCTAACTTCGAGACAGACTTGTTTGTGCCGCTCATCGCACGCGCGGCGGAGTTGACCGGCTCATCTTTTCCTCTTGCTAAAGCTGGCATCAGCAATCTCAAGAGCGCAGCGAGCTTGCGTATCGTAGCGGATCACGCGCGTGCCATAACTTTCTTGATCTCCGATGGTGTCATTCCAGCTAACGAGGGTCGAGGCTATGTGCTTCGCAAGATTTTGAGGCGCGGCATTCGGCACGGCTGGCAGCTCGGACAGGACAAACCATTTCTGAATCAGATGGTCTTCGCCGTCCGGGACGACATGACTGTGGCCTATCCTGAGCTAAAGGAACGCGCCGAGCAGGTCAGCGAGGTTGTGTTGGCTGAGGAGCAGCAGTTTGCGCGAGTATTAGCGCAAGGGAGTAAGGAGCTGGAGCAATTCATCGTTGGAGCTATGTTCCATTCGGTTGAGTGCCTTCTTGAGTCAAATATTGCGCTTTATAAGAGTTGCTATCTCGCTGCGTATTCCCCGTTTGATGACACAGAACCAACATTCGATGAGGCGATGCTGCTCTGGAAGAAGCCGCCCACATACCAGGATATACGCTTCCTATATGCACCGATTAGCTCGCACCTCATCGCGCAGCGTGGAGTGCTGAAGGGACGGGACGCTTTTTTCCTTTACGAGACTTACGGGATGCCGTTGGACTTCATGGTCGACGCCACTCGCGATGCCGATGTCGACTTCGATTTTGAAGGGTTTGAGACTGCGAAGGAGGAGGAGCAGGCGCGGGCGCGGGCGAGTTGGAAGGGTGGGTCGCAGAAGTCGGCGGCGCCGGTGTATCGCGAGCTGGCGAAGACGGAGTTTGAGGGGTACACGGCGCTGCGGGTGGATGGGGCGACGGTGCTGGCGCTGGTGAAGGACGGCGTGGGCGTGGCCGAACTGCGCGCGGGCGAGGCGGGCGAGGTGGTGCTGGACGCGACCAGCTTCTACGCGGACTCGGGCGGGCAGGTGGGAGATGTGGGGTGGCTGTATTCGGGCGACCACAACACGGTGATTGCGGATGTGAGCGGCGCGTCGAAGCCGGTGCAGGGGGTGTGGTCGCATCGCGTGGTGGCGCGGGAGCGGATTGCGGTGGGAGATACGGTGGACACGGTTGTGGATGGCGAGGTGCGCGCGGCGGTGACGCGCAACCATACCGGCACGCACCTGCTGCACGCGGCGCTGCGCGAGGTGCTGGGGCGGCATGTGAAGCAGGCGGGCAGCTCGGTGGACCGGGCTCGGCTGCGGTTCGATTTTTCGCACTTTGCGGGAGTTGCTGAAGAGGAATTGGCCGAGATAGAGACGATCGTGAACCGGCAGGTGCTGGCCAATGCGAAGGTGGAGACGCTGGTGGATGTGCCGATCGATGTGGCGGTGAATGAGTACCACGCGATGGCGCTGTTTGGCGAGAAGTATGGCGACCGCGTGCGCGTGGTGATGATTGGCGGGCCGGGAGGGTTTTCGACTGAGCTGTGCGGAGGGACGCATACGGCGGCGACGGGAGAGATTGGGCTGATCAAACTGGTCGGGGAGGGCAGCGTCTCCAGTGGGGTGCGGCGGGTGGAGGCAGTGAGCGGGATGGGTGCGCTGGGCGAGTTCAGGCGGGACTTTGAGGTCGCGAAGGCGGTGGGGCAGGTTGTCGGTGCGGACTCCGCTTCTCCTGCTGACGCGCTGCGCGCGCGGCTGGCGGCGCAGGACGAGGAGATGAAGAAGCTGCGGCGCGAGCTAGATGCGGTGCGGATGAAGTCGGCGTCCGCGGCGGCGGGTGAGGCGGGCGCGGTGGATGTGAAGGGGGTCAAGGTGCTCGTGCAGCGAGTGGACGGGCTGGAGCGTGGGCCAATGCGCGACCTGGTGGACCAGATGCGCGGTAAGCTGGGGTCGGGCGTGGTGGTGCTCGGCGCGGGCGCGGATGGCAAGGTATCGCTGATTGTGGGAGTGACCAAGGACCTGACGGGCAAAGTGCAGGCGGGGAAGATTGTTGGGCAGCTAGCGGCGATGGTGGGCGGCAAGGGTGGGGGAAGGCCTGACCTGGCGGAGGCGGGCGGGAGCGATGTGGGGGCGTTGGATGGGGCGTTGGGGAAGGCGGCGGAGGTGGTTGCGGGATTGCTCTGAGCCTTCGTATCGAGTGGGAGTATCGGCGCGAGTACTGGGTGGGTTTTCACGCGGGGTGGGGTGTGGGGCGGACTTAAACTGAGGGGGCGATGCCCCTAGGAAGTCCAATGCGAGGTCTGCGGTGTGCGTGGCGGGCGATCGGGCTGGGCTGCGTGGCGGCGCTGTGCTGCGCGGCTGGTGCACGGGCCGCGGCGGGCGATACCTCTGCGGGGGCGCGAATCAGTTCGCGCAAGGCACAGAAGAAGATCGCGCTGACGCCGTGGGAGCAGGCGGAGCGCGGGCGCGAGGAGCTGGAGGCCATCCCCGACGCGACGCGGACGGCGGCGGATTACACGCGGGCGATGGATGGATATCGCGCGATCTACCACGAGCGTCCGGGGGACCTTCATGCGCCTGCGGCGGTGAATGCTGTGGCCGAGCTGCTGGCCGAGCAGGGGCGCGGACTCCGTGATCTGAAGAGTTCGAAGGCCGCAGTGGGACAGTATGAGTTTCTGCGGACGCAGTATCCGGGGAGTTCGCTGCGGGTGCAGGCGCTGCTGGCCGAGGGGCAGATTGAGGAGAATGACCTGAATGATGCGGCCGCTGCGCGGGAGCGGTACAAGCTGCTGCTAAAGGATTATCCGCGGAGTGAGCAGGCGGAGGAAGCGCGGGCGGGACTGGATTCGCTAGGGCAGGTGTCCGTTGTCCGTTCTCCGTTGTCCGGAGCGTCGGCTAGGGATCGGGGGATCTCTGTTGGCGAGACCACTTATCGCGATACGACTGCGATGAATGGGGCACCTGCGGTTGTGGCGGCAGAAGCCCGCGTCTCCCAAACCCAGGTGATGCCGCACCCTACCCGTCGCGATGAGACCGCGATGAGTGGGGCACCCGAAGTCGTGGCTGGTCCTTCGGGGTTGCCGGCGACGGCAACGACCGGGGGCAATGCGGAGGCAATGAGGACGGGGGTTTCGGCGCCGCCGGTGGATATGGACCAGCGAGCAGTGGATGCTGGGACGAGCGATGCAAACGGCGCGGTGCGTGGTTCGATGCAGGGCTCGATGGTCAACACGACTGCAAAGAAAGGCGGACAGCGGGCGCTGGTGACTGGGATACGGCACTGGTCGACGGCGACGTACACGCGGGTGGCGATCGACCTGGGTGACAACGTGACGTATGAGGCGGCGCGGGTGCCGAATCCGGACCGCATTTACTTCGACCTGCACGGCACGCGGCTGGCGCCGGAGCTGGTGGGCAAGAGCTTTGCGGTGACGGACGATGGTTTCCTTAAGCGGATACGCGCCGCGCAGTCGGGCGACAACACCACGCGCGTGGTGCTGGATGTGAACGATGTGACCGAGTACTCGGCGTTCCTGCTGCCGAATCCTTACCGGCTGATCATCGATATCCATGGCGCGAAGAGCGGGCCTGCGCCGGTGACGATGGGCGCGGTACAGCGGCGCGCCGACCCTGCGCCTACCGTACCGAATACGACCGCGGTGGGGCAGACGAGTTCGGCGGATGTGGCCGCGGTGAGCGAGGTGCCGGGTCGGGTGCAGGCGACGACGCGGCCGACGTCGAAGCCGATCTCAGCGGTGGTGAGTGGGGCGAAGCCGGCCGATGCGGATGATGTCCAGACAACGATTGGGGCGGCCGAACCCACCCATCGTGATACGGCCGCGATGAATGCGGCACCTGGTTCCGTGTCGGTTGCCGCGGATGGTGCAAAGAAGAAGACGAAGAAGGTTAAGGGTAAGGCGAGCTCGCCGGCACTGACGGCGGATGCGACGCCGGCGCGCGCGGCGGTGCCGACGGCGGATGGCGAGACCTCGCTGGTGCGGGCGCTGGGGTTGAAGATTGGGCGCATCGTGATCGACGCGGGGCATGGCGGGCACGACTCGGGCACACTGGGCGCGGACGGGATTGAGGAGAAGGACGTGGTGCTGGATGTGGCGCTGCGGCTGGGCGCGCTGCTGCACGACAAGCTGGGCGCGGAGATCATCTACACGCGTTCGGACGATACGTTTGTGCCGCTTGAGACGCGGACGGCGATTGCGAACAAGGCACGGGCGGACCTGTTTCTGTCGATCCATGCGAACTCCTCGCCCGACGCGTCGGCGCGCGGAGTGGAGACGTACTACCTGAATTTTACGTCGGACCCGACGGCGCTGGAAGTGGCGGCGCGGGAGAACGCGGTGAGCGACCAATCGATCCATCAGCTGAGCGACCTGGTGAAGAAGATTGCGCTGAAGGACAAGATTGCGGAGAGCCGCGAGTTTGCCAGCGACGTAGAAGGATCGCTGTACGCGGGGCTGGAGAAGGGCAATGCGGGGCTGAAGGACCGCGGGGTGAAGCAGGCGCCGTTTGTGGTGTTAATTGGGGCGAACATGCCGTCGATCCTGGCGGAGATCTCTTTTGTGACTAACCCGAAGGATGCGGACCAACTGCTCGATCCGGACTATCGCGAACGCGTGGCGGAGAGTCTGTATCGCGGTGTGGCGCGGTATGAGGCGGGGCTGAGCGGGACGCGGGAGACGACGATTGAGCGGGCTTCGGCTGGGCGATAAGGCCAGCGCCGGCCGGTTCAGCAGTTCAACGCTGCCTTATGATGCGCGGATCGACGACGGCGTTTAACTGTGTGCTGGCGGCCGGTTGACAGGTCGAGGAGCCGGCTAGCCGAGTGACGCCGGAGGCGGGATCATCCTGGACATACTCACAGCTGCGGATGGCATAACAAATGCCGCCCGGGGCGGGGCTGCGGAGCAAGGACGCGCCAAGGAAGATTGGGCGCATTGTCCAAGCTGGCAATCAGGTGTTCCGGGGCAGTATGAAGGGATTGTGCAGGCGTTGCGGCAGCGTGAGGAAATTCGCCGGAGGTTTCGCGGCAGGATTGCCGAACAGTTGTGGGAGCTGCCCGTAGAGGTGAAACTGGTAGGGCGAGCCAGACACGGTAGGCGGAGCCGGAGCGGAAGACTGCGCTTTGCTGTGGACCGTGAATGTCGAGAACAGGAGCGATAGAGCGAGCAGCCGGAAGATGCGCATGGAGCCCTCCTCGTGTGCCGAAATTATACTGCCGGGCGATTGTGGGTGGCTGGGCAACATCAGGCCAGGCGCTGCTTGAGCAGAGTGCGGGCGATGGCGTCGAGGATGCCGTTGAGAAAGGGCACGGACTCGGGCGCAGCGTAGCGGCGGGCAATCTCGAGCGACTCGTTGATGACGATGGCGGGCGGGGTGTTGGGGTAGGCGAGCATCTCAGCGACGGCGGCGCGGAGCAGGTTGCGGTCGACTACGGCCATGCGTTCGATGCGCCAGTTCTGCGCGTGGGATTCGATGAGGGCGTCGACCTCGGGTGCGCGCGCGGTGGCGACGCGGTAGAGGTCTTCGGCGAAGCCGCGGGTTTCGGGGTCGACGTCGTCGCGCGAGGCCCAGAAGAGGGCGCGGACTTCGTCGGGGGTGTGCTTGCCGAGGTCGCCCTGGAAGAGCATCTGCATGGTAAGTTCGCGGGACTTTCTCCTCGTTCCCATCAGTGAGAGCCTGCGGCGGCGAGCTTGCGCTGGATGGAGGCCATCTCGATGGCGGCGATGGCGGCCTCAAAGCCTTTGTTGCCGGCTTTGACGCCGGCGCGGTCGAGGGCCTGCTCGAGGGTGTCGCAGGTGAGGACGCCGAAGGCGTGGGGGATGCCGGTCTCCTGCTGCGACTGGCCGATGCCGCGGGCGACCTCGGTGTAGATGGCTTCGTAGTGGGCGGTCTCGCCGCGGATGAGGCAGCCGAGTGTGACGATTGCGTCGTAGGCTTTTGACTCTGCGAGGGTGCGCGCGGCGGAGGGAATCTCCCACGCGCCGGGGACGCGAACGATCTGGATGTCGCCCTTCGCCGCGCCGCTGCGGTGGAGGGCGTCGAGCGCGCCCTGGAGGAGGCGGTCGGTGATGACCGCGTTCCAGCGAGCGACGACGATGGCGAACTTCATACGCTCTGCGGAGAGGTCGCCTTCGATGGCGATGGGTTTGTTGTGGAGCGGGTTTTCGGGCTCCCAGAAGCCGAGGGCGAGGGGGCTGCCCTCCTGGGTGAGAGTTGCAGTGAAGAGGCGGGAGTTCCAGTGGGTGAGCGCGATGGGAGTGAGGAGAGCGGAGATGTCTTCGGTGCGGTGGTGGGCGAGCATCCATTTTTCTACGACGGTGTAGACAGCGCCGAGCTGGGTGACTTCGATGAGGATGAGTGGGACGGCGGGAGGGCGGCCGGTGACGAATTCGAGATTGCCGAGGGGAGCGAGGAAAGCTGCGCCGCGACCGGGCCCGTTGGCGTCCTGCCAGCCGCGACCGGGCTCGAAGCCGAGCGCGGAGAAGAGGCTGGCGAGCGAGTCGAACGCGGCCGCAGAGGCGACCGGGGCCACCAGCGTCATTCCCTTGACCATAGATGCGATTGTATCGTCTGAGGTGATTGAGACGGAGGGTGCGATGGGATGCGAGACGCTGCTGCTGACAGTGGAGGGGCGCGTGGCGACGGTGACGCTGAACCGGCCGAAGGTGCTGAATGCTCTGAATGCGGCGATGTTCCGCGAACTGGATGAGGTGTTCGCCGCGCTGGCCGAGGATGCTGCGGTGCGCGCGGTTCTGCTGCTGGGCGCAGGCGGGAAGGCGTTCGCGGCGGGCGCGGACATTGGCGAGCTGGTGGAGGTGAATGCGGCCTCGGGCGCGCTGCTGGCGGAGCGCGGGCAGCGCGTGTTGCGGCGGATTGAGACGATGGGCAAGCCGGTGATTGCGTGCATCGATGGGTTTGCGCTGGGCGGCGGGTGCGAACTGGCGATGGCGTGCACATTGCGGCTGGCGAGCGACGCGGCTAGGCTGGGGCAGCCGGAGATCAAGCTCGGCCTGGTGCCGGGGTACGGCGGAACGCAACGGTTGCCGCGGCTGGTGAGGCGCGGGGCGGCGTTGAAGATGTTGCTGACGGGCGCGACGGTGGATGCGGCGGAGGCGCTGCGGATCGGGCTGGTGGATGAGGTGGTCGCGGGAGATTTGATGGCGCGGGCGAAGGAGCTGGCGGAGGCGATTGCGGCGATGCCGCCGCTGGCGGTTGCGGCGGCGATGGAGGCAGTGGGGCGCGGGGCAGAATTGCCGCTCGATGAGGCGATGGCGCTGGAGGCGGCGATCTTTGGGCGGCTGTGCGGGACCGAGGACAAGCGCGAGGGGACGCGGGCGTTCCTGGAGAAGCGCAGTGCGATTTGGGCGGGGCGATGAGCGAGTCGGGCCGCCGCGCGGATTGGTATGCTTACGGAATGCGGATGCATTGGGCTCTCCTTCGATTCGGTTTCCCCGGCGGCCCTTCTCGATTTGCCGGGTCGCGGTGGGCGTTGTTGGGTGCGGTTGCCGCTTTGGGATGCGTGTCCCTTGCATTGACGGGGTGCAATCGGGCGATTGCGGGGGCGAAGATTGCGACGGCCAGCCCGCAGGAGGTTGAGTCGGCGCGGCAGCAGATGGAGCTGATTCCGCCGCCCTCGAAGACGCGGTTCATGGCGGTGCGCAGCCTCTCGACGTGGGAGAACCCATACATGACGGTGCAGGAGAACATGGTGACCCTGCATGTGACGCTGGCGGACGCGAACACCAGCGAACTGGGCGTGGGCGGGATGCTGCGGCCGGTGGGGGCGCGGCGGCAGGACCTGAACGTGCGCGTGAGCGAGTTGCCTGAGGCGCTGAACGCGGTGCCGGAGAGCTCGTGGCCGTACGGGCGCGTGGTGGCGATCGAAGAGGCGCACGATGCGCCCGCGGCGGCGCGGCCGGCGATCCGGCGCGATGTGGAGGCGACGATCAAGACGCTGACCGACCTGGGCGTGGTGGTGTACGAGTGGAACGACGGAACGGCTGAGCTGCGCTGAGGGCTGGGTCTTCGCTCAGGATGATCCATGTCCGTTGCGATTCCGTCTCCCTGCGCTGCATCTATATGCTGGTAGGCCCTAGAATGGCGGGCGACAGGGCGACAGGGCGGCAGATCGACAGATTTACCGGGCGAAGGGGTTCGAGATGAGCGAGACGGTGAGGAAGCGGTCGCTGGTGAAGGGGCTGGCGGCGGGACTGGCCGGCGGGCTGGCCGGGACGGTGGCGAAGACGTTTGCGGAGCGGATGTTTCCGCCGCGCACGCATGGTGAGCCGGAGCCGGCGGAGCTGGCCGCCGAGCGCGTGGCGGGCCATGTGCTGGCGCAGCCGGAGCGGAAGGCGGCGGCTACGGGCATCCGCTGGGGGTTCGGGGCGGCGGCGGGGGCGGCGTATGGCGCATTGGTGGAGTACTTTCCGGCGGCGAGCGCGCGGGAGGGGGCGAGCTTCGGGCTGGCGCTGGAGGGGCTGACGCACGAGGCGGCGCTGCCGGCGCTGGGGCTGGGGGCAGCGGTTGCGGACCAGAGCCTGCAGGAGCGCGGCAGCGAGGTCACCTCGCATGTGGTGTTTGGGGTGGCGACGGAGCTGGTGCGGGGGTTGGTGCGACGGGTGCTGTAGGGTGCGACCCCCGGGGGGTACTTTTGGTCTCAAGATTTGGCAATCAAACGGGTTAGATTCACCGAAAGGTATGGCTTGGAGTACCCCGGGGTATGGGGTTGGTTCCCCCAGGGGCGCTTCCTTAAGCTGCGACTGCCCGGCTTGTTGCGCCGGGCAGTTTCTTTGTTTTGCAGCCTGATTTAATGATAGCGCGTGGGGAAAACTGGAATGCCAACTATTTTGGGAAATTATCGTGATTGGTTTGTGTGGGTTGGGGGGATTTTGGGGTTTTTGGGGGGTTGACAGGGTTTGGGGTTGCCAGTTTTCAGCGGTGTTCTGGCGTGGCATGAAGTGCAACCACGGAGATTCTGCGCGTCGCGCAGAATGACGGTTGGGGGGAGTGGAGGGATGGGCGCCGGGGGCCAGAAGTTCGCGGTTTGCGTCGAGCGTGGGTGTCCGGGATGAAGTTCAATCTCAGATGGCTTCGCGCGATTTATAAATTACATGTTGGGTTTTAATCGAGCGGGGAGCGCGATGAGGTTTTCGAACGGAATCTTGTCTGGAAGCAAACTCGGGATATTGGCGGCTGCGCTGGGGGTGGTGCTGGCGCTGGGACAGGCTACTGCTGCGAGCCAGGCCAATACGGCGAGCCAGGCTATTCCGGAAAACCAGACGGGGGCGTTGGCGCCGGTGGATGTGACTCCGAACCCGAATGGGCGCGGGGATGGGATGTACATCCCGCTGACGAAGGACCAGCCGTTCAAGGTGAGGTTCAACGTGGAGATCACCAAGCCGCTGCCGGATGGAAGCCTGGTGAAGCAGAAGTACTATGTGATGGCGGCGCGGGACAGCGCTGGATATGAGTACCGCGAGTTGCGCGATCCGGTGCCGTCGGACTCGGACCGCGAGCCTGCGGTGGTGAGCACGATGGTGTACGACGCGAAGAATTCGACGGCGACGGCGTGCTATCCGGCGCGGCACAACTGCCAGCGGCGCTCGTTCGACCCAGGGCTGCAGCCGGCCGGGCAGCCAGGGCTGGGGACGACCGACAACGGCCAGACAACGACCGTGCGCGAGAGCCTGGGCAAGAAGCAGATGGACGGTGTGGAGGCGGAGGGCGTCCGGGAGACGCAGACGGTGAAGGCGGGAGTGAACGGCAACAGCAAGCCGCTGGTGACGACGCGGGAGACGTGGTACTCCGCGCAGTTGCAGCTCTACCTTTCTGTGATGGTGACGGACCCCTACGGCGCGACGCGGAGGGTGGAGGCGACCGACCTGAAGCTGGGTGAGCCGGGCGAGGAGTGGTTCGCGATCCCCGAGGGATACCGGGTGCTGGTGCAGCGGACGGTGGGCACGCAGGTGCGCGCCATCCCGACGCTGGAGCAGACGGTGAGTCAGCACGTCAGCGGGATCAGCGAAGAGCAACTGACGGAGGAGTTGAAGCCGGTGGATGCGGCGGTGCTGGACTATGCGAAGGCCCATGCCGCGGGCGCGCCCAACGATCCGCTGAACAAGCCCCTGAACAACCTGAACGATACGGCGAGCAACGACATCGGCAACTCACGCCTGGTGAGCACTCTTCGGATGCGCCTTGCGGCGGAGGTGCAGACGATGCAGATGAGTGAACAGAGGATGAACCGGGCGCAGATGGACGATGCGACGGCGCGGATGAACGCAGCGTACCGCGCTGTGCTGGCGTCGCCATGCATGGGCAAAGCCGCGCCGGGCGATCCACCGACCATGCCCAGCAGTGCAGCGAGGTTGGAAGCCGAACAGAAGGCGTGGCTGCAGGTGTACGACGCGTGGACGGCATTTCTGAAGGTATTGTTCCCGAACAGCAGCGCAGGGGGCTTTGGGTTCATGCTGGCGAACGAGCGGGCCAACGAGTTGCAGCGGATGCAGAATGTGGAGCGCAACCGCGGGTGCATTCCAGTGGAGTCGATGGAGGCTTCGATCGAACGAATTCTTCCTGGTCAGACGCCCGAGCAGTTGAGCGCGGCGCTGAAGCCGGTGGATGCAGCCGTGAATGCGTACATTGCGGCGCATGTGGCGGACCAGCCAAATGACAATGAAGGAGATTTTGCGCGGATGCTGGAGTCGCGGCTCTCTGTGGACCTGCAGCAGCAGGAGCGTGGCCGGGCGCCGACGCGCGATGCGTTTGAGGAGGCCGAGCTGCACCTGAGCCAGGCCTTCCGCGCGGTCAGTGAGTCGCCCTGCATCGACCGGCACATCCCCGGCGACCCGCCGAATGCGCCGGTGAGCGGCGACACGTTGCGGGCGGAGGAGACGGCGTGGCTGGCGATGCGGGACGCGTGGGTGAAGTTTGTGGCGTCGCTTTATCCAAACAGCGGGCCGGCCGGGTTTGGGTATTCGATGACAGAGCAGCGCGCGAATGAACTGCGAGAGATCCAGAACGTCGAGCGAAACCGCGGATGCCGCAGTGACGACGGAAACTGAACACTCGCCAGCTGCGCTCAGAACGACGATCACAAAGGGGACGGCGGGCTATCTTGTGGCTGTCGGCAGGTGGTCGCGGGTGGTGGGCCATTGGGCGACGAGGGCGTCGACGACGATGTGGCCGACGCGGTAGGCGGTGTCGAGGGCGGGAAGGTAGGCCGAGTAGTGGGCCAGCTTGGTGGCGGCGAGGGACTGGGCGGCGGTGAGGCCGATGGGCGGGACGTCGAAGTTTGAGGCGGTGCGCAGGACGAGGACGCGGTCGAGCGAGACGCGGTGGGCGTGGGCGAGGAAGGTGAGGGACTGGAGGGTGCCGGTGTCCTCCATGCCGCAGATGGCGTAGCTGGCCTGGCCGGCGGTGGAGTATTTGACCCAGTCCTCGGCCCACTGCTCCATGAGGCGGCCATGCCAGAAGGTGGAGGAGGAGAGGTTGGCACCCTTGAGAACAAAGGGTGGGCGGCGGGCGAGGTCGCCGGCGAAGGCCATGCGGGTGGCGGCGAGGGCGGCGGTGTCGGGGAGCGGGGTGTCTTTGGTGAGGGCGTAGGCCCAGTCGACGAGGGCGGGGTTGAGGTGGTAGACGTTGCCGTTCTCGGGAGTGAGCGGTTGGGCGGGCTGCTGGTAGGGGACGGTCTTGCCGAGGGGGACGTAGCCGGTGGTCCAGAGGGCGCTGTCGGCGGGGGTTGCGTTGGGGAGGGAGGAGGGGATCTCGCGGGCGTCGATCTCGTAGGCGAGGTCGCCGTCGACTATCCACTCGGACCAGACGGCGGAGGCGAGGGAACCGGCGTGGGGGTCGATGCCGCCGATGCCGGCGACGAGGAAGTAGGCGTGGGTGAGGTCGAAGCGGGGGTCGAGGCCGAGGGCCATGACGGAGGCTGCGGCGCGGGCGGTGCCGACGCCGGTGAGCAGGCCGAGGACGCCGGTGCTGGGGTTGAGGCGGAGGTCGTGGAAGCCCTGGGGGAAGGGGAGGATCTGGTCGAGGTGTTCGCGCTCGACCCAGTACTGGTATTCGCCGGGGGCGTCGCCGGTGTCGGCACCGGCCTCGAACATGGCGAGGACGACGACTTTGATTTCGATGGGGTGGTCTTTGATTTCGAAGGGGGTGGGGGTTTGTTGCGAGGGTTGTGTGGGCGGAACAGGGGGTGGTGGTTGCGCCTGCGCGATTTGCGCGGAGGCGCAGGCGACTGTTGCCAGCAGGAGGAGGGCGAGGAAGGGGCGCATGGTTGATGGTACATCTGTTTGAGGGGGAGGTTCGAGGTTCGAGAGGGATTGATGCGGTGGGGAAGGGCGAGGTGAGGATGGGCGAGGTGAGGTTGCGGGAGTATCGGGCGGGGGATTTGGAGGCGATGTGGGCGCTCGATGTGGCGTGCTTTGCGGAGGCGTTCCGGTTCAGCCGGAGGGCGATGCGGGGGTTTGCGGAGGCGCGAGGCGCGGCTGCGGTGGTGGCGGAGGTTTCGGGAGGGGAGGGTGAGGGGGCGGGGATGGTGGGGTTTTGTGTGGCGCAGTTGGAGGGGGAGGCGGGGTATGTGGTGACGCTGGATGTGGCGGAGGCGTGGCGGCGGCGGGGATTGGCGCGGCGGCTGATGGAGGAGGTGGAGGCGCGGATGCGGGCGGCAGGGGCCGTGGGGATGGCGCTGCATGTGTCAGTGGAGAATGCGGCGGCGATCGGGTTTTATGCGGGAATGGGGTATGCGCGAGTGGGGAGGGTGAAGGGGTTCTATGGGCGGGGTGGGGATGCGTGGGTGTATCGGAGGGAGTTCTAGGCGCGGATGCGGGCGGAGGCGAACTCCGGCTGGTCGAGCTGGGAACGTCTTGATGTAACGTTGGGGGCGGCGGCTGGTGCTGCCTGTGCGCCGACGGCTTCGGCCAATACGGAGACGACGTATTGGTTGAGGCTTACTCCTTCGCGCTGGGCCAGGTCGGCGAGCTTCCTGTGGAGGGTGCGAGGGACACGCTGTAGCCATTTGCCGCTGGGCAGCGCGTCGTCTTCCTCGGCGGGCAATGGGACAGGCTTGCCGTCGGCGAGGCAGGATTCGATCCAGAGCCTCTTCATGGAGGCGAGTTCGGCGAGGGCCTCCGCTGCGTCGCGCCCGTGGGCCACGCAGCCGTCGAGTTCGGCGATGGAGGCGACGACGTCCCCTTCTTCGTCGTGGCGCAGCACGATGGAGTGGTTGAGGGCAGCGAGCTGGTCGATTCTAGAATTCTTAGTCTTCATACCATCCGGTCTCCGCCATGGCCCGGAGAAATTGCTTCACGTAGATTGCCTTGATCTGCCTTGTGCCAGGGTGATGGGTGCAGATGCCGAAGCGGATGCCGTCGATTGCGTACATGCGCTGGTGGTCGTTCTCGATGGAGCTGACGGCGCAGTGGTCTTTCAGCTGGTTCATGATTCGTTCGATCTCAGCGAGGGTTACATTCTGCTTTCGACCCGCGATTTCGCGGACAGAGCGCTTGATCTTCTCGACGTTGGACATTCCGGCTTCCTCGAATTCTGGCGCTGTTCGCCATATACTCGCCCCTCCCGTGACGATACTGAATATAGTATCACGAGGGCGCCAGGTTCACGCGTCCGCGCTCTATTCGTAGTAGCGGGCGAAGCTGGTGTCGGTTTCGAAGAGGGTGCAGTCTTTGACGCGGACGCGGCCGGCGGTCAGTTCGGCGAGCTGGAGGCTGGTCTGCTGGTAGAAGTAGCGGGCGAGGTTTTCGGCGGAGGGGTTGAGCTCGGTGAAGGGCGGGAGGTCGTTGATCATCTGGTGGTCTAGGTAGTCGACGACGGGGCGGAGGAGGGTCTTGAGGAGCTTGAAGTCGAGCAGGAGGCCGGTGGGGTCGAGCTCCGCGCCGGCGAGGGTGACGAGCACGCGGTAGTTGTGGCCGTGCGGGTTCTCGCACTTGCCTTGGTAGTTGCGGAGGTAGTGGCCGGAGGAGAAACCGGCTTCTACGGTGACCTCGAACATCGGTGGTTCCCTTCCCTGCCGTGAGAGTGTGGCGGAGGCTTATCAGCAGGTCCTTCGCTGCGCTCAGGATGACAATTTCGAAGGGTGGTTCGCCTTCCCTGCTGATTGTATTCGCAGGGGAGGGTCAGGGGCGGTTGCGGCGGCGGGCGTCGGCGCGGGGTTGCTGGCTGCGGCGTTGAGCTTGCTCGAAGAGGGAGGAGAGAACGCCGGCGAGGGCACAGATGAGCGCGATGAGGAGGAGTACGAGGCCCATGGTGCGCCAGAGGGACTGGTCGCCGGGGGAGCCGGGCTGCTGGGCGATGTTGGTGTACGCGATGCCGCAGGAGATGAGCGCGAAGGCGGCGAGCGAGGCGGCGAGGATGAAGAGGTTGCGGGGCATAAGGGCAGTTGTGAGTTGTGAGTAAAACTGCCGGGATGCCGCATAGGGCGAGCCGCTTGTTGCTGACAACTCACAACTCATCTCTCACAACTAGCTTATCGCTGTTGGTAGCGGTGGAGGACGTCCTGGAGGGAGACGGCGCCTTCGAGGGCGCCGCGCTTGGCGCGGTTGGTGATGGGGAGCAGCGGCCAGCGGCGGAAGTGAGGGAGGGCGGCGGAGAGGGGGAGATCGGGGAAGAGGACGGGGGTGCGGTCGGGGCGGAGGGCTCGTTCGAGGGTGATGCCGAGGGCGGAGCTTTGTGTTCCCACAACAGCAGGTCCTTCGCTGCGCTCAGGATGACAATTCTTATCTTGAGGTGGGGCAGCTGGCTCTGAGGTGACGTTGGAGGCGAGGAGCTCGTCCATCTCTTGGCGCGCGGCGGCGTACCAGAGGCCGTCGGTGCAGTGGATAAGGATGGCGGGGGCCGCATCAGGGTGGGCGGCGAGGGCGGCGGCAGCGGCGGAGAGCGTCTCGGAGCCTCGCAGGACAGGGACGGCGATGGGGCGCAACGCGTCTTCGAGGTGGAGGTCGCTCTCCTCGCGGCGCTCTTCCATGGAGGGTAGGTCGAGGCCGTCTTGATGGGTGAAGATCTCCAGGATGGGCACGGGCTGCAACGAGCGCGAAAGGAGATAGGCGATGGTGTTGGCGAGGATGACGGGCAGGACGATGGAGTAGTTCTGGCTGACCTCCAACACCATGAAGACGGAGGTGAGCGGCGCGCGCATGAAGGCGGCGAAGAGCACGCCCATCCCGACCAGCGCGTAAGAGCCGACCGAGCCGGTGAGGTGGGGGAAGAGGTGGTGCTCGACGGTGCCGACCGACGCGCCGAGCATGGCTCCGATGAAGAGCGTGGGCGCGAACATGCCGCCCGGCGTGCCGCTGGAGAATGAGAGCGTGGTGGCGACGATCTTGAAGAGCGCGAGGAGCAGAAGCATCTTCCACGCGAACTGGGCGTGCATGGCCTGGTCGATGGCCTCGTAGCCCGCGCCCATGACCTGGGGCAGGCCGAAGTAGCCGATGCATCCGACGAGGAAGCCGGCGGCGGCGGGCTGGGCGAGCTGCCAGGTGCGAGGCTGGCGGCGCAGCACCGGACGCAGCCAGCCGAGGGCCTTGGTGAAGACAAGCGACGCGACGCCGCCGGCGAGGCCGAGAACCGCGTAGGCCAGCAGCTCTCGTGGGTCGACGAGGTTGACGGCGGGAATGCGGAAGAGAGGTTCGGGGCCCCAGAACCAGCGCGCGACCACCACGGCGGAGACGGCGGAGAGGACGATGGAGCCGAGGACAGCGGCGCTCCAGTTGCCAATGACCTCTTCGATGACGAAGAGGATGGCGGAGATGGGCGCGTTGAAGGCGGCGGCGAGGCCGGCGGCGGCGCCGATGGGGGCAAAGAGGCGCAGGCGGGCGCGGGAGAGGCCGAAGCGGCGGCTGACCTGCGAGGCAACGCCGGCGCCGATCTGCAGCGAGGGGTCCTCCGGGCCGGAGGAGAAGCCGGCGCCGAGGGCGAGCGCGCAGAGCAGGAACTTGCCGAGCACGGTGCGGGTGGAGATGTATCCGTTGCGGATGTAGAGGGCGGCCTTGGTCTGGTTGATGCCGCTGCCGCGCGCCTCGGGGAATACGTAGCGGACGAGCAGCGCGATGACGATGCCGGCGAAGGTGGGCACGAGGATGATGCGGATGTGGTGGGGGGTGGGCGTCTCGCCTTGCAGCAGCACCGCCAGCCAGTCGATGGCCATGCGGAAGCTGACGACGAGCAGGCCGGAGATGACGCCGACGAAGATGGAAAGGAGCAGAAGCAGGCGCTCCTCGCGGGTGGCGGCGACGCGCGACGCGGCATCCGCGGCAGGAGTGTGGGGATCGAGCGGTTCGGCGGGGCTGACTGGTGAGCTCAGGGTCATGGGGCTGCTACTGCCGGATCGGTGGGGCCGGTGGGTCGAAGGGCGGCGGCCTTTTGGTAATAGGTTGCGGCGTCGTCGGGGTCATCGGCCTGTTCGAAGAGATCGGCGATGGTCCGGTCGCGGTCGTAGTCGTCGGGCGCGTTGCCGGCGACGATGAGGAGGTCCATGCGGGCCTCGGCAGGGCGACGAATTTCGATCAGGTATCGGGCGAGCTCGAGGCGGACCTCGGCGCGGCGGGCGACGCCATCGCCCTGCCAGGTGCCGTTGATGGATGCGCCGTAAAAGTTGACGGCGGCGACGGGGTCGTTGCGGCGGGCGGCGAGGCGGGCGAGTTCGAGGTTGATGAAGCCGTTGCCGGGCTCGGCTTCGGAGAGGCCGAGGAAGTAGGTGTAGCTCTCTTCGGTGCGGCCGGCCTCGCCCAGGGCCTGGGCGAGGAGGAGCTCATAGGCGCGGGTGCCCGGGGCGTAGGCGAGGGCGTTGCGCAGGTCGAGGACGGCGGCGGCGGCGTTGCCCGCAGCTAGCTCGCGCGCGCCGAGGTCGGCGGAGCTTTGCGCGAGGGCGGCGCGATGCGCAGTGAAGGAGCGGAAGAGGAAGAGGGTGATGGCGAAGAGGACGAGCGTGATGAGGGTGAGACTGAGGAGGGCGAGGAAGTCGCGCAGGATCAGGCGTCGGGTTTCGATCGAGGTGCCGTGGATTTCGGTCAACATGGCGGGGGGTGAGATGCCGGGCGCGGTGGTTTCAGTTTAGCGCGTTGCGCAGGGTGGGTTGAGCGGTTTACGTCCCACCCATCGCGATATGGCCGCGACGGATGGGGCACCCGAGCTTTGGTGTGCGGTTCATGCGGGAGGGGGGATGATCGCGAGGTCGGGTTCGCGGAGGGGGATGCCGGTGAGGCGGAGGCGGCGGGCTTCGTGGAGGAGCGCGGCGATCTTGTGCGCGGCGGTGTCGTAGTCGAGGCCGGCGTGGGCGCGAATGTTGGAGATGCAGTTGCGTTCGGCGTCGGTGCGGCCGGGGCGCGGGGCCCAGGTGAGGTAGGCGCCGAGGGAGTCGGACGAACTGAGGCCGGGGCGCTCGCCGATGAGGATGAGGGAGGCGTCGGCGTGGAGGGCGTGGGCGATGGGGTCGGCGAGGGCGACGCGGGCCTGGGTGGCGATGACGATGGGGGTGAGGCGCCAGGTTTCGTCGAGCATGGGGAGGAGTGCGTCGAGGATGGGGATGGCGTGGGTTTGGGTGGCGAGGGCGGAGAGGCCGTCGGCGAGGAGGATGGTGAGCGTGCTGAGCTGGATGGCGGAAGGCGGGTCGTTTGCTTCCGCAAGCGATAACCCACCCATGCGATGAGACCGCATGGATGGGGCACCCGGTTCGGTGGCGAGGATAGTGGTGGGGGCGAGGGTGCGGCCGAGGTCGGGGCGGCGGAGGTATTCGGCGCGGGTGGTTGCGGCGCTTTGGACGGCGATGGCGGGAAGGTTGCGGGCGCGCAGGGCGGCGAGGAGCGCGGGGACGTCGAGGATGGAGTGGACGGCGTCGCGGGCCTGGGCGTGGGCGAGGGAGAAGGCGAGGGTGGGGGCGGTGGCGATGCTGGTGCCGGCGCGGGCGAGTGCGACGCGGGCGGGGGTGTAATCACGAAGTGCGGGGATGGGCGGGGGGGGAGTGGTTGCGTCGGCGCTGCTCGCGAATGAGGCAGACGCATATGCTTCGTCGATGGACTTCGGCATCGCATGCCCTCCGATTGCGGGATTGCGGGTTGGAGCAAGCATAGCCCGGGGGCGCCCTTCTCGTGGAAGTTCGACTCCACCATTGGACTGGATCGAAGTTTAGGTATAGGCTTTTCGGATCGCTGCGAAGGCATGGGCGCGGCGCACTCGATGACAATTGACCTCGAGCTTTACCTCGGGCTTGACTTGGGCCCCGGGCCGCGAACCCTACTTCGATCCTGTGAGGCTAATTATGAAGACGTTCCTGAGTTGTGCGTGTACGGCGGTCCTTTCGATGTCCGTGGTGTTTCCTTGTTTTGCCGCCGGGTCGCCGTGGGACGGCACGTGGAAGGAGAACGTGGCAAAGAGCAAGGTTACCGGCGACACCATGACCTTTACGATGAAGGCGGAGGGCCAGTTTCACTACTCCAATGGGGGCACGATCGAATATGACTTCGCCTGTGATGGCAAGACCTACCCAACGTACAGCGATCACGCCATGACATGCACCGGGACGGACGAGTCCGGGTACGACCGCGCGACCCTGGCCCATGGCGTGGTGCTGTCGAAGTCGCACCAAACGTTCTCGCCCGATGGCAAGATGATCATGGTCCATGGGACCACGATGCGCCCCGACGGGAGTTCCTATACCTACGACGAGACCTACAAACGCCTGACCGGGACCATGGGCCTGGCGGGCAAGTGGCTGGACGTGAAGGAAACATCCACGGGGACCTTCATCCGGACGAGGACGGTCGCGAGCGGCATGTGGCACGAAGAGGTCCCGGCCAGCAAGTCGACGCTGGACGCGAAGCTGGATGGCACCGACGCGACGCCGATGGGGCCCACGGTGCCTCCGGGCGAGACCGTTTCGTTGAAGGCGGACGGCGCGAACAAGGTTCATCTGGTGGTGAAGCTCAACGGGAAGGTAATGGACGAGGGCGTTTACACTCTGAGCGCCGACGGCATGAGCTACACGGTGGAGGAGTGGGTGCCGGGCAAGGAGTCGGAGAAGGAGATTTTGGTTTACGAGAAGCAGTAACAGATCCGTATCGCGAAGGAGACGCCTCGGAGTGATCCGAGGCGTTGTTCGTTTGGGCGGTGGGGCAAAACTTGTGCTTGACATATTCCTATATGGGAATGTATTGTGTGGGTCATGGCACGGGCGAGCACAACCTCGGATGCGTTCAATGCGGTGGCGGAGCCGCGGCGGCGGGAGATCCTGGGCTATCTGGCGGGGGCGGAGCGGCCGGTGGGGGAGATTGTGACGGCGCTGGGGTTGGAGCAGCCCTCGGTCTCCAAGCACCTGCGGGTGCTGCGCGATGTGGGGCTGGTGCGGATGCGGTGCCAGGGGCGGCAGAAGTTGTATCGGACGAATGCGGAAGCGATCCGGCCGATGCATGCCTGGGCGGGGACGTTTGAGCGCTACTGGCAGCACCAGTTGAACCGAGTGAAGGAGCTGGCGGAGGCGACCGTCCGCAAGAGCTCGGCAGATGTGAATTTTGTAAGTACTAAATCCAAACCCTAGCAGGAGAACAAATCATGATTACGACGGAGCAGACACTCGAAGACTTGACGTTGACGATTAACCAGGAGATACGCGTGGAGGCGCCGCTAGATGTGACGTTTCGGACGCTGCTGGAGCAGTTGGGGCCGGGCAACGAGACGCCGGACGGCAAATCGATGAACATGAAGATCGAGGCGTGGCCGGGCGGGCGATGGTATCGCGACCTGGGCGACGGCAATGGGCACTTCTGGGCCAACGTGCAGGCGATCAAGCGACCGACGCTGCTGGAGTTTGCGGGGCCGCTGTTCGCGTCGTTCCCGTTCGTCTCCAATGTGCAGTACCGGCTGAGCGAGGTCGACGGCGGGACGGTGATCGCGTTCAAGCACGAGGCGCTGGGGTTTGTGACCGAGGAGCAGAAGGCGGGGATGAACAAAGGATGGGCCGCGATGCATGAGCGGGTGCGGCGGCAGGCGGAGGGGAAGTAGGGACGGGGCGGCAATCGCGAATCGTGAAAGCGCGATTCGCCGGACAAGAGGCTAGGCGCCACGGGCGCCGTTGGCGGAAACGCAGGATCAACCGTATCCAAGAGGAGGATCGTCATGAACAGCGCATTGGAATTGGAAGTTGCGGGGGAAGTTGCGGATGTGGATGTAAACGATCAGGCGCAGGACCTGACTTACAGCTTTACGGTGGAGCAGACGCCGGACGAGGTGTTCGCGGCCATCAACGATGTGCGGGGATGGTGGTCGGGTGAGATTGAAGGCGAGACGGACAAGCTGGGAGAGGTGTGGACGTACCGGTATAAGGACATCCACTTCAGCAAGCAGCGAATCACGGAGCTGGTCCCGGGCAGGCGGGTGGTGTGGCAGGTGGTGGACAGCACTCTCTCGTTCGTGGACGACAAGACGGAGTGGAATGGGACGCGGGTGGTGTTCGAGATCGCACGCAAGGGCGGCAAGACGGAGGTGCGGTTTACTCATGCGGGGCTGGCGGCGGAGCATGAGTGCTTCGATAAGTGCTCGAGCGCGTGGGGATTTTATGTCAATGGGAGCCTGCGGAACTTGATTGCTGCGGGGAAGGGAGAGCCGAATAAGAGGGAGAGCGGGGAGTGAGCGGCGGAGAGTTCTCTCCGCCGCCTTTGCCGGTGAGGTTTGGTTGTGTCAGAGCAGATCGCTGAAGGGAGTGTCCGGGGTGATGCGTTTGGCAGAGAGCACACCGCTAAACCACACGTAGACCTTCCCGGTGGTGTCGTATGCGTGCAGGGTGAAGGTCCCGCTATAGGCGTTCCCGTCCGGGTTCAGCTCGATCTTCTCGATGAGCTGTACGCCGGCCTGGGGCGGACCGACGGTGGACGGCGGCGCCGTCGGGTCGAACACATTGCCGGCCCAGGGAATGTGATTGAGGAGATAGCTGCGGTCGCCGGTTCGCTTCCAGACGCCCAGGCAGAAGTTTCCGTCCTGCGCCGAGCGCGAGGAGTTCATGATCTCCGTTCCGTCGGGGTGCCATACCACCACCGAGTTGTCGATCACCACGCCGCCGGGGACTGGAATGGTCTCTCCGTTCTGGGTCAGCGCGGTGAAGGTTACGTGCCACATTCCTACGATCGACGGCCCGAAGTCGAAGTCTGCGGCTAAGAGACGCGGGTTGGCTGTGCCATACCGCGGATGCCAGGCTGAGGGTTTGATAGGCTTATTGGGCAGACCGCACTGCGCCAGGGCGCCGGGAACCACGGAACACGCAAGCGCCAGCGCGCCGATGGCGTACATCCATTTCCAATATTTTGTCTTCATCACGTCTCCTCCTCGGTTGGGAACGGCCGATTGAGGCAAGCTAACCGCGCCGGGCCCAGGGGGCGCAATGAAGAAGGGGTAAAGGCTGAGGTGAAGTCTTGGTAAACTGCTAACATCTTTGCAATTAGAGCTGTTCCGTAATAGAGGCGTGGCATACTGCCGAGCAGAGGACCTGTGGCGAGCCCTGTGCGCAGTCCGGCGATAGCTGTCCCGCTCCGTGCAAGCCCAGGAGCGGTGTACGAGTTTTGCGATTTCCGGCTGGATTGCGGGCGGTTTGCACTGCTTCAAAAGGGTCGGCCAGTGCGCGTGGAGCGCAAGCCGATGGAGCTGCTGATCCTACTGGTCTCGCGCGAGGGCCAGCTGGTGAGCCGGGCGGAGATTGCGCAGCGGCTGTGGTCGAGCGAGGTGTTCGTCGACACCGAACACGGGATCAATACCGCGATTCGGAAGCTCCGGCACCTGCTGCATGACGATCCCGACGATCCGCGTTTCATCCAGACCGTGACCGGAAGGGGGTATCGGTTCGTCGCCGCCGTTTCCACGATTGCCCCAGTTCTGCCGCCCCCAGCCATCCCCGAAACGGAGGCCCCTGCCCCTCAGCGGAGACGGTTGCGCCTGTATGTGGCGGCGGTGGCATGTTTGGCGTTGGCGGCGGGCGGCGTGGCGATCTATCGCTCCCTGCATCGCTCGCCAGAGATCAGATATACGCAGATCACGGATTTCACGGATTCGGCAGTGGCTCCGGCGTTGTCTCCGGATGGGCGCATGGTGGGATTCATCCGCGGCGGGGATGCTTTCCTCTCGACTGACCAGATCTACGTGAAGATGCTGCCGGACGGAGAGGCCAGACGGGTAACAGACGACGCCCGACCGAAGTATGGGCTGGCATTCTCGCCGGACGGGTCGGAGATTGCGTACACCGTGCTCGAGCCGTCCGGGTTTTCGACCTACGAGGTGTCGGTCTTGGGAGGCGAACCTCATCTGTTGTTGAAGAACGCGGCTGGGCTGGCGTGGCTGGACTCCCAGCAGCTGCTTTTTTCCGAGATTCGTACGGGCATCCACATGGGGGTGGTCACGGCAGCGAGGATGGGCGCGGCCACGCGCGATGTGTACTTCCCGGCGCATGAGCGGGGGATGGCGCATTACTCGTTCCCATCTCCGGACCGCCGCTTGGATCTGGTGGTGGAGATGAACGACAACGGCAATTGGGGACCGTGCCGGCTGGTTGGCCTGGAGGGCCAGGGTATGGCGAGACCTGTGGGGCCTGCCGGTGCATGCACATCCGCCGGCTGGTCGCCGGACGGGGTATGGATGTATTTCACCGCCGGGGCGGAAGGACGCAGCCATCTGTGGCGGCAGCGCTTCCCGGACGGAGCCCCGGAGCAGATGACCTTTGGGCCGACCGACGAGCAAGGGGTCGCGGTGGAACCAACGGGGCAGGCGGTGATCACATCGGTGGGTGCGCATGAGAGCGCGGTCTGGATACACGACGGGGCAGGTGAGCGCCAACTTTCTTCCGAGGGTGAGGTGGTGGGCGGGTCATGTTGTGCTGCTTTCAGCCGGGACGGCAGCTCGATCTACTACCTGCTGCGGCGTGAGGAGGGTCCGGGGGCAGAGTTGTGGCGTACGGCTGTCGACTCGGGGAAGAGCGAGGCGGTGTTCCCAGGAGTTTCGATCCTCTCGTTCGATCTGTCGGCGGATGGCAAAGAGGTAACGTACGCAGCCGCGGCGGCGGGCCGATCGACGGGGTTGTGGCTGGCGCCCTTGGACCGAAGCCTGCCGCCAAGCAAGGTGGGCAATACGGGCGGAAGGTGGCCGCATTTTGGGCCACGGGGACAGATATTCTTCGAAGCGACGGAGGGAAACTCGAACTATCTGGAGCAGATGAATCGGGACGGTTCGAACCGTTCGAAGGTCTTTTCCTATCCCATCGTGGAGTTCCAAGGGGTCTCACCGGGGCGCCGATGGGTGATGGCAGTGGTTCCAAGAACTCCAGAGAGGGATTTTCCCGCAGTGATGGCGATCCCGCTGGACGGCAGGCTTGCGCGTCGGATGTGCGCAAGCTACTGCTTTCCGAGATGGTCGACCGACGGAAGGTTTCTGTTCGTTCCCGTGGTGGAGCCGTCAGGCACGGGCCCGGGACGGAGTCTGGCGATCCCGGTGGGTCCGGGGGAGAGACTGCCTGATCTTCCCGCGGGAGGGATCGCGCCGCTCGCCGAGCCGAGCGTGGTGCGGGGAACGCAATCGGTTGGGCGTGGAGAGCTGGTGCCGGGCAAGGATCCCGGGCACTATGCCTGGGTGCAGTACGCGGTTCACCGCAACCTGTACCGGATTTCGCTTCCCTGAGCGCCGCGGTACGGCTACGGCAGCAAGGCCGGCAGGGCGAGGCGGGTAGGGTGGGGGGAGGCGAGCCAGGCTTCGAACTCGGGGGCGGGGCGGAGGTTGAGGATGCGGCGGAGGTAGAGGGCGTCGTGGAAGCTGGTGGACTGGTAGTTGAGCATGATGTCGTCGGCGCCGGGGACGCCCATGATGTAGTTGACGCCGGCGACGCCGAGCAGGGTGAGGAGAGAGTCGGAGTCGTCCTGGTCGGCCTCGGCGTGGTTGGTGTAGCAGACGTCGCAGCCCATGGGCAGGCCGAGCAGCTTGCCGCAGAGGTGGTCTTCGAGGCCGGCGCGGAGGATTTGCTTGCCGTCGTATAAATACTCCGGCCCGATAAAGCCGACGACCGTATTGACCAGCATGGGGCGGTAGCGGCGGGCGACGGCGTAGGCGCGGGCTTCGAGGGTCTGCTGGTCGACAGCCCAGGTGATCGACGATCCGTCGGCGGCGCGCGCTGAGCCGGTGTGGGCGTTGGCGGAGAGGGCGCTGCCCTGGCCGGTCTCGAAGTACATGAGGTTTTCGCCGCCTGATTCTGCGGTGGGGATTTGGCCGTGCGGAGCGATGCCGCCGCGGTTGAGTTCGCGGGCCATCTGGTGGGCTTCGTCGAGGAGGGCGATGGAGATGCCGAAGGAGCGGTTGGCGGCTTCGGTGCCGGCGATGGACTGGAAGACGAGGTCTACAGGCGCGCCGAGACGCATGGCCTCCATTTGGGTGGTGACGTGGGCGAGGACGCAACTTTGGGTGGGGATGGCGAAGCGCTGGCGCGCGTGGTCGATAAGCTGAAGCAGTTCTACGACTGTTCGAAGGGAGTCGGTGACGGGGTTGATGCCGATGCAGGCGTCGCCGGAGCCGAGCATGAGACCGTCGAGGATGGATGCGGCGATGGCGCGGGCGTCGTCGGTGGGGTGGTTGGGCTGGAGGCGCGTCGAGAGGCGGCCGGGCAGGCCGACGGTGGTGCGGAAGCGGGTGACGACGGAGATTTTGCGCGCGACTAGCACGAGGTCCTGGAGGCGCATGAGTTTCGAGACGGCGGCGGCCATCTCCGGGGTGAGGCCGGGGGCGAGGGCGGCGAGGGATTGGGTGGTGGCAGCGTCGGAGAGGAGCCAGTCGCGGAGGCCGCCGACGGTGAGGTGAGCGATGGGGGCGAAGGCGGCGGGGTCATGCGTGTCGAGGATGAGGCGGGTGACCTCGTCGGTCTCGTAGGGGATGATGGCTTCGTTGAGGAAGTGTTTGAGGGGCAGATCGGCGAGGGCGAGTTGGGCGGCGATGCGGTGTTGCTCGGATTCGGCGGCGATGCCGGCGAGTTGGTCGCCGGAGCGGAGCGGGGTGGCGCGGGCGAGGAGGTCGGCGAGGGTGTCAAACGTGTAGCGGACGCCGGCGATGGTGTGGGCGTGGGGCATTTCTGAGGTAAGGGTATCGCGTGGGTTATAGGTTGGGGAGTTGGGCGGTGGACCAGCCGCCGCCGAGGGCTTTAATGAGGAGGACGCTGGCTTCGAGGCGGCGGCGTTGGATCTCGATGTCGTTGCGCTGGTTGGCGAGGGCGGTGGTCTGGGAGGTGACGACCTGGAGGTAGGTGTCGACACCGCCCTCGTAACGGGTGTTGAAGAGGTCGAGGGATTGCTGGGCGGCTTCGGTGGAGGCGCGCTGCTGGCTGGCTTCGGTCTCGAGGACGCGGAGTGCGGCGAGGTTGTCCTCGACCTGCTGGAAGGCGGTAAGAGTGGTCTGTCGATAATTCGCGACAGTTGCGTCGTACTGGGCGAGGGCGATGTCGGAGCCGGCGCGGCGGCGGCCGTGGTCGTAGACGGTCTCGTTCAACGTGGGGCCGACGGCGAAGAAGCGGCTGGGGAGGGTGAAGAGGTTGAGCAGCGAGGTGCCGTTGAGGCCGATGGCAGCGGAGAGGTCAAGCGCGGGATAGAAGGCGGCCTGGGCGATGCCGATCTGCTCGTTGGCTGCGGCCATGCGGCGCTCGTCGCCGGCGATGTCGGGGCGGCGCTCCAGCAGCTGCGAGGGCAGCGCGCCGGGGATGACGGGGATGGCGGGCGGGTTGGCGTTGACGGGGTCGGCGGGGAGGGTGAGCGCGGCGGGGCCCTGGCCGGTGAGCACGGCGATGGCGTGCTCATACTGCGCGCGCTCGATGGTGACGTCGGAGTCCTGGACGAGGGCGGTCTGGAGCTGGGTTGCGGCCTGGGTGACGTCGGAGAGCGGGGAGGCGCCGCCGTTGTAGCGATCTTGAGTTAACTGCAAAGCTTGTCGGTAAGCGGTCACGGTATCGTCGAGGAGTTTCTTTTGGGCGTCGTCGGCACGCAGGCCGAAGTAGTCGAGGGCGAGCTCGGCGTGGAGGCTGAGGCGGGCGGTCTCGAGGTCGGCGGCGGAGGTCTGGGCGGTCTCGCGGGCGGCGGTGATGGAGCGGCGGATGCGGCCCCATAGGTCGACCTCGTAGCTGAGGTCCAGGGGCAGGAGGAAGTTGCCCTCGCCCTGGCCACCGGTGGTGATGGTTGAGCCGGCGTAGGGCTGGTTTTGGGAGTCGCGCACGGCACCCGCGCCGGGGCCGACGCTGAGGGTGGGCGCGAGGTTGGCGCGGTAGAGGCCGATGGCGGCTCGGGCGGCGCGGAAGTTGGCGTCGGCGGCGATGAGGGTCTGGTTGGCGGGATCGATCTGCTCTTCGAGGGCGTTGAGCTGGGGATCGGCGAAGCTCTCCCACCACTTGCCGCGGAGGGTTGTGTCGCTGGGCTGCGCGGCCTTCCAGCCACTGGTCTGCTGGAAGGTGGTGGGGCCGGGCTCTTTGAACTCGGGCGCGAGGCCGACGGCGGGCGGGGTGGTGTAGTTGGGGCCGACGGGGTGGCAGCCGGCGAGGGCGAGGGTTGCGAGGGCGAGGCACAAGAGCGCGGCTTGCTTGCACAGCGCCGCGACGAGCGAGATTGCGCGCGTGGATCGAAGCAGCTTCATTGCGCGGGCCCGTTGATCGCGCCGACCTCGATCGGTGTGCCGCTGACGAGGGAGTCGGAGGGGTCGAGGATGACGAGGTCCTGCGGTGTGAGGCCGGAGGTGACTTCGACGGAGCTGCCGAAGTCGTGGCCGATGGTGATGGGGATGAGCTGGGCGCGGCCATCGCGCACCACGCCGACCTGCAGGCCGGCCGAGCGGAAGATGAGGGTGTTGGAGGGGATGGTGACGGCGTGCGAGCCGCCGGGCAGCTTCATGTGGACGAAGACGTAGGCGCCGGGGAGGAGATCGCCGCTGGGGTTGTCGACATCGACCTCGACGTTGAGGGTGCGGCTGGTCTGCGAGATGGCGGAGGAGTTTCGCGTGACGGTGCCGTGGATGATGTTGCCGGGGTCGGCGTCCTGGGTGATGTCGACCTGCTCGCCGTTGCGGACAGCGGCGGCGTAGGCCTCGGGCACGGCGACGAAGATGCGCAGCCTGCCGATCTGGTCGAGGTGGAAGAGCTCGTGCGGCTCGGCGGAGGAGCCGGCGTCGATGAGCGAGCCGACGTCGGTGTCGCGCGCGGTGATGATGCCGTCGAAGGGGGCGATGACCTGCTCATAGCTTTGCAGCTGGCGGAGGCGGCGGACGTTGGCCTCCTGCGCGGCGGTGGCGGCCTCCTTGGCCGCGAGGTCGCTGGCGACCTGGTCGGCCTCCTGCTGGGAGACGGCGTGCTTGGCGACGAGGGCCTGCCAGCGGACGTTGGTGGTGACGGCCAGTTGCTGATTGGCCTGCGCGCTCTTGAGGTCGGCCTGGGCCTGCTGCAGCTGCTGGTCGAGCTCGGGGGTCTCAATGGTGGCGAGGAGCTCGCCCTGGCGGACGCGGGCGCCGATGTCAGCGAACCACTGTTTGACGTAGCCGTTGGTGCGCGCGTAGATGGAGGTGTCAATGAAGGCCTGAGTGTTGCCGGGAAGCACGACCTCCTGCGCCTGCGAGCCGAGGACGGGACGGACGACGGAGACGCTGGGGATGGCGGCGTTCTGGGTGGTGGCCTGCAGATTGCTCTCGGCGGCGGAGCGTGAACGGATGCCGAAGACGATGGCGGCGGCGAGCAGAATGGCGACGACCACGGCGAAGACCCAGAGGGAGCGGCCGGTGCCGGGACCGGGCTGGGGCGTGCCCTGGGCTGCTGGCTGCTCCTTGTGTTCGTCCGCAGAGCGTAGCGGCTGGGGGGCGGTGGCGCTCACGGTGAACTGCGCGGGGGCCTGGGTTGCGGTGCTGTCGGTCACTGGTTGTTCCATCGATCGAGGCTCCAATTCACTCACTTATCTTGATGCGCCGGGGCGGCGTGCGGTGCGGGGCCGGCCTGGCTGGGTTTGGGCTGGCTTCATGCGAAGCGGGTCTCCAGTTTGTTCTTTTCGCGGGCGGCGCGGCGCGACTCTGCGCCGTGGATGAGGGCGAAGACCGAGGGCACGAAGACCAGCGTGGCGACGGTGGCGCAGAGCAGTCCGCCGATGACGGCGCGGCCGAGGGGCGCGTTCTGCTCGCCGCCATCGCCCAGGCCGAGGGCCATGGGCACCATGCCGATGATCATGGCGAGGGCGGTCATCAGGACGGGGCGGAAGCGGGTGGCGCCAGCCTCGACGGCGGCGCGGATGGCGTCGCCGTGCTCGTTGAGGCGCTCGGTGGCGAAGGCGACGACGAGGATGGAGTTGGCGGTGGCGACGCCCATGCACATGATGGCGCCCATCAACGCGGGGACGCTGAGCGTGGTGCGGGTGAGGAAGAGGAAGACCACGATGCCGGCCAGCGCGGCTGGCAGCGCTGTGATGATGATGAAGGGGTCGACCCAGCTCTGGAAGTTAACGACGATCAGCAGGTAGACGAGGATGATGGAGAAGGCGAGGCCGATGAGCAGGCCGGTGTAGGCGCTGCGCATGGTGGTGACCTGGCCCTTGAGCGAGATGAAGGTGCCGCTGGGGGCATCTTTGGCGGCCTGGGCACGGATGCGTTCGACGTCGCGGGAGACGGCGCCGAGGTCGCGGCCCTGCACGTTGCTGTAGATATCGACGATGCGGCGTACGTTGTAGTGGTTGACGACGGCCATCTCATGGCCGCGCTTGATGGTGGCGAGGTCGGCGAGGATCTCGGTGGAAGGACCAGCCTGCTGCTGGCCGGTGCGGTTGGTGGCGGGCGTGGGCGCGCCCGGCGTGGCCCGGTTGATGGGGATGTTTTCCAGGTCCTGCTTGGAGTCCATGTTGTACTGCGGGGTCTGCGCGACCACGTTGTAGTTGACGCCGTTGTTCCAGTTGAGGAAGAAGATAGGTGAAAGCTGGAAGCTGCCGCTGAGCGTGTTGAGGACGCTGCCCGCGACGTCGCGCTCGGTGTAGCCGCCTTGCAGCGCCTTGGTGCGGTCTACGTCGACCTGCAGCGTTGGGTAGTCGAAGGGCTGCTGGATGCGCAGATCGACGAGGCCGGGGACCTGGCTGAGCTGCGCGAGCAGCTTGTCCGCGATCTGCTTGCTGTCGTCGATCTTGTTGCCCTCGATCTGCACGTCGATGGGCGCGGGGATGCCGAAGTTGAGGATCTGGGTGGTAATGTCGGCGGGCAGGAAGTAGAAGGTTGCCGTGGGAAACTCGCGGGGCAGCTCACGGCGCAGAGCGCGCACATAGCCGGCGGTGGGGTGGTGGTCGGACTTGAGCGTGACTTCGATGTCGGCGTCGTAGGCGCCGATCGTGCCGTTGGTGAGGTGCTGGGTGTTGGAGGTGCTGTAGGGCAGGCCGATGTTGTCGAGGATGTTGTCGAGCTCCGCGGCGGGCACCTGTTTGCGGATGCTGTCCTCGACGAGGTCGCATAGTTTGGCCATGTCCTCGATGCGCAGGCCGGTGTCGCCGCGCACATGGAGAATGAACTGGCCGCTGTCGGTGTCGGGGAAGAAGTTCTGGCCGAGGAAGGGAACGAGCAGGAAGGCGAGCAGGCAGACGAGCAGGAAGCCGGGGACGAAGAGATGACGGCGGGAGACAAGTTTGTCCAGCAGGACATGGTAGGCGGTGCGGAAGCGCTCGAACTGGCGTTCGAAGCCTTGCTGGAAGCGGGTGAAGAACCCAGCGGAGGCCGCGGTGTGGCTTTCTTTCGGGCGGAGCAGGTAGACGGCGAGTGTGGGCACCAGGGTGCGTGAGAGCACGTAGGAGGCGAGCATGGCGAAGACGACGGCCTCGGCCAGCGGGACGAAGAGATAGCGCGCAACGCCGCCCAAGAAGAACATGGGCAGGAAGACGATGCAGATGCAGAGGGTGGAGACGAGGGCGGGGACGGCGATCTGCGCGGCGCCCTGGAGGATGGCCTCGCGCAGCGGCTGGCCCTCCTCCATATAGCGTTCGATGTTCTCAATGGTGACGGTGGCGTCGTCGACCAGGATGCCGACTGCGAGGGCGAGTCCGCCGAGGGTCATGGTGTTGATGGTCTCGCCGAGCAGGCTGAGGATGATGACGGAGGTGAGGATGGAGAGCGGGATGGAGACGGCGATGATGAGGGTAGAGCGCCAACTGCCGAGGAAGAGGAGGATCATGAGCGCGGTGAGCGCGGCGGCGATGATGGCCTCGCGAATGACGCCCTGGACCGCGGCGCGCACGAAGACGGACTGATCGGCGAGCGGGGTGAGGCGGATGTTGGGGTTGACGGTGGAGAGGACGCGGGGCAGCAGGCTGCGGATGTTCTTCACCACGTCGAGAGTGGAGGCATCGCCGCTCTTGACCACGGTGATGAGCACGCCGCGATGGCCATCCTGGCGGACGATGTTGGTCTGCACGGTGAAGCCGTCGCTGACGCTGGCGACGTCGTGCAGGTAGATGGTGGTGCCGTTGACCTGCTTGAGCGGGATGTTGCCCAGCTCCTGAATAGTGCGCGGCGTGCCGTTGGTGCGGACATCGTATTCGGTGGGGCCGATCTTGAGGGTGCCGGAGGGGGTGACGACGTTCTCGAGCGCGACTGCATTGAGCAGATCGATGGGCGCGATGCCGCGGGCCTGCATCTCGGACTGGTCCATGCTGATGAGGATCTCGCGCTGCTTGCCGCCGTAGGGCAGGGGCAGCACGGCGCCGGGCACGGTGATGAGCTGGGGACGGATGAAGTTTGCGGCGCTGTCGTTCAGGTCCTGCTCGGTCATGCCCTTGCCGGAGACGCCGAGTTGCAGGATGGGCACGCTGGACGCGGAGAAGTTGATGATCTGCGGCGGGAGGATGCCTGGCGGGAGCTGCTTGATGAGGAACTGGGAGGCGGCGGTGATCTGCGCGTTGGCGGTGTCCAGGCTGGCGCCGGGCTGGAGGTAGACCTTGACCACGGCCTCACCGTTGTAGCTGGTGGATTCGGTGTGCTCGATGTTATCGACGAGGGTGGTGAGGGCTTTCTCGTAGGGCGTGGTGAGGCGGCCTTCGATCTCCTCGGGGTTGAGGCCGGTGTAGGTCCAGCCCACGGAGATGACGGGGATGTTGATCTCGGGGAAGATGTCGGTGGGCGTGCGCAGAATGATGACGGGGCTCAGCAGGAGGATGAGCAGGGCAAGCACGATGAAGGTATAGGGGCGGTTGAGCGCCAGTTTAACAATCCACATCGCTTGTCTCTTGGGTACCCCTGACCCAATCGCGCCGGCGGGGGCGCGATCTCAACTTCATTTTACGCGGTCGAATGCCCAGGGTTTTGACGCTGCGGCGGCGCGCAGAGATTCACCGGCTGCCGGGCGCGGCTTCTGGGCGCGGCTTCTGAGCCCCGGGTGGAGGCGCAATGCCGGCCAGGCGACTCCTCCAGACCACAAAGTGCAATAACTCAATCGATTCCCCAAGACCGTTGTGGGACCAGAAGTTTGACATGATTGTGGACAAGGACATGATTGACTTGAACCCATCCGCGATTCGCCGCGCCCTCTTTGTAGCCGCAGCTCCGGCCATTGTCTCTCTCTCCTGTGCGGCGCAGGCCGTATCCGCAGGCTCGCGGCCGCCCGGACCCTCAAAGGTCGACCTCTACGGCGGCTACGCCTACTTCCATCCGGTCAACAGCGACATCTACAACGTCGATTATCAGCCGATCGTCGTTGGCGGGGTGACCAGCGCGACGGCGTACTTCAGCGACCACTTCGGCGTGCAGGCCGAGGGCAGCTTCCTTCCGAACGGCCCCAACGACAGCGTGTATACGGTGCAGGGAGGATTGGCGTACCGACTGCAGTGGGGGCGCCTGGTCCCGTTTGCCCATCTTCTGGGAGGCGAGGCGAAGGTCAGCGGCCCGGCGATCCAGCCCGCAACGTGGGGCGTCGGCGCAACGGCCGGCATGGGGATTGACTACATCCTGCCGCAGCCCGGATTGCACAACCGCATCGCGATCCGGCCGGTGCAGGCGGACTTTGCCTACTCCTATGTGAATTACGGCGCGCGCACGGGCAGCCTGCTGAACGGAGGGATCGGGCAGGTGACCGCGTTCCGGCTGAGCGCGGGCGTGGTCTTTCGCTTTGGCAACATGACTCCGCCGCTGCCCGCGGCTTACGGGTGCGAGTTGCAGCCGGTCTCAGTCTATGCGGGCGATCCGATCCAAGTGACGGGCCGAGTGATCAATCTCGCGGAGAGCAAGCACCTGACGCCGACCTACACCTGGAGCACAAGCGGCGGAAAGATTGTGGGCAACACGGAGAACGCGACCGTGGCCACCGGCGGACTGGCCGCGGGAGACTACGTGGTGACGGGGCGGGTGAGCGAAGGCGCGGAGCCGACGCAGCACGCCGAGTGCACCGCATCGTTCCGGGTGATGGCTTTCCAGCCGCCGACGATCTCCTGCTCGGCGAACCCGACCAGTGTGCAGCCGGGGGGATTCTCCACGATCACGGCGCAGGGCACGAGCCCGCAGAACCGGCCGCTGAACTACTCCTATGGCGCGACCGCCGGGCAGATCACGGGCAGCGGCACGACGGGCACGCTGGCCACCGCCGATGTGCCTCCGGGGGTCGTGACGGTGACGTGCAACGTAGTGGACGATGTGGGCAAGTCCGCGTCCACGACGACGATGGTCTCCGTGGTTGCGCCGCCTCCGCCGCCGGTGCCTCCGGCGCCGTCCTCGCGGACGCTGTGCAGCCTCTCGTTTGAGCGCGACCTGAAGCGCCCGGTGCGCGTGGACAATGAGGCCAAGGCCTGCCTGGACTCGATCGCGCTGGAGCTGAACCGCGAATCGGACGCGACGCTTGTGGTGGTGGGCAAACACGATCCGGGCGAGAAGCCCGAGGCCGCCGCGGAGCGCACGCTCAACGTGAAGCAGTACCTGACCACGGAGAAGGGCATCGACGCCAGCCGCATTGAGGTGCGTACGGGCGAGACCAAGGACCGGTCCGTCGATGACATCCTGGTGCCAGCGGGGGCGACGTGGGACCCGGCGGGCACCACGAGCTTCGATCCGACGCAGATCCAACGGCACGGACAGCCGTATGCGCCTACGCCGAAGTAAGTCCCGGTAACTTAGGTGGAAGGATTTAACGAAGGGAGGAGCTTATGGCTCCTCCCTTTTTTGTTTGGCGGTGTGGATGTGGGCGGCAATCTCACAAGGGCTCAAAGGTCGGCCGCGTGGCGGCACGCAGGAGGGCCAAGGCTAAAGCCCACTCATTTGAAGGAGGCTGATTCGTAGGGCTAAAGCCCTACGCTCCCTCCGAAGGGCGCCTTGACATCCTGGCCTCTACTTGGCGGTGAACTGGGCTTCGATGGGGGGCATGGCGTCCCAAGTGTCGGTGCGGAAGGGCGCGGCCTGCAGGCCGGCACTGTTGAAGAGGTTCGCGGTGTTGGGGTAGTTGTCCCATGCGTAGCGGACGGCGACGGGCGCGGGGACGTTGGGGCTGCTGACGATGACGGAGTCGCCATCAATCTTCGCGTCGGCGTCGATGAACTTCTGGTCGGCGCCGGCGATCTGGAACCAGGTGAGCGGGCCGCCTTTGGCGGTGAGGCCGGCGGCGTGGGTGAATGTGATGCGGATGGCGGAGCCTTCGACTTTGGATGAGGCGAAGATATGCGGGTGGACGTTGTGGGCCTCGCTGGTGTCGAGCACGACGGCCATGCCGGTGTTGGGCAGGGAGAGGATTTTGGCCTGCTGCTCGCGGATCAATGGATTGTTGCTGACGTTCTGCTGGCCGGGGAGCTGGACGACGTAGAAGGGGAAGTTGCCCTCGCCCCATTGCTTGCGCCAGTCAGTGACCATGGTCTCCATCACGTGGCCGTAGAGCATGACGCCGGCCGCTCCGCCCACGACCGACTCGCCCTGATACCAGATGGCGCCGCGGATCGCGTAGGGCAGGATGGGATTAATCATGGTGTTGTAGAGCACCGTGGGCTGGTGCTGGTCGTGCGCGGGATCGCCCATGGCGCCGGGGCGCGCGGCGCGGGCGTTGATGGTGAGCGGCGAGGGCGGCGCGTCGGCGTCGGACGCGGGACCGCCGGTAGCCGTGGAGTGGGCCTTGAAGTAGTCTTCGCGGGCGTCGAGTTTGTCGAGCATGGGCTTGAGCAGCGGATCGGCGGCGAGGGCTTCGCGCGGGACCCAGGCCTCGGCGGTGCTGGCGCCGAAGGCGGAGAGGACGATGCCGATGGGAAGCTTGAGGGCCTGGTTGAGGTCGCGGCCGAAGAGGTAGCCGACGGCGGAGAAGTTGGGCACGGTCTCCGGAGTGCAGACCTCCCACGTGCCCACCTCGTCGGTCTGCGGGGCGTAGTTCGTGGCGTTCTTGACGGTGAACATGCGCAGTTGCGGGAAGTTGGCGGCGGCGATCTCCTTCTCTTCATCGAGCAGGCCGTAGGGCGCGTGGCCGCGGCCGTTCTTCGAGACGTAGAACTGCATGTTGGACTGGCCGGAGCCGAGCCAGACCTCGCCGACGAGGACGTCCTTGACGACGATGGGGGTGTCGCCGGGGTTCTTGCCGGCGATGGTCATCTCAAACGGGCCGCCGGGCTTGAGGCTAGTGAGGCGGACGGTCCACTTGCCGGTGGCGTCGGCGGTTGCAGTGCGCGTCTGCTTGAGGAGGGTGACGGAGACCTTTTCGCCGGGAGTGGCGGTGCCCCAGATGGGGACGGACATGCCGCTCTGCAGGACCATGTGGTCGCTGAAGAGGGGGTTGGGCTTGACGTTGGATTGGGAATAGGCGCGGGCGGAGGCGGCGAGCGCGAGCGTGGCGCAGAGCGCGATAAGTGGGCGGGCGGTGATTGATTTCATTGAAGGTCCCTCGGAGTTCAGATCGAACTGCAGCGCAGCTTCGCGGGGCTGCGAGCAAACTCGGCGGCGGAGACGACGATAGCGGAGGGCGCGGGGTGCGGTCAAGATTGGCGGCGGCGGCCGCGGGGCCGCAAGAATGGAGCGGCTGCGATGGACGCAGGCTGTGGCGGCTAGTAGAGTGGTGCGCACGCAAGTGAATCCAGTGGGTGGTGTCCAGTGGTGAGTGGTTAGTAAGGACAGAGGCGTGCGGATCGGGTAAAGCGAGGAGCGGGAGATGAGCCACTCGAAGAAAGACAGGGCGCGGGGGGTGTCGCGACGCAGGGTGCTGGCGGCGGGTGCGGCGTGCGCGGGGGCGGCGGTGCTGCGGCCGCTGCGTGCTGTCATGCTGCCGCGGGTGCTGGCGGCGCGGGGCGACCAGTTGCCGCCGGTGAAGGTCTTCGATGTGATGCAGTATGGCGCGGTGGGCGATGGAAAGACGCTGGACTCCGCGGCGTTCCAGCGGGCGATCGACGCGGCCGCGGCCGATGGCGGAAGAAAGGTGCAGGTGCTGGTGCGCGGGGGACACAAGTATCTGATTGGGACGATTGAGCTGAAGGGCGCGATCGATTTTTATCTGGCGGACGATGCGCAGCTCGTGATCAGCACCAGGCGCGAGGATTACTTTGGAGGGCTGGCGGGGTCGGCCGTGCCGGAGACCATGGCGAGCGCGGCGGGCGGGGTGATTGTGGCCAACGGCGCGCAGGGGTTGACGATCTCGGGGACGGGCTCGATCGATGGGCGGGCCAAGGAGTTCATGACCGGGTACGACGAGGTGGGCGGGATATGGAAGCCGGGGCCGTTTCGGCCCAAGATGTTTGTGCTGACCGGGTGCAAGGATCTGGAGGTGCGCGACATTACGTTTGGCGCGGCGCCCAACTGGGGGCTGCACCTGCTCGGCTGCGAGCGGGTGCTGGTGGACAACGTGAAGGTGCGCAACCTGCTGGATGTGCCCAACTGCGACGGGATCGATCCCGACCACTCGCGCAACGTGGAGATACGCAACTGCAATATTGTGTGCGGCGACGATGGGGTGGTGGTGAAGTCCAGCCGGCAGAGGGTGGACTATGGCGAGTGCGCGAACATCCACGTGCACGACTGCGTGATTGAGACGCAGGACGCGGGGCTGAAGATTGGGACGGAGACGACCTCGGACGTGCACGATGTGCGGTTCGAGCACTGCCAGATCAAGACCAGTTCGCGCGGGCTGTGCATTCAACTGCGCGACGAGGCGAATGTGTACAACGTGGACTTCCACGATATTACGTTTACGTCACGGTTCTACGGCGATCCGTGGTGGGGCCGCGGCGAGGCGATCTCGTTTACGGCGATCCCGCGCAATGCGGCGACGAAGGTGGGGTCGCTGCATAACGTGACGGTGCGGAATGTGACGGGCCATGCGGAGAATAGCGTGCGGGTGTGCGGGAGCGCGCAGAGCCGGGTGCGGGATGTGACGATGGAGCGCGTGGCGGTGACGCTGGAGCGGACGACGGGGTTCAAGGGCGGGCTGTATGACAATCGGCCGACGTCTGTGGTGGCGGGGGGGGTGCCGGGGGCGACTGCGGGGATTGAGGCGCACGATACGCCGGGGTTCAGCGTGGAACATGCGGACAATGTGACGCTGAAGGACTGCTCGGTGGTGTGGGGGAAGAATGCGCCGGAGGAGTTTAGCTATGTGGTGGAGGCGAAGGACACGACGGGGCTGAAGATTGAGGGTTTGAAGGGCGAGGCGGCCCGGGCGGCGCTGGGGAAGGCGGTTTCGATCTCATGAGGGTTTTCTGGGCGGGGTGTGCGGCGGCAGTTGTGGTGGGTGCGGGTTCGGCGATGTGCGCGCAGCAGGCGGGGCCGGGTGCGGCGGGGCCGGCGACTGCGCAGGCTGCGGCGGCGGCTCCGCGTGCGGCGGCGGTGACGCCGGCCGATCCGGCGGGGCCGCCGCTACCGGGCTTCAAGGTCTTTCAGTTCCCCGCCGACCAGATTCCGCGCATCGATGGCAAGGACGACGACTGGGCGATGGTGCCGGAGAGCTACGTGGTCACGCTGAACGATATGCACGACGACGAGCACAAGCACGACAAGCCAGACGCGAAGGACCTCGACATCCGGGTGAAGGTGGGTTGGGTGAAGGGGCTGAACCGGCTTTATTTTTTGTATGAGGCGTACGACAACTACTGGGACTTCGCCGATCCGGGGCTGCACAACGATACGTTTGAGCTGGTGGTGGATGGGGATCGGTCGGGCGGGGCGCTGATTCCGCAGTTCCGGAATTTTGCCGACCAGAGCGAGATGGATGCGCATTTTTCCATGCATGGGGTGCAGGCGCAGAACTACCACATCATGACTCCGGCCGAGGGCAAGGACTGGGCGATGGAGTGGGGTTGCCAGCCGTGGGCAAAGGCGCTGCCATGGGCCAATCATGCCCAGAGCTACAGCTTCCGCCCCGGCGAGAGCGGGCACTACATTCTGGAGTTCTACATCACGCCGTTCGACTACGCAGGGTGCGAGGGGCCGCAGCGGGCGGTGGAGTCGGAGCTGTATGAGAACAAGGTGATTGGGCTCTCGTGGGCGGTGATTGATTACGACGGCGCGAAGGACGGCAAGAACAACGGGTTCTGGAACCTCTCGCCGGAGCACAAGATGTACGGCAACGCGAACCTGCTGCGCGAGTTCAAGCTGATGCCGCTGGAGGCACAGTTCCAGAAACCGATTGATGCGATGTGGAGCTTCAAGGTGGTGGACATGAACCGGCGGATGGTGGCGTTTGAGGATGAATCGACGGGGACGGTGACGAGCTGGCGGTGGGACTTTGGCGACGGGATGAGCTCGACGGAGCAGTCGCCGATTCATGAGTACAAGACGGGCGGGCAGAAGGTGGTGGTGCTGTATATTGAAGGGCCGGCGGGCAAGGCACGGTTCTCGCGGGTGTGGGACGTGACGCTGCGGTAGAAGGTGGGGCCGGTGGCGGGTTGCGGGGCCGCGGCTGCGGGAAGCGCGGTAGTTCGCGCTAACTGGAATTTATTCCCCATTTGGAAAGATTTCTAGATTGGCAGAGGCGCACCAAACGCTGTAGACTTCCGCTCGCCAGCAAATGCGCGAAGTGCGCGCTTGCAATGAAGACCCGAGGAGACCAAGCCATGCCGACCCAGGAAAATTCCCTAGAGACCACGCGACGAGACTTCGTGAAGATTGGCGGCGCGGCGCTCGCCGTTGCGGCTACGCAGACTGCCCATAGCTATGCCAAGATCATCGGCGCGAACGACCGCGTGCGGGTGGGCGTGGTGGGATGCGGCGACCGCATGCGGGGTGGGGACATTCCCGCGTTCCTGACCTCGGCGAAGGAGATGAACTTCCAACTGGTCGCGGTATCGGACATTTGGAAGATGCGGCGCGAGGATGGCGCGGCCTACATCTGTAAGTTGACGGGCGACAAGATCGATCCGGTGGTGAACAACGAGGCGCTGTATGCGCGCAACGACATCGATGCGGTGCTGATTGCGACGGCGGACTTCCAGCACGCGCAGCATGGGATCGAGGCGGTGAAGGCGGGGCGCGACGCGTATGTGGAGAAGCCGACGGCGCACACGATGAAGGATGCGCGGGCGTTCCTGGCGGCAGTGAACGGTTCGAGCCAGGTGATTGCGGTGGGGACGCAGCGGCGGTCGACGCCGGCGTACATCAAGGCGGCGGAGTACATCCAGTCGGGCAAGTTCGGCGACATTGTGATGGTGGAGATGAGCTGGAACGTGAACCAGCCGGGGCGGTGGCGCAGGCCGGATGTGGTGCCGCTGCTGAAGGAAGAGGACACGGACTGGACGCGGTATCAGCTGGACCTGCCGAAGGCGCCGTTCGATGCGCGCAAGTATCTTGAGTTTCGGCTGTTCTGGCCGTACTCGTCGGGGATTCCGGACCAGTGGCTGGTGCACCAGATCGATACGGTGCATTGGTTCACGGGGCTGCCGCATCCGCGGTCCGTGGTGGCAAATGGCGGGATCTATCTGTGGAAGGACGGGCGCACGAACTGGGACACGATGACGGCGGTGTTCGACTACGGCCCGCTGGACGACCTGACGAAGGGCTTCCAGGTGCAGTACACGTCGCGGTTTACCAACTCGGCGGGCGGGGTGAAGGAGCTGTACTACTCGAACGGCGGGATGATCGATATGGACAAGCAGACGGTGACGCCGACGGGCGGTTTGAATGCGAGGTCTGCCGCGGAGATGAAGCTGCAGGCCAATATGCTGCCCAGTTTCTCGCTGGTGGACAAGCCGGAGAAGATGGAGACCGACGCCACGCCCGGCGCGAAGGGCGATCCGCAGACGGATGCCAATATGCGCAACTGGATGGAGTGCGTGCGCTCGCGCAAGACGCCGAACGCGAGCATTCAGGCGGGGTATAGCCACTCGATTGCGCTGTGCATGAATGTGGCGGCGATCCAGACGGGGCTGAAGGTGACCTTCGACGACAAGACGCAGCAGGTGATGGCGGGAGGCAAGCCGTATGTCCATGGGTAGGTTGCTGGCGTTGCCGGTTGCGTTGGGGTTTGGGCTGGGGTTAGCGCCGATGACGTTTGCTGCGGGTGGAGGAGTGAAGGTCGCAGTGGATGAGGCGGCGCATCGGGCCGACGTGACGGTGGACGGCAAGCCGTTCACCTCGTACCTGTGGGAGACGAACCAACGGAAGCCGGTGTTGTATCCGCTGATTGCGCCGGATGGGACGACGGTGAGCCGCGGGTATCCATATGCGATGCGGCCGGGTGAGCGGGTGGACCATCCGCACCACGCGGGGCTGTGGTTCAACTACGGGAATGCGAACGGGTTCGATTTCTGGAACAACTCGGATGCGATTCCGCAGGCGAAGCGATCGACGTATGGCAGCGTTCATCAGGACCGGATTGTGTCGGCGAAGAGCGGCGCGGATGCGGGCGATCTGGTGACGGAGTCGACGTGGATTGAGGGCGACCCGGTGGCGGGGAATACGAAGCCGATCATGACGCAGACGATGCGGTATGTGTTTTCGAAGCTGACGGTGGGCGGGCAGCCGGCGCGGGCGATCGACCTGGTGGTGACGCTGAAGGCGCTGGATACGGTGGTCTTCCATGACGACAAGGAAGGGCTGCTGGGGATTCGCGTGGCGCACTTTTTGGAGTCGCCGACGGAGAAGGGCGGGCTGTTTATGGACGCCAACGGCAACCCCACGCAGGTGGCGGCGGCCGATCCGGCGGGGGCGAGCGGGGTGTATCACACCAGCGCGGGCGTGACCGGCGATGCGGTGTGGTCCACGCGCGGGCGATGGTGCACGCTGACGGGGCAGACGACGGCGGCCGATGGCGGCGCGGGCAAGACGGAGATGATTGCGATCCTGGATCATGCGGGCAATCCGGGCGCGTCGCCGCCATACTGGCATGCGCGGGGGTATGGGCTGTTTGCGGTGAATCCGCTGGGAGCGCATATCTTCGATGCGAAGACGCCGGCGCTGAACGTTACCATCAATAAAGGCGAGTCGGCGACGTTCCGGTATCGGGTGCTGTTCCTTTCGGGCGCGGCGACGGATGCGGCGATGAATGCTGCGGCGGATGCGTTCGACAAAGCGGCGGAGTGATGGGCGGGGCTTGGGTTGTGCGCATGCGCGGGATGAGCCGGCGGGAGTTCGTAGGGGCGGGCGTGTGCGCGACGGCGGCTCTTGCCGCGCCGCGGTTCGCGCGCGCGCAGGCGAAGTCGCTGTTCAAGGTAAGCGTGATCACCGACGAGATCTCCAACGACTTCGAGCATGCGTGCTCGGTTGCCGCGACGGAGTTTGGACTACGGTGGGTGGAGATACGCAGCCTGTGGAGCAAGAACATCGCCGACCTCGCGGCCGACGACGTTACGCGCGCGCAGGCGATTCTGGCCAAGTACAAGCTGGGCGTCTGCGATATTGCCAGCCCGCTGTTCAAGGTGGACTGGCCGGGCGCGCCGCGCTCGCGATTCTCCAACAGCACGCAGAACTTCTCGGCCAACTCTGACTTCGCCCATCAGGACCAGGTGCTGGAGGCGTCGATTGCGCTGGCGAAGCAGTTCAAGTGCGAGAAGATCCGCTGCTTCGACTTCTGGCGGCTGGAAGACGCGGCGCCGTACCGCGCGGCGATGGATGAGAAGCTGCGCGCCGCGGCCGAGACCACGCGCAAGGCGGGCATCGTGCTGGTGATTGAGAACGAGCAGGAGTGCAACACGGCCACGGCGCCCGAAGCGGTGCGCACGCTGGCCGCCGTGCCGCCGCTGATGCTGAACTGGGACCCGGCGAACGCGGTGATGTCCGGGGAGCTGGACGCCTTCCCCGCGGGCTGGGCGCTACTGCCGAAGGAGCGCATCCACCACTGCCACTGCAAAAATGCGGTGCGCGACGACGCCGGCCGGGTGGAGTGGTCGCCGGTGGGAAGCGGGCTGATCGATTGGGTTGCGCAGTTTCGCGCGCTGAAGGCGATCGGGTATCGCGAGGCGGTGTCGTTGGAGACGCACTGGCGCGGCGGGGGCACGCCGGAGGCGTCGAGCCGAATCAGCTGGGCGGGGATGAAGAAGGCACTCGAGGATGCGGGGACCCTGTAGGGGCGCGTGGCTTCGAGTCGACTTTGGGCTTCGCTCAGGGGCTGGAGACGCGGCTGTGTCGCGACGCGCGAGGGGCCCGGGGCTAAAGCCCGCTAGCAACGCAGGCTTTTGTTCGTAGGGCTAAAGCCCTACGCTCCCACCGAAGACAGCGATTCGTCACTTTACAGCGATGGGTTGGAGCCAGGCGCCGTTGCCGGCGGAGTCCCATACGGCGAAGCGGACCCATTTCTTGCCGGTGGCGTCGAAGGGGATGCGGAAGGATTTGGCGCCGAAGGCGGTGGTGTCGGTGAGGGGGATGATCTGGCGGTCGACCTTTGCCCCGTCGCTCCAAACAAGTTCGGCGAAGTCAAGCGGGAAGGTGTACTCGATGCTGGCGGTGTAGATGCTGTGCGCGCCGGAGCCTTCGATGGCCCAGTTGTGGAAGAGGATCTCGCCTGTGGTGCCGAAGAAGTTGCCGTTGTGGATGCTCTCGACGATGGGCGACCAGCTCTCGTTGTAGGCGGGTACCTTGGCGAGCTTGATGTAGTTGATGGCGAGCATGGGGTAGGTCTCGTCGTCGGGGCGCTTCATGTAGGTGTCGCCCTCGGCGAGCATGAACTTGGGGCTAGGGGCCCAGTTGCTCATGTCGTCGTTGACGCCGAAGCAGCGCGACTCGCAGAGGCGCGGCTGGGATAGATCGACGGGCAGGGACTCCCAAGACCCGCCGATGAAGCGGTCGCTGAAGAAGAAGTCCTTGTCCTTATACATGTCGGGGAAGAGGGCGGAGGACTTGGTGCGCGGGTGCGCGACCCAGAGGATGCTCTTGGTCTGGTTGACGAACTTGAGGACGTCGTCCGCTGAGCGCAGGTGGTAGACCTGGCCGTAGGTGGGGTCGTTCTCGACGAAGGGGCGCTGCTCGGTTGTGCCGGCGGCACCGGCGCGGCGCGGGGCTTCCACGTGGGTGAAGTAGATGGGCCGGGGCGTCATGAGGTACCAGTGGCCGTCGAGGTAGGAGTTGACCTCTTCTTCTGGCATGACGAGGAAGTTCTTGTCGGAGAGCTTGGCGGAGGCGTCGAAGTAGGCCTTCTGTTCGGGCAGGCGTCTGGGGCCAGGGTCGCCGCTGTCGGAATCATCATGGAAGTCGCCTAAGTAGACGATGTTGATGCCGAGGCCGCGGAAGACGGGCAGCCAGGTGGGGCTGAGGTCGGAGGTGCCGCGGTCGCGGGCCATCTCGTTCAGCTCGAGGTGGAAGTGGCCGGTGACGGTCTTGAAGCCGGGGACGGGCTTGTAGACATCGTCGTGCGTGTAGGCCATGACGGCTTGCTGCGTGGCGTGGCTGCCGGTGGGGCTGAGGTAGTAGTAGACTGCCATGCGCTGCATGGTGCCGGGCGGCGCGTTGTAGAGCGCGCAGTTGAGGGCCTGGTTGCGCGCGGTGGAGGCGCGATGCTGCCAGACCTCCGGGGAGACGCCCCAGGGGTCGTAGCCCTCGCAGCGCTCGGGCTGCATGGCGCCGAGGGAGAAGGAGCGGTCGTCATCCTTGCGGTAGTAGACGTAGCCGAGGTTGACCTCATTCTCGCGGGCGAAGAAGAATTTGTGCGGCGGCGGGAGGATGGCGAGGGAACCGACGCCGGTGTCGAGAATCTCGAGGCGGTTGCGGGCGCGGAGGTTGACGGGGTCATGATTGGGCTCGCCGCCGAAGTCATTTTCCTGCCAGAGCTCGGAGGTGTCGCGCCAGACGAGTTTGGTCTGGTCGGCGATGGCGAAGCCCTTGAGGCCGGCCTTGTAGATGAAGGCGACATCGGGTGCGCTGGTGCTGGCGATGGCTTCCTGGCGGAGGAGGTTGGAGCCCTTGTAAGCGGTGAAGACGAGGTCCCCGGAGAAGAGGCCGAGGGTGAGGCCGTTGAAGGCGACGGTGACGCGGGCGCCATCAGTTTTGACCGTGCAGGCCGAGGATTTGTAACTGACTTTGGCGCGGGCGATCTCAGATTCGGTGCGCGGGCCGTCGACGAGATGACTGGGGTCGGTGCCGGGGACGGCGAGGGGCGCGTCCCAGAAGACGTTCCATTTGTAGATCTCTTCGTTCTGGGGCGTGTCGAGGTTGAGGCGGACGAGGATGTCTTTTTCGGTTTTGGAGATGCGGCGGCGGCCGGTGGTGACCTCGAACTGGGGAGTGAGGTCTTTGCCGAGGACGACCCATGCGGCTCCGGGCTTGCGGGCGGCGAGTTCCGCGACGATGGGCTGGCCATCGTGCAGGGCGAACTGCGCGCGCAGCTGCTGCGAGGATTCGCCGGTCGATTCCCCCGTCCAGGTGAGGGTGAGGGAGTTGTGGTCGGACTCGGCTTTGAGGCCGTCGACGGATTTGTACGCCTGCATGTTGCAGTCGAGGCCCTGGGCGGCGGCGATGCCGGAGGTCAGGGCCAATGCGAGTGCTGCGATGAGTGCCTTCATGGGATGTGCCCCGTCCTTTACGCCTGCTGCGCGCCGAGATGCTCCGGCGCGTGCGACCCGAACACGATACGCCGCCGGAGTGGGCGCGGGCAAAGCTGGAGTCGCTTGCGGTAATGGACGGATGGGGCGAGGGGGAAGACGCCCGAGGACTTGGGCAAGTCCGGGCTGGATAGGATCGGGAAGGAGTGGCACTGAGCTAGGGGCGGCCGCATGAGGAAGTTGGCGCGCGGGCCCGTGGCGCCGCTGCGGTCTGCCTTGTGCGGTCTTTGCGTTGTGGCGCGGCGGGGCAGCGGATGTGGAGCGCGAAAAAGTTGGTGCAGGCGGGGGCAATCGCGTGTACAACGGTCTCAATCCGTTGTGATGCTGGAGGGAATATGCGCAGAGTCGTCCCCGTCCTGCTGCTCTTGATTGCCTGCGTTTGCTGGCCGGGCGGGCAGCCCGGTGTGTTGGCCGCGCCGCGCAGCCAGCCGCCGGCGCGCCCGAAGCTTGGAAGCCTTGCCGAGGGTGCGAAGGTGCAGGACCTCGTGGCTACGGGCGGGATCGTGGGCAGGGTGACCGACCTGACGGGCGCGGCAATTCCCAATGTCGCGGTGACGGCGACGAACCAGGATACGGGCAGCTCCTTCACTGCTCGGACAGACAACGCGGGGAACTACTCGATCTCCGGGCTGCCGATCGGTACCTATCGTCTGAGCTTCGCGGCCCCCGGGTTCGCGACGATGGCCGTGGGTATGAGCATCCGCGCGGGAGAGGCGGCGAAGTACAACACGACGTTGCAGGTCGGGAGTGTTGGCCAGGGTGTCGAGGCAGGGGGCGGAAAGCGTGCGGCGCGGCGAGTGGACCGCTCGCCCGCAAGCTTGCCGCCCGTCGGCGCCGAACAGCCCGAGGCGGCCGCGGCGAACCACGGGGCCGCGGCCGCGAGCGAAGGCCAACCCGCGCAGCAGCCGGATTCGGTGGCAGCGCAGAACCAGGCACTGGAGGACTGGCACAAGGCGCTGCCGTATGGGCTGGCCGACCACCATGTCGATCCGGTGATGCGGCTGGGGCAGAAGTCGCCGGTGACGTTTACGATCCACGGGCCGCAGGCCCCGGCGTTTACGCCGGACGATGGGAGCACGCCGGCGAAGTTGCAGGTGTCGCCGATGATGTATGTGACCCTGACCGAGGCGGACGATCAGAATGGCTTCACGATTGCGGATGCGGACTCGCCGGAGAATCCGCGACGCGTGGCTCCGGACGGCGCCACCACATGGACGTGGAACGTGACGCCGCAGGAGCTGGGAGACCTAAAGCTGCGGATCGACGCATACGTGTTGCCCGATAACACGGTGGAGAACCGGGTCTCCTACCAGAGTTATGAGGACACGATCGACGTACACAGCGTGACGCTGTGGGGATACTTGACGATGGGGATGGTGTGGGTGCTGAATAATCCGGGCGCCAGCCTGAAGTGGATCCTTCCCGGCGGGGCGGGCGCGGCCCTGATTGCGAAGGGAATCCAATGGCTGATGGCCCGCAGGAAGAAGGCAGCCGCAGGCGACGCGGCGCCGGGCGGTTGAGTGCGGCGTTGCGCGCTTTCACTGATTCAGGTCAGGCGCGGCTGTGGGTCAGCTCGTGCCAGTTGAAGTAGACCTGGGGGAGGGCGAAGTAGCAGATGGAGAGGAAGAGCAGGGTGAGGGCGAGGCCTGTCTCCGACATGTTGTAGTAGGCGGGAATGGGGTTCGGCAGGCGGGAGAAGATGAAGCTCAGGGTGAAGAGGTAGGAGCGGACCATCCACTGGCGGTGCACGGTGATCTGGCGGTTGCGCGCGGCGAGGAAGGCGCACAGGGTGCAGCCAAACCAGAACACCGCCTGGACGCCGCCGGCGAAGGTCATAGGCAGGGTGTAGCCGCGCGTGCCGAGGTAGAACGCCATGGGCGCGGCGACCGCGATGCAGCCAACGTAAACGCGGCCCATGATGCGGTGCCGCTTGAGGTGGCGCTGGCGGAAGCGGGTGGAGAAGAGGAATGGGCCGAGGCAGGTGGCGACGATGCCGGCGACGGCGTGGGGGATGAGGAAGAAGCGGTCGAAGATGAGCTTGGCGCGATAGGGGTCGGCGGAGGGCTTGAAGAGGGGGTAGTCGGTATAGATGAGGACGGAGATGCCGGCGAGGCCGAGCGCGGCCCAGATGGCCGGCTTGGCGATGGAGCGGCGGCGAGCCGGGGCGGCTGCGGGCGCGGGCGGCGTGGCGAGAGTGGACATCGGCGGCTCCGGAGACGCGGAGATGGCGGTGCGGGCCCGGGGAGTGTGAAAGAAGTTTACCGCAGGATTTGTGCAATGTGGACGGATTTGATGGGCGCGGATTGGGGAATCCAGGGCCGGCCTCGCCGAATCAAATGCGGAGCTGTTTTGGAACCAGGGGGAGGCGTTATGGCTCTGAGCTTTGCTACGGACATTCGGCCGCTGTTCCGCGATGGGGACATTAAGTGCATGACGCGCGCGGGGGTGAAGCTGGGCGACGCCGGGTGGATGTGCGTGGCGGCGAATGCGCAGCTGGTGTATGGGGCGGTCGCGGCGGGCAAGATGCCGCCGGACGCTCCGTGGCCGGCGGAACGGGTTGCGCTGTTCAAGCAGTGGATGGACGCGGGGTTTCCGGTTTAACGTGGCGGGCTGTTCGGCTCCGCGGGCTGTTATAGGATGAGGGAAAGGTCTGCAAATTCAGCTCTGGACAGGAACACCTATGGGACTACTCGTCTTAAGGCGGATATCGGTGTCGGCTGCGCGGGTGTGCGCGGGCGGGTTTTTGTGGGCGGCGTTGGCGGGAGGTGCGCGGGCGCAGCAGGCGGGAGGCGCGCCTGCAACAGCGCCGGGCGCGCCCGCGGCGAAGGTGCGGATCGCGGATGGGTTTTCGACCGACTGGGCAAACCTGACGATTGAGGTGCATGAGCTGGGGCCGGGGGTGTATCTGCTGCATGGCTCGGGCGGGAATACGCTGGCGTCGATTGGGCCGGAGGGCACGCTGTTGGTGGACGCGGAGTACGCCGAGGTGGCGCCGAAGCTGAAGGCGGCGCTGGCGAAGCTGGGCGCGGGGCCGGTGCGTTATGTGATCAGCTCGCACTACCACGGCGACCATACGGGGGCGAATGCGGCGTTCCATGCGGACGGCGCGGTGGTTGTGGGGCAGGAGAACTGCCGGCTGCGCATGACGGAGAGCCGGACCAGCGGGATGACGGGGAAGACCTCGCCGCCGGCGCCGGTGGCGAGCTGGCCGACGGTGACCTACGACAAGCGGATGGCGCTCTACCTGAATGGCGAGGAGATGGAGGCGACGAACAAACAGCCCTCGCACACGGATGGAGACACGATTGTGTACTTCCGCCATGCGAATGTGGTGCACATGGGGGATGTGTTTGTGAACAACCTGTATCCGTTTATCGACCTGGGAGCGAAGGGGACGGTGGATGGGTATATGCCGGTGATCGATGAGGTGCTGGCGCGGATCGACGACAAGACGCAGGTGGTGCCGGGGCATGGGCCGCTGGCGACCAAGGCGGAGCTGAAGGCGTATCGCGACATGATCCAGACGGTGCGCGACCGCGTGGCGGCGCAGGTGGCGGTGGGCAAGAGCCTGGAGGAGATTCTGGCGAGCAAGCCGACGCGCGAATTCGACGCGCAGTATGCGACCGACCGGGTGGGCGGGGATGGGTTTACCGGGACGGTGTACCAGAGCCTGACGGGGAAGCGGATGGATTGGCGGGCGGTGAAGTAGGGGTGGGCGCGTCCTTGCGCCCGATGATCTTGGCCGGGGCGGTGCTGGGTCTCCTGATTCTGAGCGCACGCAGCCGGGTTTGGTGTAATGTCAGACAGATGAGCAGGGGTGTTGTTATGGCGGATCGGAAGCAGTTTCTGAATGTGGCGCCGGCGGACGCGGAGTTGATGCGTCTGCTTGAGGAGACCAAGGACGTGCCGGTCACCGAGGCGCAGCTGCGGGAGCAGCGGATCAGCTTTGCGTTCGGGAACGCCATGGGCTCGGATTCAATCACCAAGGAGAGCGTGCGCCACGCCTCCCGAAATCTTCGGCTGCTGGGGTAGGCCGGCATCATGTCAGTCCGTGAGCGAGACTCGCCAGAGCTGTTTGCGAGGGTGCAGGAGCGCAACCTCCTGCGCCAGTACGACCTGCTGGCGAACTGCATCGAGATCGGCCTGGTGAAGGGGATCGAGTCCTTCGACAAGTACACACTCTGGTCGCTGAACGCCGCGGCTGTGGCGAATATAGCCCAGCTTGGCGGCCGCTATCGCAGAGGCCCCATCTATGTGGGCGACCACCTGCCGCCGCACTTCGACGATGTCCCGGACGAGATGGACCGCTTTCTGTCTGTGGTGCATGAGAACTGGACGGTCATCGAAAACCCGATGGTTCTGCCCGCCTTTGCGCTGTGGCGGATGAACTGGATCCATCCGTTTGTCGAAGGCAACGGAAGGACGGCGCGGGCGGCCTGCTACTACCTGATCTGCATGAAGCTGGGGCGAATACTGCCGGGAAGCAGGATCGTGCCGGAGCGGATTCGCGACAATCGGCAGCCATACTACGAGGCTCTACAGGCAGCGGATCGGGCGTGGGAGGACGGTCAGTTCGACGTGAGCCAGCTGGCAGCGTACCTGAGCGACCTTCTAAAGGCCCAGCTTGGGGATGTGCCGTAGCGCGGGCGGAGCAGTTAGCGCTGGCGCGATTGCCGTTTGTGAAAGCCTCGTCGAAGGAGACGCCATGCTTCTTCAGGTTGCCGGCGGCATTCTGCGGGTTCCAGTCGAAACGAAACTCCATGGTGCTCTGCGTGATACCGGGCGTTTCGGAAGATCGGTCGGATTGTTGGGGCTACTCCACTGTACCGAATGCGCGGGCGGGAGCGGTTCGCACGGCGCGCAAATGCCGGTTATGACCCGCTCGATGGCTGAGTCCACGCCCCTGTTCGCAGGTGGGTTTTTGCATGGGAGCATGCGAGCGTCACCGCCATGCTTAGCGAGCGCGCTGAGTCCATAACTCCGGTTTCCCTGCAATCTGCGACTCTGCCTGACTCGCTATCGAATGTTAGGGTGTCGACCTCGGCTTCCACGATTGTCCCCAGCTTCTCGGCCGGATCTCTGACCTTTGCGTTCTGCATGATCACATTGATGGGTTCCATCAGCGCGTTCAGAACCAACTGAATCCCCTCCCCCTCGTATAGATCCTTGAAAACAATTCTCCTGGCAAAGAGGCGCGCACGCAGGAGTGCCGCCCCTCCGCCAGCCACGACTCCGCGTTCCATGCTAGTCGAGCACGCGTTTAGCGCCGCATGCGCTCCGTATATCCTCTCAGACCTCTCCGATTCGGTGTGGCCTCCGATTCGAACTGTCGCCGACCCCGAGACTAACCTTGCTAGTCTTTCTCGCAGTTTCGCCTGATCGAATGAGTTAGGTGAGCTAGCGGCCTGGGCACGGAGGGAGTCTACCCTCGTGGCGATGCTCTGCGGGTTGCCTCCGGCCCCAACGATGCTGGTAGATCCGAGGCTGACCGTAGCCCTAAGTGCCTTACCCAGGTGCGAAAGTCGTACAGATGAGAGGGGTATCCCGTCCTCTTGCAGAAAAGCTCGTGATCCGGTCACAACCGCTATGTCCTCTAGGATGCTTCTCCTTCTGTCACCGAATCCCGGTGAACGCACCGCAACGCATCTCAGCGTTCCCTTTTCAACATTAACCGTCAGCGTAGACAGTGCCTCGCCCTCCACGTCTGACGAAATTATTAGCAGGGATTCGCCGCTTCTCGCAATCTCTTCCAATATTGGGAGGAGCTGCGCCATCGAGGCGATGCGCGGCTCAAAGACAAGCACTCGAACGTTTTCCAGCACGCATTCAGCGGTCTCGGGATTGTTAATGAATCGTGGGCTTAGGTATCCCTGATCGAACTGGAACCCCTCTTGAAACTCGAGCTGCACTTCCTCCTCCCCAGCCTCCATGACATCGACGACTCCGTCGCTGCCGACTTTTTCGACGGCGGAGGCTATGGCCTCCGCGATTCTGGGGTTGCTGCAGGCGCTGAGCGCAACCTGCCTCATCGTGATGGGGTTCACGGGGGTTGCAAGGCCTAGGAGGTATGTCGCTGCCGCGTCCGAGGCCTGTTGCATGCCCGCGAGGAGGGGCCTGATCGGAATCCCGCTTGCTGTGAGGCGTTCCCCCCCGGCCATCATGGAGCCAGCCATTATCACGGCGGTTTTGGTCAGGTCTCCTTCGCGCTGTTGCATGTCCTGTGCAACCTCATACAACGCCTCAATCCCCTGCATCTGGAAGGGATTGCCCGACTCGATCGAACGCAGGACTTTCACACCACTTCGCGCTAGAATCGCCGGGCCAAATTTGGGCTTTTGGGATATCCCGATTCCGTCTGGTCCAAATGCCGCGCTAACAACGGCGATCGCAATTCCGACCCCTTTTGATACGAGCTGCCTCGACACCGCATCATCTACTGGAGAGTCGATGATGGATGTCTTAAGTAACTTTTCGATGTCATAGGGCCAAGGGAGCGCCTCATGTGCGTTCGGCTCTCCTGCCAGGATAGCCTTCATGGTCTTGACAATGTCTTCGCGTAGCTTTTGTTCCCACCCGGCGTTCTTGGTCTTGTAGGGGATGTATCTTCGATGCCGATAGTCGAAGGGAACGTCCTGAGGCTTTTCCGCGAGCAATATTGTGGGTATTCCCAACGTGTGGCACATGCCGAGTTCATAGTTTACGTTCGGATTCTTTCCGCTCACAATCGCTATTGCGATCTTGGCCTTCCATATCTGATCCCATATGTCGTTGATCACCGGGCGCGTCCCGTAGACGTCGTCGGCCTTCTCCGCAATCAGGCCCACTTCAGCGGCAGCGGGGCATATTATCTTGTCGAAGTATCCTAGGAACGGCTGGCTCAGGGGGAGCAGGACGAAACAAGATCTTTGATCAAGGGTCGGACGGTGGACCATAGCTCCTTGCTCTCTCCGGCTACTCAGGTCTAATCTATTCCACCGTGACGGATTTGGCGAGGTTGCGGGGTTGGTCTACGTCGCAGCCGCGGCGGACGGCGATGTGGTAGGCGAGCAGTTGCAGTGGCACGACTTCGAGGATGGGCAGCAGCAGCTCGGGGGCCTGCGGGATGTAGATGGTGTGTTCGACGAGCTGCGCGATCTCGTTGTCGCCCTCGATGGCGATGGCGATGACGCGGCCGGAGCGCGCGGCGACCTCCTGAATGTTGGAGAGGGTCTTCTCGTACTTGAGGACGCTGGTGGGGTCGGTGGGGTCCTTCGTCGCGATACACACTACGGGCAGCGTTTCATCGATCAGCGCGTTGGGGCCGTGCTTCATCTCGCCGGCGGGGTAGCCCTCGGCGTGTATGTAGGAGATCTCCTTGAGCTTGAGGGCGCCCTCGAGCGCGATGGGGTAGTGGATGCCGCGGCCGAGGAAGAGGAAGTCGCGAGCGGTGGAGAAGAGCTTGGCGAGTTCGCAGCAGTGGTCGTCGAGGGCGAGGCGCGGGCGGGTGCGGCGGTCGGGTATCTGGAGGGGGGCGAAGGCGGGAGCGGCGGCGCCCTCGGAGGTGCCGATGCCGTCCGACGGCGAGAGGGCGAGCATGGTGGCGAGCTTGTGGGGGATTTTGGAGAGTTCGTTCCCAAGGTGCAACGACTCCAGGCCCGAGAGGGTGTTGCGGACCTGGCCGAGTCGGAGGGCGAGCAGGAAGAGCGCGGTGAGCTGTGCGGTGAAGGCCTTGGTGCTGGCCACGCCGATCTCGGGGCCGGCATTGGTGGTGATGGTGCCCTGGGCCTCGCGCGAGACGGCGGCGCCGACGACGTTGCAGATGGCGAGGGTCTTGGAGCCGGCGGCGCGCAGCTCGCGCTGGGCGGCGATGGTGTCTGCGGTCTCGCCGGACTGCGTGATGAGGAGGCCGATGGCGCGGGGGTCGGGCAGCGGGGCGCGGTAGCGGTACTCGCTGGCGTAGTCGACTTCTGTACGCAACCTTGCCAACCTTTCGATCATGAACTTGCCGGCGAGGCCGGCGTGCCAACTGGTGCCGCAGGCGGCGATGGTGATTTGCGTGGCGTTGCGCAGGTCGGCCTCGGAGATGTCCATGTCGGGGAGGAAGACCTGGCCGGTGTCGGGCGAGATGCGGCCCAGGATGGTGTCGCGGACGGCGCGCGGCTGCTCGTTGATCTCCTTGAGCATGAAGTGCTTGTAGCCGGCCTTCTCCGCCATCATGGGGTCCCAGGTGATGCGCTGGATCTTCAGTGGCAGTGGCGAGCCGTCGAAGTCGGTGAGTTCGATGCCGTCAGGGGTCAGGACTGCCAGCTCCCCATCCGCCAGGAAGTGGATATTGCGCGTGTGGTGGAGGATGCCGGGGACATCGGAGGCGAGGAAGTACTCTCCCTCGCCCAGGCCCAGCACGGCGGGAGGGCCAAAGCGCGCCGCCACCAGCTTGTCCGGCTCGTTAGCGGAGAGGACGCCAATGGCGAAGGCCCCGGTGAGGCGCTTGACGGCGCGGCGCACGGCCTCTTCGAGGGGGATCGAAGAAGTGCGGGGGAGGGTGAGGACGGCCTCGGAGTTATTTGCATCGGGGCGGGCGCGGCGGAAGCTGTGGCTCGATTCCCAGGTCTCAGATGCGAGACCTGGGGCACCCGACGCGGTGGCCTCTGACGCGCGGTTGATCTCGTCTTCGATGACGTGCGCGATGATTTCGGTGTCGGTCTCGGAGACGAAGCGATGGCCGCGGGCGATGAGCGAGGACTTGAGGGCGAGGTAGTTTTCGACGATGCCGTTGTGCACGACGACGAGGGTGCCGGAGCCGTCGCGGTGGGGGTGGGCGTTTTCTTCGGTGGGGCGGCCCGCAGCTTGCCGGGCGCGCGGCGAAGTTCGAGACCGCGCGGGCCGCCGGCGACGGCGATGCCGGCCGAGTCGTAGCCGCGGTATTCAAGGCGGCGCAGGCCCTCAATGATGACGGGGACGGGGTCGTTTGGGCCGATGTAGCCGACGATTCCACACATGGAATGAGTTTAGACGGCGGGCGGGGCTGTGTGTGAGTGACGGGCGTGGGACTTTTGGGTGAGGTATCGGGAGCGGGAGGGTGTGCGGTGTCCCCGCGCGGGGTTTGCGTTGGGATCGCGTTGGGTTTGCGTTGGGGTCGCGGTGGCCTTCAGCGTTTGGTCCAGCTGAGCTCCATGCCGCCCATGATGGTGCGGCCCTGCATGGGGACGCCGACGATCTCCTGGTAGCCGGTGTTGGCGAGGTTGAGCAGCCGAAGGTAGGGGCGCAGCGCGCCGGTATTGCGCGCGAGGTCGATATCCCACAGCGGATAGGCGGTCTGCCCGGTCTTCTGCACGATGTTGACCTGGGTGCGGGCGGTGATCTGGCTAAGCTGACTGCGCAGGCTTGATGCGGGCGGGGCGAGGGTGTCGAGGGTGCCGGTGTAGGCGAAGATGGCGTTCTGGGCGGCGTAGTTGTAGGCATACTCAGAAAGGTAGCTGGTTGGCAGGTTGGCGGAGTGGGCGGCCGTGTAGCTGAGCTGGAGCTGCTGGGTTGAGGTGAGCCGGATGTGGGCGCTGGCTTCGGCGCCGGAGATGTCGAGCGTGGGGACGTTGTAGGCCATCCACTTTTCGCCGGTGGTTAGGGGGAGGGATTTGGCATAGTCGATGACGTCGGTCTGCTGGAGGCGGAAGCCGGTGGCGGTGAGGGTGAGACGGCCGGAGGAGGGCTTCCAGTCGAGACCGGCTTCGTAGCTCCAGCTGGTCTCGGGCTTCAGGTTGGGGTTGCCGTTGGTGGCGGGGTCGGCGTAGTAGAGATCGACGTAGGTGGGCTGGCGGAAGCCGTGGCCGGCGGAGGCGCGAAGGCGAAGCGTGCCGGTGAGCGTGTACGCCGCGGCGGCGGAGGGCGAGAAGACCGAGCCCTGGCCGGAGAGGACCTCCTCGCGTGCGCCGAGCGAGAGCGAGAGGCGGCGGAGGGAGCGCAGGCTGAGGTTGGCGTAGCCGGCGCTTTGGTTGCGGGCGTGGATGCCGAGCGAGTTGCTGTGGATCGCGTCGCCGGCGGCTTCGAGGCCGTAGGCAAGGGTGGTATTGCGGCCGAGGGGGTCGGCGCGGCGGAGGGCGCCTTCGTAGCTGGTGGTGATGTGGTTGTTCTCGTAGATCGCCGGTTGGTCGACGAAGAGGACGAAGAGGTCGCTGTGGCGCAGGTAGCCGAAGCTGGCGGCGGTGCGCGCGCCGAGCTGCTGCTGGATGCTGGCGAGCCAGGCCTTGGTGCGTTCCCAGGAGGGGTAGGGGCCGTAGAACTGGTTTGCGCCGTAGGGGCGGTCGCTGGCGGCGAGGAGGATGTCGGTGGCGCCGGGTTTGGTCTTCAGCCAGCTCTCACTGGCCAGGGCGTTTGAGGAGTAGTTGCGGTCGGCGGTGAAGCCGTCGGAGGTGTCGCGGCTGGCGGTGAGCTGGGTGGCAAAGGGGCCGGCGGTGAGGGACGCGCCGAGGTGGTTTTCGAGCGAGCCGTAATTCCCTGCCCCGCTGCGGGCGACGAGGCTGAGGCTGGGCGCTGGTTGGGCGGATGCGGGCGGGGCGTATGCGGGCGAGGCGGTGAGGAGGTTGACGGCGCCGCCGATGGCGTCCGACCCGTAGAAGGTGGATCCGGAGCCGTGAAGGATGTCGACGCGGGTGATGGCGTCGATGGGGACGGGGATGTCGAGGTTGAGATGGCCGGTCTCGGGGTCGTTGACGCGCAGGCCGTTGACGAGGATGAGGGACTGCTCGAACGTGGTGCCGCGGAGGGAGAGGTCGGCCTGGACGCCTTCGGCGGCGCGCGCCTGCAGGTTGAGGGAGGGATCGTCGCGAAGGAGGTCGACGACGGAGTCGGCGCCGATGGGTTGGTCGGCAGGGAGGAGGACGTTGACGGAGCGGTCAGATTCGTCGAGCGGGAGAGGTTCGGCGGTGGTGGTGACTTCGATGGTCTGGGCTACGGTGTTGGAGGTGGTGGGCTGGGTTGCGGGTGCGGGTGCGGGCTGGGAGGTTTGCTGGGGGAGGGCGGAGCGGACACAGAAGAGGCCAAGGAGGGCGAGCGCAAGTACCTTTTTCATCGAGAGTTTACAGAGGGCTCCGGTCGGGGATACGAGGGCGCTGCCCCCGTCGTATCCTAGGATACCTCCCCGGCGGGTCGGCGGGGGTGATGCACCGCGCAGATCATCATGCATATTCTTACCCTCAATCCGGGGTCGTCTTCGATCAAGTTCTCGATGTTTGCGGAGGATGGGGGTGGGCTGCGGTCGCTGGCGGAGGGTGAGCTGAGCGGGGTGGGCGGCGGCGATGCGGAGCTGGAGTTTCGCGACGCTTCCGGTGCGGACCTGAGCGGAGAGGTGGGTGAAGTGAAAGCGGCCTCGGTGGAGGAGGCGATTGGCACGGTCGAGCGCGCGGTGGGGGTGGGCGGGCTGCCGCGTGCGGATGCGGTGGGCTACCGCGTGGTGCATCCGGGCGCGCAAATGCGGGGGCATCAGCGGCTGACGCCGGAGGTGCTGGCGCAGCTGCGCGCGGCGGTGGAGTTTGCGCCGCTGCACGATCCCGAGGCGCTGGAGATCATCGGCGAGATGATGCGGCGCATGCCGGGCGTGCCACACTTCGCGTGCTTCGATACGGCCTTCCACGAGACGATGCCGGAGGTAGCGACGGTCTACGCGCTGCCGGAGGCGGTGCGCGCGGAGGGCGTGCGGCGGTATGGGTTCCATGGGTTGAGCTGCGAGTCGGTGGTGGTGCAGATGCGGGAGGCGGCGGGGGTGGGCGTGCCGGGGTCGATGCTGATTGCGCACCTGGGCAGCGGTTGCAGCGTGACCGCGTGCGAGGAGGGCAAGTCGGTCGACAACACGATGGGGCTGACGCCGACGGGCGGAGTGGTGATGGGGACGCGGCCGGGCGATCTCGATCCGGGGCTGGTGCTGTACCTGCTGCGCCGCGAGGGCGCAACGGCAGACTCGGTCGAGGCGATGCTGAACCACGACTCCGGGCTGAAGGCGCTGGGCGGCGTGAACGACATGCGAGCGTTGCGCGGGGCTGAGGGACGCGATGCGCGCGCGCGGCTGGCGATGGCGGTGTTCGCGCGTAGCCTGGTGAAGACGATGGCGGGACTGGCGGCGGTGCATCGGCCGGATGCGGTGGTGTTTACAGGTGGGATTGGGGAGCACGATGCGGAGACGCGCGGTGAGGTTGCGGAGGGGTTGTGGGCGTTTGGCGCTGCGATGGATGCGGCGGCGAATGAGGCGGGCGGTAAGGGATTGCGGAACATAAGTGCTGAGGGATCGCGGGTTGCGCTGTATGTGGTCCCGGCGGAAGAGGACCGGATGATTGCGTGGCATGTGGCCCGCATGTATAGGGAGTCGATGTGCGGAAAATCACCGGCGGTTGTGGGCGCGTCGCAGTAAATTGACTTCGCTGTGGATGCGCGGCTGCGCCGTTTGGCGGAATACTGGCATCTGAACGGGGTACAGGCCTATTTTTCTGATCCAACGATTTGAGATTGACCCAACGCACAGGAGGAAACCATGGGCGAAGTGCTTGAATTGCAGACCGCGGCATCGGATACCAAGTTAACAACGGATGCGCAGCCGCTCTCCGCGGACGAGCTGCGCCGGATGGATGCGTACTGGCGCGCCTGCAACTACTGCTGCGTGGGCATGCTGTATCTGCGGGCGAATCCGCTGCTGCGCGAGCCGCTGAAGGCGGAGCACATCAAAAACCGGCTGCTGGGGCACTGGGGCTCGGACCCGGGGCAGACGTTTACCTGGGTGCATCTGAACCGGCTGATCCGGAAGTATGCGCTGGATGTGATCTACATCTCGGGGCCGGGGCATGGGGCGCCGGCGACGCTGTCGAATAGCTATCTCGAAGGCGTTTACTCCGAGGTCTACCCGGAAAAGAGCCAGGACGTCGGAGGGATGCAGAAGTTCTTCAAGCAGTTCTCGTTTCCTGGGGGGATTGGCAGCCATTGCACGCCGGAGACGCCGGGGTCGATCCACGAGGGCGGGGAGCTGGGGTACAGCCTCTCGCATGGGTTCGGCGCGGCGTTCGACAATCCCGACCTGATCGTCGCGGTGGTGGTGGGCGACGGCGAGTCGGAGACCGGGCCGCTGGCGACCAGCTGGCACTCGAACAAGTTTTTGAACCCGGTGCGCGATGGGGCGGTGCTCCCGATACTGCACTTAAATGGTTACAAGATCGCGAACCCTACGATCCTGGCGCGGATTCCGCCCGACGAACTGGAGATGCTCTTCAAGGGGCTGGGCTGGACGCCCTATGTGGTGGAGGGCGACGACCCGGCAACGATGCATCAGAAGATGGCGGCGGTGATGGAGCATTGCGTGGAGGAGATTCGCGCGATCCAGGCCGGCGCGCGGGGCGCCGCGCGCGCGAACCCAGGCGTAGAGCCAGAGCGGCCGAAGTGGCCGATGATTATTCTGCGCACGCCGAAGGGATGGACCTGCCCGAAGGAGTTGGACGGGCACAAGCTCGAAGGCTCGTGGCGGGCGCACCAGATTCCGATTCCCGATCCGATGACGAATCCCATGCACCTGAAGCTGGTGGAGACGTGGATGCGCAGCTACCGGCCGGAGGAGCTGTTCGATGAGGGCGGTACGCTGCTGCCTGAGCTGAAGGCGCTGGCGCCGGAGGGGACGAGGCGGATCAGCGGGAATCCGCACGCGAATGGCGGGCTGCTGCGCAAGCCGCTGCGCCTGCCGGACTTTCGCGAGTACGCGGTGAAGGTGGAGAAGCCTGGGCAGATTGCGCTGTCTCCCACGGCGAACCTCGCGACGTATCTGGCGGAGGTGATGCGGCGGAACATGACGAACTTCCGCGTCTTCGGCCCGGACGAGACGGCCTCGAACAAGCTGGACGGGATCTATGCGGCGAGCCCCAAGACGTGGATGGAGGAGTTCAAGCCGGAGGATGCGGACGGCGGGTTTCTCTCGCCGGAGGGCCGGGTGATGGAGATGCTCTCCGAACACACGCTGGAGGGATGGCTGGAGGGGTATCTGCTAACCGGTCGGCATGGGTTCTTCTCGAGCTACGAGGCGTTCGTACACATCATCGACTCGATGTTCAACCAGCATGCGAAGTGGCTCGAGAAGTCGAAGCTGGAGCTGCGCTGGCGCGCTCCCATCTCATCGTTGAACCTGCTGATCACCTCGCTGGTGTGGCGGCAGGACCACAACGGATTTACGCATCAGGACCCGGGATTTCTGGATGTGGTGACCAACAAGAGCCCTGAGGTGACGCGCATCTATCTGCCGCCCGACGCCAACTGCCTGCTCTCGGTGACGGACCACTGCCTCTGCTCGACCAACTACGTCAACGTGATCGTCGCGGACAAGGCGGAGCACCTGCAATACCTGACGATGGACCAGGCGATCGACCACTGCACCAAGGGGATTGGGATTTGGGATTTCGCCTCGAACGATGAGGACGGCGAGCCGGATGTGGTGATGGCGTGCGCGGGGGACATTCCCACGTTGGAGTCGCTGGCGGCGGTGGCCATTCTGCGGGTGCGCTGCCCGGAGGTGAAGATACGGTTCGTCAATGTGGTCGATCTGTTCCGGCTGATGCCGGAGACGGAGCATCCGCATGGGTTGAGCGACAAGGAGTTCGACTCGCTGTTTACGCGGGACAAGCCGGTGATCTTCAACTTCCATGCGTATGCGTCGCTGATCCACAAGCTGACCTACCGGCGGACGAACCACGACAACATCCATGTGCGCGGGTACAAGGAGAAGGGCAACATCAACACACCGCTGGAGCTGGCGATCCTGAACCAGGTGGACCGGTACGACCAGGCGATCGACGTGATCGATCGCGTGCCGAAGTTGCAGGCCGCAGCCGCGCACACCAAGGAGTGGCTGAAGGACGAGATCATTGAGAGCATCAACTACGCGCACGAGAACGGCATCGACCGGCCGGAGATTACGGGGTGGAAGTGGCCGGGGTAGGGTGGTGAGGCTTGTGGGCGGTCCTGCCGTCTTTTTGCTGCGTCTTTTTCCGGCGTCTTTTGCGAGCGACATTGCGTCTCGACCTGATAGGGTTGTTGCCGCTGTTTATTTCAGGTGACGGGGTTGGGCCGCGATGACAAGTGCCAGGATAGAACGACGCAATTTTCTGAAGACGGCAACACAGACGCTTCTGACCGCACCTGCTCTGGCCGCCCTGGAGGGCATTGCGCAGGCGCCCGCGGCCCATCCGGCGGCCAATCCGGCCCACGGCGCAGCCGCGCCGCACAAGGCGCCAGCGCATCCGCCGGTGAGCCTCAATGTGCGCGACTACGGCGCGACGGGCGACGGCAAGACGAAGGACACCGTGGCCATCCAGCAGACGATTGAGCGAGTCTCGGCCTTTGGGGGCGGCGAGGTGGTGGTGCCCGCGGGCGATTATCTGACGGGCGCGTTGGCGATACGCAGCAATGTGACGCTGCGGATTGAGGACGGCGCGAGCCTGCTGGGCTCGCCCGATTTGACGGACTACCCGCTGGCGCAGGTGCGCTGGGAGGGCCACTGGATCAAGGGCTACATCGGATTTATCTCGGCGACGGACGCGGAGAACATCGGGATCGCGGGGCCGGGAAAGATTGTGGGCAGCCCAACGGAGCGTGGCCGGGTGGAGCGGGGGACGGGGCAGAGGCTGCCGGCGCTGATTGAGTTCAACAACTGCAAGAATGTGCGGGTGGAGGACGTGGACACCCAGCAGTTCGGGATGTGGTCGATCCACCCGGTGTACTGCGAGAATGTGACGTTCAAGAATGTGAAGATCAAGAGCGGGGCGGACGGCATCGATGTGGACTCCTGCAAGCACACGGTGATCGATGGCTGCACGTTTGAGACGGGCGATGACTCGATCTCGCTGAAGTCGGGGCGCGGCGCGGAGGGCAATACCATTGGGCGGCCGTGCGAGGATGTGCTGATCACGAACTGCACGCTGTCGGATGCGGGGTTTGCGAATATTGGGATTGGCAGCGAGACCTCGGCGGGCGTGAGGAATGTGCGGATCGAGAAGTGCAAGTTCATCCACGCGCGGTCGTTCGCGATCTTCATCAAGACGCGCACGGGACGGGGGGCGTTTATTGAGGACATCAGCGCGAGCGACCTGGATGTGTCGGGGATGGCGCAGGGCTTTTTGCAGATCAGCGTGCTGGGCGTGGGCAAAGCGGATGCGGAGTCTGTCTACGGCGATGCGGGGATCCCGACGCTCAAGAACTTCCGGTTCTCCGATGTGCGGGTGGTGGACGTTCCGGTGCTGGTGGATGCGGTGAACATCCATCCGAAGAAGCCGCTGGACGGCTTTGTGCTGGAGAACGTGACCGGGACGGCGAAGAAGGGCATCGCGCTGGGCAACATACGCAACGCGCACTTCAGCGGGATCAAGGTGACGGGGATCGAGGGGCCGCTGTTTTCGACGGTCAACGTTACGGGCACCGGCATCGTGGGGTCAGTGGCGATCGCGCAACCTGTGGATGGTTCCAGGGTGCAGCTGGAGCCGGTCCCGGCGCCCGCGACTCCCTACCAGCTGCACTGAAGGCGCGGGCTATTCTCTCGACGCCGACGGGAAGCGACCGGCGGCGACGGCCCATGGACGGGGTTTCGACATAGGCGGCTGCGGATTGGCGTCGTCTGACCGAGACTGAGCCGCTGGCGCGCAGACGAAAGGGCCGGGCACAACTCCGAGGAGTTGTGCCCGGCCCTTGATGCGTTCGGTTTGCCGCCCGATGCTGATTAGTCGATATAGATCTCGATCAGGAAGGTGCGGGTAAAGGTTGGGTTGGTTACTCCTGAGGTGACGGTATTGCCCGTGGCGGTGACCTGGATGTATTGCGGCCCCTCGGGGATTGGCGAGTAGAAGTCGACCTGGTTGCCTCCGCACCCGCTCATCCCGGCGGTCACGATTGCGATTGCCAGCAACATCCATAGCACCTTGCTCAGTCTGCGCCGGCGACGCAGGCAGAAGGCCAGCACGCCGAACGGCAGGAAGGCCAGCAGCGTCTCCGAGCCGGGCATCCGCACCTTACTGAAGTACTGGTAGCCGATGGGCTCGGTCACCGGGGTGAAGATCGAGATGACGGTGGTGGACGTACCGGTGGTGGGAGATGAGCCTGAAGCGGCGAGCGTGACCGCAGGCGGGGTCATCGAGCATTGGATGTAGGAGGACGCCGTTCCTGCGTTCGCCGGGGGCAGGACAACCGGGCTGCTGTAGGGGTTGCCGAGCGGCAGGCATTGAAGGCTGATCGTGCCCGTCTCCGACAGGAGGCCGACGACGCTGATCGCGGCGGACTCCGGATAGGTGCTGTTCTGCCCTGGAGCGGCGAGCAGGCCGTTGCCGCTGGGAGTGACGCCGGGAACGACCGGGACGATGCCCGTAGCCGAGGTCATGGTGAAGTCGGCATCGTCAACCAACAGGCAACTGGCGATCAGGGCCGCCGGGGCGCAGGCCGGGGTGGCCGGAGTCACGGGCGGCGGGTTGAGCGTAGAGCCCTGGAAGTTGGCGTCTCCGCTGTACGTGTAGCTGAACTGGTGCAGCCCGATCAGATTGAAGTTGACGCCCTCGGCGTTGGATGGCGTGAAGGTGCCCGAGCCGTTCACCAGAGTCACCACCACGGGAGTGTTGCAGGCCGGCGGGGTGAGGGTACCGGTGCATGGCGGGATGACCGTGCCAAGGCCGGGGGCGCCGGTCGTGATGGTTGTGATGGTGTCGGAGACCGTGACGGTGCCGGTGGGTACGCCGATGCCGCCAGCCACCGCCGTGCTGACGGCGAGCGCGATGGTTGCCTTGGCCACGTTCGCCGGAAGTTCGGCGGATGCGGCCAGGGTGGCGGCGATCGCCGACGGCGCCTGGCTGATGGTCAGCGAGCCGTTGGAGTACTTCACGGTGTAGTCGTCGTACAGGCTGATCGGTTTGCCGCTAAACGTCGGAACCACGGTGTAGGGCGAGCCGGCGATGCTGAGGACGGAGGAGTGGGCCGGCGTGAACGACGCGGTGATCTTGTTCTGATCGCCGTTCACTGCGCCCACGAACACAAGTTGCAGGGCGTAGTTGAGGTCCGGGGCGCCGTACACCGCGGAGAAGGCCGGGAGGGTATCGGTCAACTGCGCCGGGCTCTCGGTGACCACCGCCTGGGTGGTGGTGCCTGGGTTGTATACCGGCGGGTTGCCGTAGGCGCAGTAGTCGCCGCCGGTGAAGGCGACGGTAACGGGGTACGGCGATCCGCTGACAGGCGAGTACTGCGACGCCCCGCTGACCAGCGTGGCGGTGACTGAGGAGTCGACCCCCGTGATAGTCCCGGTGATCGCGGCGGGCTTGACCCCGTAGGTAAAGGAGAGAGAGGCCGCGGTGGCCGTGACAGGAATGCCCGGAACCGTGGTGATGAGGGGGTTCGAGTCGATTGGGCTGTCGTTGGTGTCGCCGTTGTAGGTCGCGACCACGGAGTAGATCCGGCCCTGGGCCTCTGTGATGCTGGTGGATGCGACGCCGGCAACCAGAGGAACGGTCACGGTCGAGTTAGTTCCGCAGGAGCCGGTGACGTAAAGGGCGTTGTCGACAGTGATGACGAAGGTGACCGTCCCGGTGGGTGTTCCTCCCGGCGGGACGTGCGGCTGGGTCATGGTGGCGGTGTAGGTTGCGGTGCCGCCGGCTGCCGGCGTTCCGCCTGAGTAGGAGGCGGTGAGGACCATCTTGGCCTGGGGCTGGCCACCGTTAGCAACCAATGCCACGGTTTGAGTTCCGTTGACTGTCAACGTCGCGCTTTGCGCGCCACTGGATGTCGGCTGATAGGTGGGCGAAATGGTGCAGGTGGCCCCAGGATTGAGCGTGCCGCCGCACGAGCTGGAGACGGCGAATGACGGCGGGCCCGAAGTGATGGTGGCGACCGGCTCGGCCAAGGTAAGGGGGGTATTGCCACTGTTGGTGACGGTCAACACGCCGGAGCAGATTGTGGAGGAGCCGTTCTGCAGGCAGCCCACAGGCGTGCTGGGGAGGCCCGAGGCACCCAGGTCCTCCGGAACGGCGCCGAAGTTGCCGACGGGGTTTTGCCGGTTCATGTAGAGGATCTGGTCCGATCCTGAGTTGGCGACGTACAGGTTTCCGCCGGAGTCAATGGCAAGCCCCGCGGGGGAGGTAAGCCCGGAGAAGCTGAGGGTGAAGGGGTTGCCGTTAGGCGCACCGGCCGCCGGTGCCTCCCAGATAACGTTGGCCCCGCTGTCGGAGATAAAGACATCTCCGGCGCCATCCACAGTGACTCCGCTGGGGGTGGTGATGCCCTGGCCGCCCACGGTGGGTAGGCTGGAGCCAAGCGGAATCAGGTTCTGCAGGTCGCCGCCGCCGGGTGGAATCTTCACCACCTGCTGGAACGGGTTGCCGGTGTCGGCGACGTAGACGTTGCCCTTGGGATCGACCGCGACGCCGACCGGAGTGACAAACGTGGGTGCGCCGGTGTACTGGAAGAGGGGAAATGCGCCGCCCAGGACAGGGTTGTTGGGAATCTCGACGATCGCCGAGTTGCCGGTATCGGCGACAAAGACGTTGCCGTTGAGATCAACCGCGAGCCCCTGGGGCCCTTTGAACAGATACTGCTGCAGCGGGTTGTAGACCGGGATGGGGCCGTTGGAGGCCGGCGCCCCTGGGGTGGTTGACGATCCCTGGACGGCTGCGGCGCCTGGGGCGATGAGCGGGCAGGGCTTGCCTACGATCGCGGGAGAGGCAGTCGGGTTCGCCACCGCGGTGCAGGAGACCCAGGCGATGCCGCCCAGAATGGTCACGGCGTTGGTGACCGGGTTGACTTCGAGGATGCGGTTGTTGCCGGTATCCGAGATGTAGATATTGCCGCCGGCGTCCACGGCCACGCCCATGGGACCGCTGAGGGTGGTTGCGGATGATGGGACGTACGAGGGGAAGACCAGGGGAAGGTTGGCCTGCGTCTTGCAGAGCGAGCCGGAGCCCTGGGTGCAGACCGCGATGCGGTTGTTTGCCGGGTCTGCGATGTAGATGTTGCCGGTCGACGCCACGGCGACTGCCGGGGTGGTGCCCAGGCCGGTCGCGGGGATGGTGGCCTGCTGGCCGCCATCGATGGACAACTGGCCGCCGGTGCCGGTACCGATGAGCGGGAAGTAGTAGACCGAGCCGTTTGCCGTCGTAGCAACTAACTGGGTCTCGCGGAGTCCCGGGGCGGTCGGGTCAAAGGTCACGTAGACCAGGCAGTCCCAGCTAGCATCTCCAACTGCTGCCGCGTTCTGAATACAGCTGGGAAGGCCGGCGTAGAGAGCGATGGTGTTGGCGGTGGTGCTGTTCTGCGTCCCATTGATCGCGTAGGCAGCGTGAACCCAGAGGAGCGCCTGGAAGTTGGGGTCCGTGGTGTCGATGGAGAAGTCGGAGATCCCAGGCGTGAACGAGAACGCGGAGGTCGCAACCCCCAACACCGTGGGCTGATTGCTGGCATCGAAGTGGACGTCGATGGGCTGGGTGACCTTGGCGCCGACCGCGGTCGCCGGGAAGACGTTGTCCAACTGGAAGACGCGGATCTCATTGAAGCTGGTATCGGCGTTGTAGATGTTACCGTACCCGTCGGAGACAAGCTCGCCGTTGGCGCTGGTCGACGAGACCTTGGCCGGGCATCCGTCGAGTCGTCCGTCATAGGCCGTCGGCCCCCCGACGAAGTTTGGCTGGCCCGAGAGGCTGGTGATGCAGGAGTTTTGCACCGCCCAGGAGCTATAGGTCCCGCTGTTCCCCAGGTTCTTTCCGGAGGTGATGTCGTCCGGGACTGCGTTGCCGCCGCCGTACCCGTCGACATCGAGCAGGATGGCGCTATTCACGTCGATCCGATAGACGGACGGAAAGTGGTTATCCAGGGCCCAGATGTTTCCCAGCGGATCGGCGGTGACAGCGGTCGGCCGGACGATGGCATCGCCACCGGCTGCGCCTTGCGAGGTGACGAGGATGTTGTCGTAGTAATGGGCCAGGGACGTATTCAGCGAGATGTCGTTGACGGCCTCGTAGGAGTCGCCGTAGGCGATGTTGACACCCTTCCAGATGTAGGACAGATACTTGGCCAGAGGGGCGCCGCCGGCCATGGACACGCCAAGATAGATACCGGGCGTCGCATTCTTATTATCGACCTGGTAGACGTTGCCGTAAGCGTCCACGCCCATGCCGGTCTGGGTGTTGTAGGTGAGCGCGTTGGCCGGCCCGTCAACAACGCTTGAGGGATTCTGGGGGGTGTTGGCGGCAAAGGTTAGGCCGGTCCCGGCCGTGGGAGTGACGACGGTTGGGCAGAGCACGGTGAAGGCGCCGCTGCAGTCGACGATCGACCGGATGAATCCCGGCTGCACCACATACTGGAAGAACGTCTGCGGGGTGGTCTGGGTGTTGATCACGCGGACGACGTTGTTGCCGACGTCCTGGATATAGATGTTGCCCGCGCTATCGAGGAAGAGCTGGCCGGAGGTATTGGCAAGCGCGCCGGATTGATAGGCGATCACATTGTCGACTGCCGCGGTGGTGCCCTTGGTGCCGACGCAACTGGTGAGGTTGACGGTGCCGGCGACGTGATACACGTAGCCGGGGAGAACGCCCGACGTGGCGGTTGGGTTGGCTTTCAACACCGCGGCGACGCCGGCGGGATCGACCAACTGGATGAAGGCCGCCACGCGCGCGCCGCCGTGATAGATGACGGAGATGGTGAACTGTGAGGAGTCAGAGAAGTAGACGTTGTCGTTCTCGTCGACCGCCAGGCCTTTAATGTTGCCGCCGATGGGATCGTTGAGGGCGGGCACGGCTTCCGAGCAGCCGATGACGGTCTTGGAGCAGGAGGTGCTCTCATAGCCGCTGCAGTTGGAAGGCGGGACGCCGGCGATGGTCTTGATGACGCCGGTCTGGGCGTTGATCTCGCGGATGATGGCGCTGCTGGTGTCAGCGAAGTAGATGTTGCCGGCGGCGTCGACGCCGAGGGCATTGGGGCTATTGAGGGTGGCGGTGGCCGCGTTGGTCGCGGTGGCGATGGCCGGCCCGTTGTCGCCGCCGTAGCCGGCGGAGGGAAGCGAGGTGTTGGTTGGCGAGTTGCTCGGCTGCTCATTGCCCGCGAGCCCGTTGACCCAATAGGGAACCAGCACCGGCGCCACCCCGCTGTTCGCGGCAAATGCGGCCCCTACCCCGCCGGCAAAGAATACCAAGACAACGGCAAGTTGGAGAAGCGTGCGCATCGAGACGATGTTTTTACGGAAGAGCATCGGGGTCACCTAATCCTTGAAAATGCTGTCATTGCGTTTTGCGGCCGCCTACATAGGCGATCACGGCGCCCAACCGGCGGCTGGTTTCCCGTGGGAAACGGTTTCCAAAAATAAGCGGCATAATACGTGTTCGTTCAATTCACTTGCAAGAGAAATCTTCGGGCCTGTGCGAGTTCCGGCAAGGACGGCCTAGCGGCCGCCGCTTCCTCCAGATGGAACGGCCTTCAGGGCCGATTTTCCGGTCACGGTCAAAGGTATCTCAAGCGTGCCTACCTTGTCGGATACGCCGTCCAGAATGCCGACGCGAAGGAAGATCTCGCCGTGGGGAAGGTCGATCTGTTGAAAAAACTGCTGGGGACGGGAGCGGATGAATTGCTGGTACTGGTCCTCGGTCAGACTCAGGTTGCGCTTCTGGCTGAGCCGGCTGAGGAGCTTGCCGTAGACGTCGTAGGCGTCCACTTCAAACTGAAGGGAAGCAGTACGCGGGCCGCCCGAGGCGTCGGTGAATGTGATCTGGCGGGTAGGGAAGAAGTACTCGAGGTCGTAGCGCACCAGAGGCTTTCCCTTCAGCCTGGGATCGAGTTCGCCGAGCAGCGGCGGATCGGTGGGCTTGGGCGGCTGCGCGCTGGGCGCCACGCGAACGTCGAAGAGCACCTGGCTGGACGGAGGCACGCCGCGCGCCATGGAGGCCTGCATATTGCTTCCATAGGGCTCGGGCGCGGCGGCGACGAGGGGAATGCCGGGCGCGATCTGGTTGTGGGCGACATCGTCCGCGTCATACCCCTTGCGATAGGAGAGCTGGACTCCAGGGCGGTCCACTGCGATGTCGATCGAGTGATACCTGCCGTCGAACGCCGCGTCGGGAGGCACGTAGGAGATGGTGTAATAGTTCGCGCCGTTCTCAATCGCCTTGGCGACGGCCTCCTTCAGGTCGTTGGTGTTGAAGTAGGCGACCCCTCCGGTGGCTTCGGCTACGGCCAGCATGGACAACTGCTCATCGCCCTTCTTCTTCTGGAAGGCGCCTTGCGCGACGGCCACCTTTGCCCCGGTGTTCTTGTTGATGCTGCCGAGGTGCTGGTCGGCGCCGAGGGAGGGGTTGTTGAACAGCGCCTGCGCGTCCACGGGATAGACCGAGACTTCGGCGGCGGTCAGCAGGTCGGTGGTCTTGCGCAGGTCCTTGGAGTAGTCCGTCATGCCCTGGAGGTCGTTGGTGCCGCCGGTGGGAAAGATGTTCAGCGGCATGCCGCTGGTGAACCAGATCAGGTTCTTTCTTCCCTTGATGCCGGCCACGTAGGCGGCGATCTGGTTGAGCGCTTCCAGGGTCATGCGGTTGCGCATGTCGGTTTGGAAGGAGGCCTGCTCATTCTCAAACTGGGTCAGCACCGCGACGGTGCCATCGTCGTCCGTATTGTCGATCTGCGAATTCAGGGTGTCGTCGATATCGGTGCCGTCGAAGGGAGAGGGCAGCGCGCGGTTCTTCTTGCTGTCCACCGCGGCGATGAGGATGGCAGGATCGGAGGTGAATCCCTGCAGGACGCGCAGGCTGGTGCCCAGCCCCAGGACCGCGACCCGTGTGCCCCGGGGCATGCTCTTGAGGTACTTGATCGACTCCTGCCGGAGGGCTACCTGGTCCGACGAGGTCGTGTTCAGGGTGTCCAACAGTAGGATATTCACCGCGCTGGTGGTGGGAGGGGGCTGTGCGTTGGTGTAGACATTGGGGGGCAACGCGGGAGGGGTGCGTTGCGCGGCGGCGAGGTCCTGGCTGACCTCGGCAAAGGCCTCAATCGGCTGGGCTTTGCCGTCCTCCTTGATGACGAAGTCGGACTGCTTCAGCCCATGGACGGGCTGGCCCTTGTTGTCGGTGACGGTGACATCGACGACGGTGAGGCGCGAATACACCTGCAGGGTGGGTCCGCCGGCGGCCGCGGAGCTCTGCTTGGCGGCATCCCCGGGGCTGGCGGCACTCGAGCCGGGCGCGCTGCCGGAGCTGGGCGGGGCCTGCGCGGCCTGGCCCAGAGCGGCCCCCAGTCCACCGGACCCGAGCGCGGCGAGGCCGACTGACAGCAGCGCGGATTGGACCATCCGCACGAAGGGGACCCGCCTCTGGATTTCTCCGCTCCCTGGGCCCGAGGGAAAGGCAAGACCGCTCACTTCGTCCGCCCGAGTTTCATCGAGGTTTGGTTCGCTGACGATTTTGCTCTCCAGGCTTGCCGCTCCGCTTCCCGCGCATCGAAATGGCCTTCGGCAGTGGGAAAACCAGCGGGCCAGTCCTCACCAAAACCGGCGATGAAACTGAAGATTCAATATCGATTGCGGCCAAAACAAAGTAGCATGTTGCGTGGAGCTTTGAAAACTTAAATCTTCCCGGCATACCCTGCGCCAGTTCCGGCCTGCGTCGCCGTGAAGAAAGGCCCGACAGGCTCAAAACGGTTTCCACGGAAAAACATTTTCTTATTGACAATCGCGCCCATAAACAAATACTTTTTTCGCGTTCCGGCTCATGTGTATTTTATGTTTCTAGTTACCGGCGCAAGGCTTCTCGGGATGCTCTCACCGGACACGAACGGCATCACAACGCAACGCCTTCCAGCGCAAAATCAGATGGAGCAAACCTATGTATCGCAACACGACAGTCGGGTCTTCGACGCTCTGGCTTACACGCCGTCTTCTCGGAAAGTGCCTCTCCACCGCCTGCGTCTGCCTGGTAGCGCTCTGCGCCGCAGCGCTGTTTGGGAGCCACTCGCTCCAAGCCCAGGCCAACAATGGTGGAATTCAGGGGACGGTCACCGATAAGTCGGGCGCGGTCATCCCCAAGGCGGAGGTCACTGCGACCAACACCGACACCGGTGTTCAGACGACCGTGCAGAGCAATGGAACGGGGAACTATTCGATCACGCCGCTGCAGCCCGGCAACTACAACGTTGAGACGGTGGCCAAGGGCTTTGAGAGGCAGCTGCAGGAGAATGTTACGGTCGACGCCACCGCGATCCAGCGCTACGACCCGAAGATGAGCGCCGGCGGCGAGAACACCACGGTCACGGTCACCGACGCGCCGCCCTTCCTGAACACCACGGACTCGACCCTGGGCGGGACGATTGAGAATGAGCTTTACTCGCAGCTGCCGCTCTCGATGAACGGCGGTCCGCGCGACCCTACGGCCTTCCAATACCTGATGCCCGGCGTGCAGGAAAACCCGGCCAACAACACGGGGACTGGCGCGAATAACGGGAACTCGGGAATCTACGGAGGCACTGGCCAGACCAACCTGAACGAGAACTACATTGACGGCGTGCCCGTGCCCAACATCGCGCAGCAGGGCAGCAGCAACCCGGTCTCAAGCGCGGTGTCGGTCGATGCGGTCGACCAGTTCTCGGTGCAGACCAACGGCGCGTCCACCGCGTTCGGCGGCGCCGGTTCCACCAACTACACCATCAAGTCCGGCGGAAACCAGCTCCATGGCACGATCTTCGACTTCACCCGCAACACCATGTTCGACACCTGGGGCTACTTCGCCAAGGTGCCGCAGGCCAGCGGATTTGCCGAGAAGCCGGGCGAGCACCAGAACTCCTACGGAGGTTCGCTGGGCGGGCCGATCCTCAAGGACAAGCTCTTCTTCTTCGGCAGCTACGAAGGCTACCACTACACCAAGGTGAGCAACACACCGCAACTGGAGACGGTACCTACGCTGGCGGAACGCACCGGCAACTTCACCGATTCGCTAGGCACCCTGAGCTCGCAGATCTCCGATTCTTCGGTGGGCACCACGCGTCTTCCGTTTCAAGGACTGGTGAACGGCGTCCCCACGTACAACGTGATTCCGCAGTCGGAGATCTCTCCCATCTCGTGGTATCTGCAGAATGGCTGCCAGCCGGTGGGTTGCGCCGCGGTGCCGGGCAGCCTGCCGCCGCCGACCAGCCTTGCGACCTTCAACAACTACCTCGCGGGCCTTCCGCTGGCGAACCAGGACTACGACACCGACGTCCGTCTGGACTACACGCTCAACTCGCGCAATAAATTCTCGATCGACGGGATTGGCGGAAATATCGGATACGGCAGCGAACCCTTCTACAGCACCCAGAGCCAGCTGCCCATTCCCTACGCGAATGGCAAATTCATCAACCTGAAGACCGCCTCGGGCATCATCACCTACAACTTCGTCGCGTCGAATACCATGGTGAACACGCTGAAGTATGGGTACACCCGCACCTGGGGCCAGGGCTTCTCTCTGACCCAGGGCACCAACTTTACCGCCGCCAAGGCGGGGATCACGAACCTGCCGGTGGGCAATGCTTCCGCCAGCATGCCGAATGTGAGCTTCTCGGCGTCGGCCGGCCCGGTGGCTCCGCAGAACTGGCCCTCCACGGCGAACTCCGGCCCACAGGCGACCAACTCTTACACTGCGATCGACCAGCTGGTCTGGAACCACGGCCGCCATAACATTACCTTCGGCCTCCAGGTGCAGTGGCTGGAGACCAACGGCGGCAACTACGGCGGGTACAGCAATACCCTCAACCTCTCCTACAGCTCGCTGAGCACGGTGGGTGGAAGCGGCGACGCCTACGCCAGCTTCCTGCTGGGGGCCGTGAACAGCGGCAGCGTCAGCGCTCAAACGATTCAGGACGTGGGAGCGCGCTACCGTCCGATTGCGCCCTACATTCAAGACAACTGGCGGGCAACTCCCAAGCTGACGCTCAACCTCGGCCTCCGCTACGACTACCTGCAGCCGTACCACGAGGTGCAGGACCGCATCTCATACCTCAATGTGAACGTCATCAATCCGATTGTCGGGATCCGGGGCGTCCTGGAGTATGCCGGCTTCCCCGGCCAGGGCTATTACAGCAACATTTCTTTGCCTGCGGTCTACTTGCCGTATATCTGCCATTGCACCACCCCGGTCCACCCCTATAACAAGAACTATGAACCACGCCTGGGCTTTGCCTATGCCGCCGACGCGAAGACAGTCTACAGCGGTGGCTTCAGCGTCCAGCTGACCCATGCCGGCGGCTCGGGCGGCGGCTCGGGAGCGACCCAGGGCACGGGCAACAGCGGCTTGTTCTCGCAATCCACCGGTTGGGCCCAGGCCGGGAGCAGCACATCGCCTCCGGGCTTCTTCCTGAACCCCAGCATTCAGGGCACGCCGATCAACGCCACCTATGACCCGCCGATCCAGGGCACGCAGCCGGTGAACGGCACCAACATCCCGTGCGTTGCGGCAGACACCTGCAGCCCCTACTCTGCGATCCCGCCGTGGACCCCCCCCGGCATCACGGTCAATCCGCTGCAATCCACAGGCAACTACAACTTCCAGAGCTTTAATGCCGATCACGCGAACGACTTTCTCTGCTCGACCTCGGACAATACGACCTGCAACCCGGGCGGCGTGAACTTCGCCGACCCGTACTATGGCGGTCGCGGTCCGCAGTTCGTCAACTACAACTTCGGCATCCAGCGGCAGATCAATAAGAAGGCGGTGCTCAGCGTCAACTACGCAGGCTCGCAGACCCACTTCCTTCCCGGCGGATCAGGCCGCGGCCCGGCGAAGAACCAGTATTCTCCGGATTACGATAACTTGTTGAAAGAGGTCCTGCCGTTCTCGGCTCAATCGAACTTCAACCAGATCAAACTGCTTGTTCCCAATTTTCAACTTCCGTATCCCACGTTCACCGGTCCGAACGCAACCACCAGCGCTGCCCTCACGGCCTACCCGCAGTTCGCCGGCGCCAATGCTGGCGGCCTCACCGATGTCTGGGGCAGCACGGGCAACGCCAGCTACAACTCGCTGCAGATGCTGCTGATCCAGCGGCCCTGGCACAACCTCTCGGGCTTCCTGGATTACACGCGGGCCAAGGAGATCGACGACACCGGCAACCACAGGACGCAGTATGGTGTGGGTCCGCAGGACGGCAACTTCACCCGGTACTACACGGCGAACCAGATCGACCGGGGTCTCGGGAACACGAGCCAGACCAATGCGTTCAACGTGACCTGGGTGTATCAGTTCCCAATCGGCCGCGGCCAGGCGTTCTTCGCGTCGAACCGCATTATGGGCCTCATCGGCGGAGGCTGGACGTTCAACGGCATCTACAAGTATCGCGATGGATACCCGATCCAGATCACGGGACCCGGATGCAGCCCTGGCTCGTATGGCGCGCAGGGCACCTGCATGCCCGACTACGTTCCTGGGTTCAACAAGCAGGATGTGCGCATCAACGGACGATGGGGTCGCGGGCCGGGATCCAACGCCGCGAACTTCGGGCAGATCCAGTACATTAACCCCAACGCCTTTGAGTGCCCGGATTCCAGCCCCACCAATACGACCTACACCTGCGGCGATGCCTCCAACACGGGGCCGCAAATCACCTGGAAGCTGGGTAACCTGGCCCGCAGCGCTCCGTACGATCTGCATGGGCCGGGATGGTGGGACGTCGACCTTGGTCTCCGCCGCACCTTCAACGTGCGCGAGACTGCTACGCTCCACCTGACCTTCCAGGTCGAGGCAGACGTGGACAACGCGACCAACTCCACCTTCTTCAACCAGGGTGGCACCCAGTGGGACAGCAGCAGCTTAGGCACGCTGAGCGGGCAGAATCAGAGCGTCGCCCCACGCGACTGGCAGTTTGCCGGCCGGTTCCGCTTCTAGCCCACTGGCACCAACCGGTCCGGCTGCTTCAGGACCGGGGATGTTCAACATAACCGAATGGCGGCCACGCGATCCGATCGCTGGCCGCCATTTTCTTCGTCCCAAGTTGCGTCTCTTGCGCTGTCCGCGCTCAGACGAGAACGCGCTCCGATGGCGGAGTGCAGGTCAGTGTGAGCGAGCAGGCGAGTCGCTGGACTAGGACCACGCGGCGTTCGAAACGCCTGGCGCATCACTTCCGCAGGGGCACGATGCGGACGTCCTGCGCGACCTCAGGCGTGAGTTCGAAGGCCCTGGAGGAGCGGCCGACCCTTACCGAATAGCCCCGCGGCGTCGAGCTCCTCCTCACCTTCAGCCGGGCGCCGGGTGTGATGCCGCAGGCCTCGATCTGCTTGAGGTGGTGCGGGTCGCGGTCGGAGATGCTGTCAATCACGAAGGTGCCGTCGCCAACGACGTCGGCCAGCAGCATCGACTCGCGCGCCGCCATCTCTCCCTCCCTGGTGGGGATGGAGTGGCCGTGCGGGTCGATCTTCGGGTGGCCGAGCTTGGCCGCGATGCGCTCCTCGAAGCGCTCGGAGATGAAGTGCTCGAGGCGCTCGGCCTCAGCGTGCACCTCTTCGATCGGGTAGTCCAGCACCTCGTAGAGGAAGGTCTCGATGAGGCGATGATGGCGGACGACCTCGAGAGCGCGGCGCTTGCCGGCGGCGGAGAGCGCGACCCCGCGATGGCGTTCATACTCCACCATCGGCGTGGGCGCGGCGGCCAGCTTCTGCAGCATGTTGGTGACGGAAGCGGGCGCGACGGAGAGCTGCGCGGCGAGCGACTTGATGGTCACGCGCGACTCCTCCGGGCCACCCAGGGTCAGGATCGCCTTGAGGTAATTGTCCACGGATTCGGTGTTTCCATTGGCGCGTCGGGCTGGCATAGCGGAGACTCCGGCTGGCTGATTTTAGTTTGACCCATTTCCTCTATTTAGGTATACCTAATTATTAGGCTGGCCTAATAATTAGGTCAACTGCGCCCACGCTCGACGCTGCTGCCGCCTGGAGGGTCGAGGCTATGGACCCTGGATTCGTATCTGATCGAAATGGCCGATCTCTCTCCATCCCGAACGGCAACCGCTGCTCCCGCAGAAGCGGAGGCCGCTGGCCTTGGGGCCCCCGCCGCGACACCTCCAGCGCGCCCGCCGAGCTTCCGGCGGAACCAGATGTGGACCTACTTCGGACCGGCATTTGTCGCGTCGGTCGCGTACATCGACCCCGGCAATTTTGCCACGAACATCCTGGGCGGGACGCAGTTTGGCTACCGGCTGCTTTGGGTGCTGCTGTGGTCGAATGCCATGGCGATGCTGATCCAGTACCTCTCGGCGAAGCTGGGCATCGTCACCGGGCTGACGTTGCCGCAGAACTGCCGCAAGTATTTTTCGCGGCCGGCGACGCTGGGGCTGTGGGTCGCGGCGGAGGTTGCGGCCATCGCCACCGACCTCGCGGAGTTCCTGGGCGCGGCGATCGGGCTCGATTTGCTGTTTGGGCCGCTGCTCTACGCGCACGGATTCAGCCCCAAGGAGTCGCTGCTGGTTGCGGCCCTGGTGTCCACTGTGCTGGTCTTCGCGATCCTGGCGCTGGACCTAGCGGGGTATCGCTGGCTCGAAGGCGGGATTATGGGCTTCGTCGGCGTCATTGGGCTGTGCTATGGGTTCGAGGTGTTCCTGGTCCACCCGGACTGGAAGCTCGCAACCATCAGCACGCTTCTACCGACGCTCGACCGCTCCTCGGCACAGAACTTCCATGACAGCATCTACGCCGCGGTGGGGATGCTGGGCGCGACGGTGATGCCGCATGTGATCTATCTGCACTCTGCGCTGGTGCAGCCGCGGCTGAGGGAGCTGACCGGCTCGTCGCTGCCGGCGGCTGAGACGCTGGATGCGCTGCGCGCGCAGAACCGGCCGACGGTGGTCCGGCGCCGCGACATCCTGAGCCGGTTTCTGCAGTACGAGCTGATCGATGTGTTTGTGGCGATGAACGGCGCGTGGCTCATCAACTCGGCGATGATCCTGATGGCGGCAGTGGCGTTCGTGCATACGGCCAACCTGCAGCCCACAATTCAGGAGGCGTACCACACGCTGGGGCCACTGTTTGGGCGCTCCGCGGCGCTGGTCTTCGCGGTGGCGTTGCTGTGCTCGGGGCTGTCGTCTTCGACGGTGGGCGTGATGGCGGGACAGGTGATTATCGAGGGGTTTCTCGACATCAAGTTTCCGATCTTTCTGCGGCGGCTGATTACGATTGTGCCGGCGGTCGCGATTATCGCGACGGGGCTCGACCCGCTGAGGATCCTTGTGCTCTCGCAGGTGGTGCTGAGCTTCGCGCTGCCGTTTGCGCTGATTCCGCTGCTGCTGCTGACCAACCGCGCGGATGTGATGGAGAGCTTCGCCAGCGCGCGGCACACGCGCATCGCGGGCTGGGTCGCTGTGACCGTCATCCTCGCGCTGAACGCAATCCTGCTGGGGCAGCTCGCGATGGGTCGGTTCGGCGGAGCAAACTGACCGATGCCATCGCGGCTAAAGTGATCAGCGACGGGGCTTGTCGTCGTTGTGCGGCGGCTCCGGCTTGGGTGGCGGCGCTGGATGAGGCGGTGGCGCAGGCCGGGCGGCTGGCTGCGGGTGCGGCGCAGCCTGGGGATGCGGCGCGGGCGCGGGTTGCGGCCTTGGCTGGGGCTGGGGCTGAGGTCTAGGCTGCGGCGCGGGCCGGGCCTCTGCCTGTGGCCTGGGCTGTGGAGCGGGGCGCGCCCCTTCGGCGCCCGGTTGCGGCTGGAATGACCGTTGCTGCGGCGCTGGCTGCACTGGCCGTGCCTCCGGCTGGGGTTGGACGGGCCTCGCCTCCGGCTGCGGCTGGAATGCACGCGCCTCGGGCTGCGGCTGGACGGGCCTGGCCTGGGGGGCCGGGTGAGCGGCCGAAGGCGCGTTCCGCGTCTCAGGTAGGGGCTGTGGGCGGGTCTGTGCTGCGGGTTGAGGACGGGCCGCCGGAGCGGTGCCTTGCAGCTGGCCGGGCCTGACCTCGGCACCACGGGGAGCCAGCAGGGCCGCCGGTGCCGCCGCTCTGGGCAGCGGGGCCGGCAAGGTGCGGTCCGCGACGACAGGACGCGCGGCAACCGCCACGGCGGGCCGCCCCTGGTTGACGCTGAAGAACTGGGCCTTGTTCTGCGCCGCCTGCTGCCGCACCTGCACCTGCGACGCCATGGGCGGAATCCGCTGCTCGTGCAGCACCGCGACCTCCGCCGGCAACGGCTGCGCCGTTACCCCTCCACGCCCGCCGTTGTAGCTCACGCGGTTCACGACGCGGTTGTTCACCACGACGTTGTTGATGACGACGTTGTGGACGTAGACATTGCGGACCACGTTGACGTTCACGCGCGTGACCGCCGTGTTGTAGAAGAAGTGGCCGCCATTCCAATAGCCGCCGTAGTACCCATGGCCAACGTAGCCGTAGCCGTAGTCCACGCCGCCGTAGAAGCCGATGTGCGGCCCCCAGTAGCCGTGGTGGAAGCGATAGTGGCCGCCGACGAAGCCCCACCAGCCGGGGGTCCACAGCGCGCCCACGTAAGGCGCGGCGACCCAGCAGCCGGGCACCCAGTAGTAGCCCACCGGAGCGTAGGCCCAGTAGCCGGGGGTCCAGAGGTAGTCGGGATCGGGAGCGGGGGGCTGGTCGTAGTCGGGCAGCGGCGGGGGCGGGTCGCTGGCCTGTTCCTGGGTCAGGTCGCTCAGGTAGGCGTCCGCCGCCTGGTCGTCTGCCTGCTGGCCCGCCTGCTGATATGCGGGCTGGCTGTTGTCGTAGCCCGAGCCTCCGTCAGGCGACTGGCGCACGATGGGCGCGGGCTCCTGCTGCTGCGGCCCGTAGTCCTCGGCCTGCTGCTGACTCACGTTCTGCGCGCTTTGGCCCATTACCTGCGCTGGCGGATAAGCCGCGCCGCCGCTTGCCGGGGCCATATTGGCGTCCGCCGGGTCGCCTGCGTTTTGGTCAACTGCGCTGTTCGCGGCCGCCGACTGCGCGGTACTGTGGCAGCCCACAATCCCGGCTGCGAGCGCGACAGCCATACCCGCTGCAATCAGTCCACGCAGGCCATTTCGCCGCGCCGCACCACCAACCGTTACCCGAGCCCAATCGATCATTGTCCTTCTCCGTTCCCCGTGCTGTTGAGTGAGATGCATGTTTCTCACCCCGCAGCACGCCGAACGGACCCAGATAAAGCCTCGAGAGGACCCTTACTTCGCGGGATAGTCGACCGTCCCTCCCGTGCGTGGGTTGGTGACGGAGATGCCCCCGCTGGGATGGACCGAGAGTTCCAGATAGTTGCCCGCGTCCGGGCCGGGCAGATTGGCAATCTGCGACTCGGCGGTATTGTGCGCCGCGTCGTTGCCCTCGGCCGTGTGCAACTGCCAAAGGCCCTCCAGCCGGCCGGAGCCCCTGATGGTATCAACCGTTGTGGCGGCAGCGCCCTTGCGTCCGCTGTTGTCGATCACCGCGATGCGCGGCGCAACCGCATCCACCAGCGCCGGACTGCCGCTGCGGTCGAGGCCGTGGTGCGACGCGACATAGACGTCAAACTTGCCCAGCTTGTTGACCGGGCACACCAGCCCCGGCTCCTTCGCCCACGTCAGGTCGCCGAGGTCGAGGATGCGCGTCTTGCCGAACGTAATCACCATCCCCAGCGACCGTTCGTTCTCATCGCCCTCGGGGTCCTTCTTGGGCGAGGTCGCGCAGGCAGGATTGGGCTGGCCGCCCGCCGGCAGCGGCTTCGCGATCACATCACCGTTGCCGCTGACGATCTCGACCTTGAATGCCTTGATCGGCAGCACGTCGCCCGGCTTCACGGTCAGGTGGTCGGCCTTGGTGTCCGCCAGCACCTTCTGGTAGGCGTTGTAACCGGCGATGGTGGAGGAGCCGCCCTGGACTTCCGCGCCCTCGGTGTTAAGGCCGTGGTCGATAAAGCGGCCGACGGGGACGAGGGCGACCAGCTGCGGCAGGCCGCCGACGTGGTCGGAGTGGTAGTGGGTGATGACGAGGTTGTCGATCTTGGTAACGCCAGCCAGTTTGCAGACAGCGGCGATGCGCGAGGCGTCGCGCGGCGCCGTCGTGTTCCTGTCCGGCGAGCCGGTGTCAACCAGCATGGATTCGCCGGACGGCGCGACGAAGAGCGTCGACTGGCCGCCCTCGACATCGACGAAGTAAATCCGCAATGAGCCCTTATCGCTTGCCGGCGCGCCGCCGGCCGGCTTTGCGCTGGACATCTGCGCGACTGCCGCACCAACTGCAAACAAGGCGAACAAGATCGCCGGAACCAAACCACAACCCTTCGAAATTCGCATGAATCCCCTCAGTTTTCGCGGCCATAGCCGCCGAGTATTTTCGAGCGTAGGAATCATCGCACAGATGAGGCAAGTTCTTCGCCTCATCGACCTGCGTCCGGGTCGCGGCCGGCCATCGGAGAGTTAGGCGGAGCAGTTCTCTCTTTTCTTGCCCTGCTGGGTTGGCGTAAAATTGGGGCGATGGAGTTGATTCTGCCCAGGACGAAGCGCTTCCGTCACGGCCGCCGCGACCGGGGTCGCCTTGATCCAGCCCGCAGCAGGCTGGATGCGGCCGCGGCTGAGCTTTGATCGGGTCAGCGTTGAGTGCTGCGATTCGCCACTGAATCCCGGGCCCCGAAACCCCACACCCCAATCTTTGATAGGCTTTTCTCTCCGCCGCTTTGCGCCTCAGGACCCTCTCCGGACGCGCCCGCGGCCCTCACTTCGCGCCCAGCGCGCCCCGAGAACTTAAGGAGACCTTCGATGACGCCCCCCCACCCCGACTCCTTCCACAGCGCCGCCACCCTCACCTCCGGCCCCTCCACGGTCAGCTACTTCCGCCTCAAAGCGCTCGCCGAGGGCAGCGCCAAGGTCAACCTGACCCGTCTGCCCTACTCGCTGCGCATCCTGCTCGAAAACCTGCTGCGCTGTGAGGACGGGCGCACGGTAACGGCAGACGACATACGATTCCTCGCGAGTTGGGATGCCAAGGCCGAGCCCTCGCGCGAGATCGCCTTTATGCCGGCGCGCGTCCTGATGCAGGACTTCACCGGCGTGCCCGCGATCGTCGACCTTGCGGCCATGCGCGATGCGATGCGTGCGCTGGGCGGCAATCCGGAAAAGATCAACCCGCTGCAGCCGGCTGAGCTGGTGATCGACCACTCGGTGCAGGTGGATGAGTTCGGCACGGTCAACTCTTACGACCTGAATGCGGCGCTGGAGTTCAGCCGCAACCGCGAGCGGTATGCGTTTCTGAAGTGGGGGCAGACCGCGTTCCATAATTTTTCCGTGGTGCCTCCCGGAATGGGCATCTGCCACCAGGTGAATCTGGAGTATCTGGCGCGGGTGGTGTTTACGACCAAGCCCGTGGCTTCGCTGGATGCGATTGCGACGAACGGGCACAAGGCGTCGCTGGAGAAGACGCAGGTGATGGCATATCCGGACACGCTGGTGGGTACGGACTCGCACACCACGATGGTGAATGGGCTGGGCGTGCTGGGCTGGGGCGTCGGCGGCATTGAGGCCGAGGCGGCGATGCTGGGGCAGCCGGTATCCATGCTAGTGCCGCAGGTGGTGGGCTTCCGGCTGACAGGCAAGCTGAAGGAGGGCACCACGGCGACCGACCTGGTGCTGACGGTGACCGAAGCGCTGCGCAAGCATGGCGTGGTTGGCAAGTTTGTGGAGTTCTACGGCCCCGGCATCGCGGAGCTGCCGCTCGCGGACCGCGCCACCATCGCGAATATGGCGCCGGAGTATGGGGCGACGTGCGGGATCTTCCCGGTGGATGCGGAGACGCTGAAGTATCTGCGCCTGACCGGCCGCACCGAAGCCCACATCGCGCTCGTCGAAGCTTACTTCCGCGAGCAGGGCCTCTTCCACACGGTCGGCGCGCCGGAGGCGGAGTACTCGTCTACTTTGTCGCTCGATCTCGCGACGGTCGAGCCGAGCGTCGCAGGGCCGCGGCGGCCGCAGGACCGCGTCCTGCTCTCGCAGGCGGCCGCGAGCTTTCAGCAGCAGTTGCCTTCGCTGCTGGGGCCGAACGGGAACAAGACCGCCGTGCGGCAGATGCTGCGCTGGGAGGGCGAGGGCGGGCATGCCTCGGCGAATGGGAATCTGGCGAGTTCAACGGGCGCAGCAACCGCGGTTGCGGAGAGCGCGGTAGCAGTGCTGGATGAGCCGCCCACGGCTGCTCCGACGAGCGTCGAGGCGCGCTTCGGGCTCGATCCCGATCCGTACCTCGACCATGGTTCGATTGTGATTGCGGCGATTACGTCGTGCACGAATACGTCAAATCCGTACGTGATGGTGGCCGCGGGGCTGCTAGCGAAGAAGGCAGTGGAGAACGGGCTGAGCACGCCGCCGTGGGTCAAGACCTCGCTCGCCCCCGGCTCCCGCGTCGTGACGGACTACTACAACAAGGCGGGGCTGACGAAGTATCTGGACGCGCTGCGCTTCCAGACCGTCGGCTACGGCTGCACCACATGCATCGGCAATTCGGGCCCGCTACCGACGGATGTGTCGAAGACGATTGAGGACCATGGGCTGGTTGCGGTGTCTGTGCTGTCGGGGAACCGCAACTTCGAGGGGCGCATCTCGCCGGAGGTGCGGGCGAATTATCTGATGTCGCCGCCGCTGGTGGTGGCCTATGCGCTGGCCGGCCACATCGGGCACAACTTTGAGACCGACCCGCTGGGCAAGGACAAGACCGGCCAGCCGGTGTATCTGCGCGACATCTGGCCGAGCCAGAAGGAGGTTGCCGAGACAGTGGCGGCGTGCATTGGGTCGGAGATGTTCCGCAAGGAGTACGCGACCATCACGGACGGCGACCAGAACTGGCAGCACCTGAAGTTTCCCGAGGGTGACACCTACGGCTGGGAGCCGGACTCCACCTATATTCGAAAAGCCCCGTACTTCGATGGCATGGCCGTCACGCCCGCGTCGGTCGAGGACATCCGCGCGGCGCGGTGCCTGGCTGTGCTGGGCGATTCGGTGACGACGGACCACATCTCGCCGGCGGGCTCCATCAAGAAAAACGGCCCTGCCGGCAAGTACCTGATGGACCATGGCGTCGCCCCGGCGGACTTCAACAGCTACGGCTCGCGGCGCGGCAACCATGAGGTGATGGTGCGCGGGACGTTTGCCAATGTGCGGCTGAAGAACCGGCTGGCTCCGGGCACCGAGGGCGGCGTGACCCGGCTGCTGCCGGAAGGGATTGAGATGTCGATCTACGACGCCAGCGTCGCCTATGCGCAGCGCGGCGTCCCGCTCTGCATCCTAGCCGGCAAGGAGTACGGCTCAGGCAGTTCGCGCGACTGGGCGGCGAAGGGGCCGCGGCTGTTGGGGATTCGCTTCGTCATCGCGGAGAGCTACGAGCGCATCCATCGCTCCAACCTGGTCGGGATGGGCATCCTGCCCTTGCAGTTCATGCCGGGACAGAACGCCGAATCGCTCGGCCTCTCGGGCGAAGAGATCTACGCGATCGGCGATGAACCGGGGCAACTGAAGGCGATGCTGGACTCGAAGTTCGCGGATGGGCGGACCGTCGATGTGATTGCCGAAACCTACAACGGCAAGACGGTCGAGTTCTCGGCGCAGATCCGGATCGATACGCCGCAGGAGATTCTGTACTACCAGCATGGGGGCATCCTGCAATACGTGCTAAGGCAGCTTGCGGCTAAAGCGTAACCGCGCTAGCTGACTACCAGCGGCGGCCCGACGTACTGCATGTCGAAGCGGGCGAAGAGGGCGGCGTCCATCTTGGGGCCGTTGGGCACCGCGGCTTCGCGGAAGAAGGCCTCCATTTTGCCCGCGGGAGAGAACGCGATGATCATGTGCGCGAGATTCTCGCCCACGCCGGCGAAGCCATGCGGAACCCCGCGCGGCCCAAGCAGCGACTCGCCAGCGCGAAGCGTATGCCGCGTGTCTCCCACCTGGAACAGCACCTCTCCCTCCATCACGTAGAACCACTCCTCCTGGTGGAGGTGAAGGTGCACCGGTGGACCGCCGTGGCCGAGGTCCTTATGCTCGATGACGAAGAGGTTGCCGGAGGTCTCGCGCGGCAGCACCTTGAAGAGGATGGTGCTGAAGCCAAGCGAGTGGGCCTCGCCCTGGCGGTCCTGGCCTGAACTGACGAAGTGAGGGGCGTCGTGCCGCTGCGCGGCGATGGATTGAGCGAGGGAGAGCGCGCTAAAGCTGGCGGCCGGAAGCGCGGCGGCTGCGCTCCTGAGAAATGAGCGACGCTTCATCGAATGCCTCCTACAGGGAGTCTGTGGCTTCATTGCAATCTAAATCCGCCCTGCGGTGCGGAGCGCGGCAATCTCCGCACCCGTGAAGACGCGGGAGCGGATGAGGAAGCGGAAGCCTTCGGGGCCGTCGAGCGAAAACATGCCGCCGCGACCGGAAACTACATCCAGAATCAACTGCGTATGCTTCCAGTACTCGAACTGGCTGCGGGATATGTAGAAGGGTACGTCCTGGACGGTGGCGAGCAGGACATCGCTGTCGCCGGTGAGGAGATCGCCCAGCGGGTAGCACATGGGGGAGCTGCCGTCGCAGCAGCCGCCGGACTGGTGGAACATGAGCGGGCCGTGTTTGGCGCGCAGGCGCGCTATGAGCGCGTCTGCCGCCGGGGTGGTCAGCACCTGCTGCGGGAGCGCCGCCGCCTCAACGGAGTCGGGCGTAGACGCTGCCGCAGCGGTGGCATCAGCTATAGCCGTTCCCGGAACGCCGTCCCTCAAAAGAACCCCATGGCGTTCGGACTGTAGCTGACAAGCACGTTCTTGGTCTGCTGATAGTGGTCGAGCATGACCTTGTGGGTCTCGCGCCCGACGCCGGACTGCTTGTATCCGCCAAACGCCGCGTGCGCGGGATACAGGTGATAGCAGTTGGTCCAGACGCGGCCGGCCTGGATGCCGCGGCCGAACTTGTACGCGCGATTCATGTCGCGCGTCCAGATGCCGGCGCCGAGGCCGTAGAGGGTGTCGTTGGCGAGGGACATCGCCTCGTCGTCATCTTTGAAGGTCGTCACAGAGACGACGGGGCCGAAGATCTCCTCCTGGAAGATGCGCATCTTGTTGTTGCCCTTGAAGACGGTGGGCTCGATGTAGAAGCCGTCCTTGAGGTCGCCATCAAGCTTGGCCTGCTTGCCGCCGATCAGCACCTCCGCGCCCTCCTGCTTGCCGATGTCGAGGTAGGAGAGGATCTTCTCCATCTGCTCGCTGGAGGCCTGCGCGCCGATCATGGTGGAGGGGTCGAGCGGGTTGCCCTGCTTCACCGCCTTCACCCGCTTGAGGGCCCGCTCCATGAAGCGGTCGTAGATCGACTCCTGGATCAGCGCGCGCGACGGACAGGTGCAGACCTCGCCCTGGTTGAGCGCGAACATGGTGAAGCCTTCGAGCGCCTTGTCGAAGAAGGCGTCATCCTCGCGCGTCACGTCGGCAAAGAAGAGGTTGGGCGATTTGCCGCCCAGCTCGAGCGTGACGGGGATGATGTTCTGCGAGGCGTATTGCATGATGAGGCGGCCGGTGGTGGTCTCGCCGGTGAAGGCGATCTTCTGGATGCGGGGGCTGGAGGCGAGCGGCTTGCCGGCTTCGAGGCCGAAGCCGCTGACGATGTTCAGCACGCCGGGGGGCAGGATGTCTTCGATCAGCTCCATCAGGCAGAGGATGGACATGGGGGTCTGCTCGGCGGGCTTGAGGATGACGCAGTTGCCGGCGGCGAGGGCGGGCGCGAGCTTCCACGCGGCCATCAGAATCGGGAAGTTCCACGGGATGATGAGGCCGACGACGCCCAGCGGCTCGTGGTAGTGATAGGCGATGGTGGTCGCGTCGATCTCGGCGATGGAGCCCTCCTGCGCGCGGATGACGGCGCCGAAGTAGCGGAAGTGGTCGACGGCGAGCGGGAGGTCGGCGGCGCGGGTCTCGCGGATGGGCTTGCCGTTGTCCCAGGTCTCGATGGTGGCGAGCATCTCCAGGTTGTCCTCGATGCGCTGGGCGATGCGCTCCAGCAGGCGTCCGCGCTCGGTCTGCGAGGTCTTGCCCCACATGGCCTTGGCGGCGTGGGCAGCGTCGAGCGCGCGGTCCACATCGGCAGCGGTCGAGCGGGCGATCTGGCAGATGACCTGGCCGGTGACAGGGGTGACGTTGTCGAAGTATTGGCCGTTGGCGGGCGGCGTCCATTTGCCGCCGATGTAGTTGTCGTAGCGTTTGCGCAGCGAGACGGGAGTGCCGTAAGCTCCGGGGCGGACCTGAGTTGCGGCTTGGCTCGTAACTGGGGGCACTGTGGTGGCCATGGGGGATTCTCCTTGCAAAGTGAGATGAGCGGCAGGCCGCCGGCCCGCCGCCCAATCGTCTGAGGGCGGAATTGTAGTCCTACGGCGCGGCAAATGTCTCGCCTGCGCGAGGGGGATTTGTGCAAAAATTCACGCGCTTGCGAAAGGTGACGAAAGCAAAGGAATTAGTAGGAGTAACGGACGCCGCCGTCGGGGAACCGCGGCATTTGCTTCTGTTCCAGCGTGCCGCAGCCGGGGCCGAGGCAGCGCGGCATCCATTCGTTGGAGTAGAAGTTGCTGGTGGCCAGCGCGTTGTCGAGGCCGATGTGGACTGACATTGAGCCGCGCCGCAGCGGGCGCGTCCACTCCACGCGGAAATCGAGCCGGCTGTACATGGGTGCGCGCAGCGAGTTGATCTGGGTGAGGTCGTAGACGTCGCGGTCCTGCGCCTCGCTCAGCGTCAGGTTGTCCGGCGTATAGGGCTTGCCGGTCGATCCGCTGTAGCGGAATGAGCCCGTCCAGCCACGCCCCAGCAGCGCGTTGCCTGCGAAGTTGGCGACCACGGGAAGGTCGAAGTTGCCCTTGCGCAGCACGCCATCCAGGCCGGAGTACCAACTGCGCATGTAGGTGGTTGCGCTGGAGAGCGCGAGCCGATGCGTCGGCTTCCAGTCCAGCGCCATCTCGATGCCGCGGGCCACGCCTCGTCCCTGGCTGGTCATGGGAAACATCAGGAACTCCTGGCCAAAGGTGTCGGCGATGTTCGCCATGGTGAGCTGGGGGAAGCTCACTGCGACCGGATAGCCGCTGTAGAGCTTCTGGTAGGCGTTGAGCGTGAGCCGCACGCGAGGCTTGTCGACGACGCTCAAGCCGGCGGTGAGGTGCCGCGAATGGATGGGCGCGAGCGTGTGCTGGTTCGCGAAGGAGACGAGGTAGAGCGAAGGCGGAAGCTGCGCATACTCCGCGTAGCCGAGGTGCAGCATCATGCCGCGGCGCGCGCCGAGAACGGGTGCGAAGAAGACGACCTTGGGCGTTGCCACTGCGCGGCCGACGATCGCCCACTGCGCGACGCGTTCGCCGACGACGATCTTTATGTCATGCGGCAGCTCGACGGCGACCTGCGCGTAGGTGGCGAATGACGCAGGAGTGAAGGCGCGCTCGATCGACATGGCGACCTGCGGCGTGGGGTCGGAGCTGTAGGGATTGGGCAGCGGCACCGGCTGCTGCACGTTGTAGTTCATGCGGTCGAGACTGCCTTGCGCGCCGGCGGTCCAGGTGAGGCGTGAGCTTGGCTGCAGGGTGCCGTCGTACTTCAGCGTGGTGATGCCGTCGCGCGAGTCTTCGTCGTAGATGGGGATGTTGCTGAGGAGCTGCGCCGTCTCGTGGATGGATTGCGCCTGCTCGGAGTTGCTGAGGCTCATCACTCCGAAGGCGCGCGCGGAGAAGATGTGCTGCCAGTTGATGCCGGTGGTGTTGCGCCAGCCGCCGTAGTTGATGTTGTAGGGGTCGGTCTCCCAGGAGTCGGTGGCGCTGGGATGGATGTCCATGGAATCGACACCGCTGAGCGAGAGCCCCCACCAACTGTTCTTCTCGTCGATGCGGCCATCCGCGCGCAGCAGCCCGTTGGTGTAGATGGGCACGCCGTTCATGCCGATGTCGTCGGTAAACAGGTTGAGGATGCTGCGCCGCAGCGAGACGAAGAGAGAGCCGGAACCCAACGGCCGCTCCATCGAGGCGCCGGTGCCGCCGACGCCAAACTCCGAGCGCATGTGGTAGCCGACGGGGCCCTCGGGCCGCGTGGACATCTCCATCACCGCGGAGAGCCGCTGGTCGAACTTGCTGTCATAGGCGTCGGTGTGCAGCGTCATGTGCGTCACGGCCGCGTTGTCGATCATGGAGACGAAGCCGCCAGTGGTGTCGGAGAGCGCGAGCTGATTGATCGAGGGCATCTCGATGTTGTCAATGACGAACAGCGTCTCCGACGGATTGCCGCCGCGCACGATGAAGTCGTTGCGCTGGTCGTTGTCCGAGACCACGCCGGGAAGCATCTGCATGAAGCGCATGGGATCGCCGAAGGTGCCGGCGCTCTGCTCCACCTCGCGCGCGGTGATACGGCGCTCATAGCCTTCGTTGCTGTCGGTCGCATTGGCGGCCGCGGCGGTCACATGCACGGTTGTCGTTACCATGGGTCGGGCGCCAGGCTTCGCCACGCCCGCCGCGCTGAACGATTTGCTGGCTACATCGCGAGGGGCAGCCAAGAGGGCGGCGCCTGCCGCGCTCGAGGTAGAGTCGGGGGACGACCCGGGGCCCTCCGCATCGCAGGCGCACGCGGCGAGCACGCCGGCTGCGAGCGCCCAGACCAACAGGAACCTCAGAGACAGGTGCAGCAGGTTGCGAATGAAGCTGAGGAGCACGCGGGGGACCCCCTGAGGTCAATGAATCCCCTATCGGCGCTGGATCTTGGTGGGGGCGCACGGTCACAACATCCGGACGGTACGGACGTGCGCGCCCTTTGAGTACCTTTGGTCGATTTGTTGTCTGTGACGGAGTGACTCGTCCGGAGCTAGAGAAGCGAGATGCCGGTGAGTCGCTCGCACTCGCTCCACAGGCGCGCCGCGGCTGCCTGGTCGAGCGCCTGCAGGGCCACCTTCGCCGGCCCGACATCGCCGCCACGCATCTCCGCGAAGCCCTGCGGCCCGTAGTAACCGCCGTCTACCGCTTCGGGCGCGGTCGCGGCGAAGAGTGTCGGCAGCGCGCCGTCCGGCCCGGAGTTCAGAACCACCCCGATGAGCGCACCTACCCAGCGCCGCATCCAGCGCTCGACCGGATTAAACGGGCCCACACGGAATATGTTTGTGCTGGCCACGCCGGGATGCGCCGCCACGCTCATCACGTCCGAGTCGGGCGGGCCTGCTGCGCGCAGACGGCGGTCGATTTCGAACGCCAACATCAGATTGGCGAGCTTCGACTGGCGATACGCACGCATCGGGCTATAGTGGCCTGCGGATTGCAGATCGTCGAAGTCAAGATGGCCGCCCTTGTGCGCGATCGAGGCGACGGTGACGACGCGCGGCCTGCGCGGGCTGCCCACGGCGGCGAGTTCGAGCGCGGGCAGAAGCAGCGCGGTAAGCGCGAAGTGGCCGAGCACGTTGGTGCCGAACTGCAGCTCAAACCCGTCCGCGGTCTGCTGACGCCGCTTCGGAGCCATGACGCCGGCGTTGTTGATGAGCAGGTCGAGCGGCAGCCCGCGCGCAGCCTCCGCAGCAGCGACCTGCCTCACCGAAGCGAGCGAGGCCAGGTCGAGGAGCACGAGCTCAGCGCTGGCGTCGACGGTCTCTGCGCGCAAGCGCGCCAGCGCCGCCAAGCCCTTTGCTCGGTCGCGGCAGGCCAGCAGCACATGCGCTCCCGCGCGGGCCAGCTCCAGCGCGGTATGGTAGCCGATGCCGCTGTTCGCGCCCGTGACCAGCGCGCGGCGGCCCGCCTGACTGGGAATCTGCGCAGTTGTCCACCCAGTTCCAACCTTCGGCGCTGCCAGTCTGCTTGTGCCGGTCATCTAGGTTAGGATGCGGCTTGCCGCGCGGCCGACTCAGAACCGGCGCACATCCTTGTAGAAGATGCAGTAGGTCTCCAGGTACCACGACGCCGCGAAGAGGGCCAGCATCACGCCCAGCGCCCAGCAGAAGAGCTGCACCGGAAGCGTGCGCAGCAGGCGTGCCGCGCCATTTTGCGCCGATTCGCGAAAGATCATTCCGCTGCTCAGACTGATGCCAGCGGCGAAGGTCAGCAGCACCAGCGAGTCGAGGCCGCGCTGCTCCAGATCGCCCCAGGGGACAAGAAACGCCGTGTAGAAGACGGCGCACAGCGAGATCATGCACAGCAGCAGGGCGATCGGCCTGGCCAGCTCTTCGAGCACAGCGCGCACCTCGGCGGCTCCAGTTTACGCCTGCCCTGGGCGGCGGGCGATTGCTCTACAGTAGTCTGCATGGGTTTTTTCAAGGGCAAGCTGAAGCAGGAGCACAAGATCATGCTCCAGCACGATCGCGCCGCCGGAGCGCTGCAGCCGGAGTACCACCGCGCGACGCCCGAGTGCCCGCACCCCGAACGCTGGAGCATGATCGACTCGATGACGGCGGAGGCGGAGGTGCTGGAGTTCCTGGCCACGCTGGTGACGACGATCAAGCCGCGGCTGGTGGTGGAGACGGGATCGTTCCTGGGCGTCTCGACGGAGTGGATCGCGCGCGGACTGGAGAGAAATGGCAAGCTCGGCGATAGCTTCGGCAAGGTTATCAGCTGCGAGTTCGACCCGGTGGTCTTTGCGAGGGCGAAGGCGCGCGTCCAGGCCTCGCCGCTGAGGCGATTCATTGAGCTGCGGAATGAGTCTTCTCTTGAGATGACGGTGGAGGGGACGATCGACCTGTTTTTTTCCGACTCCGACATGCCGGTGCGCGAGGCCGAGGTGAAGCGGTTTCTGCCGCAGATCAATCCGAATGGGGTGATCCTTATGCACGACGCCAGCTCGCACCTGAAGGTGGTGCGCGAGGCCGCGTTGAAGTTGGAGGCCGAAGGGCTGATCTCGGTCGTCTTACTGCCCACCCCGCGCGGACTCGTCATCGCCCAGCCCCGCATCGGCCGTCCATGAGACCGGGCATCTCCCGAGGAGCGACCCGCTTGCCACGCTACGAAACCAACCAGATCGAATCGGCTGAGGTCTTGCTTCACTCCTGGGCTGGGTGGCTTCCGCTCGTCGTGTTGCCCGTGGGCGCGGTAGCCTGCCGCAACCTGCTGCCGGCCTGGGCCTTTATGTGGGTTCTGGCGTCCGCCATCTTTTTCAGCCTGAAGTGGCTGACCTGGTGGAATGCGCGATCACGCATTGCGCCTTCGCTATGGCGGTCTGCGGCCTATCTCCTCGCTTGGCCGGGAATGGATGCAGAAGCCTTTCTGGACGCGAGTCGCAGCGTGAAGCCGCCGACGCCTGCAGCTTGGCTCCTGGCAGTTTTCGAAACGATGCTCGGTGCGGTACTCCTTTGGGTCGGGGCGCGGTCCGTCCCGCAAGGCTACCCCCTGGTGCGCGGATGGGTGGGGATGTTGGGTCTCATTCTGCTGCTTCACTTCGGCGCCTTCAAGATCGCGGCTCTTCTATGGCAACGCCTTGGCATCGATGCGAGACCCATCATGGTCGCGCCTCTTCGCTCCACATCTCTCGCAGAGTTCTGGGGCCAGCGCTGGAACCTCGGTTTTCGCCAGCTCGCCCATCGGTTGATATTTCGTCCGCTGCATCGACCCCTCGGCGCCGGCGCCGCCAGTTTCCTGGTGTTCGTAGCATCGGGACTTATCCACGATCTGGTGATCTCGCTGCCCGCCCGCGCGGGATATGGCCTTCCCACCGGCTACTTCCTCATTCAAGGCGCGGGAGTGGCTATCGAGCGGTCGAGGTTCGGCAGGCATCTTGGCCTGGGACGGGGAGTGTGCGGCTGGTGCTTTACGATGGTCTTTCTGGCGGCGCCGGCCTTCTGGCTCTTTCACCCATATTTTGTGCTGCGTGTCATACTTCCATTCATGCGGGCCATTCACGCGATATGATCCACTCCCCCTTAAGACAGCTCTTGGAAATTGACGCGCACCGGTTCTTTGACATCGATCTGTGGGCGGCAGGCGGCGCTCACTTTGTGCTTCTGTTCGCCAGCTTTCAAGTACCCTATCGACTTGGCTGGAAACAGGATTTGCAGAGCCTGATGCCCTTCAACCGCAAGATGCTCTGGGTGCAGAGTGGGTTCACCGTGTTGACCATCGTCGCTTTGGGCACGCTCACCTTGCTGCTGCATGCCGAGCTCCTGCGGGGCGACCGCGCAGCCCTGGGCCTTGCCTGCTTTATCGCGGTTTACTGGACAACCCGGATTCTCGTGGATGCATTCTATTTCTCCCACGCGGACTGGCCTAAAGGGCCGGCATTTGTCGTGGGCCACACCCTGCTGACACTTCTGTTTTTCTTCCTCGCCATCAGCTATGCCGGGCTGATCGTCTGGCACACGCGGTTGAGCGTTCCCCAATGAAGGTCCTCGTCATCGGCGGTGGCGGGCGCGAACATGCGATTGTGTGGTCGCTGGCGAAGTCGCCGCGCGTGACCGAGGTGGTCTGCGCGCCGGGCAATGCGGGAATCGCGCAGAGCGTCTGCGGTGGCGCGCCGGTGCGGTGCGTGCCGGTGGATGTGGGCGATCTCGCGGCGATGGTTGCGGTGGCGGAGGCGGAACGGCAGGAGCTGACCGTGATTGGCCCGGAGCTGCCGCTCTCGCTGGGCATTGTGGATGAGTTGCAGCGGCGGAGGTTTCGCGTCTTCGGCCCCACGCAGGCAGCCGCGCGGCTGGAGACGAGCAAGTCGTTTGCCAAGGAGTTCATGCAGCGGCACGAGATCCCGACGGCTGCGCACGCCATCTGCACATCGATCGATGAGGTGCTCGAAGAGCTGCCGCGCTTTGCCGCGCCCATCGTGGTCAAGGCCGATGGGCTCGCCGCGGGCAAGGGCGTTGTCATCTGCCAGACGCACCTGCAGGCAGAGCGCGCCGCCGCGGAGATGTTCTCCGGCTCGCTGCTGGGCACGGCCGAGACGGAGATTGTGCTGGAGGAGTTCCTCGATGGCGAAGAGGTCTCCTTCTTCGCGCTGTGCGATGGCAAACACGCGGTGGCGCTGGCAGCCGCGCAGGACCACAAACGCATCGGCGAGGGCGACACGGGACCGAACACCGGCGGCATGGGCGCGTACACCGGCGACGGTCTGCTGAGCCAGGCGATGCAGCAGTGGCTGCTGAAGCACGTGGCGCAGGTGGTGGTGGACGAGATGGCGCTGGAGGGCGCGCCGTTCCACGGCATTCTGTTCTGCGGGATGATGATGGTGCCGCCGCCGCATGGCGATCCGGAGGGCGCGACGCAGCCGATGGTGCTGGAGTTCAACACCCGCTTCGGCGATCCCGAGACGCAGGCCATTTTGGTGCGGCTGGAGACGGACATCGTCGACCTCTTCGACGCGGCCATCGATGGGACGGCGGACAAGCTCGACATCCGTATGGCGCCGGGCGCGAGCGTCTGCGTCATAGCAGCCAGCGGTGGCTATCCTGGCAAGTACGGTGCGGGGCTGCCGATCTCGGGACTCGACGCGGTTGACCAGCCGGAGACAGTGGTCTTTCATTCCGGCACGGCGGTGAACGGCGGCGCGATCGTTACCGCTGGAGGGCGCGTGCTGGGCGTGACGGCGGCGGCGGCGCTGCGGGGTGCGTCGGATTCTGCGTTGCAGGCTGCACTCGGCAATGCCTACGCCGCGCTGGAAGAGATTTCGTTCGAAGGAATGCAGTACCGCCGCGACATCGGTTGGCGCGCTTTACGCGACGGATTGTAGGGCCCGCGCATCTGTTGCCTATATCCCGCTTGAAGGAGATGGACATGTCTCAACCTGCACTGACTGCCGAAGAGGTGATGGCCTGGGTCGAGCGCACCTCGACCGGCTGGAAGGACCTGATCGCCGCAAACCCCGAAGTGCTGGCGCTGCCCTGCGATGTGATGGGCGTCTCCACCGTCGGAGGGCTGTTGCAGCACATCGTGGCAGTGGAGCTGCGCTACGCCGAACAGCTTTCGGGGCTGCCTCCCACCGAATACAGCGCAATCCCCTTCGGCACGGCCACTGAAATCTACGCGACACATGAGCGCGCGATGGCCGTGCTGCGCGCGCTGCTCGACTCCGGCGTGGACTGGAACGAGCGGATCAACTACGTTACGCGTTCGATGGGCCCTGCGCGGTCTTTGCGCAAGACGATCCTCTTCCATTCGCTGCTGCACAGCATCCGCCATTATGCGCAGTTGGCCACGCTGGTGCGGCAGCACGGCATCAAGCCGGGCTGGCATATGGACTATATCGCCATGGATATTGAGCTGGTCTGACCTGTGCTGATACTCGCACGAGAACGCCCGCCTCAGCCGATGACGCGGCGGAGAAACCCCTTGATGCCGAGGATGGTGAGGAGCGCCAGAAACAGCGTCAGCATCGCCAGAACCAAGAAGGGATTCATATGAGGCAGCGTGGGAGTGAGGGCCACGCGCAGGCCTTCGCTCATGTAAACGATTGGGTTGATGAGCACGCCGATCTGCAGCCACTTGATTGTCTTCAGCGCGGCCCAGGGATAGTAGACGCAGCCGAGAAACGTAATCGGCATCACGACGACGCTGAAGATCAGGCCGATCTGCTGCGGCGGCACGCTGGTGCCGATCACCAGGCCAAGCGCTCCCGCGCTCAGGCTCGCCAAGGTAAGCACCGTGATCAGGAACAGCCAGCTGGAGACGTGCGCATAGACGGGCGTGGCGGGTACGTAGTACGCGAGGGGAAAGACCACCGCGGCGGCGATCATGCTCTGCAGCGCGGAGAAGCAGACCTTCTCAATCGCCACCGCGGGCACGGGTAAGGGGCACATGACGCGATCGTCAATCTCGCGGGTGACGCCAAACTCCTGCGCCAGGGGCAGTGCGACCGCGGCGATTCCGGAGAACATGATGGCGACGGCCATCAGGCCGGGAAGCAGGACGGTTGAAAAGTTGACGCCGGCCATGGCGGCGGTGGGGTTCATGGCGGCGCCGCCGCTCATATGCGGCAGGATGTAGGTGAAGACGAAGAGGAACAGCAGCGGGTTCATGCAGACGCGAACGATGAACGGCTTCCACTCCCGCCGTAGGACGTGCAGGTCGCGCAGGAACAGGCCGGCAAAGGCGCGACTGTACTGCACTGCTCTGCGAGGCGCGGTGGGTGGCGCCTCGGGCTCGTCCTCCACCTGGATTTCCGGTTCCAGTGTCTGCATCTCGTCTCTGCCTCGTTGCTTCTACTCGCGAAGATCGCGGCCGGTAAGACGGATGAAGACCGTCTCCAGGCTGGTTTCGGTGATGGTCAGGTCGCGCAGCCCGTAGGGATTGCTGGCCTGCACGATGTCGGGCAGCAGGCCGTCGGCGTTGTCGGCGAAGACGCGCACGCCGCTTGGCATGGATTCTACGCTACGCACGCCCGGCATCTGTTTCAATTGAGCGACCAGAGACAATGCGCCGTCGTGATGGCTGAGGTCGAGCGCGTAGACCTTCTGCGCGCCAACTGAGCTCTTCAGCGCCGCGGGCGTGTCTTCCACCAGAATCTTGCCGTGGTCGATGATGGCGACGCGGTCGCAGAGCTCGTCAGCCTCCTCCATATAGTGTGTGGTCAGGACGACGGTAATCCCCTCTTCGCGCAGCTTGCTCACCGCGTCCCACATGGCGATGCGGCTCTGCGGGTCGAGGCCGGCGCTGGGCTCGTCGAGGAAGAGCACCTTGGGCCGGTGCGCGATAGAGCGAGCAATCTGTACGCGCTGGGCGAGACCGCCGGACAGTTGCGCGGGATACGCCTCCGCCCGCTCTGCCAGGTGGAACTGCTCCAGCAGCTGATTGGTCCTCAACCTTGCCTCGGCGCGCGAGAAGCCGAAGTAGAGGCAGTGGAAGTGGATGTTCTCATAGATGGTGCAGGCGCGGTCGAGCGTGTTGTACTGGGGCACGATGCCGATGCATCGCCGCGCCGCCGCCGGCGAGGCGACCACATCGACGCCCGCGATGCGCACCGCTCCGGAGGTGGGCAGCGCGCGCGTGGTGCAGATGCTGATGGTGGTCGTCTTGCCCGCGCCGTTGGGGCCGAGCAGACCGTACAGCTCACCCTCCCGAACGCCGAGGTCGATGCCGTCTAGGGCGACGACTTTCTGCTTGCCTTCATAGACCTTGCGAAGGCCCTTCACCTGGACAATGACTGCCAAACGGCTCCCCGCTCACTTCCCTGAATGTTGCGAACCTAGTCCATTATAGGCACCCGCTCGGGGGACGCATTTTCACGGGCCATGATCGATGCCGCGTCGTAAAATAGGCCATGTCACGAGGATGGGAGAGCAAATCCGTGGAAGAACAAAAGCTCCAGGCCGCCGCCCCCAAGCCAGACCCCGCCGAAGCCCATGCCCAGGAGGCGGAGCGCAAGCGCAAGCGCCAGGCACTCGAACTGCAGCGCGAGCGCGTGCTGTCGGAGCGCACCTCCAGCCCGCATCGGCGCACCGCGCTGACCAATGCGCTGGCGGACATCGAAGAGAAGCTGGCGGAGCTGGGGTGGACGATCCATCTGTAGCGCGGGCCATAGCGCGGGCCGGCGCGCTTCAACTGTGACGGTAGAAGACGGTTGAGTTGGCCTGGTCGATGGTGGTGAGCACGATGTGGTGGATGTTCACATGCTCCGGCCGCGTTGCCGCCCAAACGATGGCATCGGCGATGTCCTCCGGCTTGAGCGGCGTGATGTTCTGGTAGACCTTGGCCGCGCGCTCCTCGTCTCCGCGAAACCGCACCTTGCTGAAGTCGGTCTCGACCATCCCGGGGTCGACCGACGTCACACGCACCGGCGTTCCCATCAGGTCGATCTTGAGGCCCTCGGTGATCGACTTCTCCGCGGCCTTAGTGGCGCAGTAGACCGCCCCGTTGGCATAGGTGATGTATCCGGCCGTCGAGCCCATATTGATGACGTGCCCGCGGCCGCGGGCCACCATGCCGGGAACGACTGCGCGCGTCACATACAGCAACCCCTTGATGTTGGTGTCGATCATCTCCTCCCAGTTCTCCGGGTCGTCCTCCTGGAGCTTGGTCATGCCGCGGCTCAGGCCGGCGTTGTTCACCAGCACATCGATCGCGGCCCACTCCTCGGGCAGCGTGGCGATTGCGGTTTCAACGGCCTCGCGGCCGCGCACGTCCAGGCGAAAGAGCAGCACCGCCTGCGCGCCTGCCTGCATCAGCGGCGTCTCCAGCTCCAGCAACAGGTCCAGCCGGCGCGCGCACAGCAACAGCCGCGCGCCGCTGCGCGCGCACTCAAGGGCCGTGGCCCGGCCGATGCCGGAGCTCGCGCCCGTAATCAGCACCACCTTGCCAGCGAGAGAACTCATACTTCACTTATAACCCACTGGAGGACCGCTCTGCTTCAGGCAAAAAAGAAGAGGCCGCTGGTTGGCGGCCTTTCTTGTCTTCAAACCAACGAATTGGGTCAGCTTGTCTACTGGGCCGACGGGGACGCCTGAATCGACAACGAAGCGCTCTGCGCAGATATGCCGATCGCGTCGCCCGACACCACCATGTTCACGCGCCGGTTCTCGGCGCGTCCGCTGGAGGTCGAGTTGTCCGCCACGGGGTCGTTCTTGCCGAAGCCTTCCGAGGTCATGCTGCTCTGCGCGACTCCCTGCGATGCAAGAAAGTCCTTCACTGCGGCCGCACGGTTCTCCGAAAGCTTCTGGTTGTACTCAGCCGAGCCGACGGAGTCCGTATAGCCCTCCACCTGCACCTTCAGGCCGGGGTATGCTTCCAGGATTCCGGCTACTTTGGCGAGGCTGATCTGGGTCGACGGCTTCAGGGTATATTTGCCGGTTTCGAAGAGCACGTCGGACATGTTGACGATCAAGCCACGCGCCGCCTCACTGGTCTGCAGCACGCTGTTCAACTGCATCCGCAGCTTCTCGCGGACTGCATTGGCATCCTCGACGGCCTTGCTGGCCTCCGCTGCCTTGGCCTGCGCCTCGGCGGCCTGGGCCTCAGCCTGCGCGCGCGCCGCGTCGGCCTGCGCCTTGGCTGCCTGCGCCTGGTCGGCCTCGAGCTTCGCCTGCTGCGCGGCCGCCTGCGATTGCGCAGCCTGCTGTTGCGACTCGGCCGCTAGCTGCGCCGACTGCGCCGCCTGCGCCTGCGATTGGACCGCCTGCGCCTCAGCCTCGTTCTTGGCGATTACGGTGTTGGCCTCGCGCTCCGCCGCCTCCTTGCGCAGCGCCGTGATGCGCGCATCCTCGGCGCGTTCCACTGCCTCGCGCGCGTCGGTGATCTCCATCTTCTCGTCGCGATGCTTGTTGCCATCGAGGTCCGAAGCGTTCTGCAGGTCGAGCTTGGCCTGCTGCATGATCTCCGGCGCGTACTTGTCTGCTCCGGCGTCCTGCGCGATGCGCAGCGCGTTGTCCGCTTCGTACAGCTCCAGCGGCGAGTGCTCGTTGCGCGTGATCGGGTTGGCCATGGAATGCGCGCCCGCAGTCTCCGCGTAGGCCCCGCGCGGCAGCAGATAGTAGTTGGCGTTCACCTTTTCCAGGACGCCGCTGGTCTGGTCCGGGCGGATGACATTCTGCACAACCACCACATCGCCCGGCTCGGAGACCGAGAAGTACGGCTCCGCGGTAACGACCAGGCCGAACGATTGCAGCGCCGTGGTGACGTGGATGTTGTTCTTGGTTCCCTCGGGCAGCACCTCGCCGAGGTTCTGGGCGCGACCGTCGGGGGAGATGGCCCACAGCACATAGGTCAGGTACTCCGGGCCAAAGCCGTTGGCCGGGGTCAGGCCGTTAAACTTCGCGTCGACCGTGATGCCGCCGCGCTCGCTGGTGACCTTGGCCTCGCCCTTTGCGCCGGGAAGCAGCGGCGTGCCTTCAAAGCCGATCGTGGTTGAGCCGCTGCGGTGCAGGTAGTTCACGCAGTCCAGGTTGCGCTGGACGACCTTGACCTTATAGATGTAGATGCCGTTCTGCTCAGTGATTGGGTTGGCAGCCGCATTGGGAACAGCAGCGGGCTGCGACATCGGGTTGGGCTCCTGCGCGCCGGCGTTCGCGGAAGACACCGCGGCGAGGAGGCTGAACGCGCCAGTGACGGCAACCGCAGGCACGGTGCGCGCGAGGAGGTTGCGCAGGAGTCTGCGGTTCATCGATCCGGGTTCGCGCGAGTTCGCGTGCGCCGCAATGGGCGCTGAATACCTCTCAATACGATTCATGATGTCGATCTCCTAGTGGTCTGTCAGCGATCTATTGAGGGGGCCGCTCGCACTGCGCATGTGCCTCGGCTCTTCCCCAGGCCCGAGATCGGGTTATTGAGTGGGATGCCGGATCGATGACAAAGGGTGTCCAGCGGGCGCAGAGGTACGTCCTGGACGTGGGCCCGCGGGGCGATGAGCGATGCGAATGAGAGATTTGACGCAATTAAAAAACTGAGGCCGCTCCGTACCCTGCTAGGGCGAAGGAGCGGCCGGATTCAAACGCGCATTATGCGCTGTGCTGCGGCGCGTGGCGCTGCACAAAGTGGTACGGAGGCCAGGGGCCGGAGAGCTGCATCCGGCACTCCTTCAGCTCCTGCGTGGCCGAGGAATACTTGTTCTGGTAACGCTCGATCGTTTTGTTGTCGATGAGGTGGGCGATGTCCAGCAGCATCTTGCCCGAATCCATGCGCTTGCAGGTGACCTCCTCCGCGATGGGCAGGAACATGCGATGCATCTGCACGGACAGCGCGCGGGCTTTGGATTGGCGCTCGCGCTGGCGCGTGGCGCTCTCGCGCAGGCTGCTGAGGTACTGCTGGCCGACCGTCATATCGCGGGTGGCATACCCCGGACAGGTGTCGTCCACCAGCACCTTCAGGTGCATCTCCGCCTTGCCGCGCAGGCGCTCGACGTTGGCGGCGAAGTGGCGCTGGTTGGAGCGGACCGAGCGGCGCAGGGCGTCGTCATCAGGAAAGCTGGTGCCGAAGCGGAAGGGAAGCACGGTGGAGAGTTTGAAGCAGTCCGCGATCACCCGCGCATGGTCTTTTGCAGCGTTCTGGTCCATCCGGGCCGCGTCCTCGGGAGTGTGTTCGGAGACGATGACTGCAAGATCACTGGCGGGGAAGAGGAAGGTCTGGTTGCCAAAGAGACCGGCGACTCCGGTCAGGGGCATCGGCCGGCGGTGCCGGCAAAGTTCCGGAAATGCGTTTCGTTCCGCAATGCAATACGCGTACCATGCCATCGTTTGTCACTCCAAGGCGCACTAGAACTCAAACCCTTCCTTGTGGAAGGATTTTGCTTACCGAGAGAACTTATCCGGGGAATTGTCCGGAACCGAACCGGACCCTGCATCCGGGAACTGGCCTGTTTCTGGGTCCTGGCGCGTGCGCGATAGGCGTACTGTACCGAACCCGAAACGGATACTATGCCCATCGCAGGACAATTGGCAAGACCAAATTGGGAACAATTTCAAATTTGGATTGGCTGGAAAACTTCCCTATTCTCACCGACTTTGGCAGGCCAAGGTCAACCGTGCGCAACAGATTGCGTGGGAAGCTCGCAGCATGGTCCGCCCGGAATCATCGTCCGCCGGGGGCATCGCCCTTGCCGCCCGAGGCGTCGCGCCAGGACGGAGGGTCTGCCGGGCCCTTCGTCTTGGGAAGCGTGTCCTCCGGGCTCGAAATGCCCACCAGCCGGAGCACCTTTCCAATGGCGCGAACAAGCGGATTCATCGCAGACCTCGCATGGGCCTACGCTACTCTATTTTCATACGATATGAAATCCTTTCGCAGCCGCATCCCCATGCCGGTCCGGACCAAACCGGCCATCGTCCTTCTTCTCATGCTCGCCGCGGTCTCCGGCGTTTCGCTCGCCCAAAATGCCGCCGCGAATCCGCCGCCTAAGCCGCCCCCTGACGTGATTGTGTTCAGCAACGGAGACCGGCTCACCGGCTTGCTGGAGCGCGCGGTCGGCGGCTCGGTGGTCTTCAAGAGCGACGTGGCCGGCGAGGTCACGGTACCGTTGGACAAGATTACGGAACTCCGGTCCAGCGGGCGCTTTGCCGTGCTGCGCAGCGACCGGCCAATCAGCCGGAAGCCCGAAGCCACCGGGACGCTGGCCCTGGGAGACAAGGCGCTGACCGTCGCAGGACCGTCGGGCGCGCCCGAGACCGTTCCCACCGAGAAGATCGCCTACATCATCGACCAGGCCACTTATGAGCGTGAGATGGAAAAGAAGCCCGGCCTGCTGTTCGGGTGGAACGGCGCGGTCAATGGCGGCGCGACCATCGTGCGGGCGACCGACTATGGCGAGACCTACACCGCGGGACTCGCCCTGGTGCGCGCGCTGCCGACCGTTCCCTGGCTGCCTGCGCGCAACCGCACCAGCTTCGACCTGCAGGAGACCTACGGCAAACTTACCTCGCCCGTGATTCCGCAGACCGCGCCAGCCTCGCCAGCGGCGGTCACCGTGACCAGCATCTTCCACGCCGACGCGGAGCGCGATGAGTACTTCTCGCCCAGGTTCTTCGCGCTGGCCCAGACCGCCTTCGACCACAACTACGCGCAGGGCCTCAGCCTCCAGCAGCTCTACGGCGGCGGCATCGGATGGACGGCCATCAAGTCCGGCAAACAGGAGCTGGACCTGAAGGCGACGATCCAGTTTGAGAAGCAGGACTTCCAGACCGCGGCCAGCAACAAGAACCTGATCGGCTCCACCCTCGCCGAGGCCTACCACCGCAATCTGCCGCGCAAGCTGGTCTTCAGCGAATCGCTCAATGTCCTGCCCGCCTTCAACAACAGCAGCGCCTACTCCACCAATGTTTCCGCAGGGCTCGCCATGCCGGTGTACAAGCGCCTCTCGCTCACCATCGGCGCGAACAACACCTTCCTCAACGACCCCTCCGCGGGCTACCAGAAGAACAGCTTTCAGTTTGTGACGGCGGCTTCGTATGTATTGAAGTAGACGGAGATGTTGTGAACGAGCACACGGTGAGGAAATTCGGAATGCTACGGCGTGCACGGGGGCGCCGACGAGGCTCTGCCTACACCCTCATTATGGCAATTCGTTCCAACTGGAGAGCAGCCTTAGCCTACATGGTGGCACTGCTTCTATTTTGCGCATTGTGGCACTTCTATTTGCATCCCCATCTCTGGCCGTTTCTTTCAAAGCAATCAGACTCGTTTCTAGCGATAGCTCTTTATGTTGCAGGCGGGCTCCTCGCCCTGTTGGGCATCGTCGTAAGCTTTAATCCCCCAAAAACCGGCAGTTGGAAGGGCGCATCAAAGGATTCGTTCTGATCCTGTTTTGTATGGAATTCGTTGCAACTAAGGAGCAGACGACCCGGACAACACTCGCGACTCAAGCAGCAGCAAAAGCAAGCAGTGAGGACGCGCACAATAAGAACGTTTAAGACACCGATGTCAATTCACTACGAGGTGAGATCAAAGGAACGAGAGACGCCATTGAAGCCCTAGCAAAAGGCTCGCATGACCCAAAGTGGAATGAATTGCTATCCCAGATCGGCACGAAGGAGCCTCCGCGATTTGAGTTGGAGTATTTATCCATTCAAACATTGGGCAACGACCCAACTAAGGCTTCTCAGGTCCGCATCCTCATTAAGAATGCAGGTGGTATTGCTGCAGAACACTTACAGTACCAGATCGCAGTCTGGGACTGGAGAAGCAATCGCGAGCCGGCCGTCACACAAGACTCGATCGATGGGATCGTAGAACCTGGAAATCAGCTAAGCATCCAGCCGCTTCCTCTATTGATTCCTCAATATACAAGCGACCAGCTTGTCAGAATTTGGCTTCGATATAAGGATGTAGATCATCCCGAGAGAAAGCCGATAGTTCAAACCATATTCAGGGACTGGGGCGGCACTCGGGGTGGCATTTCCTCCTCCATGTTCAACCTGCTGTCCGGAGACCCACAGCGTACAGAAGATTTTTTTGACAAAGCTGTCCCAATGCCGCGATGAGATCTTTGTGCCGCCTCGTATTCGCTTAGGTAGGTCGTGCGCTTCTGCTTATAATTGCGGACATGGCCGCCGGCTTCGACGATACCTTCACCTCGCTCAAGCAGGTTTTTCGCAAAAAGCTTGGCCGACTCGACGTGAAATCGGACACGGCGACCGAGTACACGCTCGTCGGTCGCCGCCCGTCGCCTTTTCCGCAGCACAAAGGACACCCCATGTTCTTTGCGTCCGTGCGCATTGGTAAGGCCTACGTGAGCTTCCATCTCCTGCCGCTCTACATGAACAAATCCCTGGCCGGCACGATCTCACCCGCGCTCAAGAAGCGGATGCAGGGTAAGGCGTGCTTCAACTTCAAGACCGTGCCGGACTCGGCCCTGATTAAGGAACTGGAACGCCTCACCCGCGATGGCTTCAAGACATTCGACGAGAAGGGCTGGATGTGACGGCCGGGAGCAAGAACAAAACGACCGCGAATGACGCGGATCGGCGCGGATAAAAACGGATTCAGGATGAAACGATGACTTGATCCGCGTTCATCCGTTCTTATCCGCGGTCGTCTTTGGTCCTGCTACGGCGCGGTCAATATCTTCACCACGGGATCGGGCAGCTGCTGGTCTGCGTTCTTCAGAAGCAGCGTCACCTGCCACATCTGGGTGTCGGTCAAGACATGGTCGTAGGAGGGCATGCCAGTAAGGCGGATGCCGTGGGCGACCTTCCAGTAGGTCTCGCCCGGCTCGTCGTCGCTGACGCCGACGACGTTGCCCTTGGGGTGCTTCTTCCAAAGCTGCGGCGCCGCGGGATACATGTGCCGGGCGTAGGGGACATCGTGGCCGGGCGTTCCGTGGCACGCGGCACACTGCGCGCGATAGATGTGCGCGCCGCCCTCGTACACATCTTCGCTGGTGCCGAAGGCCGGCGTCTGCATCTCGGCCCCGATGCGCGCCTTCAGCGGCAGACGGACGATCCACTTCTCCAGCGGAAAGGGCTTGTCGGCCGTCGCCACCGGCAGTGCGCCCCAGCGCAGATAGCCCGCAATGCCCAGCGCCACCGCGACCACGCCCAGCACAAACCCGAGCAAGACCCTGCCCCAACCGCCCTTTGATGCTCGTGCCTTCGCCATGCGCATCCTCTTCTTCTGCTCCGGCGGAATGCTCCAATCGGCGCGCCGGATGTTCTAATAGGAGATGGCCGCTTGGCGGACAGGTCCGCCGCGCCGGCCTCGCCTCCAACGGTACCAAAATTGGAAGCAAACGCAGGAGTCTTCGTTGATGTTTCGATCGCCGTCCGGTTTTAGAGTATGCTTCAAGGCTTTGGCAGCAGCAGTACTGATTGTCTCCGCAATGGCGGGTTTCACCGGACAGGCGCAGCTCTCGCGCAACCCACGCCGCGAGACCAACGCGAACCGCAGGGCCCGGATTGCGCGGCAGATCGCAGAGACCTACACCCATCGCTGGGAGGTGGGCGGCGGAGGCGGGTACCTCCGCTTCCGCAGCGGCGAGTACACGCAGAAGAACAGCGAGATCACCTTCTGGGCCAACACCAGCTACTACTTCAACCAGAAGCTTGGCTTGACCGGCGAGATCCGCGGCGCCTACGGCAACGCGAAGGTCCCTAACCTGAACCCATTTGCTGAGTTGGTCGGCAGTCCGCAGATCTCCGAGTATCCCTTTCTAGCGGGCCCAACCTACCGCTTCCGCCTGCGCGAGAAGACCGCGCTCAGCGTCTTCGCGCTGGGCGGCACCGCGATCGGCAAGTTCGATGGCGACTCCAAGGGCATCCCCGCAGTCGACCTGGGCTTCTGGCCCTCCACCAACGCGCGCCCCGCGTTCTCGATTGGCGGGAACCTGGACCTCAACGTCTTCCCCAACGTCGCGTTCCGCATCGCGCCCAGCTACCTCGGCACCACCTTCGGCGGCAGCTGGCAGAGCAACGTCGGCTTCGAGATGGGCGTCGTCTACCGCTTCGGGCGGCAGAAGTAAGCCGATCGCCTAACCCGTTCCAGTCATATTTCCGGGGTCGAGAATCTCCGCAATCTGGGCTTCAGTAAGGAGGCCTCGATCGCGGGCGACGTCGATGACGCTACGCCCGCTGGCAATCGACTCCTTCACAATCTCCGCCGCCTTCGCGTAGCCGATGTACGGATTCAGCGCCGTGGCCAGCGAGGCCGTGCTCTGCGCGTAGAACTCGCAGCGCGCGCGGTTGGCGGTGATGCCGTGTACGCAGCGCTCATCCAACTGCCGCAGCATGTTGGTCAGGATCGTGATCGACTGCAGCACGCTGTACGCCATGGTCGGCATCATCACGTTCAGTTCGAGCTGGCCAGCCTGCACGGCAAGCGCGACGGCGGTGTCGTTGCCAACCACCTGGAAGCCAACCATTGCCGCCAGCTCCGGGAGCACCGGATTGATCTTCCCCGGCATGATCGACGAGCCGGGCTGCAGGCTGGGCAGCTCAATCTCATGCAGTCCGGTGTTCGGCCCCGAGTCCAGCAGCCGCAGGTCGTTCGCGATCCGGATCACCTCCAGCGCGAGCCCGCGCAGCGCCCCGCTTACCTCCGCCATGGGCGCGCAGGACTGCATCGCCCAACGCATGTCTTCGGCTGGCGTGAGCAGCTGGCCGGAGATGCGGGCGAGGTTGGCGATGGCGAGTGCGCGATACTGCGGATGCGTGTTGATCCCCGTGCCGACCGCCGAGCCGCCGAGGCCGAGTTCGCGCAGCGTTGTCGAGGCGCGTTGGATGCTCTCGCGTGCCTTGCGGATAGCGATGCCATAGGCGGCGAACTCCTGGCCGAGGCGGATGGGGGTTGCATCCTGCAGGTGGGTGCGGCCGGCCTTGAGGATGCCATCGAGCTCAGCAGCCTTGGCAGCAAGACTTGCGGCCAGCCCATCCAGTACGGGATACAAGCCCTCCAACGCCAGCAGCGCCGCCAGCCGCATCGCCGTAGGAAAGACATCGTTGGTCGACTGCCCATAGTTCACATGATCGTTCGGATGCACCCACTCATACCGGCCGAGAGCGGCGGCTTCGGCCTGTTGCACCGCCTCGTCCTTCGCACCCTCGAACCCCGAACCGCGAACCTTGCCCCCCGCAACAATCTGGTTCGCGCGGTTCGCGATCACCTCATTCGCGTTCATGTGGAAGCTGACGCCTGCGCCGGCCTGAAAGACATCGACCACAAACTCCCCGTCCCACCGGCCGTCGATCACCTCCTGCGCCGCCGCGATAATCGCATCGGCCCGCTCCGCGCTCACCACGCCCAGCTCGCGATTGGCCTCCGCCGCCGCGCGCTTCACCATCCCCACCGCGCGGATCAGCGCCCCATGCGCCCGCATCCCGCTGATGGGATAGTTCTCCACCGCCCGCGCCGTCTGCGCCCCATACATCGCGGCGGCGGGAACCTCGACCGTGCCGAGTGAGTCCTTCTCAGTTCGCGTCGCGTGCGTAAGGTCACCTCCAAGCGTCTGCGTGCATTGATAAAATCAGATGTTCGCAAGAGGATTTGAACACAGATGGCCACCATACCCCAGGACGACGTCATCCGCTCCGTCGCAGACGCCCTGCAGTACATCAGCTTCTACCACCCCGTCGACTACATCGCCAACCTCGCCCGCGCCTATGAGCTCGAGCAGTCGCCCGCCGCGCGCGACGCCATCGCGCAGATCCTCATCAACTCGCGCATGTGCGCCGAGGGCCATCGCCCCATCTGCCAGGACACCGGCATCGTCACCGCCTTCGTCAAGGTCGGCATGGAGGTCGCCTGGGCGCCCTCGGCCACCTTCGGCATGATGACCATGCAGCAGATGATCGACCAGGGCGTCCGCGAAGCCTGGCTCAACGCCGACAATGTCCTCCGCCCCTCCATCCTGCGCGACCCCGCCTTCACCCGCAAGAACACCGGCGACAACACCCCCGCCATGGTCGTCGTCGAGCTGGTCGCCGGCGCCGGTCTCGACATCACCCTCGCCAGCAAGGGCGGCGGCAGCGAGGCCAAATCCAAGTTTGCGATGCTGAACCCCTCCGACTCCATCACCGACTGGGTGCTCAAAACCGTCCCCACCATGGGCGCCGGCTGGTGCCCCCCCGGCATGCTCGGCATCGGCATCGGCGGGACGGCGGAAAAAGCCATGGTGATGGCGAAGGAGTCCCTCATGGACCCCATCGACATGCACGAGCTCATCCAGCGCGGCCCGCAGAACAAAATCGAGGAACTGAGAATAGACCTCTATAACAGAGTCAACGCCCTCGGCATCGGCGCGCAGGGCCTCGGCGGCCTCACCACCGTCCTCGACATCAAGATCATGGACTTCCCCACCCACGCCGCCAACCTGCCCATCGCCATGATCCCCAACTGCGCCGCCACGCGCCACCTGCACATCCACCTCGACGGCTCCGGTCCAGTAGCGGTGGCCCCGCCCTCGCTCGACGCCTGGCCCAAACTCGAGTACTCGCCCGCAAACGCCCGCCGCGTCAACCTCTCGACCGTCACCCGCGACGACATCCGCACCTGGCGCCCCGGCGAGGTCGTCCTGCTCTCGGGCCTGCTCCTCACCGGCCGCGACGCCGCGCACAAACGCCTCACCGACATGCTCACCCGCGGCGAACCCCTCCCCGTCGACTTCCGCAGCCGCTTCATCTACTACGTCGGCCCGGTCGAGCCCGTGCGCGACGAGGCCGTCGGCCCCGCCGGCCCCACCACCGCCACTCGCATGGACAAGTTCACCCGCCAGATGCTCGCCGCGACAGGCCTCCTGGGAATGATTGGAAAAGCAGAACGCGGCCCCGAAGCCATCGACGCCATCCGCGACCACCAGGCCGTCTACCTCATCGCCATCGGCGGCGCCGCCTACCTCGTCTCCAAGGCCATCAAGTCCGCCCGCGTCCTCGCCTTCCCCGACCTCGGCATGGAAGCCATCTACGAGTTCGAAGTCGTCGACATGCCCGTCACCGTAGCCGTCTCCGCCGACGGCGCCAGCGTCCACACCACCGGCCCCGCCGAATGGCAAGCCCGCATCGCCGCCACCCTCCCCGGCACCGCCATCCTGCAATAACCCTTCCTTAAGTTTGCCACCGCGGTTATAGTCGATCCGAGCCCCAATTCAAACCCGGAGATACCTGTGGCTGAGGACCGAGACTTACGACTTGCTGAGCTGGAACTCGATCTTGAAAACTATAGGATAGGGCCCCAACAGTCAGTCCGCGATGCGATCAAGGCAATGGCGGCTGACCAAGGCCCGAAGCTCGGCCGTCTGGGTGCAGACATACTGAAGCTGGGACTAAGCCCGCTTAAGCGGTTAATGGTCACTCCCCTGGAGGACGACGCGACACGGTTTCGCGTTCTCGAAGGAAATCGGCGCGTTACCGCCATGAAGCTCATACAGACACCGGGATTGGCGGAGAAGACTAAGCTATACACAACCTTCAAGCGCCTCCACAAGCAGAAGAATAGCCTGCCCAAAATAATCAAGTGCGTCGTCCTGTCCCCAGAAGAGGGCTTCATATGGAGAGAGCGCGAGCACAACCTAGGACAAGATGGGGTCGGAACGGAGAAGTGGTCCGCCATCGCAAGGGCGAGGGCTGCGGCAGACCAGGGGAAGAAGGCTTATGCACACGACGTGCTCGAGCTCGCTCTAAGTAGTCCGGATCTGTCGAGTCAGGCTCGCTCCAAAATTGAGTTACACAAGTTCAAGATCACAAACCTCAACAGACTCCTTGACGCTACGGAGGTTCGTAGGGAACTCGGACTAGACATCACGGGGCCACGCCTGCAAAGCAAGATGTCGAGGCCGTGGGTCAAAGGGGTTCTTACGAAGGTCGTAGAGATCATCGCGTCCGAGAAAGGCCTCGACGGCAAGTCGTTCACAGTCAAAAACATCTACGACCAAGCCGCACAGATGAAGTTCTTGAAGGGCGTGGCCAAAACTGTCGCGGAGCCAAAAACTGAGGTTGCCCCCTGGGCAGTCGGCGCCACGGCGGATATCGAAGCATCTGCGGCCAAGCTGAAGAAGAAACCGAAGAAGCCCAACCCCTCCTCGCAAGACCGCAGGACATTAGTCCCCGAAGGCTCGGAGGCGGCCCAAGCGTCGGGCAGGGCCAATGACATTTACATCGAGCTCAGAAGGCTCGATATCGACGCATACCCCAATGCCGTCGCAATTCTGCTTCGGGTATTCATCGAATTCACTATCGACCAATACATAAAGAAGAAGCCGGTTGGGATTGCAGTTGAGAAGGAGCTCAAGAAGAAAATCGCGGCGGTATCGCAATATATGGAAGCAAACGCCGTCCTCACAAAGAAGGAACTCGTCGTGATCAACAATATGGTCGGCACGCTGGGGGAGCTTGTTTCAACCGTAACACTCAACTCCTACGTCCACAGCGACAAAGCATTCCCTTCACCGCAAGAGCTCAAGATCTCATGGGATAGGATCGAACACTTCCTCCTAAAGGCGTGGAGCTCATAGTGCCATGTTCATACTCACCCTTGAGGTATCCGGGCGGAAAGGGGAAGCTCGCACGGTCGGTCGCCAAAATAATTTCCGACAACAAGCTGGTTGGCGGCCATTACGCAGAGCCGTACGCCGGTGGCGCAGCAGTCGGACTCTTCCTCCTGTTTCACGAATACGTGACAAAGTTCCATCTGAACGATCTGGATCCATCCGTGTACGCGTTCTGGCATACGGTTCTCAACGAGACCGACTGGCTATGCGACCGAATTCGATCCACTCCAATCACTCCTGCCGAGTGGCTCGTACAACGCTCGATCTACTCAGCATCGGCCATGTATCCCACGAGGGAGCTTGGCTTCGCGACATTTTTTCTCAATCGTACCAACCGATCCGGAATCATTAAGGGTGGCGGAATGATCGGTGGCAATGACCAAAAGGGAAAATGGAAGCTCGACGTC
>JBEKDS010000025.1:0-92059 GCA_050014235.1 Acidobacteriaceae bacterium
TCCGGCCAGAAGACCGGCGCCTTCCTCGACCAGCGCCTCAACTACGCCGCCGCCGCCCGCCACGCCCGCGGCCGCGCCCTCGACGTCTGCACCTACCAGGGCGGCTTCGCCCTCCACCTCGCCCGCGCCTGCACCCGCGTCACCGGCGTCGACGCCAGCCGCGCTGCCCTCGAGGTCGCCGACCGCAACCTGTCCCTTAACCCAGAGCTCACCGCGCAAGTAGGCTGGATCGAGGCCGATGCGTTTGAACTCCTCCGCGAATGGGACTCCACCGGCCAACGCTTCGACACGATCGTCCTCGACCCGCCCGCCTTCGCCAAATCCAAACGCGCCGCCGAAGGCGCCCTCCGCGGCTACAAAGAGCTCAACCTCCGCGCGCTCAGGATGCTCTCCCCCGGCGGCACGCTCGTCAGCTGCTCCTGCTCCCACCACGTCTCCATCGAGGACTTCCTCGCCGTCCTCCGCTCCGCCGCCGCCGACGCCAACCGTCGCGTCCAGCTCCTCGAACTCCGCGGCGCCGCGCCCGACCACCCCGCCATCCTCACCCTCCTCGAAACCGCGTACCTCAAGTGCCTCATCCTCCGCGTGCAGTAGGATTCAAGGTCCGGGAACGATAAAGCCTGCCTGAGCAGCGGCCCGGAATCAGACGTCCATCAGCGCATAGGAAGGTTCTGCCGGCGGGACGGTTGCGGCACCACACCAACGCGGCAGCCAACTGCAGCGCATCGGCCGAACGCAGCGAATACCTGTCATGGACCCTCGTTGCCTCGTAGCGGACCGCGTCGTTAGGCTCTACCTGGTCCCACTCCTGACCTAGCAACTCCAATCGGTCGACAGCCACGAGCCTCTCGACATCGTTCAATTCGTTAGAACGATGAAGCCGCGCAATCGCGCCATACACCTCGGTGTGCGTGGCCCACCAAGCGACAATCCCAAACTGCTTCGCCCAGGCCTTGAACCGCGTGCTCGCAGGTTGTGTGACGCAGAGCGCCACCAATGCGCTTGAATCCCAGTACGCCTGGATCAAAGCCCCTCGTTCCTCTCATCCAGAATCGCTTGGATTGCCGAGTCGGAACTAACCTTCGCCTCCGGCATGCTCCACAGACGGCTCAGGTCGCGCGGCCTCCTGCCCGGCCGCAGAATCCCATCCGCCACCAGCTGCCGCTCCTCGTCGCTCAGCCCATCGTCCGCAACAAACGGCACCAGCCGCGCCACCGGCGTGTTCCGGTCGCGAATCACGATCGTCTCCCCCGCCTTCGCATACTTAACGTACGCGCTCAGCCGGTTCTTCAACTCCGCGATGTTCACGCTGCGCATGGCCAAACCCCCGACATGGCCATTATAGCCATCTCGGCCCGCCACTCATCCACGCCGCACAATCTAAAAGTGATACGCAACCTCTCCCGTCATCGAACGCGGGCTCACAAAGTGCGTCCCCGAGAAGGTCGAGAGGAAGTTATACAGCGCGTACTTGTTCGTCACGTTCACAATGGTCAGCGAGGCAGAAAGCGTCCGCTTGTCGGCATTGCTGCGATGCAGAAGGTTGTCCTCGCCGAACGACAGGTCGAAGAGATTGCGCGGCGCCACGCGCGGCGGGCTGTGGTCGTCGTTCTCCGTGTTCGGAGCGGGCACCGACAGCAGCGAGGAGCTGAACTGCGAGACCAGGCAGACCCCGTTCGGAATCGGGTGACCCAGCGTCGCCCGCACGCCGCCGCACGCAAAGCCCGCCTGAGCCTCCTGGTCGGCAGTCAGCGCATTGCCGAAAGGGTCCTCCAGGAATACCGCCGGCTGCCCGTTGAGCGTCGTTGTCTGCGGGCAGTCGTTGGTCGCCAGCGTGCCGTAGCATGGCGCGGCCCCGGCCACCTGCCCCGAGTCGAACCGCCAGTTGAAGCCCATATACGGCCCGCGCCTGCCTAACTGGTACTGCGCGTGCGTCGTCTGGTTGAACTTCTCGTCGTGGTCGATGCGGAACGGCACATGAACCCCAGCCTGTCCCGGCGGCACAGGCACTGTCCCCAGCCCGCTGGTCTGCGGCGTAAAGAAGCGCGCGGCCACCGAGGAGAATACGATCTGCGCGCTGAAGTTGTGGATGGACGGTACGTCGAGGCGCCCCTCAACGCCCGGCACCTTGGAGTTGTGCCAGCCGATCGGGAAGGTAATCGGCGTTGCCCCCAGCACCGAGAAGTCATACCCAGTATGCGTGTACTTCCACACGTAGTCCGCCGAGATCACCGCGTAGCGAGAGAGCGTCTGCTGGAAGCCCGCATGGAACTCGTTGCGGAACCCCGGCCGGTTGGGCGCGGGCGTGCACGGAATCAGCGCCGCGATCACCGCGGAGTAGCAACCCTCGGACGCAAGAATCAGGTTCTCATTGAACGGCGACTCTAGTGTCCGCGCGTACGACGCCCGCAGTACCGTGCCCGCCCGCTTGAAGTTGTAGGAGAGTGCGGTGCGCGGTTCAACCTGCCAGGCCGTCGTCAACCCGTTGTAGCGGTCGAACCGGAGCCCCAGATTGCCGCCCCACGGGCCTTCGGTAATCGCATCCTGCGCGTAGGCGGCGAACTCCTTCACGTCCGTGTGCCCGTTGAACGCATACGGACTCCCGCCCGTGGTCAGGTCGTAGGGATGAAGTGTCGCGCACGGCGTCCCGGGGATCGGCGTACCGCCAGAGGTCTCGCAGTTCAGCGACGTCACTACGTTGGGATCGACAATGCCCAGCTGGAAGTGCTCATCGAGGAAGGTCTGCTCATAGGAGACCCCCGCCTTGATGTTGTTGCCGCCGCCGGTGTGCGTGACGTCGGAACGCAGGCCGGTGTTGGCCAGCGAGCGCTGTTGCGCAATCGACTCCTGCTGCAGGTCGGGCGCGCCGCGGTCCGCGAAAGGATTCTTGCTCGGGTAGTAGTTGAAGCCGTCCCGGCGGAAGAAGTAGTTGGTGGTCAGCACGGTGGCGGAGCTGATCAGCCGCGTGAAGCTGGGCGCAATGTTCACCGTCTGGATCTTCGAGCGCTGGTCTGCCGCGCCCACCACCAGTCCGTTCGGCCCCACCGGCACGCCCGCCGAGTCGGTCGGCCACTGCGTCGCATCCTCCGTGTCGTACGAGTTCGGCGTCTGGAACCACGACCGCGTATATCCCAGGTTCAGCCGCACGGAGTTGGCGCTGGTCAGTTGGTAATCGATCCGGTCGAACAGATTCTCCTCATTGCCCTTGTCGTGCATCGCGTGGAACTCCGGCGGATCGAGGAACCGCCCGGTAGTCATCGCATTCGCCGAGAGGAAGTTGCCCACCCGGGCCGACCCATCCGCAACATTGAACCCCACATTCGACGAGCCGAACGACCCATAAGAAGCCGTCACCTCGCCATGCGGCTTGGGATTGCCGAGGCCGGACCGCGTCGTCGCCACGATCACCAGCGAGGTCTTGCCGCCGTACTCCGCCGGCGGCGCGCCCGGAATTACCTCCAGCGACTGCACCGAGTCCATCGGAATCTGGTTGGAAAACGTCTTGCTCGTCTGGTCCGTGATCGCCTGCCCATCCACCGAAAACGAGTTCGACGCGTGGTCGCCCATCCCGTGGAACATCCCATTCGAGTCCGCCGAGATGCCCGGCGACGCCAGCGTCACTAGCGAGCTCACCGAAGCCGAGGAGCTCGGCAGCGGGATCTTCGCAAACAGATCGCGGTCCACATCCGTGTGGCCCACCGGGTCCGTCTCAATCAGGTCGCCGCTCGTGGCCGTCACATCCACCGTGGTGTTCGCAGTGGCAATCTGCAGCACGACATTCAGCGTCACCGGCACGAAAGACTGCACCTCCACCGTCTGCGTCGCGGGCGCCATGGTGCTGGCCGTCACAGAGAGCCGGTAGGTATTGAACGGGATGTTGGGGATCGTGTAAGCGCCGGAAGAGTCCGTCGTCGTGGCGCTCGTGAAGCCGCTGACCGCGTTCGACAGCGTCACCTTCGCGTTGCCGATGACCGCGCCGGACGGATCAGCAATGATGCCGGATACGGTGCCCGCGTTTCCCGCCGACTGCACGCGGGCCGGGGCCGGACGGCTCTTCGCCGGCGTCTGTGCGCCCAGCGTGACCGTCGCGACGCACGCGGCGAGCCAGAAACAGATTGCAGATGTAGCAAAGATGCCGCGTCGAATCGACGTGTGCATGGGGTACCCCCTTGGGTCCTGTTGGTTATGACGAGGTTCTGGGTGCGAACGATGTCAAAAAACAGGTGGGGGACGTGTGAAAAGGGCAAACGTGGAAAGGACGCTGGGCGTGTACGAGGGAGCAACCGCCTCAATCGTGGCGATCACCGTGACCGCAGGCACGGGTGCGGGCGTCTGCGCCAGATGCACCGTAACGTGGGAGACAGCGCAGAGCGAACAGTCCGCATGGTTGGCCGCGCCGTCGGAGTGCGAATGCACCGCCTGCACCGTGCCCGAAACCACCGCCAGCGCAACGCACAGCAGCGCGAGGAGCAACCTCCACGAACCGCCATCGCGCTTATGTCTCCAACCCATACTTAGGCAACTATACCGTAGCGCCTTCAATTTCCGCAGTTGGCCGGCCTGATTCTACTGCGCCGTCACTCCGCCAAACGCTCTACTGCCCCGCCAGCACCCTTGGCGTCAGCAACCCAATGTTGTCCACATCCGCCTGATGGCCCATGTCGATCACCTCGGCCACCTTGCTGAAGTCCAGGTCGCCATCGCCCTTCACAAACATCACCTTCTCTGTGCGCATCGCGAATATCTCCGCCAGTTTAGGCTCGAGCGCCGACTTGGCGAAGCTGTCGTCATTGATCTTGTAGGAGGGCTCGCCCTTGCCGTTCGACTGCACCTGCACCACGATCGTGCGATCGTTCGGCTGGTCCTGGCTCTTGTCCTTCGGCGGTTGCGGGATCAGCGTATTCAGCCCGTGCGGCGTCACCGGCACAATCACCATAAAAATAATCAACAGCACCAGAAGCACGTCGATCAGCGGCGTTACGTTGATCTCCGATACCGCGCCCTTGCCACCACCACCGCCCATTCCCATATCAGTCTCCTCAATGCCTTCCCTGCCGGCAAACTGCTGCCGTCGATCTGCTGCCTTCTACTTGCCGATCGGTGTGTCCTGCTGCTTCTGCTCCGTAATCAGGCCCAGCTCGCTCACGCCCGCCGAGCGGATCCCGTCCACCGCATCCATCACCTTGCCGTAGTTCGCCCGGTAATCCGCGCGCAGGAAGACTTCCTTGTCCGTCTTGTTCTCCAGCTTCGCCGAGATCTTCGGCCCTAGGTCGTCGATCGTTATCTGGTCGGCGCCAAGGAAGGTGCGCCCGTCGCGCGTCACCGCCACGATCACCGCGTCCTCCTTGTTCGCATTGTCCATGATGATCGCCGCGTTGGCGGTCGGCAGCTCCACGTTGACCTTGTTGTTCAGCATGGGCGTAATGACCATAAAGATGATCAGAAGCACCAGCATCACGTCCACCATGGGCGTCACGTTGATGTTGGAGTTGACCTTCTTGCCTTCGTCGCGCTTGTTGATTCCCATAAGAGTGCTATCCAATCCGCTGCTGCATCAACTGCTTGCCGCCTGTGTCGCCGCGAGGGCCGGGTCCGCCCCCGGAGGCCGCTCGCTGCGCCTCCGGAAGCCGTGCCCCGTCCCAATCCCGCAATTGCCGCCCATCCTGCCAGGCCCGGCAGGGCGGCCCCGATTACAAATGGCTCTGCTTGATGAAGTAGTCCACCAGCTCGCTCGAGCTGTTGTCCATCTCCACGTCGAACGCCTCAACCTTGTTCGTAAAGTAGTTGAAGGTCATCACGGCGGGGATCGCCACCAGCAGGCCGAACGCCGTCGTCACCAGCGCCTCCGAGATACCGCCGGCGACCGCGCCGATGCCCGAGGTCTTCTGCGTCGCGATGGCCTGGAACGCATTCAAAATACCGACCACCGTGCCGAACAGCCCGATAAACGGCGCCGTCGAACCGATCGTCGCCAGTCCGCCCAAGCCGCGCTTCAGCTTCGCGTGGACGATCGCCTCCGAGCGCTCCAGCGCCCGCTGCGAGCTCTCCACCTGCTCCTCGGTGATCGCGCCGCCCGAACCGAAGCTGCGGAACTCCTGCAGGCCCGCGGTGACCACCTCAGCCAGGTGCGACTTCTTGCTCCGGTCGCCCAGCTTGATCGCCTCGTCCAGGCGGCCGTCCTTCAGCGCGCCCGCAACCTTCGGGGCAAACTCGCGCGACTGCTTGCGCGCCGCGGAAAAGTAAAGCGCCCGGTCGATAATCACCGCCAGCGACCAGATCGACATGATGAACAGAATGATGACCACCCCGATGGCCAGCCAGCCCATGTTGTGCAGCAACTGCAGCGGGCTGAACCCGACCGCCGGTGCCTCCGTCTGGAAGTACATGGCGAGCGGTGCGGGAACGTGGGCGAAGTTTGCGAGTTGAGCGAGAATCACTGGAATCTTTCCTCCTGATTTCTGTTAAGCTTGTGCCGAACTTAATACCTTTACCGTACAGCTCCTTGCCAGGGCCATCCAACGGGAGTTGCACGAAATGCCCCTGCCGGACTATCCCCCGCCGAAGGTGAAGTTCACCGTAATCGTCGTATCCACCTCAGTAGGCTCTCCATTCAGCAGATAGGGCTTGTAGCGCCAGCGCTTCACCGCATCCACCGCGCTGCCCACCAGCATCGGGGGGCCCTGCACGACGGTCAGATTCTCAATCGTCCCCTGCTTCGAGATGATCGCGTGCAGGATCACCGCACCCTGAACGTGCGCCGCCTTGGCGATCGGCGGATACACCGGGTCGGGCCGCGAGAGCAGCGTCCCCGCCATCGTACCGCTCGAGACGCGCACCGGCCCGGTCGGCTTCGGCGCCGCCCGCACCACCACCGGCGGTCCGGACCCCATGCCGCCCATCACCCCGCCCAGAACGCCGCCGCCGCTGCCGCCCATGCCGGCCATGCCGGCCACACCGGCCATCTGCGTCGGCGGTGGCGCGTCGTCCTTAATCTGCTTGATGTCGTGTGGAATCTTGGTCGGCGCATGGAGCCCCTGGTCCATCTCCGAGACCATCTTCATCGGCTTGATGATCTGCTGCGGCGGCGGCGGTGGAGGGGGTGGAGGCGGGGGTGGGGGCGCGGTCAGCAGCGCAGTCATCGCCGTCGACGGCAAGGCCTCGGGATACAGCAGCGGAATCAGAATCAGGACCGCCACAATCGTCGCGTTGAAGCTGAACGTGGCAATCATCCAGTACTTGGACCTGGTCTTGATCTTTCCGCCGGATTCCATCAATGAGTCTTCAAACATGGACCGCCTCGCTTGCTGGGGAGAACTCCTACCTTGCTTAGACACCGCGCTGCCCTGCTTTGTTCCCCGGCCCGAAATCGCCCTCAACTGAGGGTGCCCCACAACCTGCCCTGAGCCTGTCGAACGGTCTCGACTTTCGATGTGGACCTCAACCCGGATCTCTCAAGCCCGGCCGCTCACCCAGGGTCGTCGAATCGCCGGCAGCCGGACCAGACTCTGTCTCAGCATCCTACAACACAAAACCGTGGAAGCGGAACCGCCCGCCGCCGGAGCCTACGCCCGCGCCCGCTTGGCCGGCAGCGCCGCAACCTTCCCCTTGCTCTTCCGCCAGTCCTGATACGCCACCAGCATCGGCGCCGCAACCGCAATCGACGAGTACGTTCCAATCAAAATCCCCACCACCAGCGCGAACGAGAAACCCCGCAGCACCGGCCCCCCGAACAGAAACAGACTCATCACCGTCAGAAACGTCAGCCCCGATGAAATCACCGTCCGCGTCAGCGTCTGGTTGATACTCCGGTTCACCACGTCCGCCAGACCCTCCCGCCGCGAGAGCGCCAGGTTTTCCCGAATCCGGTCGAACACCACAATCGTGTCGTTCATCGAGTAGCCGATCAGCGTCAGGATCGCCGCAATCACCGTCAGCGAGACCTCCTGGTTGGTCAGGCTGAACGCGCCCACCGTAATCAGCGTGTCGTGAAACACCGCCACCACCGCCGCCACGCCGTAGATCAGCTCAAACCGGAACCATAGATAGATCAGCATCCCCAGCAGCGAATACAGCGTAGCCAGCGCCGCCTGCCGCTGCAGCTGCTTGCCCGCCGTCGGCCCCACAATCTGCACGCTCGGCTGCCCAAAGCTGGAGTCATGGTAGTTCGCGCGCAGTGCATTCTCCACCGCCAGCCGCCCCGCGTCGTGCGCCTGGTCAGTCGCGCTCGACGCCGGCAGCGAGATCACCTCATCGTTGCCCATCTGCCCGGTCACCGTCGAGATGCGCTGGATCTGCGCATCCCCGATGCCCGCCTGCGCCAGCGCCGCGCGGACATGGTCCTCATTGGGAGGCGCATCGAACGGCACCGTCACCTCCGTGCCTCCTTTGAAGTCCACGCTCAGCGGCAGATGGTGCCAGAACAGCAGGCTCAGCACGCCCGCCACGGAAAATATCAGCGAAAAGCCGAGGAAATACCACTTCTTGCCCAGCCAGTCGACCTTCGCATCGCGAAACAGTTCCACTTCTCAACCTCTTCCGTCCATCGCTCACAACTCACAACCACCAACTCACAACTGCCTTCTCAGATCGACAACGCAGCCCCGCGTTCCTTCCTCGCCAAACCCGCATCGAAGATCGTCCGCGACACAAACACCGCCGTAAACAGGTTCGCCAGCAGACCGAAGGTCAGCGTCACCGCAAACCCCTGCACCGGCCCGGTCCCGAACAGAAACAAAATCGCCGCCGAAACGATCGTCGTCACGTGCGTATCCACAATCGTGATCCACGCATGACCAAACCCCTGCTGCACCGCGGCCGCCGCCGTCTTGCCCGCGCGCAGCTCCTCGCGGATGCGCTCGAAGATCAGCACATTCGAGTCCACGCCCATGCCAATGGTCAGGATCACGCCCGCAATCCCCGGCAGCGTCAGCGTCGCGCCGAAGAAGCCCATGAACCCCAGCAGGATCACCAGATTCAAAATCAGCGCCAGGTCGGCATTCACCCCAGCGCCCCGGTAGTAGATCAGCATGAACGCCATCACCGCCAGCATCCCCGCAATCGCCGCCGTCACCCCCTGCCGGATCGACGCCTCGCCCAGGCTCGCGCCCACCGTCCGCGTCTCCACCGGGTCCAGCGACGCCGGCAGCGCACCCGTGCGCAGCATCAGCGAGAGGTTCGCCACCTCGTCCTGGCTGAAGCTGCCCTCAATCTCTCCCCGGTCGCGGATCGCCGAGTTGATCGACGCGACCTCCTTCACCCTCCCGCCCAGCACAATCGCCATCGAGCCCGGGTCCGCGCTGTCTTTGGAGTGCTCCGACGTGTACTTGAAGAACCGGTCGCCCGCCGCCGTCGTCAGCGTAAACGTCAGGTCCGGCCGTCCATTCACGTCCGTCGAGGGCTGCGCGTCGCGGAAATCCGTGCCCTCCACCTCGCTCGCCCGCTTCAGCAGGTACACCTGGTCCGGCGAGGTCGGCGTCGCGTTGCCATGCACCAGCATGTCGTCCGGTGGTACCACCCCGTTCAGCGCCGTCATCGCCGCCGGCTCGTCGTCGTATGGCCCGCTCACCACCGCATACACCGCCAGCTTGGAGGTGGACTCGATCGCATCCTCCACCTTGCCCGGGTCCGAGATCCCCGGCAGCTCCACCAGCAGCTCGTTCTCCCCCAGCCCGTACGGCGCCACCTTGGTCTCCGACACGCCCAGCGTATTGATGCGGTCGTTGATGACCTCCTGCGTCTGCGTCATCGTGTGCGCCACAATATCGCGGATCGCCCCCGCCTTCATCGTCAGCTTCAGGCTCCCGTCGGGGTTGCTCGACAAATCGTAGTTCGCATAGTCGCTGCCCTCCATCAACGTCCGCGCATCGCTCACCTTCGCCGCGGCGACCCCCCTCACCGTGATCGTCTCCGGATGCGCCGGGTCCAGCTTGCCCACCATCACCCCCGCAATGCCCGCCTTCTGCATGTCGTCCTGCAGCCGCTCCACATCGCGGTCCGTCGCCGACACCACCGCGTCCATCACATGCACCTGCAGCACCAGGTGCGTGCCGCCCTTCAGGTCCAGCCCCAGCTTGATGCGGTCCGTCAGCGCATCCTTCAGCGCCCGGGGGCTCAGCCCATGCGGAATGCCCACAATGCCGTAGCAAAACACCACCAGCAACGCAACGATGAACGCCGTCCTACCCTTCAGATTCTTGCTCATGATCTCCGTCGAAAATCCCCGGCCGCGCCGAACTCCCTCATCTCATCCCCGCCCGTCGCAACTCACAACTCACAACTGCCTCAATCGTCCGTCGTCACCGACGCAATCGCATTCTTGGCAAACTCCAGCTTCACATTGTCCGGCGGAATGCGCAGTTGCACCGCGTCGTCCTTCACCGAGATCACCACGCCCCGGATCCCGCCATTGGTCGTCACCTTGTCGCCGTTCTTCAGCTTGCTCAGCATCTCCTGCCACTTCTTCTGCTTCTTCTGGTTCGGCGCAATCATCATGAAGTAGATGACCGCGATGAACACCAGCGGCAGCAGCAGTTGCCCCGAACCCCCAAATAACCCCTGCATTCAAACCATCCTTCGTGCTTCATCCCGCAACCGCGCGCCTGTCGCCGCCGGAGACTGACCCCGGGGCCTCTTCACCTGGCCTGGGCGTGCATTGTCGGGGAAGACTTCGGCTGACCGCGGCCCTGCACGCACCAAAACGCGCGCACCAAGCCGCTCAGGGCCCGCGATCCGGCCCAGCTTCTAAGCATCGCGTAACCCACCGCCCCTGTCAAGAAAGCCGCAGCTGCCTCCGCACGCCTTTGACGTCACAAAATCGTGCGCTGGCCACATCAGTGCATCGCAGCAGCATCGCGTGCGGGCTTCACGCGCACCCGCAGATACAAGCTCAGCGCCCAAGGATGCTCTCCGTAAGTATGGGTAAGGGCAGCAAAAGCCGACTTATCGCACATCAGGTAGCCCGTCCCATTGGCGCCCACCCCAAAACCCGCGTCGTGCCAGCGAGCCACCTCACGCGTGTACCCCACGGTATAAGCCGAAACATCGAACCAGCGAGGCAGCGTAGCCTCGAGCGCCGTCTGATCGGCGAAAAGCTCATCCCGCTGCGACCACTCAAAGCGCCCGGTCAGATAGTTCTTGCTCCCCACCGGCCACACTCCTTCAGCCGTCACCCCATTCACCGCATAATGGCCAGCAGTCTTATAATCCCGCCCCCAGATCGCGCTCGCCGTTCGCTCCCCCGCCGCATACTCAACCGACGCCGTAGTCCGCTCCTCATCGCCCGCGCTGATCGCCTCCGGATGGTGCAGCCCCCCCGTCGATATCTGCGCCTGCCAGTCCTTCGCCGGGAGCCAGGTGAACCGCGAGCTCCACGAGTCCATTGGCCCAAACCCAAGGTTCCAGCGGTTCTCGCCCGGCTCCCGCCCATAGAATCCGCTCGCCTCAACATGCACACGCTGCCACGCAACCTCCGCCGTCGCGATGTTGCGCGAGATATGCGTCGAATCCTCATAGTGATGGTTGAGCGTCGCCTGGGGCAACTCCGCGGCCGACGCACGATGAGGATAGGCCGTCGGTCCCAGCGCCGGATCGCCCACCGGCGCGTAGTAAAAATCCACCACCGCGGCTCCCGCGCGCCGCGCATACTGCGCCCCAATCTCCATAAACAAATTGTGCGGATGCTGCCCATCCACGATCGGCCGCCCAAACGCCGTCTCCCCAACCTGGAACAGCTCAGGGTAACGCCGGTCCGCAATGGTCGCCGGCTCCAGGCTCAACATGGTCCGCAGCATCGCCGTGCCGCCTGCGAGCGAATGCTGCGCCCCCAGCATGCCCCAGTTCGTCGAATACAGCTTGTCTCCACCCCGCTGCAAGACGCCCGGCGCGGTATTCACATGGCTCTGCTGCACATCCACCGCAAACGCCTGCGCCATCCACGAAAGTTGCCACCCGCCGGCGTGCGTCGTCACCATCGGCATCGCCCAGCCGCGCGGCTGCGCGCTGGTCCCTGACGACTCTTCCATCAGCAGCGCCGACGAGGCATCCATCGCCATCCGCATCCCCGGCATGTCGGGCATGTCGGGCATGTCCATGTCCATGCCGGATTGCGGTTGTGCCTCCGCTTGCACCTGCGGGCTCCCTCGCGGCTGCGGGACCGGCATCTGCATCTGCGCAGCCGCGGCCGCTGGGATCAGCACCATCAACAACACCGCAACGACCAGGCAGATCGGGCACATAACGCTAGTCTGCCAGATTTTCTCCAATCGGCGCCAGAAACCACCCAGGTATCGCTACCTCGCCGGCGTCTCCTGCTCAAACACGCAAAGATAGCCGCCACGCCCACCACCCCCGCCACGCTCCCACACCGAAGACACATTCACCTTCGACGTAAACGGCGCCCCATGGCGTGTTCCGCTCATGGTCAGCGTGAAGCTCACCACCCCATTGTCCGGCGACGTCGGCACAAAGCGCACATCGCTCATCGTGTAGTCCTTCAGCTGGACGTCCGCCAGCCTCTTCACCAGGTCCGGCTTGCGCTCCAGGCCGTCGTCGTTCACGATCACCGCGTCGTCCGTGATCATCGCCTCGTACCCCGCCACATCGCCGCTCTTCAGCAGTTCCAGGCTGGCCCGCGCCGCTCCAATCAGCGCATCGCGGTTCACGTCCCCGCCGTTGCCCGGCATCTGCGGCAGCGCGTCCGGCCTCTGCCCACGCATCCCCGCTCCAGCCGGCCTCTGCCCCGCCGGCGGCGCCGACGGCGTCTGGTCCGCCGGGTCCTGCGCCCACGCCATCCCTGCCGCCAAACCCACCAACCCAACCCCCAACGCCACTCTCGTTAGCCAGTCAATACGCATCATGCCCTCCCAATCCGGGTATCCTACTACACGTCGCACCCAAAGCGCCCCGCCGCAAACCAACCCGGCAGTTCCACCCCGGAGAATAAAACAGGAGCCCCATGTCGATCCAGGACGATCTCGACCGCATCGCCGTACAGGAGTCCACCCTCATCCTCCCCGCCTTCTCGCCCGACACCGCCTGGCAGCTTGGCACCCTCCTGCGCGAGCTGGCTGTCGCCCGCAAATACCCCCTCGTCGTCGACGTCCGCCGCTTCGGCTCACCCCACCAGCAGCTCTTCTATACCGCCCTCGAAGGCTCCACCCCGGACAACGCCCGCTGGGTGCAGCGCAAGGTCAACACCGTCGCCCGCATGTCGCGCAGCTCCTACCGCATCGGCCTCACCCTGGCGCTCGAAAACATCTCCTTCACCGACCGCTACGGCCTGCCCGAAGCCGACTACGCCGCCCACGGCGGATGCTTCCCCCTGCGCGTCAGCGCCGCCGGCGTCGTCGGCGCCGTCACCGTCTCCGGCCTGCCTCAGCGCGAGGACCACAACCTCGTCGTCGAGGCCCTCTGCCTCATCACCGGCCACGACAACGACGCCCTCAAGCTCCCCTCCTGACCATCCGTTCTCGCGAATCCGCTCTCGCGGATCTGTTCTAGCCAATCTCCCGCACTCGGCCCCCGCCCGGCAGCATTGCGCCCGCCTCGCGGCGTCGCACTGCTTCTGCATCCGCGCGTTCCGCGGGCCTGTCGCGGCCAAATCCTCCACCAGCCGCCAGGTTACCAAGGTGCTCCCCACAACCCCGTTACCGTATGGTCTAATTGGCTTCCTCCTCAAGATTGTGTGTTCCTCCTGCCTGCATCTAAAGGAGGGAGTGCCTCATGTCGCGTGTTGTCGGTCTCATTTTTCTCTCGGTCCTCGTCTGTTGCTCGCTTGGTTGCCGTGCCGTCGCGGTCAGCACCAATCCCGTCGCCACCGCCAGCCCCACCGTGCCCAGCGTCGGCACCGCCATCCAGCATGTGGTCGTCATCATGCAGGAGAACCGCTCCTTCGACAACCTCTTCAACGGCTTCCCCGGCGCCGACACCGTCCAGACCGGTGCGCTCGGAACCCAACAGGTGCCCCTCACCGTCACCCCGCTCGGCGACGGCCCCGACATCGACCACACCCACACCGGCTGGTGGCAGCAGTGGGACAACGGCAAGATGGACAACTTCGATAACAAGGGCACCATGTTGCCCTACAGCTACATCTCTCCCACTGAGACCGTCCCCTACTGGACCCTGGCGCAGAACTACACCATCGGCGACCGCATGTTCCAGTCCAACACCGGCCCCAGCTTCGTGGCCCATCAATATATGATCGCCGGCCAGTCCGGCAACGCCAGCGAGAACCCCAACGGCGGCGTCTGGGGCTGCGACGCCCCCGCCACCGAGACCGTCGCCCTCATCGGCCCAAACGGCACTGACCTGCCCGGCGTCTATCCCTGCTTCGACTACCAGACCATGGGCGACCTGCTCGACGCCAAGGGCGTTAGTTGGCGCTACTACGCCCCCGGCCCCACCACCGACACCTTCTTCCTCATCTCCGCCTACCAGGCCATCCGTCACATCCGCTTCGGTCCCGACTGGCAGAACAACGTCATCTCGCCGGAGACCAACTTCCTCACCGACGTCGCCAACGGCCAGCTCGCCCAGGTCACCTGGATCGTGCCCGCCTTCGCCAACTCAGACCACCCCGGCGCGCCGCCCCAGGGTCCCGACTGGGTCGCCAGCCTCGTCAACGCCATCGGCCAGAGCCAGTTCTGGAACTCCACCACCATCTTCATCGCCTGGGACGACTGGGGAGGCTTCTACGACCACGTCCCTCCGCCTCAGATCGACGCCATGGGCCTCGGCTTTCGCGTCCCCGTCATCGTCGTCGGCCCCTACGCCAGACGCGGCTACGTCTCCCACACCACCCACGAGTCCAGCGGCTTCCTGCGCTACATGGAGGAGGTCTTCAACCTTCCCTCCCTCGGCACCCGCGACAGCGTCGCCGACGACTTCAGCGACTGCTTCGACTACGCCCAGCCACCAACCCCATACACCACCGTAAATACCGCCCACTCCGTCGAATTCTTCAAGCAGCAAAAGCCCTCAGGCCCGCCGGACACCGACTAGGCTGTATCGACGTATAGACGAGGCATAAGAAGTTGATTGAGATATAGAAATTGTCATCCTGACCTGAGCGCAGCGAAGGGGAAGGACCTGCTGTTTGCTCGGAGTCCCGCACACTTTGCCCGAGTCGACCGCATTTTGCATTCGGAGACTGCCATACTAAATGTCGATACCCTCTAGCCCCTCGCGCCTCCCTGACGTCTCTCAGATATGACGCGCACCGCCATCAACGACTCTCTCTGGGCACTCGGCCTGCTCCTGCAGTGCTCGCTCCTCGCGCTTCTCTTCGCCCGCGGGATCGCGCGAAGACTCCCGCTCTTCACCCTGCTGCTCGCGTTCTACGTCCTGCGCTCGGCGCTCCTCTTCACGCTCTCCGGCCATCTCGACTCCGACACCTACGCCGTCACCTACAACTCGCTCGCCGCCGCCGACCTCTTCCTTCAGCTCCTGGTCGCCCTCGAGATCGCGGCCGGCCTGGTGCACGCATCAGGCGGCTGGCTCCGGCGCTGGGTCGAACTCCTTCTCCTGCCCTGCGCCGCCTTTGTGGCGACCTTCCTCCTCTGCCAGCTGCTTCCCGCCAACTCGCGCGTCCCCCCCGACCGCATGCAGTTGTTCAACTGGTTCGTCATCGTCCTGCTTGGCCTGTGGGCGGCCGTCGTGCCCCAGTCGACCCCGGCATCCGCATCCCTGCCTCGCAGGCTGCTCCTGGGCCTCGGCTCCTACGCCCTCCTGGGGATCTGCGTCACGGTGGTGCGCCTCCAGGCCGCAGCCCATCGCGATGCCGTCCTCTTCGCCAGGTCGTCTTACATCCTGCCGGTCGCCTGGCTGCTCGTGGTCCTCTACTGGATCGCGGCCCTCAAATCGCACGTGGATCGTCCCGCGCCTTTGCTCGAGACGCCGCTCGCAACCGCCTGACCTCTGCCTCGATCAGCTAAAGAGCCTGCGGAAGAAGCGCCCAACCAGATGCGCCAGGTCTTTCGGCGGCTTCTTTCGCGCCGGCGCAACTGGGACCGCGGCGCTCGCCGCCTCGCCTCCGTCCGCCGCGCTCGCCCGCCCCATCGCCGTCGCAGACGCGTTCGCAGCCGCCGGCGCGTTCGCAGCCGCGTTATACACCAGCGCATCGCTCACTTGCGCATGGATCTCCCCCGCTGGCGCCTGCGGCACCTCTGCCGCCGGCGCCAGCCCCTCGCTCACTGCCGCCGGAAACGGATGCGCCGCGCTCGCCTGCGCCGCAGCCTCTACCGGCGCGTCCTTCTCACCCCGCCCCGGCACAATCCCCGGAGCCAGGAGCGCCTCAGCCACTGACATCCCGCTGTCCGGGCATCCGCACGGCGTCGTCTCGTGGTCCACCACCTCATGCAGGCTGCCATGCTCAAACAACACATGCTGCCCCGGCTCCAGCTCATACAGCGCCTCGCCGAACGGGTCCGACACTGCCAGCGTTGGCGCGCCCGCGCCCCGGTTCTCCACGCACGTATCGCCGTTACGCGCAATCCGCATCCGCAGGTCCAGCCGCCCGCCCCCGCGCACCGCAAACCGCAGGTCCGGCGTCATCACCGCATCGCTCGCCGTCGCTACCATCTGGATCTCAATCGACCCGCGGTCCAGCGAGAACAGCAACGGCGCGGCCAGCTCCGCCGCCCGGCTCTCCGTCACATGCAGCACGCTGGTCTGGCACACTTGCACCGTCCCGCCCCGCCCCAGCGTGATCTCCGCGGTCCGGTCCTTCGCCGTCACGCTCACGGAGCCCGCCAGCACCGCCTTGCCGTCCATCACGTCCGTCGCGCCCGTAATGTCAGCATCCTTGGTCGAGACATACCCAATTAGCTGCTGCGCCCGCGCCGTCCCCACGCTGGCGCACGCCAGCACGCAAGCCAGCATCCAGCCCAGTCCGAGCTCGAACCCCTTCGGCCGAGCCCCACCGAATCTTCCGCGCAGCCTCATGCGTCCAGCCTACATCTTCAGGAAGTTCGCAATCATCTGTTTCCCGTGCGTCGTCAGCACGCTCTCCGGATGGAACTGCACACCCTCAATCGGCAGCTCGCGATGCCGCAGCCCCATAATCGTCCCCAACGCCGCAGACCGGCGAACCCCGCCAGCCCGCCCCTTCGCCCCGCCATTCGCCCCGCCATTCGCCCCAGCCGTCGCCTCGACCACCGCCCGCGCCGAAACCTCCAGCTCCTCCGGCAACCCATCCTCCGCCACAATCAGCGAGTGGTACCGCGTACACGTCATCGCTGACGGAATCCCCGCAAAGATCGTCCGCCCATCGTGCTCCACCTCGCTCGTCTTGCCATGCATCAGCTTCGCCGCGCGCACCACGTCGCCGCCAAACGCCGCGCCAATCGCCTGATGCCCCAGGCACACTCCCAATATCGGCACCCTCCGCCCACCCTCCCGCGCCCTCAGGGCAAAGTGCCGCACCAGCGCAATCGAGATCCCCGCATCCTCCGGCGTACACGGCCCCGGCGAGATCAGAATCCGCTCCGGCCCCATCGCCTCAATCTCCTTGGGCGTCACCTCATCGTTGCGCCGCACCACCACCTCCGCCCCCAGCTCCCCCACATACTGCACCAGGTTGTACGTAAACGAATCGTAGTTGTCGAGAACGAAGACCATGTCTAGCCCAATTTTACGCGCCACATCCGCTACCGCGCCGCGGAAGCAACGCTTTAGCACTCACCGGTGCAGCAAGTACCGGCTCACTAACCCATACAGCATCAACCCCAGCAGAACCGCGTAGGAAACATAAAGGTAGTCCTTGAACCACGGCCGCTCGCACTCCGACTCCAGCGAATTGTTCTCCTCCGGATCCTCCGGGTCGTACCGTATCGAAAACCTGTCGCCACGCTGCATCGCAACCGGCGAATTCGTCGCGCCCTCGTAGGAAATTCCATTCACCTTATAAGTAAAGCCAACCGCATAAAACCCAGGCCTTGCCTGTCCCCGCATCCCATAACAGGCGTTGACGGACCCGCAACTCGTCACCTCGGCCTCCGTTTCAAGCCATCCGCGATTCATCCGAGCCTCCAGCCAACTCCGCGCGCGCTACCCCCTGGCCCTCTCAATCGCCCGCACCACCGCCCTCGCCTTGTTCCCGCACTCCTCAAACTCCCGCTCCGGCACCGAGTCCGCCACAATCCCCGCGCCCGCCTGGATATGCCCCTGCTCGCCATACATATATAGCGTCCGGATCGCGATGCACGAATCCAGATTGCCCGAAAAATCCGCATAAAAAATACTCCCGCCATACACCCCGCGCCGCGCCGGCTCCAGCTCCTCGATAATCTCCATCGCGCGGATCTTCGGCGCGCCGCTCAGCGTCCCCGCCGGAAAACACGCTCGAAACGCATCGATCGGCGCGAGGCCCGCCCTCAGCCGCCCCTCCAGCGCGCTCACCAGATGCATCACATGCGAGTACCGCTCCACAAACATCAGGTCCTTCACCCGCACGCTGCCGAACTCGCTCACCCGCCCCACATCGTTGCGCCCCAGGTCGACCAGCATCACATGCTCGGCAACCTCCTTCTCGTCCGCACGCAAATCAGCTTCCAATTTCCGGTCCTCCACCTCATCCGCCCCGCGCGGCCGCGTCCCCGCAATCGGCCTGTACTCCACGGCGCCCCCATGCACCCTTACCAGCAGCTCCGGCGACGACCCGACGATGTGAGCCACTAAACTGGGTGCCCCAGGTCTGGCTTTTGCAGACCTGGGCCTGCCGCCCCCACCGTCTACCCCGAACCGCAAAAAATACATATACGGCGAAGGATTCACAATCCTTAACGCGCGATACACCTCAAACGCATCCACCCCCGGCACGCAATCGAACCGCTGCGACAGCACGCACTGGAACACATCCCCCGCCGCGATGTACTCCTTCGTCTTCTCAACCGACCGCAGAAACGCCGCCTTTGAAGTCCGCGCCGTCAACTTCAACTTCCCCAGCGCCTTCTTTTTCGCCGCCTTGGGCAACGCCCCCGCCAGCCTTTTCTCCAACCGTCCTAGCCGCCGCACCGCCCGCGCATACACCTCCGCCGGCTTCCGCTTATCGCGAGAAAAATCCGCCGTCACAATCAGGTGGATCTCCTTCTTCACATGGTCGAACGCCAGCACCTGATCAAAAAACATCAGGCACGCATCCGGAACCCCCAGCTCATCCTTCGCCCGCACCGGCAGCCGCTCAATCTGCCGCACCACATCGTAGCTAAAGAACCCCACCGCCCCCGCCGTAAACGGAGGCAGCCCCGCCAGCCGCGCCGGCGTATGCCCACCCAGCGCCGCCTTCAACTCCTCAAAAATATCCCCCTCGAACTCCCGCCTCCGCCCTTGCTCCTCCACCACAATCGCCTGCCCCCGCGACACAATCCGCTTATACGGGGCTATTCCAATAAACGTGTACCGCCCCACATGTTCCCCGCCCTCCACCGACTCCAGCAGAAACGCCTCCGGCTCGGGCTCCCCATTCGCCTTCTGCGCCACCCGCAAAAACGCGCTCACCGGCGTCTCCAGATCCGCCGTCACCGTCCGGTATACCGGCACCAGCGAGTGCCCGCGGCTCAACTTCACAAATTCGCGCGCGCTCGGTGTGGCAGTTTCAGTTCGCTTGGGGGATGCGGCAGGCATGGCGTCCCCCCATCATACTTTGCGGACGTCAACGAAGACGGGACCCGCGATTGGAGTCCCGTCAGCCGCAACGTCAAGTTGTCCGCGCGTTCAGGCCGTTAGAAACCTGCGCCGCGCCAATCCCGCGAACCCCAGGACGCCCGTGCCCAGTAGAAGCAGCGAAGAAGGCTCCGGGGTCGGGGACACCGGAGGGGACGACTCCGGATCGAGCGTGGCCCCGCCGAAGTTGTAGTAGTAAGTGCCGGAGAGGTCGGCATCCACGGAATCGACGCCCACGTCTCCAGTCCCGATGTTCGACGTGTAGTACGCCAGAAATATGTAGTCGAGGGAGGTGAAGTCAATCTCGGCAAAATTCTCACCCGGAAGACCAGTAGAGCCGGTATAGCCGAGGGTGTCGAATTCGAACGCGCCCCACGGGGTCCCGTCGAGCTCGAGGTCCGCGGCCGTGACCAGGTCAGTTCCGCTGTCGATGGTGACCGTGCCCGTGACGGGGTCGCCATCGGTCGTAATCGCCCCTTCCAAGTCGTAGGTGATGGTTGAGTCGGCATGGGCAACGCCGGCAAAAACGGCGAGTACCCCAATAAGTGCAAAGCGTCGGATGAAACCGTGGTGTCTGACAGAGCCCATGATAATTTCCTCGTTTTGAGAGACAAACCCGAAGCGGTTGGAAGACTGCAGGAAGACAACCCCGTCGGCCGATATGCTAGCCTCAGGGAAAGAGAACCGGAGCAGGCTCAAGTATAGGCATCGTGAATTAATAATCCATCTGTAAATGGATTACTTTCCAATAAGTTACCGAAGGGTTGTTACTGGCACGACCAGTATGTCTGGTCCATCACAAAGGGGCCTCTAAAAGTCGCCTCCAGAGGGAGAAACCGCCCCTCCCGGCAGCCAATTTCTCTGCTTCGCAAACTCCCCGGCAGGCGCCCCGGCCGTCTCAATTCGCGTGGCTCCCCCTCCCGCGTTGCGCCCTTGCCCCCGTCGCCCGTTTCGTTGGTTCGTTCCCCCGCAACCCGCATCCAATCCCACGGCTTACTTCGGCGTATACGCCCTCGCCGCCGCGCTTGTTTCTGCCGCCCGCCGGGGCCTATACTCCACACGTTTGGGTCGCGCACCACCGCAACCCGCACCGGAGCCTCGCCATGGCCGACGAATCGCTCATCACCGCAACCCGGCGCAACGAAGCAACCCGGAAAGGGACCCCCGCTATGGCAACACTCACCGCCACCATGCCGCTCGCAAACGAACTCAACCCCTGGCTCGCCCAGGAGGCCCGCTTCGACTTCGCGGCCAAAAAACTCAATCTGGACGACGGCATCTGGCGCGTCCTCCGCGAGCCCGAACGCGAACTCATCGTCCACTTCCCCGTCGGCATGGACGACGGCCGCATCGAGGTCTTCACCGGCTACCGCGTGCAGCACTCCATCTCCCGCGGCCCCTGCAAGGGCGGCATCCGCTACGCCCCCGACGTCTCCCTCGACGAGGTCCGCGCCCTCGCCAGTTGGATGACCTGGAAGTGCGCCGTCGTCAACATCCCCTTTGGCGGCGCCAAGGGCGGCGTCATCTGCAACCCGCACAAGATGTCCCAGGGCGAGCTCGAGCGCATGACCCGCCGCTACACCGCCGAGCTGATCGAGTTCATCGGCCCCGAAAAAGACGTCCCCGCCCCCGACGTTGGCACCGACGAGCAGACCATGGCCTGGATCATGGACACCTACTCCATGCACATGCGCCAGACCGTCACCTCGGTCGTCACCGGCAAGCCCGTCAACATCGGCGGCTCGCGCGGCCGCCGCGAGGCCACCGGCCGCGGCATCTCCGTCGTCTGCGACCAGGCCATCCAGTTCCTCGGCATCCCCCGCGAGACCTGCCGCGTCATCCTGCAGGGCTTCGGCAACGTCGGCTCCAACGCCGCCAAGCTCCTCTTCGAGAAGGGCTATCGCATCGTCGGCATCGCCGAGTACGACGGCGGCCTGTTCAACCCCGCCGGCCTCGACATCAACGCCCTCCTGCGCCACCGCGCGGCGGCCGGCACCATCGTCGGCTTCAAGGAGGCCGACCCCGCCGACCCCGCCGAACTCCTCACCCGCGAGTGCGAGGTCCTCATCCCCGCCGCCACCGAGAACGTCATCACCAGCCGCAACGCCGCGCAGCTCAAGTGCCGCATCCTCTGCGAAGGCGCCAACGGCCCCACCACCATCGTCGCCGACGAGATCCTCGCCGGGAAGGGCGTCTTCATCATCCCCGATATCCTCGCCAACGCCGGCGGCGTCACAGCCAGCTACTTCGAGTGGGTACAGGACCGCATGGGCTACTTCTGGACCGAGACCGAGGTCAACCAGCGCCTCGACCTCATCATGGCCGACAGCTTCCACGACGTCCTCGCCTACGCCCAGTCCCACAACGTCAACAACCGCATCGCCGCCTACATGCTCGCCATCGACCGCGTCGCCGCCACCACAAAACAACGCGGCTTCTACGCCTGACCGCAGCTGCGAGTTCGTAGTTGTGAGTTGTGAGCGCAAAGAACACAGACCCAGCGCCCCAAGCTCACAACTCACAACTCACAACTCACAACTCACAACTCACAACTCACAACTCACAACTCACAACTAAATCGTAACCGTCACCCCCACGATCGCCCCCTCCACCTCGCTCGTCCCCGCCGAACTCCCGACCACCTGCACCGTATATACCCCCGGCCGCGTCCCCAGGTCCGTGCAGTTGCCGCATCCCGTCATCTGCATCGCCGCGGCAACCGCGGCCATCGCCATCAGCCCGCGCAGCCATCGCCGCCTGCCTGGCACAAATAGCGCAACCACCCCCGCCAGCACCGGCAGCGCCAGCGTCCCCAGCCCCGGCCCGCCCCCATTGCCGCCCAGAAAGTACGGCTGCGTCGTGCCGCAGCTATGCGGCGCGGTCGTGCCCAGCACCACCGTCGTCGTTCCGCCCCCGGGCGCGATCGCCGCGTTCAGAAACTGGCACGTCGCCTCCGTCGGCAGCCCAGCGCAGCTCAGGTTCACCCCATCCAGAAACCCGTTCAGCGGCGTCACCGTCACCGAAAGCTGAACCCCCTCGCCCACCCCGATGCTCACCGGATCCGGCGTCACCGCAATCGAAAAGTTCACTGACCCCGGCGGCGGCAGCGCCTCCACCACCTGCTCCAGCACGCCCGAGGTGCTCGGCCCCGTCATCGTATCGCCGCTCGCGCTCGCCGTCATGTTGTGGTGCCCCAGCGTCAGCGTCGTCGTCGTAAAGGTCGCCACACCCAACCCATTCAGCACCCCAGTGCCAATCCCGACGCCGCCATCGGCAAATGTCACCGTCCCCGTCGGCACCGGAGCCGCGCCTCCGCCCACCAGCGCCACCGTCGCCGTGAAGGTCACGCTCTGCCCCACATAGGAAGGGTTCAGGCTCGAGGTCAGCGTCGTCATCGTAGCCAGCACCGGCGTGACCGTCTCCGTGAAGCTCGCGCTCGTCCCGCTGAAGTCCAGGTCGCCCCCATACGTCACCGTGATGGTGTCCGTCCCCACCGGCAGCGCCGTAGTCGTCAGCGTCGCCGTGCTGCTCAACCCCGAGGCGTTCGCCGCCAGCGTCCCAGTCCCAATCACCGTCGTTCCAACCTTGAACACCACCGTCCCGCTCGGCGGCACATACAGCCCCACAAAAGTCACCGACGACGCCTGCGACCCCGTCACCGTCGCCGTCAGCGTCACCGGCTGTCCCTGCACCGCTGGGTTCGGCGAGCCCACGCCCGTCGCTGCCGTCGTGTCCGCAGTCACCGTAATCGTCACCGGGCTCGAGGTCGAGGCCGCATGCACCGTGTCCGTGCCCGGCGCGTACATCCCCGTAAACACATGCGTCCCCACCATCGCCCCCGTCCCAACCGTCGGCGGGCACGAACCCGCCACGTCCGCCACCAGCGTGCACAGCAGCGTCGTATTGCCGTTGTAGTCGTCGTAGAACAGAATGTCGCCGGAGAGCTCCGTCCCGTCGGTGTCTGTCACCACCGCCGTGCCGTTATACGTCTGCCCGTAGATCATCGTCAGCGTCGGCACATACGGCGGCATCACATATCCCGTCGACGGGCACCCCAGTGTTGGCCCCACGCACAGGTAGATCATCGTGGTCGTCGGAGACCCGGTCGCCGCCGCGGCCTTGTCCGTGTTCAGCAGCACCGTAATCCCGCCAGCACCCACGCCCACGCCTGCACCCGCCTCGCCTGCCGCCGCTCCAGCCCCCGCGCCACCAGCCAGCGTCGCGGCGCCATTCGACACCACAAGGTCCGCGGCCCCATCGCCATTCACGTCCGCCGCCACCAGCGACGTCACCCCCACCCCCGCCCAAACCTGCTCCTCCGCGCCAAAGCTCCGTTTGCCCAACCCGTAGATCACACTCACCACCGCACCATCGCTCAGCGCCACATCCGGCAGCCCATCCCCATCCAGGTCCCTCACCGCCGCCATCGAGTAGCTCCGCTCCAGCGGCACCACCTGCGGAGCCCCAAACGTCCCATCGCACCTCCCGTACCAGACGTACAGCGCATTCTCCCCACCCCCGCCCGCGCCCACGCTCGCACCCACGCTGCGGGACGGCGCCATCACATCCGCGCACCCATCCCCATCCACATCCGCAACCACCATCGCCCCACGCACCAGTCCCCCAACCCCCAGCTCATCCACGCCCGCTGCAAACCCTCCCTCGCTCACCCCCGCAAAGCTCCCATCCGCATTCCCGTGGAAGACCTCAACCCCGCCGTCCTCGCCCTCCACCAGCAGGTCCGCATGCCAATCGCGGTCCACATCCCCCACCGCCATCGACCCCACGCCATGGTCGAACCCATATCGCACCGGCGTCTCGAACGTCCCATCCCCATGGCCGAGGTACACCGACGCCGTGTGCCCATCCTGCCCATTCACAATAAAATCCGCATTCCCATCGCCGTTGAAGTCGCCCACAAAGATCGGCCCCACCCCATCCCCCGCCAGAACCGCAATCGTCGACCTCACAACCAACCCCGTCAGCCCACCCCCCGCACCCGCAACCCCCGCAACCCCAACATCAGCACTCAAACTCAGCACATAGATCGTCCCATTCGCGCTGTCCTCCACAATCAGCCCCGGCAGCTCACCCTTCCTGAACGCAGCCGCCGCCATAAACGCGAACCTCGGCACGCTCGCTCCCACAACCGGGAACCCTCCGCACCCGCTCCGCCCACCCAGCGGAGGAAACGCACTCCCACCCTTGAACGCAGACCCTCCCCCGGCCGCCGCGCCGCTTCCGTAATACACACACAACTCGCCTTCCCCCGCCGTCCCCGGCGAGAGCGCAAACGCATAATCCATCACCCCATCGCCATCGAAGTCCGCCACCGCGCCCGCCACGCCCGAGACCCCAGCGAACGCGATGTGGTTCCCATCCCCACTCCCAAAGCCACCCTTGCGGCTCCCCTCGCCGCTGGTCGCGGCCGTCGCCTTGGCGCCCACCCCCGCCGCAATATAGTGACCCCCCGGCGGCACCGGCGAAACCAGGTTTGCCTCCAGCGCACCCGCAGCCCGCTCGCCCGTCGCCTCCACCCGCGGCGAAGCGAACTCCCCCCGCCCCTGCGCCGCGCACACCCCGCAGAGCGTCCATAAAAGAATGACGGCCGAACGCCGGAGTGAGCGATTGGAGAGCAACATGGAAGGACCGGCCCAGGGGCAATAGGCTTGGGGAGCTTGGAAGACTGCTGCAAATCTACCACGCGCCGGACGCCCCTTACGAGCCGCCCCGGCCGTCCCTCCCACCGCAATCGCCCCCCGTTCCACTTCCGCACAGGCAGCCCAAAAAGACCCTCGCCCGTGCCGCTTCCCGCAGGTCAACTCCGGTCCCAAACCGGCCGCCCCCTCCCTCGCGCCGCCGCCATACCCAACAATCTCCGCCTCCATTGCACCCCCGCTGTGGCAGAATGTGAGTGTCTGCCGATGCAACCGCTCCGCTCTCCGTCCCGGCGACGCGAGGCCCACATCACCCTCGTGCGGACGGCCATCGAGCGAGCGCGTCAACCCGAGGCCCATGAACCTGCCTAACTCCATCACGATCAGCCGCATCGCCACAGTCCCTCTGCTGATCTGGATCCTCTCGCCCGCCTTCCCCGCCAACCCCGCGACCCACGGCCTGCTCGGCGGCCGCCAGGAGCTCATCGCCTCCGGCGTCTTCATCCTCGCCTCCATCACCGACGGCCTCGACGGCTACCTCGCTCGCCGCCGAAGCCAGATCACCACCCTCGGCATGTTGCTCGATCCCCTCGCCGACAAGCTCATGGTCACCGCGGCCTACATCATCCTCGTCGCCTACACCCCCAACATCGTCCCACCCTGGATCGCCGTCATCGTCATCGGCCGCGAGTTCCTCGTCTCCGGCCTCCGCTCCATCGCCGCCAGCGAAGGCTTCACCATCGAGGCCTCCGAGATCGGCAAGCTCAAGACCGTCATCCAGATCGTCTCCGTCGTCGCCGCCATCCTCGCCCACCGCTGGAGCTACTGGCTCTGGTTCCCCACCAAACAAGGCGGCGGCTTCGTCATCGCCGTCCACATGATCGCCCTCTGGGCCATCTACTGGATGACTATCGTCTCCATCATCTCCGCCACCGACTACTTCATCGGCTTCTGGAAGCAGATCGACCACGCCAGCGAGCGCGCACGCACCCGCCGCAGCTCCGTCCTCAGCCGCCGCCGCGCCAAACGCGCCGCCGCCGCTGTCGCCCCCGTCTCAGATGCCCAGCCCGCCGAACACCCCTCCCACATCTCCTGAGCTAATCCGCAACGTCACCGCCACGACCGACGACAGCTCCCTCGCTCCTGTATAAGAGGAACTCAATGGCACTTCAGAGTTGGCTTCGCGCCAAAGCGCGCGCCGCAGTCGATGGCCTCTTCTGCTCCTCCTCTCCGTATGTCCAGCGCATCGGCGACAAGGACTCCGGCTGGGTCATCCACACCAGCCCGCTCCCCGTGGTCTGCTACTGCGCCGGCGTCGGCAAAGGCATCAGCTTTGAACTCGAACTGGCAAAGATCGCGCCCCGCCCGGTCCTCGTCTTCGACCCCTCCCCCACCGGCATCGCCACCATCGAACAGCTCCACACCGCCAACCTCACCTTCTACCCCGTCGGCCTCGCCGCCCAGTCCGGCACCGTCGAGTTCTCCCTGCCCCTGGACCCCGGGGAAGGCTCCTACTCCGTCGCCCGCGAAGGCATCCAGACTATCGCCTTCGACTGCTGGGACCTGCCCGCCATCATGCGCCAGCACGGCGACCACTCCATCGATCTCCTCAAGATGGACATCGAAGGCTTCGAGTACGACATCGTCGACCGCCTTCTCGACCAGGGCATCCCCATCCGCCAGATCTGCGTCGAGTTCCATCCCTGGCTCGCCCCCGGACGCACCTGGAAGACCATCGCCCGGCTGTACAAGGCAGGCTACCGCATCATCCACAAACACCGCGGCGACCACACCTTCCTCATCAAGGACCACCGCTTCATTCAGCTCATGCAGATTTACTCGCCATCCCCCGTCCGCCCACGCGCATAGACGCGTCCGCACAGGCCCACGCCACCACACCGCTAGCTTGAAGGCAATAGCTAGCAGCTGCCTTATTCATCCTCATCCGTCGAATCCCTCCCCAGCGTCATCCGCACCTCACTGGGCAGCGTCCTCGCAAACGCCGCGACCTCCGCCGTCAGCGCCGCTCGATCCCCCACCTCGGTGCTGTAAAACACCACACACTCCCTCGACACCGACACTCTCTCTCCCGCAATGCACATCGTCGCCAGTGGCGTCCAGTCGTCCGGCGCGCCCTCGTCGAACCAGTCCGGATAGATCATTGCCAGCCCCGCCCCATGCGCCTGCGTAATCGCGTCCATCCAGTCGCCGTCCTTCACCGCCTGCCGCGCCGCCTCGGGCGACCCCAGCCCCCACAGGTCCACCACATCCGCACCCGACGGCCGCCGGTAGCTCACCGACCCCAGATCGTTCACCGCCACCGTCTTCCCGTAAAACTCCCGCTCGAACCGCCCCATCTGCCACTGCTGCTCATACACATTGCTCGCCGCCGCCGGCGTCTCCCACACCGCCTGCTCATATGGCCACGCCAGCACCAGCAGCCCCAGCGTCACGCCCCACACCGGCGCGTGCACCCGCTCCACCAGCGCCATCGCCGCCACCATCGCGCAGAACACCACCGCATACACCTCATACCGGTGGAACCAGTTGAACCGCCCCGCCGCCAGTTGCAACACCGCAGCCACCATCGTCCCCGCCAGCACCCACCGCCGCTCCTTCTCCCGCACCGCAAGCCACACCAGCACCCCAAGCACCGCCAGCAAACCCCACCACGTCCACTCCCGCACCACCGGCGTCCTCATCACCTCGCTCGCCGCGCTGCCCGCAACCGCATACACTCGCGCCTTCACCAGCACCGACGTCGGCAGCGCCGGCAACCCCCGCGACACCAGTAACACGGAGAACAACACCGGCCCCACCAAACTCACCGCCACCAGCCTCACCGCGCCGCGCACCCGTCCCTGCCCACACAACGCAATCCCCACCGCAACCACCAGCGCGAAGTTCTCATACCGCACCATCGGCCCCAAAGCCGCCGCGCACAAACACCACCCCGGAACCACCCTTCCCCGGTACGCCTCCGCCATCCCCACCGCGCACGCGATCGCCAGCAGCACTTGCAACCCGTGCTCCATCCCCACAAACGTCAGCCCAGCCAAATTCCCCACCAGCATCAGCGCGCATGCAACCGCGAACCGCTCCGCCCACCCGGCCCGCTCCCGCCACCCATCCACAAACCGCCCAATCCCCCACGCCGCCATCCCGCAGAACACCACATTCCACGCCAGCGGCAGATACACCCCCCACGCCCACCCCGCAAACGGCGTCAGCAAAAACGGCCACACCACACTCGACGACGGCGACGACGCCTCACCCGCATTGATCCCGTAGTGCCCATGCGCCAGACTCTGCGCCAGCGCCAGATGGATATACGGGTCGTCCAGCGTATACGTGAACACCCCACGGTCGCGATCGAAGATCGCAACCAGCAGCCCCAGCACCACCGCCAGATAAACCGCCACGCACGCAGGAGCAACCGAACGCGCCCCGCCACGCGCCACCACACTCAGCCCCTCGCCGTTCCCCTCTGCCCGTCCGTTTCCATCCACCGCGCCGTTCACCGCAGAACTATACCACCCGCCGCGCCCACACCCCGCTCCTGCAACCCGGCTCCTCACCCCCAACTCCCGCGCACCCCCACGCCAATTCGCTGACCGCTGACCGCTGACCGCCGACCGCTGACCGCTGACCGCTGATAGCTCTTAAACAAAAGTCCGCAATCATCCGTAGTCGCTCTTCGATCCGCGCCATCGGTGATAGGCCTTTCCCCCGCCGCCCCTCCCCGTTTGTCCCCCCGCCGCGCCAATCGGTTATATTTGTCTGGCGCGTCACCGCGTCTCGGAGCAGCTCAGCCTTGTGATCGCAGCACCGAAAATGAGGCTACAGGAGAGCCTTCTAATGACCCCGCAATCCGCCCGCACCTTGCCTTCAAACTTCAGATCGCGTTCTCCCCGCATCCTCGCCTCGGCCGCCGGCGCTCTCCTCTTGCTCTCCGCCGCCGCTCCGCTCGCCCTCGCTCAGACACCCACCATGCTGGTGCTCCGCGCCGCGCCCGCCAAGACTAAAAAGGGCGAGAACGCCGCCGCCCCGCTCGCCCCGCTCGTCAAGGAAGACATCGGCGAGGTCAAGATCGGCGGCAAGACCGCACCCGTCACCGGCTTCGACCCCCTGCTCAAGGGCCCCCACACCCTCCAGCTCATGGTGCTCCTCGACTCCATGCAGATGATCGGAACCTCCCCCGGCCAGTTCGACGACCTCACCCAGTTCTTCCACGACCTTCCCTCCAACGTCGAGATCGGCGTCGGCTGGATGCTGCAGGGCAAGGTGAAAGTCGTTCAGGACTTCACCACTGATCGCGCCCTCCCCGCCAAGGCCCTCGTGGCGAAGACGAAGGAGGAGGCCGCCAGCACCAAGAACGACAACGGCAACCCATACCGCTGCCTCGCCGACCTCGCCTCCCACTGGCCCGATCCCGACCCCGCCAAGCTCCGCGCCGTGCTCATGTTCACCGACGGCATCATCCGCAACAACAGCGCCGGCCAGGACGCTCTCGATCAGACCAACCCCGACGTCTCCGCCGCCTCCAACAACCTGCAACGCTCCAGCATCGTTCCCTATCCCTTCTATTACATGGACGTCGTGTTGCCCGATCCCAACCGCAGCGAAGGCGGCCAGCTGGAGGGCCAGCAGAACTTCTCCCAGCTCGATGACACCACCGGCGGCGCGGGTCTCTATGAGGGCATGTTCGCGCCCGGCTCCTTCGGCCCCCTGCTCAACCGCCTCTACACCACCCTGCAGAGCGAGGCCGTCGTCACCGTCGCCGCCCCCTACCCCCCGAACCAGTTCAAGCGCCTCGACCTCAAAACCAGCCGCGACGACATCCGCCTCGTCGGCCCCGACAACGTCACCACCGGCAACGTCCTCGGCAAAAAGTAATCGCGCCCGAGTCCTCCTCGCAAACTTCAGGGCCTGTCTCCTCTGAGACAGGCCCCGGTCATTTGTGCGCCGTCGGTATTACCAGTGCGCCGTCCGCCACGCCGCGTCCACAATCTGGTGCGCCGCATCCACATGCCCAATCGCCCGGTCGCGCAACCCCCGCGACTCCGGCACATCCTCCGCCTTCGCCAGGTCCCTGTGCGCCGCGGCCAGCAGCTCATTCGCCTTGCGGAACCGGTCGTGCGGGCTCAGGTGCCGGTCGATCGGGAACGGATCGTTCACGCCCTTGCCATCATCGATCGCCGCCCGCTTGATCTCCCCAATCGCCGCATCGATCTCACGAATCGCCGCGTCATCGTCCCGCCGCACCGCCTCCCACGCCCATCCGTCGTTCAGGTAGTGCCGCGCCGCACGCAGATCGCTCAACGCGTGCAGATAAGCCGGGTGAGGTCCCGGGACCTGTTGCGCCTGCGCCATCGGCGTCGCCGCCGCAATCGCTGCAAACAAAATCGTCCTGCCCAAATTCATGCGCATCGTCCTTTGTCCTCTCGCTTTCGTCTTCGCCCTGCCATTGCAACCGCACCATCCTATACCCCGCCCATCAACGCAAGTTGCGCGCCGCCCTGTTCCCGGAAACATCCGGCACCGCGCCAGTCACCCCATCCCCCATGCGATACTTGAACCTGACATGTACAAAAGAGTCCTCCTCAAGCTCTCTGGAGAAGCCCTCGCCGCGGGTGCCGGCTTCGGCATCGATGCCATCTTCATTCACAAAGTAGCCGCCGAAATCGCCGCCGCCCACGCCCTCGGCTGCGAGATCGGCATCGTCGTCGGCGGTGGCAACTTCTTCCGCGGCGTCGCCCAGCAGGCCATCGACATGGACCGCGTCGCCGCAGACCACATGGGCATGCTCTCCACCGTCATCAACGCCATAGCCCTGCAGGACGCCATCGAAAAACTCGGCCTCTTCTGCCGCGTCATGTCCGCCATCGAAATCCGCCAGGTCGCTGAACCCTACATCCGCCGCCGCGCCATCCGCCATCTGGAGAAAGGCCGCATCCTCATCTTCGCCGCCGGCACCGGCAACCCCTTCTTCTCCACCGACACCGCCGCCAGCCTGCGCGCCATGGAGATGAAGGCCGACATCCTCCTCAAAGCAACCTCCGTCGACGGCATCTACACCGCCGACCCCAAAACCAACCCCACCGCCACCAAGTTCCACCAGATCTCCTACTCCGACATCCTCCGCCTCAACCTCCGCGTCATGGACACCACCGCCGTCTCCCTCTGCCGCGACAACAACATGCCCATGATGGTCTTCAGCATGAAGGAAGCCGGCAACATCGTCCGCGTCATCCAGGGCGAACCCCTCGGCTCCCTCGTCACTCCCTAATATTCGCCACGGTCTCGATACCTCTTCCAATACATGATGGGTGCCCCCGGTCCCTCGCCTTTGGGGACCGGGGATGGAAGCCCCCATTTTCCCGTCGGATTCGCGACTGGAGTATCGTCCCAGTTATGAAGGGCAAGCGAATCCGATATCACCAAACAGGGGAGTTCCACTTCCTGACCTTCAGTTGCTATCGCCGCCGTCCTTACCTCTCCGCAGTAGCGGCAATGGAGCTCTTCGAGGACGCACTGGAACGCATTCGACTGCGCTATCTCTTTGTCGTCTCCGGTTACGTCGTGATGCCCGAGCATGTGCATCTGCTGGTCAACGAGCCCCAGCGCGCGCTGTTATCTAAGGCCGTCCAGGCCCTCAAGCTCTCGGTTTCCATGCGGGGCCGGGAAAGGCCCTTCTGGCAGGCACACTACAACGATTTCAACGTCTCCACGCACGAGAAGTTCGTGGAGAAGTGCGCTACATGCATCGCAACCCGGTCAAGCGCGGGCTCGTCGCCAAGCCCGAGGACTGGACGTGGTCCAGCTATGGCCACTACCTGACCGGCACGCGCGGGACAGTGGAAATTGAATCGGAGTGGACAGCCCACCAGAGAGGCTGGCAATTGCCTGATTGGATGTGACCTGCCCCCGATTTCTCATCCACTGATAACTGGAGTTTCCTCGTTTTGACCCGACCCGCTTAACTAAGGCGGGTGGCCGCGGTCTCGCTCCCTCTCCCAACCCGCAACGGGTGCCCCCGGTCCTTCGCCTTTGGGGACCGGAGAAATGGAAGCCCTCCCATCTTTCCACCCGCCCCACCGTTTCTATCGCAACCCCTCCCCACGCTAAACTGCTCGTAGTGACTGCCGCGACCCTGACCCCCTCCACCCCCACCGCCTCCTCCGCGCGTAAGCCACCCCTCCCCGCCCTCACCGGCCTGCGCACCCTCCTCGCCGTCAACATCATGTTCTTCCACTTCACCCCGCCCCACATGGGCCCGTTCTACCCCCTCATCGACAACTCCTACGTCTTCGTCGGCTTCTTCTTCCTCCTCTCCGGCTTCATCCTCGCCTACAACTACGCCGACCGCCCCACCCCTTTAATCAAGCGCGACTTCTGGCGCGCCCGCTTCGCCCGCCTCTACCCCATCTATTTCCTCTCCCTCGTCCTCTTCTCCACCATGCTCGTCGCCGAGTGGCACGCCCGCTCCCACGCCCAGTTCGTCGAAGGCGTCATCCTCACCCCGCTCCTCCTGCAGGGCTGGAGCCCCTCCCTCGCCACCTTCTGGAACACTGTCGCCTGGACCCTCTCCGCCGAAGCCTTCTTCTACGCCGCCTTCCCATGGCTCATCCGCCTGCCCTGGCCAAAATCCCCCACTCGCCTCATCGCGCTTCTCCTCGCCATCTGGGCCCTCGGCCTCGTCCCCCACACGATCTACCTCCTCACCAATCCCGACCACCTCTCCGGCCCCGCCAACCGCTACTCCTCCGGCACCTGGATTCGCACCCTCAAGTACACCCCGCTCGCCTACATCTGCACCTTCCTCGCCGGAATCGCGCTCGGCCAGCTCCACACCTCGCTCATCCTCACCCCCCGCCGCCGCGCGCTCGTCGCGGCCGCCAGCCTCGCCGCCCTTGCGCTCTTCTTCGCCGTCGCCGTCAACCGTGTCCCCTACATCCTCATGCACGGTGGCTTCCTCGTGCCCCTCTTCGCAGCGCTCGTCATCGGCCTCAGTGGCCGCAACCTCTTCGCCGCCGCCTTCGCCTGGAAGCCCATCGAACTCCTCGGCCAGGCCAGCTACGCCCTCTTCCTGCTCCACTTCAACTTCATCAACATGCTCCGCTTCTACCGCGTCCCCCAGCGCCTCCACCTCGCCGCCTACGATCCCTGGGTCTCCTACGCCGCCACTCTCCTGCTCGCCATCGCCGCTATGCAGCTCGTCGAAAAGCCCGCCCGCCGCGCCCTCCTCAAAGGCTAAGACGCAACGGAAAAATGCTAAGAGGCCAGTCGCTTTTGAAGGGGCCCCAACTAGCAGAAACCTCGATCGCGGGGGGCTGAACCCATTCACATTTCACAAACAAGAAAAAGGCCCCGTATCCACGGGGCCCTCCTCTGCGCAAACTGAAACCATTCACCCTCACGGCGTAATAATCTGCGACGCGTGCGCCCCATTCGCCACCGCCGTCAAACACGTCGGCTGCCCCGACCCCAGAAACGGCGAATTCTCCACCGCCAGCAACCCGCCCGTATTCGGCGTCAGCCTCTCGCCCGTCACCGAGTTGTCCAGGCTGTTGGAGATGAACAGAAACGTCCCCAGCGCCGGATCGATCGTCGCGCAGGTCGGGCCCGTGCCCGTCGCCGTCGCAAACGCGCCCACCGCCCCCGATGGAGTCCCCGTCGCGCTGTCGATCTGGTAGCCCTCCACCGAGTTGCTGTTGTAGTTCACCACATAGATCAGTTGCCCGCGCGGATCGATCGTCAGGTTCACCGGAAAAAGTCCCGTCTGGAAAGGTCCGTTCACCATTGGAATCAGCCCACCATTCGCCTGCACGATGTAGCCGATCATCTGGTTCGCCGCCTGGTCCGTCACGTAGAGGTAGCGCGCGGTCGGCTCCTCCGCAATCGCGCTCGGGATCACGCCCGCCGCAAATCCCGTCGCCACCGTCTTGCCCGCGACCGTCGTGATCGTCGTCCCCGGCACCGCCGTCAGCGCGCCCGTCGTCTGGTTCTGTGAGAAGCCCAGCACCGTCGCGTTCGGCTCCGGCTCCTGGTCCAGCACATACACAAAGTGGTTGTAGTAGCTCGCCGTCACGCCCACCGGGTTATTGCCCACCACCTGCGTCGAGGCCGTCCCCAGCGAGTTGTCCGCATTCACTGGGAAGATCGTCACCCCGCCCGGCCCCGGCGTGGTCGCCGAGAATCCCGTCTGATAGGTAAACGTCACATACAAAAACTTCCCCTGCGGGTCAATCGCAATCGCCGTCGGCAGCGTCCCCGTCACCGGATACGTGTTCTTCGCGGCCAGCGTCCCGTCCCCCTGCACCGCGAACTCCTGCACCGTCGAGTCCGCATGGTTCACCACATACACAAACTGCCCGCCCGGCGCCGCCACCAGCGCAATCGGGTCGTTGCCCGCCGCAATCGGCGTCCCAATCGACGTCAGCGCCCCCGACTGGTAGTCGATCGAGTACTGGTCGATCAGCCCCGGAGTGGTCTTGGCCGTCGTCATGTAGACATACCCCACCACGTAGTCGAGGGAGCAGGACGACAGGCCCAGCACCAGCGCCACAGACACCATCGAAGCCTTCGTGATTCGGCCCATCCTATGCAATTTCATCTGCTTCCTTCATCCCGGCAGCTCGCGCCGCCTGCTTTCGAAAAATCTCGTCCCGCATCACGCTCAACTTCCCATTCCCCTCAGCCCGTCTCCCAACCCGCATCACCTCAGCGGAAACGCCGGCACCGTCACGATGCACGTCGGCAGCGGGCTTCCGCTGAACGGCGTCCCCACAATCTCGTCCAGGCTGCCGTCCGCCGGATTCAACTGCTCGCCAGTCACATTGCTGTTCAGTCCGTTCGAGGTGTACAGATAAATCCCGTGGCTCGGGTTCGCGTCGCTCGGCGCGCCGCTGATCGTCACGCAGGTCGGTCCCGTCCCCGCCTGCACACTCGCCGCCACAGTCGAGCGCACCGGCACTCCGCCCGCGCCCAGCGTGAAACCGTCGATTGAATTCGCCGTGTAGGCCACCACATAAAGATACTTACCGCTGAGGTCGAACGCCATGCCCATCGGCCCCGCGTCCGTCCCCGCCGTGCCTCCCGCAATCGGCGTGGGCACGCCGTTGCTCCCGATCGAATACGCCGCAATCTGGTTCTGCACGTTGTCCGTGACATACAGATGCGTCCCCGTCTTATCGCCCAGAATCCCGCTCGGACTCACCCCGCTGGCAAACCCCGTCGACGCAACATTGCCCGGATTCACCGTCACCCCAGGCATCGCCGTCAGCGCGCCCGTCGACGCGTTCTCCGCAAAGCCCAGCAGATTGGCCGACGTCGCCGAGTCCTGCTCAATCACATACACAAAATCTCCCGCCGCACTGGTCGCAATCCCCACCGGGTTCCGTCCCACATTCACCGTGGTCGGCGTGCCCAGCGTGTTGTCCGCGTTGATCGGGAAGATGCTCACCCCGCCCGGCCCCGGGTTCGCCGGCGTATACAACTCCGCTCCGCTCGCCGTGTTCTGGTAGGTGAACGTCACATACAGAAACTTCCCCGCCGCATCGATCGCCGCCGCCGTCGGCAGGCTCCCCGTGATGTTGTACGTGTGCTGCGGATACAGCTTGCCGTCCGTGCCGATTGCGAACTCCACCACATCGGAGTCGAAGTTGTTCACGCTGTAGAGAAACAGATCGTTGGGCGCAACCACCAGCCCCACCGTGTCGCGTCCCCCCGCATCGATCGGCGAGTCGGCCAGCGGCCGCAGATACCCCGACTGATAGTCCACCTGATACGCGTTGATCAGCCCATGCGGCGTCGTCTTCGACGTCGTCATGTACACATACGACACCGTGTAGTCGTTGCTGCACGCCGTCAGCCCCAGCGCCATCGCCAGAGACAGCATCGAGGCCGTTGCCGCGCGGCCCATGGGTTTCCGCTTCATGCGATTCAAATAACTCCAGGGCAACCCGTCGCCGCCCGCTTCCCGCCGCCCGAACCAACCGGACCATCCAGCCCGTCCAGGCCATCCAGTCCGCCGTCTCGCCGGCCCGGCTCCGCTCCGTCCCTGCGCCTCGGCCTCTACGCCCGCGCCACCTGTGCTGCCCCGGCTAGTCAACGTTTCCGCTGACCGCAAGGCACGACGCCAGACCGGTTGCCGGGAATGTCGAACCCCGCGCCAGGTCGGAGAGCTGGCCTGTGTTCTGGTTGATCACCTTCCCCGTCACGCTCCCGTCATTCATGTTGGACGTAAACAGATATTGGTTCGAGGGGTCCTCCACCATGCACACCGGCCCGTTGCCAACCGGATACGGGTTGTTGATGTCCGACAACCCCTCCAACTGGCCCGTCGACTCGATCACAAACGCCGAGATTGAACTGTTCGTCGTCCCTGCGTTGGTGTTGGTCGTGCTGTGGTTCAAAACATACAGATACTTGCCCTTCGAATCGGTAAGGCTGTACACCGGATTGGAAGACGTCGGCAGGTTGGCCACCGGCCCGTCAGCCTGCGGAGCAAGCGAACAGGAGCCCGCCGTCGTATAGGGCAGGATGCGGTTCTCCGCCGTCGTCGCGTTGCCCGCGTCGGTCAGGTAGACATTGTTGCCCGTCACATTGATCGAGGTCAGGTTCACCCCTGGCGTCGTGATCAGCGGCACCGGCTCCAGCGTCAGTTGCCCGCTGCTCCCGATTCCATACGGGAAGATCGTCTGGTCGCCCGAATCGAGCGTGTAAAGGCAGGAGCCGCTGAAACGCACCATCGTCGGCGCCTTGCCCACCTCAAAGTAATTCAGCTGCTGCCCCGCCGCATTCTTGATCAGTTGGTTCGGCACCAGTTGCAGCCGGCCGGTGCTTCCGTCGATCGCGAACACCGTAATGTCGCCGTTGCCCGAGCCATCCGGCGCCTGCGAATCCAGCACATACAGGTAGCTTCCCGTGCCGTCCGCCGCCGCCCACACCGGCGTGTTCCCGGAAGTGCTGTAGGAGTTCTGGAAGGTCAGGATGCCGTCCTCGCCCACCGCGAACACGGAGACGTTGCCGTCGCCATGTCCCGTCCCCTTGTTCACCACAAATACAAAGTTCCCGCCCGTGCGCACCGCGATCGACACCGGGTTCGCCCCGCCCGAGGCATACGGAGAGTTTATCGTCGTCGTCAGATTGCCCGTAAAATCGTCGATCTTGAACCCGGCAATCTGGTTGTACTGCGTGCCCAGGACCCAAAGGAACCCGATCGTGTAACCACCGCACGCCGACATGCCCAGCACTACCGCTATAGAGACTACCAAGGCCCTCGTAATCCGGCCAATCCTGCTCAACGTCATGCGCTTCCTTAATCCTCGCCGGCGGCCCTTATGCGACGCGCCCCGTGCTGCGAGCAATTCTGTGGGGTACAAATCCTGCCCTCATTGTAGAAGCTGCGGGGACTTTATGCCACTTGCCCAGCCAGAATCCAGCACCAATCGCACCCCCGCCGCGTCCCCGCGCACCGCCCCTCGCGCCCGCCCGCGCTAGAAGATCTTCAGCCGGATCGTCAGATACTTCTTCGGGTCCTGCCGGATCGCCGTCACCAGGTCCGTGCTCGTGGTCAGCAGAGTGTTGACGTTGGTGAACATCGACTGGTCCGTCGCCAGCTTGCCCAGCGTCCCCTTGCCCGCGTTGATGCCCGAGATCAGCGCATTCACCTGATCGACCGATTCGTTCAGGTTCTTCGCAAACACCGGGTCCTTCAACACCAACCCCAGTCCGCCCTTGCCCGCGTCCGCGTCCGCCAGGATCGAATTCACATGCACCAGCGACTGCTTCAGATTGTCCGCAATCGCCGGGTCCTTCAACACAATCCCCGCCGTCCCCTTGCCCGCCTGCAGGTCGGTCACAATCCCTTTCAACTTGTCCAGCGAGTCGCTCACCGACTTGTACATCTCCCCGTTGTCGTTCAGCAGCTTGCCCACCGAGTTGTCGCTGCTGTTCAGCTTCGCCGCCGCCTTGTCAATCTCGTCCGTCGTCGCAACAAACTTGTTGTACAGGTCCGGATTGTTGATCAGCTGCCCAAACGATCCCTTGCCCGCTTGCAGGTTGTCCACCACCGTGTTCATCTTCGCCAAAATCACATTCAAACTCTCGATCGTCCCCTGGCTCGCCTTCACCACATCCTGGATGCTTGGCGTCTCCAGCGTCTTCAGCTCGTCCCCGTCACGGATCTCCGGCCCCGTCGCCACCTGGCTGTTGATGTCCACCACCGTATCGCCCAGCACCCCCACCGTGTTCAGCGCCGCGGTCGAGTCGCTATGCAGCCCCGACTCATACTTGCTGTCGATCTTCATCACCACCATCACCGGCGTCAGCTTGCGCTCCGGCGCGTTGCTCACCGTCACCGTCTTCACCGTCCCGATCGTCACCCCTTCCAGGTTCACCACCGCGCCCGGCTTCAACCCCGCCGAGTTCTCAAAATAAGTCGTGATCGTCAGCTTGCGCGAGAAGAACCCCAGCCCCGTGTTCGTCGTCATCAGAAACAACAGCGTCGTCAGCACCACCAGTGCCACCAGCACAATCACGCCCACCTTCAGTTGCGACCATCGGACCTCCTGCTGGCTGGGCATAGGCGTCTAAAATCCTCCTGGCGGACATCGAAGAATTGCTCGATTCAAGTCAACATAGAAGCTTGTTGTGAGGGTACCATCCCGTACACCTCCCCGCATCCACTTTGCCGCCGGCCCCTCGCCCGTCCACCAATGGATGCCGAAACCCGCACCCCGGGATTCGAAACCTTCGCACCCACGCCTGTGCTAGCGTGAGAATCTGGCGCGACAAGCCTCAGCCGTCCCGCGCCTTCCCGCGCTAGAAACGGAACATACACAATGGTCATTGGCATCGGCACCGACCTGATCGAGATCGCGCGCATCGCCCAATCCGTCGAACGCTTCGGCGAGCGCTTCCTGGAGCGCATCTACACCCCGCAGGAGATCGCCTACTGCCAGCGCAAGAGGTCCTCCGCCGAGAGCCTCGCCGCCCGCTTCGCCGCCAAAGAAGCCGCCGCCAAAGCCCTCGGCACCGGCATCAACCAGGGCGTTGGCTGGCTCGACCTTGAAGTCGTCCGCGAGCCCAGCGGCAAACCCACCCTCCGCCTCACCGGCCGCGCCGCCCAAATCGCCAACGCCCTCGGCGTCGCCCGCATCGCCCTCTCCCTCACCCACAGCAGAGACGTCGCCCTCGCCGTCGTCGTCATGGAAAACTGAACCGCACTGCCGGAAACGTCACGTGACCCCCGTGCGCCCGCACCGTAGCGCACCTCCGCCCCCGCTCCGATGAACACCCCAGCGGCAAACAATCCTTCCAGCCGCGGCAGAATCGCAACCATGCACTCACTCGACCTCCGCGCCTTCACCTACGAACAACGCCACGGCCTGCTGCCCGTCCTCACCGCGGCCGTCTCCAACTGCGGCGGTTGGATGCTCGAGCGCAAGACCCTTTCCCCCACCCACATGGAGTTCCGCGTCGAGATCCAGCTCCGCGGCGTCCTCGACCTCTACGCCGCCGTCGTCGCCACCGGTGTCGAACTCACCCGCGTCGGCCACGAGTCCCTCACCGAACTCTGCAGCCGCCGCGCCCACCTCAAGCTCGCCAACGAACTCAACCAGGTCCTCACCATCCGCCTCGAACTCAACTTCCTCGACGACGTCACCCTCCACTCCCTCCTCGCCGGCGGATCCGCCCTCGCATGACAACGGAGAATGTAGCACGGACAACGCTCCCCACAGTTGACCCCGCCGCCCCGAACCATGAGAATCAAACCTGCAAGGCTGCTGCGCCCGCGCGGCAGCCTCACCCCTTCGCGCAGCGAGGTCCCACTCATGTCCGCCTATCTCGTCCTTCTCCTCGCCGTCCTCAGCCGCGTCCTTCCTCACGCCTTCCACGCGGTCAGCTGGAACTTCACCGCCCTCGGCGGCGTCCTTCTCTTCTTCGGCTCCCGCATGAGTGCCTCGCGCCCCGCACTCCGCCTCGCCTCCGCCCTCGCCGTCCTCATCGCCACCGACTACTACCTCACCGTCTTCGCCTACCAGTTCCCCTTCCACCTCGCCGACTACCTCGTCACCTGGATCTGGTACGCCCTCGTCTGCCTCCTTGGCCGGGACCTCCTGCAGAAGCCCACCGTCCTGCGCGTCATCGCCGGCGTCCTCGCCTCCGCAACCTCATTCTTCATCCTGGTCGATTTTGCCGCCTGGGCTTGGGGACCGCTGCATACATATCCCCACACCCTCGCCGGCCTCGAGGCCTGCTACGTCGCCGCAATTCCCTTCTATCGCAACGACCTCGTCTCCACCGCCCTCACCGCCGGCGCCCTCTTCGGCCTGCCCGTCCTCGCCACCCGCCTCGCCGAAGCCCTCCGCGCCGCCCACCCCAACGACCAACCCCTCACCTGACCGCTGACCGCTGACCGCTGACCGCTGACCGCTGACCGCTGACCGCTGACCGCTGACCGCTGACCGCTGACCGCTGACCGCTGACCGCTGACCGCTGACCGCTGACCGCTGACCGCTCGCTGACCGCTGAAAACGTAAAACGTACATCGGTCAACGATCAACCCCTCAACTGATCAGCGTCGAATCCACACCCTCCGCCGCCCCACACTCCGCCTCTTCGATCGGGAACTCCACACCCCGCCCCCGCGCGAATAGCTTGCGGAGCACCCACACCAGCAGGCCCACGCCACACGCCGACCCCACCGCCAGCACCACCCCGAAGTGCTCATGCACCGCCCGCCGCGCCGTGTGCGCAATCGCCGGGCCGTAGAAGATCGTCACCAGTGCGCAGGCCAGGAACTGAATGAACTTCCCCGTAAAGATCGCGGTCGCAAACACCAGCGGCCGCATCTCAAACACCCCCGCGCCAAACTCAAACAGCTTGATCGGCATCGGCGGAGGACACATCGCCGGTATCATGATCGCCATGAACTCCTGCCGCTCGAACCGGTCCCGCATCCGCTCGTACCGCTCCCGGTTGATCCGCTTCAGCAGAAACAGCTCACCCCCCGCGCGCCCCACATAGTACGGAATCAGACTGCCCACCGCCGACGCCAGCGCCGCCATCGCGCAGTACGCCAGAAACAGCCGGTGGTTGTTCGCCACATACCCAATCACCACCCCATCCATCGTCGTCGGCAGCGGGAACAGCCCCGAATCGATGAACGCCAGCCCACCCAGCCCCCACACCCCAAGCGGCTTCAGCGCAGCCAACACCCCTGCCATAAAGGCGTTGAACTTGTGGAAGACGGCGGCAGGAAAGTGACTCACGATAACCTCCCGATTCTACTCCGAACCCGCCCCCTTGAACCTTGAACCCCGAACCTCGCCCCTACCCATGCCCCGTTCTTCCCCCCAGCAAATCCAGCGCATGAGGCAACACCCCCAGCACCGCCCCCAACCCCGTCCTCGCCCCGTCCGGCGACCCCGGCAGATTCACCACCAGCGCAGCCGTACCCGAAACCACCCCGCAAACCCCGCGGCTCAACACCGCCATCGCCGTCTCCCGCAACCCCTCCGCGCGCATCCGCTCCGCCAGCCCGTCCACCAGCCGCTCGCACACCATTCGCGTCGCCTCCGGAGTCACGTCCCGCGCCGCCAGCCCCGTCCCGCCCGTCGTCACAATCAGCCCCACCCCCTCCGCCGCAAGTCTTCGCAGCGCCGCCGCAATCAACCCCACCTCATCCGGCAACACCTCCGCCATCACCCCCGCCACCCCAGCCGTCTCCAGCATCTCCACCACCGCCGGCCCCGACACATCCTCCCGCGCGCCATGGAAGCACCCATCGCTGATCGTCAGCACCGCCGCCCGCGTCCCCGCCCGAAACCTCGCCGCCTCCATCCCCAACCCGCACCCTCCGTTGCACCCACACAGTCTACGTCCTAACCCAGCCTCATCCCCCAAGCTCAACACAAAGATGAGAAAATAGTGCAATGCACCTGAGCTCCCGCCTCCAGCGGGGCTCGACTCCACCGCACGCCGCAGCTTATTCGCACCGCCCAACGTCATACCAACATCGCCGATGCCCATCCTTGAGCTACAGCCCAACCCGGCCCGCAACAGCGAACCCCCCGCGACCCCGCAATCCACCGGCGTCCCACCCCCGCCCAAACCCGCCATCGACAGCCCCGCAACCCCACTCTCCGAACCCGCCGAACCCTCCACGGCCTCCAGCAACAAACCCGCCCCCATCAAGGTCCGCACCGGCCGCTACGGCGAACTCGAAGAGCACGAGATCATCCATCTCCTCGGCGCGCTCGACGAGGAGAGCGCCCGCGCCCGCTTCCGCGAGTCCGTCTACATCTCCACCCTCTTCTTCTTTGCCCTCACCTGGTTCCTCTTCTACGGCCCCCGCGTTCTCTTCCACCAGCCCGAGCTGCGCGACCCCATCGCCCTCATGAAGCAGCATGACAAGGAGCAGCTCACCTACATCACCCCGCCTCACATTCCCGCTCCCGCCCCACCCCCCATCGACCGCAACACCATGCAGCAGCTCCAGCAGCAGGCCCGCATCACCGCGCCGGCCCCCGTGCCCACCCCGCAGCCCGCCGCGCAGCAGCCCCCGCCGCCCCAGGAAGAAGCGCACAACACCGCCCCGCCCGTCCCCCAGCCCCAGATGCCCCTGCCCCCCGCGCCCAAACCCGCCCCCGCCTTGGCCGACTCCCCGCTCCCCGCCGCGCCCAAACCCAGCTTCGCCCAGAACTCCACCAGCGCCCGCGACGCCATCGCCGCCGCCGCGCGCAACTCCATGGGCAGCCGCGGCCAGTACGGCGCAGCCCCCGGCTCCAACTCCCCCCTCCAGGCCGGCGCCGAGATTCTCTCCGACACCATGGGCGTCGACTTCAGCGCCTACATGCGCCGCCTCCACGCCGACATCCAACGCAACTGGGACCCCCTCATCCCCGAAGAAGTCGAACCGCCCCTATACAAAAAAGGCATCGTCGGCATCCGCTTCACCATCCTCCCCGACGGCCAGATCGGCAACATGGTCCTCGAGACCCGCTCCGGCGACGTCGCCCTCGACCACGCCGCCTGGAACGCCATCACCAGCGAGGGCCAGTTTCCCCCCCTCCCCAAGGAGTTCCACGGCCCCCTCCTCGAACTCCGCTGCGGCTTCTTCTACAACACCCCCATCCAGCAATAGGAGGGAACCATGACCGCAAAACTCCTCACAACCCTCCTCGCCGTCGCCCTCGCGACCACCCCAGCACCCACCCAAACCTCCTCCTCCTCTGACACCCCCGCCGCACCCTACGCCAAACCCAATCTCCAGATCGTCATCCCCGAAGACACCCCCCTCCGCGTCCTCACTGAGCAGCCCCTTACCAGCAAGCGCTCCCGCACCAATACCCCCGTCTCCTTCAAGCTCAGCCAAGACCTGGTCGTCGGCAACGCCATCGTCATCCCCCGCGGCGCCCCCCTCCACGGCGTCATCGTCGAAGACAAGAAAGCCGGCCGCCTCACCGGCACCCCCACCCTTGAGATCAAGCTCACCTCCCTCGACCTCGGAGGCCAGACCTATCCGCTCTACGCCTACCACCTCAAACTCCACGGCGACAGCAAGAGCCCCACCACCGAGAGGGAAGCCGTCACCGGCGCCTACGCCGGCGCATTCGCCGGCGAGGTCGTCAGCGCCCGTACGAACCAAACCACCGCCGCCCAGCAGGCCACCCGCATCGCCGCCGGTGCCGCCGCCGGAGCAGCCGTCGGAGCCATCACCTCCGCCGCCACCCCCTCCCCCGCCATCCAGCTCCCACCCGAGTCCGAGATGGAGTTCCAGCTCGCCGCCCCCATCAGCATCCGCACCATCCTCCCATCCGAAGCCGCCCAACTCGCCCAACGCCTCCCACCCGGCGGCCCCACCCTCATCGTCCGCCCCACCCCCTGACGCCGCCGTCTCGACCTGTCACAAACCCGGTGCCCCACATCTCGCTTTTTGAGATGTGGGCGTCGCGCCATCAATGCGGGTGCCCCATCCAAGCTCTGCTTGGGTGGGATAACAGCGACCTCGTCCAAGGTTGCGGGACGAGCCTCGACCGCCTCGTATACTGCTACTGCGAACCTCAGCCCATGCCACCCTCCCCCACCCCCGACACCCCATCCACCAGCGAACGCCGAGCCCAGATCCGCGGCCTCCTTTACCTCGCCCTCCTCGCCATCGCCTTCTCCATCCTCCGCGCCATCTTCCACTCCGGCCTCCACTCCGTCTTCAACCGCGGCTGGTGGCGCCTGTGGTAGATCCAGCAGCGCCTTTAGTAGACGCGCCCACCCAACCCCTCATCGTCCTCGCCGGCCCCACCGCCAGCGGCAAAACTGCCCTCGCCCTCGCCCTCGCCGAGCAGTTCTCCGGTGAAATCGTCAGTTGCGACTCCGTCGCCGTCTACCGCGGCATGGAGATCGGCACCGCCAAACCCTCCCTCGCCGAGCGCGCCCGCGTCCTCCACCACCTCATCGACATCGCCTTCCCCGACCAGCCCTGCACTGCCGGCCACTACGCCCGCCTCGCCCGCGAGGCCATCCTCGGAATCGCGCAGCGCGGCCACCTGCCCATCGTCGCCGGCGGCACCGGCCTCTATCTCCGCGCGCTGCTCGACGGCCTCTCTCCCGCGCCCCCGCGCAACGAACCCCTGCGCACAAAACTCCGCACCCGCGACTCAACCAAACTCCACCGCATCCTCACCCGCCTCGACCCCGCCGCCGCCGCCCTCATCCACGCCAACGACGCCCCCAAGCTCATCCGCGCCATCGAAGTCACCCTCGCCGCCCGCCAGCCCATCACCCGCCAGTGGCGCGACCGCCCCCGCGACCCCCTCACCGGCTTCCGCATCCTCCGCCTCGGCCTCTCGCCACCCCGCCCCGAACTCTACGCCCGCATCAACCACCGCGCCGCCCAGATGTTCGACAACGGCCTCGTCGAAGAGACCACCCAACTCGTCGAGCGCTACAGCTTCGACATCCGCCCACTCACCTCCCTCGGCTACGCCCAGGCCGTAGCCGTCCTGCGCAACGAACTCACCCTCGACCAAGCCGTCAAGCTCGCCCAGCAAGGCCATCGCAACTACGCCAAACGCCAGCTCACCTGGTTCCGCAAAGACCCCACCCTCCACTGGCTCCCCCACTTCGGCACCGACCCCGAAGCCCTTCTCCTCGCCACCCACCTCGTCCACCACCACCTCAACCCAAGCTGATCCCAACGAGCACGCCTTAGCCCGCACTCGCCTTCATCCGTGCCCATCCGTGGTCGTCTTCTCCTTTTGCGTCCCCACCGGCCACCTCGCTCGCGTATCCTGCTCCCATCCGTGCAACCCCATCCCGCCCGGCCGCGTACACCCCCTATGCCCCACCACCCGCCCGACCGCCGCCACTTCCTCAAACAATCCTCCATCGCGCTCGCCCTCGCCTCCGCCGGCCTCCCGCCCCACGCCTCCGCCCAAACCGCCCCCACCCCCACCCCAACCCCAACCCCACTCCCCACCCCCGTTCAAATCTCCACCCAACCTCCCGCCCCGCCCAAACCCCTCCCCTTCGAGGTCACCGCCAGCCTCTACCCCTGGGACCTCCACGACGAAGGCACCGAGCACGTCCTCGACAACCTCCAATCCATGGCCTCGGTCAACTCCGTCTACCTCGTCGCCCTCATGCACCACGAGAAGCGCCCCCTCACCAGCCCCACCTTCCCCCACAACCCCGTCCGCCAGACCTGGACCGCCGAAGACTCCCGCTCCTACTGGCACCCCCACCTCGCCCTCTACGGCGCCATCAAACCCCAGCTCTCTGACTTCCCCTGGATCTCCGACACCGACTGGCTCGCCAACCTCACCGAGGCCGCCCGCAAGCGCCGCCTCAAAACCGGGGCCGAGCTCTCCCACACCCTCGTCAACCAGGACCTCCTCACCAGCCAGTTCTCCCAGTGCGTCCAGCGCGACATCCACGGCCAGCCCCACTCCATCGTCGGCGGCGCCTTCCACCTCTGTCCCAACAACCCCACCGCCATGGAGTACACCCTCGCTCTCTACCGCGACCTCGTCTCCAACTACGACATCGACTTCGTCCAGACCTGCACCATCCCCCTCATGCGCGGCGGCGTCGAATCCGGCGGCTGCTTCTGCGACTCCTGCATGGCCGCCGCCCAGGCCCAGCAGGTCGACCTCAAAAAAATCCAGGCCGCCCTCCTCGCCAACCCCAACTCCTCGCCCGACTATCAAGCCTGGCAACGCTTCCGCTTCGACACCATGACCCGCTACTACACCGCCATCCACTCCCACGTCCACTCCGTCCGCCCCGCCATCGAGTTCCGCCTCAACCACGACTTCCGCGCCTGCTCCGACTGGGGCCTCAACCTCCGCGCCCTCCGCCCCGCCATCGACTCCATCCGCGTCTGCGACTACACCGAGCAAAAGGGCGACCCCGCCCTCATGCAGGACAAGGACGAGTGGCTGGCCGAGACACGCGCCGCCCTCGGCACCGCCTTCCCCATGCTCTCCGCCATCGCCGTCCGCCCCAAGGCCACCCCCGCCCTCATCCACCGCGGCGTCCAGATCGCCCTCTTCCACCAGGCCGCCGGCCTCTCCCTCGGCCACTACGACGGCGCCGAATTCCCCATGCTCCGCGCCATCAAAGAACAACTCACCGCCAGCAAAATCGAAGTCCCCCCCACCCTAGCCCCACTCCCCACCCTCACCCCACCCCCCGCCCAACACCCATAATCCCTCTCCGCCCTTCAACGCCGTCATCCGACCGAAGCCCCTGAGCCGGGTGCCCCATCCAAGCTCCGCTTGGGTGGGGATTGCGCCGATCACACTCGACGGGACGTAAGCCGCCGGGTGCCCCATCCTTTGCAGCTCTATCGCGAAGGGTGGGTTATCGAGCAATGCTCGACCGCCCCTCCTCCGGCCGCAGGTATCGACTCGGTGCCCCATCCGCCCGGGTGCCCCATCCATGCGCGGTCTCATCGCCCTTGGGTGGGACGCAATCCGCCCGCACCGCCGCCTTTGCCTTTGCCCCTGAGATAGCCCACGAGGCTTCAGCCCTCGGCAATCGCGCACAGCCAAAAGCTAGGAGACAAAAGCTGTAGTCTTTTTTTTCGGTAATTATCCCTTGACAACAAGTAAGGATTTCGCTATCCTCATTACATCATGGCGAAGCGTCTACGGAACAATTCGATCCCCGGATGCCAAAAGTACACTATCGCGGATTTTCATTGTGAGTTCCCCGATGATGATGCCTGCATAAACCACATCTTCTATGCCCGCTGGCCCGATGGGATCACGGTTTGTGACAGTCCCAAGTGTGGCAACGTCGAGCGTCGGCATCATCGGGTCACGGGGCGCACTGCCTATGCCTGCGACTATTGCGGGAAGCACATTTATCCGCTGGCTGGAACCATTTTTGAGAAAACGACGACTCCGCTCAAGCTCTGGTTCTATGCGATGTATCAGATGGGGTCTACTCGGTGCGGAGTGAGCGCGAAGCAAATCCAGCGCGAGACAGGCGTGACCTACAAAACCGCGTGGCGCATGTTCAAGCAGATCCGTACCCTGATGTCGGAGGACATCAAACTGGAGGGGTCATTAGTCGAGATGGACGAAACCTATGTGGGCGGCAAGCGTCGTAGCGGACGCCGTGGGCGTCCCCCGGCTGGAGACAAGAAACAGACGTGTGTGGTCGGAGTTGTCGAACGCAAGGGGCGAGTGGTCGCCATTGCAGCGAATGATGCAACTCGAAAGACGCTGCACGGCATTGCTGAGGAGCGCATCCTTCCGGCTTCAGTCGTCTATACGGATGACCTGTCCGCCTATCATGGACTCGACAAGATCAATGGGTACCAGCACAAGCGCATCAATCACAGTGCGGGTGTTTATGTCGTGGGCGACATCCACACGAACACGATTGAGGGCTTTTGGAGTCTTGTAAAGAGGGGAATCGGCGGGGTTTACCACTCAGTCAGCAAAGACTATCTACAGACCTATTTGGACGAGTATAGTTTCCGGTACAACCGACGGAACGAAGGCCAGCCGATGTTCACTTCGCTTTTGGCTGAGGTTTCTGAGCGGGCGTTGTAACGGCCCGCTTCAACAAGGAATGGAAGTCTTCCCGCGTATACGGTCGAGGTGGCAGCCCCGAAGTATTGCCGGACGACTTGGATGGTAAACCAGGCAACGGTCATCCCTCACTCAAAGTCTAGCACGGAGGGTGAGCGATGGAGAGCGTCTGTTTCACAACCGAGAATATGGCTCAACTTTACAGGGGTCAATACAGAGCGGACGTTGACTCTCGTGATCTGGCGATGTACACGCCGGATGACGCGGCCTGCTATCTAGGCATTCATCCTAAGACCCTATCGACGTGGCTCTGGGGCCGCACTTATCACACAACTTCCGGCGAAGCTCTTTTCGAGCCTCTTATCCGCCCCGCTGATCCCGATAACAAACTACTATCGTTTTTCAATCTTGCAGAACTGCATGTGCTGGCAGCTACCAGATATAAGCACAAGGTACCTCTGCACTCGGTCAGAGCGGCGGTCAGTTCGATAGAGAAGCAAATCAATCATCCTCACCCACTGATCTCGAAGGATTTTATGACCAATGGGGCAGACCTTTTCGTGAAGAGCGTTGCGGAAACAGAGAATCTCTCGCATCCGGGGCAGCTCAATTTCAAAGGCATCATGGATCAGTTCATAAGGCATGTGGTCGCTGATGAACGCGATCTCATCAAGAAAATTTTCCCTCTCATAGCTGGGCAGCCAGACGACCACATAATCTCGATCACCTACGGCATATCGTCGAGCCAACCTGCAATAGAAGACTCTGGCGTACCAGTGTGGCTTATTCATTCTCGAAACGCCGCCGGTGAGCCGGTGGAATCAATTGCCGAAGACTTCGACCTGCCAATCCCAAAGATTCAGCGAGCAATAAACTTCTTTGAGCAAAGGCCGACCTAAACTCGATCAGGAGATTTTTCTCGACCGCACGCATGGGGGCCGGATGACGGTCATGCTGCGGAAAGCGGGGCTGATTATCCAGCCCATTAGCGACGTGTATCCAAACAACGCCCACAAATATATCCCCGACCCAGAATGGATCAGGCTATGCGGCGAAAAGAACTGGGTAATCGTTTCGGGCGACAAGCGACTGGAGACGGTACCAGAGAACCGCGAAGCCATCATTCAGGCGCGGGTGCGGGTCTTTCTTCTCCACGACAGTAACGCCTTCCCGGAAGTATGGGCCGCCGCGATCATTATTGGTCGATACAAGATTCAAGACATCGTAGACGCGAACCCCGGCCCCTTCTTCGTCACGATAGTCAAGAGGGCCGACAGTCATGTTTCCAAACTGAGATTGCCGTATGGGTATGCGCGACCCATACCACCTGCTGACACGGTCGCTCCCGAAGTCCTAAAACTCACCGAACCCGAACAACCCGAACCACCAAAACTGTTGACGGCGGAAGCGTCTCCGAGCAATCCAATGCTAGACCTTTTCTCTAACTTGTCTTGAGGGGATACTTACCTTTTTTTCTGCCGTTTACCCTCAAATTCCCGATGGTATCTTCTCTGCTCCTTGGGCGTTTTGCCCCGCAATCCTGGTATCTTTTCTGCTACTACGCTTCTCTGTCTAGCTCCATTTGGTATCTTCCCAGCCACCACGCCCCACACGTCCAAGCGATGGTACCTTCCACGCCACCAGATCTTGATCCCCATCGAACACGGCCTCAAACATAGAACGGACAGCGGACAACGGGAGCTTGTCAAGCCCCCAACACCCCTAACTCACGCACACGCCTCAGGATAAAGTTGGCATACCAGTTTATGTCCATCCCGTATAATGGGAGATAGAAGAAGATAGAAGAGAACAGAGGCCTGCTGGCCAAAGGGGCCGGCGCGGGCACGCCGGGCGAAGGGCGCCACAGGTTCCGCTTGGGGAAGATCGGCAAGCCCACCAGGAAGAAGATCGCATACCAAGGTCATACCTGAGGCCAGACCTTTGCGCAATCTAACCCTTTTAGAAAAGGTATCTTGAGACTTAAAGTACCCCCCGGGGGTCGCCGATTTAACGCCCGTCGGCAGAAGGGAGTCCGAATCCGCAACAGGAATCGCACCGCTAGACTAAGTCATACCCGAACCGGGCTTTTCGCGCTATCTAACCCTTTTAGAAGCGGTATCTTGAGACTTAACGTACCCCCCCCGCAAAAGGGTAGGGCCGCCGCCGCCCTCAGAACTCCAGCCTTAGCCCCAGCTGCACCTGCCGCTCCCGCGCCTGGTTCGTCCCCGCCGCCGTGTACGCCCCAAACGGCAGCACGTTCAGCCCCTCCGCCGCCACCATCGCCGCGTCCTGGAACACCAGCGGCGTCACCCCCGCCGCCACACCCTCCGTCCCCGCCGCCTCCGCCAGGAACGCCCGCTGCGTCACCCCGGAATAATTCAAATGATTCATTACATTGAAGATCTCCGCCGCGCCGCGTAGCTGCACCCCCTCGCTCAGCCGGAAGCTCCGGCTCACCCGCACATCCAGATTCATCGAGTCTGGCAGCCGCAGCGTATTGCGCCCCACCGTCGGCAGCACCACCGATCCGCCCGACCCGTTGATGCTCTCCCGCCCGCCCGGCAGCCGCGCCCCGCCAAAGATGTCGTAGCTGTACCCCCGCCCGCTCGCCTCCGAGAAGATCCCCGCGAACGACCAGTGGTCCGCCGCCCGCCAGATCGTCCGCTCCGCCGTGGCCGACATCCCCGACTCCGCGCCCGGCAGCCGCGGCGACCAAACCGCCGTCGCCACAATGCGATGCGGAAAGTTCAGCGCCGAAAGCCCCTTGTCATACCGAACCTGAAACGGGTCGAACTGCCCATTGGTCCTCGGCACCGCACCTGCATTCTGGCCAAAGTCGATCGCCTTCGACCACGTCCACGCCGCGTGGAACTCCAGCCCGCGCCCCGCGCCCTCGTACCCCGCGCGACTCGACCCCAGCCCGCGCCGCGCCTCCACCGTCAGCCCGTGGTACGTCGCATTTGCGTTCGACACCAGGTCCGTCACCGGCCCGAAGTCGGAGCTCACTCGCTCCGAGTAGGTTGGCACCACAAACGTCTCCCCGTCTCGCGCGCCCACCGCCCCCGTCCCGCCAACCAACTGAAACAACTGCTCATCGTTCGACGGCGCGATGTTGATGTCCACCGAGTTCGGCAGTTGCCGGTCCAGGTTCATCACATAACCCACGCTCCCCAGCACGCCCAGCCCAACCCCGTGCTCCAGCGTGACCGTCCCCTGCTCGACCATCGGCAGCCGGAACCTCCGGTCGAACACCACCGCCGAAGTCGTCGCCGCCGCCACGCCCGAAGGCGCCGTCAGAAACGAGCATCCATACCCAAACCCCACCGTCGATACCTGCGGACACGCCGTCACCGTCGTCGGCAGAATCCGGATTCGCGTGGTCGACTCCGGCATCGCCGTATCCAGCAGCGCCGTCCGCACCGTCGCCCCCGGCAGCTTGCCGTAGTACACCCCGTAACCCACCCGAACCAAGCCTCTTCCCACCCCGAACGGCTGCCACACAACCCCCAGCCGCGGCCCGAAGTTGTTCCTGTCCTCAGGAAAGACGCTCGTCGCCGCCTGCCCGCCAAACACCGCATCCAGCGCCGCATTCGGCTGCTGCGGCGCCGGCAGTGTCTCCAGCTCATAGCGCATCCCCGCATGGACCGTCAGCCGCCGGCTCACCCGCCAGTCGTCCTGCGCGAACCCCGCCACCTCCCGCGTATCGAAGCTGAGGCTCAGTTGTCCAAAGCTCTGCGAGTACGACCGGAAGCAGAAGTAGTGCACCTCCGCCGTGATCGAGGGGCACGCCTCGTTCGGGTACGCGTTGGCGCTGTAGGTGTAATCCGTAATCCAGTCCACCAGCCCGCCGGCCTTGCCGCCGGTGGCGCCGCTGTCGTAACTGAAAGTCCCCTCGGCGTTTGACAGCGAATCCGTAAGGTCGCTCAGTGCGCTGAAGTCCGCGCCCATCTGCAACAGGTGGCGTCCGCGCACCCAGGCCACAACGTCCGCGAACTCCATCCGCCGCTCGTCAGGGTACGCCCTCTGCCCCAGTCCCGCCGGCGTTCCAAACACCAGCCCGTCCGGCCCGATGGAGATCTCCGGCGGCATCCCGCCCGGCCCCACATTAGGCTCCTGCGCCAGCGGCGCCTGCGCCGTCTCATACTGCAACTCCCGCCCATACTGCACGCGCAGCTCGTTGCTCAACCCGCCGCGAAGGTTCTGCACCCAGCGCAGGACGCCCGCATCCACCTTGCCATAGCTCGACCCAATGCTCGCCACTCCGCGGTCCACCACCGCGCTCGTGCGCGCACCCGCCGGCGCGCTCCACCGCGCCCGGTTGTACTCCAGCACCAACCGGCTGCCGCCCTCCCGCTGCCAATCCACGCGCCCGAAGTTCACCGTCTGGCCCGACCGGCGCGCCACCGTTCCCGTCAGGCTGTCGAGATAATTCAGCGCCGCATTCGTCTCCGCCGGTGTCACTCCCCGGTTGGCCAGCAGCGCGGTCTGCACTGCGGTCAATGTGTAAAAACCCGCGTACCCTGGCGACGAAATGGCAGGAAAGTTCTGGATCTGCTGATCGAACGCAAAGAAATAGAAGAGCTGGCCCGGCATCCCCGGTGCAATCCGGCGCATCACCGGCCCGCCCACGCTCCCCCCGAACTGCTGCCGCAAGTCGGCCGGTTTTACCACCCCGCTGGTCACCACGCCATTTGTGTAACTCGACGCGATTGAGAACGGGTCCGCAGTCGCCCAAGCGCTGTCCCGCGCCGTGTAGAACCCCATCCCATGCAGTTTCTTGCCACCCGATCGCGAGACCGTCGTAACCACGCCACCCACTCCGTGCCCATAGAGCGCGGAGCCATAGGCCGCCGCGCTGCCCTGGCCCTGCACGCGAAACTCTCGCACCGCCGCCTGCGAAAACGCGTAGGACGACCCCGCGCGCTGGCCGCCGTCCGCCACTGAACCCTCGCCGCTCCCCGCTCCCGAAGACTTGTCAAACACTGCATCTGAACCGGTGCTCGGGTCTTCTTCCACGCCCGCGCCGGCTCGCAGTCCACCGAAGCTCTCGTCACCGCTCGCCCCGTCGGTCTGGGTGCCGTTCTGGGTCGCATCCACCCCGCGAAAACTCTCCTCACCGGAGCTGTCGTCCCGGCTGGTTCCGTCGTTCGCTCCGGGAACCGTCAGTGCCAGCGATCTCCAGCTCCCTCCGTCCACGGGCAATCCGGCCACCTCACCCTCCGTCAGCGCCGTTGCGCCAGCACCTCCCACTCCGGGCAACTCTCTCCCTTCCGGAGATCCAGCCGCGACCGGCCCGATCCGCGCCTCCACCTCCGTCACCTCACCCAGGCCCACCTCGACCGGCCTCGGAAGTGTCCATTCGGTTCCTGCATTTCTGACCGTAAGCTCATACCTTCCGACCGGAAGCCGCGCCAGCAGAAACTCGCCGCGCCCGCCCGAAGACGCCCTCATCGCAAGGCCGGTTTCCAGCTCGCGCACCGCCACCAGTGCTCCGGCCACAGTTTTCCCCGATGAGCTCAGGACCTGACCTCCGATCGCCCCATCGGTTGCGCTCTGCGCCCTCGCCCAAGTCCCTCCGGCCAACCCACCCAGGCCGCACCCAATCCACAGCAGCCACACCCGCGCAGCCGCGCTCCGGCCCACCCATTGCCACCTGTGGCGCAGCCCGAGATCCTTGCCCATCGTGCCCTCGTTTCAGAAAAACAAGGGACGCACGAAGTGGTTCTCGGGTGCGACCGGCGAAACGCCGCTCGACCCGCCTTCACGCGCCCTCCGATCGAACCCGCGGGAGAGAGATGAAACGCGTCTTTGCCACTGCCCAAGCTCGATCCCAAAAACCGGGATCCAGGACAGCACACCCACACGTACGCTGCCGAGCCGCTGCGCTCAAAAGGAGACGTGAGGAGTAGCCGAAGACTATACGACTTTTCCCGTTTAGGGAAGCCTGTTTCCAAAAAATTCAAGCAGATTTCGTGGCCGCGCACCTCAGCCACAATAAAATGGGGCGGCGACCGAAGCCGCCACCCCTGTCCGTGACCCTTACAGCAAAGCTAGAAAGAAAACTTCGCCGCAATCTCCACCTCCCGCGGCGTGAAGAGGAATCCGCTGCTGTTGGAACTGGAGACGGAATACAACGAAGTCTGGTACGTCGCGGTGGATGCCGTAGCCGAACCGCCGGTGAATGTGTATCCCGTGGTGTTGATGCCGTCGATGTTCTGGTGGTTGGCGATGTTATAGACGTTGCAAAGCAGGTCAAGATGGTAGCGTTCCTGGATGGCAAATCCCTTCTGCAGTCGAATGTCGTCCACAATGTGCCGCGGATACTTGAACGTATTGCGCCCGATGTTGGGGATGTATGCTGCGTCGCCGCCGCCGTTCCAGCCCGACAGCACCGCATCGTTGGAGTTGAATCCGCTGGGAGTGATGGAAAGCGGCAGTCCGCTGGACGCCTGGAAGCTATCGTCGAGACTCCATCCGTTGGTCACGTAACTGGCCCAGTTTGAGGCCTTGACAGGATTCGGAAAGTTATAAACCGCCCAGGCAACCACCCGGTCAGGAATGTTGTAGTTGCCATTGCCGTAGTTGGTAAGCGCATTGGCATATGGGTCGATCCAGTTCGTCGACGAAGTCGTGGTAGTCGCATTTTGGTTGAAGTCCAAAGCGTGCGCCCAGGTGTAGCTCACATCGAACTGCAGGCTGTGCAGCGTATGGTTCTGCACCTCAGCCACAAGAGCGTTGTAGTTCGAATTGATGTTGCTGATCACGTCGGTGATGGCGCCAAACGTAGTCCCGGACGTCTTATAGCTCGTAAAGGTCGGAACGATGTATTGTGTCCCGGTCGGGCCAAGAGGCCCTTTACCCGTGCTGTCGCTCACCGTGATGGTGACATTTGTCTTGGTCGGATTCAGGTTGAAGTCCAGGAAGTTCGTGAGTTCCTTGCCCAACGCGCCAAGATAGCTGAGCGAGACGACGGTCCCTTTGCCCACCTCCTGCTGCAGCACCAGGTCAAATTCCTCCACAGTCGGGTTATGCAGACGAGGGTCCAGGTACTCGATGGCAGGACTGATCGCAGGCCCGGCGCCTACAATGTTCGGGAATTGCGGACCTGCGGGAACGGAGCTGGTGGCGGCCGGCTTGAACGATGTGGTGTACTGCGCCGGTCCAGTGGCCGTATTGATCTCCGCGTTCAGCAGAACGCCATTCGGTATGCGGCCATAGTACATCCCAAAACCGCCGCGAAGCACCGTCTTACCGGCGCCAAACACGTCATAGGCAAAGCCGACCCGCGGGCCAAAGTTGCTCTTGTCGCTGGTCTTGTCGACAGTCAGCGGCACCGCTGGGTTGACGTACGCAGCCGGCTCCGCAGGGATCAGCTGCTGGTCGTAGCGCAGTCCCAGTTCCAGTGTCAGTTGCGGCGAGACCTTCCAGTTGTCCTGCGCAAACACACCGTAATCGAATGTGTTCAGACCAAACACCGGGTTTCCGAACCCCTGCACGAAGCCGGTATAGCACGGATAGACATCGGTGCTCAGGCCCGCAACCTGGCCGCTTCCACTGTTGGCGGTGGACACCTGCGAAGCCGAACTGTTGCAGGCAGGCGAGCCTCCGTGCTGGGACAGATAAAGGTCCGTCAGATAGTTGCTGATGTAGCTGTACGAATACACGCCTTCGTTATCAAACGTGTTGTTCATCAGATCGGCGTTATGCAGCGTGTCCGCGCCGAACTTGAAGGTGTGGTTGCCATGGTTGTAATACAGCGTGTCTTCAATCTGCCACTTGCGCTCGTCGGGCAGCGCCTTGCGGTAGGAATAGTAGGGCGAACCGAAGGTCAAGCTGCCTGCACTCGAGCTGAAGACCACCTCGGGGACGTTCCCCGTCGGGCCCACCAGGTTGTTCTTCGTGTAGGTGCTATACGGCGTCTGGCCCTCGTCGTTCAACTCGCGCCCGTACTGGTACAGAATCTCATTGCTGATCGAGGGCGTAATCAGGCTGGTGAGTTTGGTTACTCCATAATCCAGCTTGACGAAGTCCGTGCCGGTTGTATCCACCCCATAGAAGACCGGGTTCTGGGTCTGAACCCCTCCCGGCGAGTCCCATCGCAAACGATGGTAGAGCGCGCTCACATGCTCCTTCGAGTTCACCTGCCAGTCGAGCTTCGGCGTGTTGATCTCCTGGTAGCCGGTGCGCGGGATGATCCCCAGGTCCGTCGTCAAGGCAGTGAGGCCCGAATCAAAGGTAGTGACTCCACCCGAGTAGGTCATGCCCAGGCGCGTAGCCATCGTGCAGACCTGCTGGTCGGTGGCGGGCGCAGCCGCGGTGGTGCCGGCGTTTGCCGCGAGATATCCGGTCGCCACATTGCAGGTATAGAAATTGGAGGTGCCCGCGGGATTCACGATGTTCCCGCCGGCAACCGTAGCCGCGTCCGGCTCCAGATAAAACGTGGACGGGATCGACGGAGTTGAGATCGCCGGGAAGATATGCGAGTGCTGGTCGTAGGTATAAATCCAGAACAACTTGTCCTTGATGATCGCGCCCCCCACCGTGAATCCATAGATCTTCCGGATGTCCTCCGGCTTGATGTGGGAGGTGGTGCTCACGCCATTCACCAGGCTCGTAAGTAAGGTGTAGTCATTGAAGGCATTCCAATTGCTCTCGCGATCGTAAAAGTAAGCTTGACCGTGCAACTCGTTGCTGCCGCTCTTGGTCACGGAGTTGATCACGCCGCCGGCCGCTCGGCCATACTCCGCCGCGTATACCCCGGTATTCATCTGAAACTCCTGCACCGCGCTCCCGGCCGTCGAATAGCCCTCGCGCGTTCGCCCACGCTCCTCGGAGTACATGGCCTGGTTATCGTCCGCCCCATCAATCTCCACGTTGTTCAGAAGGGTGCTGATTCCGCGCACACTCACCAGCCCAAAGCCGCTCGTGTCTGGCACCACTCCAGGGGTCGTCAACGCCAATGCCGACCAGCGGCGGTTATTGATGGGAACATTCGCCAGCGCGGTCTGATTGAGGACGGTCGCGAAGTCCGGCGATTCCAAATTCAGCACCGGCGCCTCGGAGGTCACCTCAACCGTGGTGCTGGAGGAGCCTGAGACGAGGTGCGGCAGCAGCGAGGTCATCTGACCCACCTGGACAATGACGGCCTTGTCCACCAGCGACTGGAAGCCCGTCGCCCCAACGGTCACGGTGTACGTGCCGGGCTCAACCAGCGGCGCGGTGAAGTTGCCACTCCCATCCGACGTAACGACTGTTTCTGCGCTCGTCGCATCGTTGTGGATCGTGACCGTCGCATTGCCAACCGCTGCGCCGGTCGCATCGAAAACCGTACCGCCTATGGCGCCCTGAGTCGTCGATTGGGCGTACATCGGGCCAGACGCCGCGGCCACAAGCGCAGTACAGAGCAGCGCCTTCTTGATCATTTTAAAAAAGGAATTCAACATCGGGTCTCCTAGAGAGCTCGCACTATGTTGTTGTCTTGCTGTTGGTGGAATGGGCACGTCCGAAGGTGGAACAGTGCCGCCAGCAGGCCGTCTCTTATATAGCTGCCTGATTCTCAAGATCGCGTCCCATCCTCACAGTTCCGGGTAAAAGGGGAGTTACGACCGAGGACTACGAGAATTTAAACTGACACAACCTGCGGGCGTATCCCGCTGGTCGCGCTCTCAATTTGGGTATGCGCCAAGGATACCCTGATTCCGCTACACTTGGAAGCGAAAAAATGTTTATTGATGAAGCCCGAATTCGCGTTAGGGCCGGGGACGGGGGCAACGGGTGCATGGCCTTCCGGCGCGAAAAGTTCGTTCCCCGCGGCGGACCATCAGGCGGCGACGGCGGCCATGGTGGGGACGTGCTGATGTCCTCATCCCTCTCCCACAACACGCTCGTTCACTTCCGATTCAACCCTGAACATAAAGCTCAACGCGGCGGTCACGGCCTCGGCTCAAACTGTTCTGGCGAGGCGGGTTCGCCCACCACGCTGCAGGTTCCGGTCGGCACCCTGCTCTACGACGATTCCACGGGCCAGCTCATCCACGACTTTACTTCTGCGAACGACACAATCGTCATCGCCCGGGGCGGCCGCGGAGGCCGAGGCAATCAGCACTTCGCCACCAGCACCCACCAGGCACCTAGGGAGCATGAGCTGGGTCGCGCCGGGGAAGAGCGCAGCTATCGTCTCGAACTCCGCCTGCTCGCCGATGCCGGTCTGGTTGGGTACCCCAATGTCGGAAAGTCGACACTGATCTCCCGCCTCTCCGCCGCCCGGCCCAAGATCGCGAACTATGCCTTCACAACCCTCGAACCCAATCTAGGCGTGGTACAGGTCGGAGATTTTCCGCATACCGAATCCTTTACCGTCGCGGACCTTCCCGGATTGATCGAAGGCGCCCACTTGGGCCATGGACTGGGCGTCCAATTTCTCCGCCACATTGAGCGCACATCGGTTCTCGTCCACCTCGTGGATGTCTCTGATTCTTCAGAACGCCCCGATCCGGTCGCCGATTTCAAGGTCATCACCGCCGAACTGAAAGCCTTCGATCCCGCCCTCGCCGCAAGACCCACTATCCTGGTTGCCGCAAAGGCCGATATAGCCAATCCTGAAAAACTGAAAAAGATCGCCGCCTTCGCCAAGCGCCGCAAGCTGCCCTTCTACCCCATCTCAGCTGTCTCGGGTCAGGGCCTCGAACCGTTGAAGTTTGCCATCGCCTCTCTGGTCAGCGCCCAGCGCCCCCACATCGTCGACCTCGGGGTGCCCAAACTGACCCGTCCCGTCAAGCTCGAAGCCGCCTATCCGCCCCCCAAGAGCAGTGCCCGCGGCCGTGCTCGTTAGCCAACGATCGATGGTCATGCGCCTGGAATTTCTGGAATTTGGCTCTTTTCCGTGGGGCAGCTCACTGCCATCGCCAGCAAATGTCCAACAGAAGCGATCGTTCCATCGGCGAGGCAATTATTTCTATAGACTTGATAGACGCCGCTCTCGGCGTCGTCAGCATCTCGTTCTATTTTGAGGATCGTTAATTCATGAAGCTTCGGTACCTTGCTACAGTCGTCGTCCTCTCCCTGACGACCGTTGCGGCCTACGCCCAAAGTGAAAACCGCGTCGGCCTCTACCTCAACCCTCTGGCTATCCGAGTAAGCAACCCGGTTGTCGACAACGGCCCGCTAGCCTTCCTGGGCCAGAACTCGACCTCTCAGGTCTTCTACGGCTTCGACCTGGGCGGCTACTATGACTTTTTCCACTCCGGCAAGCTCGACGCCGGGTTCGACATACGTGAATCCGACCTGCACGCCAATAACGCCCTTCTCAAGAGTTTTCTGGTCGGTGCCCGCGTCTCGGCCCACCCCTTCACCCGCCCCTTCAAGCCGTACCTTCAGGCCTCAATAGGCCTTGGGACCACGAAGCCCCCGGCCAGCACGATCCATATCAGCAAAGTCGATTACGCCATCTACGGCGGGCTGGATTACACGCTCCAGCGCCATGTTGATTTCCGGGTCGTCGAAGTTGGCTACGGATCGCTTACGACCGCGAGCAGCGCTACCGTCGGAGCCGGTGGCAACATCGCGATCCCTGCATCAAATCTCGTCAGTTTTAGCAGCGGCCTCATTTTTCGTTTCTGACGGGCGCCGCACCCCAAAACCGGGCGATTTCTCGCCTGCCCCTTGAAATTATTCCGTTATAGAAATTTGCTGACATTGCCGCCTCACTTCTATATGCTCATCGGTGCGCCACAACTCCTAGCAAAGGAACATCGATGAAACTGCGCTCGCTAGCCCTATTTCTTGCCGTCGCCCTCGCATCCGCCGCAGCCCATGCCCAGACCGGCGTGTACCTCGCCTTTGACGCCCAGCAGTTCACCCAGAAGGGCGTTACAGGCACCAGTATCGAACGTCCATGGGTCTTAGGGCCCGAGTACGGTATCTACTACAACATCACCCACCTTCCCGGACTTGGTAAGCTCCACACCGGGCCGGTCGTCCTCGGTATCGACGGCCGCGGAGACACGTTGCGCGACTCCGAGTTCGGATCCCAACTCGACCGTCAGGACGGCCTCATCAGCCTCCGCGTCGCCGCCAAGGACAAGTACATGGGCGTAATCCCCTACGTCGAGGCTGGCTTTGGGATCGGTCACACGCGGATCCCATTTGCCGCACACTACAGCAACAACTTCATCTACCAAGGCGGCATCGGCGTCGATCGCAAGATTCGCGGCCGTCTCGACTGGCGCATCATGGAAGCAGACTTTGGCTCTCTCGGCAGTTACGTCGTCGGCACGGGCACGAACCAGAGCAACTACATGATTACCCTCACTTCGGGCCTTGTCTTTCGCATCCACTAATTCCGCGTTCCGCGGGGATCATTTTGTTCACCCTTTCTGAAGGCTTTTCCTGAGAGGGCGGTCTTGTCCGGTTTGCTTTGCGGACCTCATTTAGCCCCTGACGTGGGCGTGATCTAGCATAGGAAGAATGCGCATAGCCCTCTTCGGCGGCACATTCGATCCAATTCATCGTGGCCACCTCGCCATTGCGTCAGCGGCCGCAGACGCTTTTGCCCTGGATCGAGTTCTCTTCGCCCCGGTGGGCCGCCAACCCCTCAAAATCGAGGCGCCGATCGCCTCCTTCTCGGACCGTCTAGCCATGGTTTGCCTGGCCTGTTCCTCCGCCCCTCCCATCTCGCAACAAGGCGCCGACCCGCGTTTCACTGCTTCCGCCCTCGACGCTCCGCATCCCGACGGCTCCCCAAACTTCACTGTCGACTCGCTGGCCGCGTTAGCGCTTGAATACCCCAGCGCAACCCTCTTCGTCCTGACTGGAGCCGACAGCTTTCTCGATCTTCGCCGGTGGCGGGCGCCCGACACGCTCCTGTCGACGGCCCAATGGATCGTCGTGAGCCGGCCTGAGTTTCCCGTCGCAGAACTCCAACTCGGCGCCCTAATGCTCACCCCCTCCCAACTCGCCCACGTCCATCTCCTTGCCACGGTCCATGAGGAGGTATCAGCCACCGAGCTCCGGAGCCGTCTTCGTTCTGGAGACTCGTGTGCTGGTCTGCTGCCCACGGAGGTTGCCGCCTACATCCAGACCCATCACTTGTATCGCTGAGCGGGCCCATCGAAAATGCTCTAGACTCATGCGGTATGGCCATGGATCACGATGATAAGGAGACCCTCGCAGGCCTCTGGCTGAAGTCCAAACCTCCGCGTAAGCCGACCGGTTCGCCTCAGGCCCGGGGCGCTTCCGGCAACTTCCAGTCTCAGATGGATCTCCTTTTCTCCTCCGCACCGTCCCGCTCCAGGGCATCCTCCTTGCCAGCCGTTCGCCCGCTGCCAGTATCCAGCACGTCGCCATCCCAGTCAGAACCGCCTATGGACGAAGGGAAGCGGGCAGCTAACGCCGAGTTCCGCGTCTGGTCTGTTCGCGAACTCGTGAATGGAATCCGTCAGCAGGTTGAGCAGGAATATCCGAATCTGTGGGTCGAAGGCGAGATCTCCAACTACCGCGGCGCTCCCTCTGGTCATGTCTACTTCACCCTCAAGGATGGAGACGCCCAGCTTCCAGTAGTGCTGTTCCGCCGGGAGGCGCAGCTTCTTCGCTTCAGCCCGCGGGATGGTCTTGCGGTGCTCGTCCGAGGCCGTGTCTCGGTCTACGAGTCACGGGGCCAGCTCCAGTTAGTCGCAGAAGCCATCGAGCTGCGCGGCGCGGGGACTTTGCAACTCGCCTTTGAACAACTCAAAGCGCGCCTGCTTGCCGAAGGGCTCTTCGACGCTGCACGCAAACGCCCGCTGCCGGCCTTTCCGCGTTGCATCGGAGTCATCACCTCCATCAGCGGCGCGGTGCTCCATGACGTCATCAAGGTCATTCGCCGGCGGCACGCTCGTCTCAATCTCCTGGTCTATCCCGCGGCGGTCCAGGGTCCGGGATGCGCCGAATCGGTCGCAGCCGGCATACGCTGGTTCAATAAGCGCCAGCCGAATGAGCGCCAGCCGAATGAGCGCCAGCCCAATAAACGCAACGCCAAGACGCAGTTCCCCAAGGCTGACCTGATTTTGATCGCCCGCGGTGGAGGCTCCATAGAAGACCTCGCCGGCTTTAACGACGAGGTCCTGGCCCGCGCCATTGCCGCCTCCGCCCTTCCCGTGGTCTCCGCGATCGGTCATGAGACCGACTTCACCATTGCCGACTTTGTCGCCGATCTTCGCGCCCCGACACCCTCTGCTGCCGCGGAGCTGATCACTTCTGCCCAGCACCGCATCGAAGAGCGTTTGCAGGCGCTGGATTTCCGCGTCCATCGCGCCATCCGCTACCAGCTTATCCTCGTGCGCCAACGGCTTACCGCCCTTTCCTTCGCCCAAATCCACAATCGGCTGCAAGCCCTCATCGGTCGACGCGCCCAGCGTCTGGACGATCTGTGCCGCCAGATGGAGTCTGCCGCCAACCGTTGTCTGCGCGGTCCTGCGGCCCGCCTCGCAAACCTCATCCCACGCCTGGAACGCCACAACCCGACGGTTCTGCTCGTTCTCGCCCGTCGCCGCGTAGAACGCGCCGACCAGTCGCTAAGCCGACTCGCCGTTGCGAACAACGCAGCCCGCCTCGCTCGACTCAGCCACGCCTCCGCCCGGCTCCACGCTCTCTCACCTCTCTCCGTTCTCAGCAGAGGCTACGCCCTTGTCTACGCCGCCGACGGGACCCTCCTTCGTTCCGCCTCCGATACCCAACCGGGCCAAAGCGTGACCGCTCACCTCGCGAAAGGCTCTCTGACCGCGCGCGTCGAGACCACGGACTCCGAATGAGCCACCGCTGCGCGTAACCTAAAGGCGCAACACCGAGTCGTCCCGATCCGTCCAATGCGCCCGATAATGGGTACGGAGTATTCCCAGATGAAACGACTCTTCGGCACCGACGGCATTCGCGGCGTCGCCGGCCAACCCCCACTCGAACCCTTCACGATCCACGCCATCGGTCTCGCCATCGCGCACCACCTTGGAGACTCGCCCCGCGTCCTCATCGGCATGGACACTCGGGAGTCCTCCGAATGGATCGCCGCCGGCCTGACTTCCGGCCTCGCCGGTGGCGGAGCCACTGTGGAGAGCGCGGGCGTCATCACCACGCCCGCCATCGCTTATCTGGCCCGCGCGCACAGCTTCGCCGCCGGCGTCGTCATCTCCGCCTCGCACAATCCCTGGCAAGACAACGGCATCAAGCTCTTTGGCCCCGACGGTTACAAGCTCGCCGACGCGACGGAACTCGCTATTGAAAACGAAATCTTCGCCCAACTGACCTCGTCAAATCGCGACTCCCAGGCCGCGACCCAAACCCAGCTTCCGGTCAACAACGCTGACCGCGTCGAATACATGCACTTTCTTCTGAGCGCGGTTCCCAACCTCTCACTCGACGGCCGCCGCATTGTCGTTGACTGCGCCAACGGGGCGGCCAGCGCTATCGCTCCCCAACTTTTCGCCGAGCTCAACGAAAACGGAGGTGGGGAGGTCATCCTCACCCATGCGAGTCCCGATGGCCGCAACATCAACGAGCGCTGCGGCGCCCTGCATCCCGAGGTCGTCGCCGCCCAGGTCGTCGCGCAGAATGCCTCCATGGGGATCACCTTCGACGGTGACGCCGACCGTGCCCTCTTCTCTGACGAGCACGGCAGGGTGGTGAATGGAGACGCGGTCCTTCTGCTCGCCGCCCGCGATCTGGCCGCCCACGGCCTTCTACCCACCTCCACCATCGTTGCAACCACTATGTCCAACATGGGCCTCGAAGCGGCCCTCACCCGATCCGGAATTAAGATGGTCCGCGCTCCGGTGGGTGACAAATACGTTCTGGAGCAGATGCTCTCTAGCGGCGCGGCGCTGGGAGGCGAACAATCCGGCCACATCATCTTCTCCGGCCGCTCCACCACCGGTGACGGTCTGCTGACTGCTCTTCTTCTGCTCGACATCGTCCACCGCAGCGGACGCACACTCGCTGAGCTGACCGTGGACCTGAAGACGTTTCCGCAGGTGATTGTGAACGTGCATGTGCGCGAGAAGCCGCCGCTGGAACAGATTCCCGCGGTCGCCGAGGCCATCGCCGCGGCGCAGTCGCAACTGGCTGAATCAGGGCGGATCGTGATCCGCTACTCGGGTACGGAATCCCTCGCGCGTGTCATGATCGAGGCAGAATCGGAGCCGCTCATGCGCCACCACGCAACCGCTATCGCGGACGCCATACGCAATGAACTCGGCGTCTGACCTCCACTCTTGACGCAGACGCCGCCATCCGCTTGCCTCGTCCCTTTCGCGGTGACGGGGGCGCAAACTTGCCGAGGGATATGCCGTAGCGTAGCTTCGTACTCATGCAAGAGACCTGTCATCGTTGCGGGGGAGAGCTTCCGGCGGGAAGCGGCGAGTCGCCCTTCTGCCCTCATTGCGGTGCTCCGCAACTCTTTCTTTCGATCGAGAACCAATCGATTGAGACCGGCGGAGAGCCAGCCGCCGGAATGGCTGAGGGCACCGGTGAGACCACAGCCGCGGCTCCTCCTCCCCGTCCTCGGCAAGTCGAGTGGAAGACCGCGATCCGGTGTGCAGCTCTGGTGGCCGCTGTGGGATGCGTACTTGCCTTGGGGTCGCTCCGAATTTCGATGCTTTCGACGCTGAGCCTGATGTGGTTCATGAGTGCATCCCTGATTACCCTGGGGATTTATCAAAAGCGGCTCCCCGCGGCGTGGATGGACGTGCGCGTCGGCGCGCGGATCGGGGTGGTTGTGGGAATTTGCCTGGCGCTGGGGCTGGGGGTTGTTCTGGCGGCTGCTGGGCTCGTCGCACGCTTCCGGCTCCATGCGATGGGAACCTTCGATAGCGACATGGCGACACGGATCCAGGATGCGATCCGAAACTCCGCGACCCCAGTTCCAGCCGACATGCTTGGGCTCTTGGCGTCGCCTGAGTTTCGCGCCGGGATGATGGTGGCGGGCTTTGCCTTCCTTTCTCTCGCGCTGCTGATTCTTTCGGCCGTTGGCGGGGCGTTTGCCGGACTGCTGCGCACGCGCAGGAGCCGAACCGTCTGAATTTTTTGAGGTTGCGTTCAGTCCCGGACCTGAGACTGGCTCTGCTGATATCATCAGCTTCGGCGAAGCGCGAGTTCCCAACCCCATCATGAGCGAAGACAACCCAATCACCTCAGCGCAATCCGCTCCAGCCAAGCACAAGCTGCGCGAGAAAGGCCGGCTGATGTCCGCGTCGGAGATTGAGCGGACGTTGGTACGGCTGGCGCACGAGATCGTCGAGAAGAACGACGGCAGCGCCAATCTGGGACTGGTGGGGATCAAGCGGCGAGGAGTGCCGCTGGCCGAGCGGCTGGCGAGGATGATTGAGAAGATCGAGAAGCGCCCGGTCGACACCGGCGTCCTCGACATCAGCTTCTATCGCGACGACCTGTCGACCAGCGGCCCGCGGCCTACCGTAAAGAAGGGAGACCTCGGGTTCGACGTGACCGGGCGCGACATCGTCCTGATGGACGATGTGCTCTACACCGGTCGCACCATTCGCGCGGCACTCGACGCGCTATTTGATCACGGGCGGCCGAAGAGCGTGCAGCTGCTGGTGCTGATCGACCGTGGGCATCGCGAACTGCCAATCCAGGCGACCTTTACGGGGCGCACGGTGCCCACGTCGAGCCGCGAGATCATCGAGGTAAAGTTGAACGAGGTCGACGGGCAGGAGCAGGTGCTGCTGGTCGAGCTTGCGGACTGAGGCGACTGCCGGTGGGGAAATCCGCGAAGAACGCTGCGATGGTCGAAGACGCAGCGGTGTTGTTCTCCGGCAGGCCAACCCCTTCTCCAGAAAATCCCTCGCTTTACGCCAAAGGCTCCCTACTGACGGTGGAACATCTCTCGGTTGCGGATGTGGCCGATATTCTCGCGACCGCCAGCCGGTTGGAACACAGGGCCGCGGACGAGCGGGCGCGTGTGCTGGCGGGGCGCACGATTGCGCTGCTGTTCTATGAGTCCAGCACGAGGACACGGACCTCGTTCGAGCTGGCGGCGAAGTCGCTGGGCGCCACAACGACACTGGTGAGCGACAAGTCCTCCTCCATCGAGAAAGGCGAGAGCCTGAAAGACACCGGGCTGACCCTGCGCGCACTGGGTGCGGAGTGCATCATCCTGCGCCATGCCGCATCAGGTGCGCCGTACCTGCTGGCGCGGAGCTCGGGTCTGCCGGTGCTGAACGCCGGCGATGGCATGCATCAGCATCCGTCGCAGGCGCTGCTCGATCTGCGGACGATCCTGGCGCGGCTGCCGCGGTTCGGTTCGGCCTCCGATGTCAATGCAAGGACGCTGGATGGTGTGACAATCGCGATCACGGGGGACATTCTGCACAGCCGGGTGGCGCGGTCGAACGCAATGCTCTTGCCGCGGCTCGGGGCGCGCGTGATTCTCTGCGGGCCGGAGGAGTTGCTGCCCGAGGATGCGTTTGGACTCGACGCGTGCGAAGGGCCGCGGTTGGAGATTGAACGCGACTTCGATCGAGCGCTCGCGCAGGCAGATGTCGCGATGATGCTGCGCATCCAAAAGGAGCGGTTGGTCGGCTTGGCGCTCGATCTGGAGCAGTATTGCGCGCGGTACCAGTTGAACGCACAGAGGCTCGCGGCACATGCGCCTAAGGCGCTGGTGATGCATCCCGGCCCGATGATTCGCGGGCTGGAGATCACCGGCGAAGTGGCAGATGGGCCGCAGTCGGCGATTGAGGAGCAGGTGACGCAGGGGCTCGCGGTGCGCCGCGCGCTGCTGGTGCGGGCGCTTGGGGCGACGGCGTGAGCGAGATGCTGATTGCCGGTGCGCAGGTGGTCGATCCTGTGGGCGGCTTGGATGGGCCGCGCGATGTGTTGGTGCGGGATGGCAGGATCGCGGCGGTTGCCGCGCCGGGTGAGTTGGCAGGTTCGCTGCAGGGCGAGCTGCGCGTGGATGCGGCTGGGATGATGCTCGCGCCTGGATTGATCGACATCCACGTGCATCTGCGCGAGCCGGGGCAGACGCACAAGGAGACGATCCGCACCGGAACGACGGCGGCGGCGGCGGGCGGATTTACCACGGTTGTCGCGATGCCGAATACGACGCCGGTCAACGACTCGGTTGCTGGGCTGGAGTGGATGCTGGCCAGCGAGCGCGGCGCGGCGGTGAAGCTGCTGGCGATGCCGGCTGCGACGGTGGGCAGTCTGGGCAGCGAGCCCACGGACTTCGGCGCGCTGGTGCGCGCGGGCGCGGCGGGCTTCACCGACGATGGCAAGCCGGTGCTGGAGGACGACGTGATGCGGGCGGCGCTGGTGGCGGCGGCGGAGGTAGGAGTGCCGGTATCGCAGCACGCAGAGGACACGCGGCTCACGGGCGGGTGCAGCATGAACGCGGGGCGCGTAGCGTTCCGTCTGGGGCTGCGCGGGATGCCGGTCGAGGCGGAGTCGAGGATCGTGGAGCGCGACATCAGGCTGCTGCGCGAGATCGGGCGAGTGGAGCGGCTGCGGCCGCATCTGCATGTGCAGCACGTTTCGACAGCGTGCGCGCTGCGCGCAATACGCCAGGCAAAGGCCGAGGGGCTGCATGTAACGTGCGAGGCTGCGCCGCACCACTTCACGCTGACCGAAGACGCGGTGGGCGACTACGACACCAACGCTAAGATGAACCCGCCGCTGCGCGCGGAGGAGGACCGGCGCGCGGTGGTCGAGGCGCTGCTCGATGGCACCATCGACTGCATCGCGACGGACCATGCGCCCCACGCCTCGCATGAGAAGGAGGTGGAGTTCGAGCGCGCGCCGAACGGAATCACTGGCCTCGAGACTGCGCTGGGACTGGCGTTGCGCGTGTTGCATCGCGAGCACGGAATGCCGCTGGCTCGGGTGATGGCGCTGATGACTGCGCGGCCGGCGGAGGTAATCGGGCTGCGCGACCGGGGCAACCTCCGCGTCGGGAGCTGGGCGGATTTGGTTTTGTTCGATGCGGCGGCGGAGTGGAACTTTGCGGCCAAGGATTCGCGGTCGATGTCGAAGAACACGCCGTTCGATGGGGCGGCGATGGTGGGGCGGGTGCGCGCGACGATCTGCGAGGGTCGCGCCGTCTATCGGGCATAACCTGCGAACTCTCGGCTGCCGAATCTCAGTGGCGAGCGATCACTTTTTCTTCGCCAGCTTGGCCACCACGGTCGCGGGGTCGAAGAAGGACGGGTCGACGGGCAGGTTGTAGACGACCCTGGTGAGGAAGCGCTGGCTGGCCATGTCGCCGTTGTGGTAGCGGGTGATGGTCATGGCGGTGGGCAGGCCCTGGATGGTGTGGTAGTCGTCGTACTCCTCGGCGTCCTCGTCGAAGTCCTTGAACTGCTGGTTGCGCCACTGGAAGGTGCGGCGCAGGGGCAGGTGGGTGGCGGCGTCGAGCTCGATGGTGACCGCATCGTTGCCGGCGGTGAGGACAGTGACTTTGTCGGCGATGTGACGCTCAATCATGGTCGTGCCCTCGGCGATGACCATGACGCCGGGCGCGTTGATCCAGCTGTGGATGACCTCCTCGATGGAGTGGGCGCGGCGACGGTAGTGCTCTTCGACCTGGTCCTTGGGAAGTTCGGTCTGGCCTTTGTAGGTGACCTCGTAGCCGTGGCCGGCGGTCCAGATCTGGACGACGTCGATTTTTTTGCCGGGCAGGATCATGCCGCGCTCGGTGAGGAAGCCGATGCGGTCGGCCTCGGGCAGGGGTGGCGTCGCGTTGGGCGCGGCGAGGCGGACGGTCTCGTGGTACTCAATGACGCCGGGGTCGGGCGCGCCGTGGAAGAAGGCTGCGGTGCGACCGTCGAGCTGCATGGTGGCGCGGTTGAGCCAGGCGGTGCCGCCGAGGGCGGCGACCATCTGGTCGAGCAGGGCGCGGCCGCGCTGCTCTGACGTCTGGCCGAGGTCCGCGGCGGACGGAGGGGCGGCGCTGGGGATGTCTGCCGCCTGGGCGGGCGAGCGCGGAGGGGCGAGCAGTGCTGCAACTAGGAGCGCGAGTGCGAGAGGCTTAAATGTCATGCGAAATTTATTTTCGTCGTGCGGCGGAGCGACTCGCTCGTTTGACGCCCACAGCTCGGCGATGGCTGCGTTGCGGTCGCTTTCGCCTGATCTTCGGGCCCCCTCCCCCCGGGGGGTACTTTTAGTCCTAAAGTTGTGACACCATTCGGGTTAGATTCGAAAAAAGTCCGGTGCGAGTATCCACGCGATGGCTAAGATATTGCATTGATTACCCCTGTCCCCTAAGTCATTCCATCCATTTGGTTTCGCTGCGTTTCGAGTGGCCCCACGCAGCGAATGGATGGACGAAATTCCTGTGTTGCCCCCTGTTCTTATTATATCGGGGGTGTCAATGGCCCCGACTGACGGCATCATAGGTGCATTACATAAGCGGTAAAGCAAATCAGACTTCGCGCAGATTCGCTTCGGGTCGAGGAGACATCAACAGGCGTAGCTCTGAGGCGCACACCAGAGAAGAATCCCGCACCGTCGCACTCGGCCGACTGGGCCGACCCAAGGGCGGCAAATCAAGAGCGGCCAAAATGAGTCCCGAACGCCTCAGCGATATCGCTAAGCGCGCTGCGACGACGAGGTGGGCCGACCGAACTTGAGTGGCAGTTGCTGCACCTCTCTATCTTCTACAATCGCCATTATCCGAGCGGCAAGATAAACCCTCCCTCTCTGCTTCCCGGTTATCTCCTGTAGGATTCCTTCCTTCACCAGTCGATCTATGTTGTGCTGGGCCGACGGCTGTGAGTGATTCAAGATCGTCTGAGCCGATTGCACTGTCATTACTGGGCGATTGAACAAGTGATCGGTCAATTTCAAAAGGGCTGTTGATGCCCGGACGCTGAGCAACTGCTCCCTATACTCAGAGGATAGCTTTTGGAGCTTATTGGCTCGCACCACGGCGTCCTCCGCCTGCTCTGCGACGCCACGCAAGAAGAAAATGATCCAATCAGTCCAGCGTCCTTCTTGGCTAACCTCAAGCAGTAGACGGTAATATTCGCTCCGATGGCGTTCAAAGAATGCGCTGAGGTACAACAAAGGCTGCGGCAGTAATCCCTCTGTAACGAGCATCAAGGTAATTAGCAAGCGCCCGATTCTGCCATTGCCATCCACGAACGGGTGAATAGCCTCAAACTGATAGTGCAAGATGGCCATGCGAACAAGAGGCGGGAGATCGGAAGCGGCGTGTATATACTTCTCAAGCTCGCCGAGTGCCGTCGTCATTTCAACAACCGGTGGAGGTACGTATGTAGCATCGGTTATCTTGCATCCAGGGTCACCAATCCAGTTTTGCCTTGCTCTAAATTCTCCCGGCGTTAGTTCGCCGCCGCGTGCGCCGGTCATTAGACGCTCGTGCAACTCACGCATTAGACGGAGGCTAACCGGGAGTTCTGCAACCCTCTTGAGCCCATACTCCAAAGCCTTGACATAATTTGCAACCTCGTGAACATCAGAGCGATTATGAACGCCGCTGTTGCCGAGGGCCTCGTAGGACATAAGGTCAGAGAGTGAGGCTACAGTACCCTCAATCTTGCTTGAGAGAACCGCCTCCCGCCTGCTGAACGGGCCGATCAAGAGATGCGGGTTTGGCAGTGTACGTGCGGTTCCTGCCAGTTCACTAAGGCGCCTGTCTGCCTCACTGGTCTCGCGAGCAAGATCCCACGTCGCTTTAATAGTTGGCGGCAATGCAGGGGGAACAAATGACCAGCAACGTTCGGAATTCATCACAAACTGAGCCGCTTTGTTATTACTGAATGCTGAACGATCCATGCTTGCAAACCCTGAGTTATGCTAACAGCACCTAATAAAACTTTCCAGCAAAAAAGTTATATTAGCTCTGCCTTAATGACCGCTCAAGCATTGTGATACAGCCGCGTTGGATTGGACACCCGGGCGTTTGGGGCGGGCGGCCGAGCCAATGACTGAGGTTGGTTGGGACAGAATGACGCCTCAAAGGGGGCCGATGAAAATGGCGCGTCAGAGGGAAAGTGGGAAAAGGGGACGGTAACGAGACGGCCGTTTAGAGGGTGATGCCGATGGATTTGTAGGTGGCTTCGATGGCGCGGAGGTCGGCGAGGCCTTCTTCGCCGGGGGTGTCGGGGGTGCGGTCGTGGAGGATGCAGTTGGAGAAATGGTCGACCTGGCGGACGAACTGCATGGGGTCGCGCTCGGTGCTGGCCTCGTCGAACTCGATCCAGGGCGCGCCGACCTCGGGCGCGGACGCGTAGTGGCCATAGATGTGCTGGCCGGAGTAGGTGTAGGAGTTCATGTGGAGAAATCCCCAGGGGCCTTGCAGGCGGTAGAAGCCGCCCATCTCGCAGCCATAGCTGGCCGCGCCGAGGGCGAGGGCGCCGGAGGGAAACTTCATGCCGAAGGAGATGTTCTCCTCGACCTCGGCGTAGCGGGCGTCGCGGTCGGGGGTGGAGATGAGGGCCTGGAAGGCGACGGGCTCCTGCCCGGTGAACATGCGGAAGGTGTTGATGCAGTAGACGCCGTGGTCGAACATGGGGCCGCCGCCGCCAAGCGCCTTGGTAAGGCGCCACTCGCCGGCGCGGATGTTGGAGCCTTTGTTGGCCTCCATCGACTGGATGAGGCCGAACTTGCCGCTGCGCACCATGTCGAGCGCCTTGAGGGTGATGGGCTCGTAGTGCAGGCGGTAGGCGATCATGAGCTTGACGCGCGCGGCCTTGCAGGCGTCGATCATCTGGACGCACTTGGGGACGGTGACGTCCATGGGCTTTTCGCAGAGGACGTGCTTGCCGGCCTTGGCGGCGCGGATGGTGTACTCGGCGTGCATGCTGTTGGGCAGGGCGACGTAGACGGCGTCGACGTCGGGGTTAGAGGCGATGCGGTCGAAGTCCTCGTAGCTGTAGATGGAGCTGGTGGGGACGCCGTATTGGGCGGCGATGCGCTCGGCCTTGTCGCGATGGCCGCTGACCAGGGCGGTGATTTTGGATTGCGCGGAGTTGCGTGTGCCTTGCAGGAAGTGGGTGGCGATGCGGCCGAGGCCGATGACGGCGTAGCCGATGCGGCGGGTGTTGGGTTCGGGGGTGGGTGCGGCGGTGGGGGTTGGCGCGGATTGGGCGAGTGCGCGGGACATCCAGTGCGATGCGAGGCCGGCGGCGCCCATTCGGACGAGATCGCGGCGAGTGATCGGCATGGGAGCGGACCCTCCTGGCTGCGCCGGAGATTTCCACTCGCCGCTCCGGCTGCGCACCCATATTACATTTCAGCCGATGAGGACGGCGCCGCCGTTGGCGTTGAGGATCTCGCCGGAGATGAAGCCGGCGAAGGGGGTGCAGAGGAAGAGGATGGGGCCGGCAACCTCATGCGGGTGCGCGGGGCGGCCCAGCGGGACGGCGGCGAGGTTCTGCGCGGCGAGCTCGGGGGTGGCGAAGGCGGAGGCGGACATCTCGGTCGAGACCCAGCCGGGCGCGACGCAGTTGCAGTAGATGGCGTGCGGGGCGAGCTCGGCGGAGAGGGACTTGGTGAGGGAGATGAGGGCGCCTTTGCTGGCGGCGTAGTCGGCGTGGTTGGGGTCGCCGCGCTGGCCGGCGGCGGAGGCGATGAGGATGATGTGGCCGCGGGGAGCTTCGATGGGGCCGAGGGCGTTGGCGGCGGGTGAGGGCCGGGTGAGCATGTGGGCAGAGGCGGCCTGGACGAGGCCGAAGGCGGAGTCGAGGTTGGTGGCGAGCGTGTTGCGCCAGCGGGCGGGGGTGATGGCGGCGGCGGGCGAGTCTTCGGGCCAGATGCCGTGGTTGACGATGAGGATGTCGAGGTCGCCGAAGGCTGCGAGGGTGCGGGCGACGAGGGCCTGGCCGTCCTCGGGGGTGGTGAGGGACTGCTGGAGGGCGAGGCACTGGGTTGGGCCATCGGGCGGGCCCTGCAACTCGGCAGCAAGGGCTTCGGCTTCGGCCTTCGCGGCGCGGTAGCTGAAGGCGACGCGCGCGCCGGCCTGGCGGAAGAGGTGCACAGTGGCCGCGCCGATGCCGCGCGAGCCTCCGGAGATGAGGGCGGTGCGGCCGGTGAGGGTGAGGGGGACGCCGGGGGTGGGGTCGATTGGCATCGGATTATTCTAAGTGCGGCCGGCGAGGGTGAGGGGGACGCCGGGGGTGGGGGCGCTTGGCATCGGATTATTCTAAGTGCGGCCGGCGATGCGGAGGTGGAGTTCGCGGAGCTGGGCTTCGGTGGCGGGGGTGGGCGCGTCGACCATTAGGTCGATGGCCTTGGCGGTCTTGGGGAAGGCGATGACCTCGCGCAGGCTGGCGGCGCCGGCGAGGATCATGACGATGCGGTCGAGGCCGAGGGCGATGCCGCCGTGGGGTGGGGTGCCGTACTCGAGGGCGTCGAGGAAGAAGCCGAAGCGGGCCTTGGCTTCTTCGTCCGTCATGCCGAGGGAGCGGAAGATTTCGGCCTGGACGTCCTGGCGATGGATACGGATGGAGCCGGAGCCGAGCTCGGTGCCGTTGAGGACGATGTCATAGGCCAGCGCGCGAACCGCGCCTTTGTCGCTGGTGAGGCGGCCGGCTTTGATGTCCTCCTCGTGGGGCGAGGTGAAGGGGTGGTGGGCGGCGAGCCAGGTCTTGGTCTCTTCGTCCCACTCGTACATGGGGAAGTCGGTGACCCAGGTGAATTTGTAATCGGCGGAGGTGTGGGTCTGCTCAAAGAGCTTGTGCTTGTCGGCGAACTTCTTGGCCAGTTCGAGGCGGAGCGCGCCGACGCGTTTGTAGATCCACTGCGGGTCGTGGTTCCACTTGGCGGGCGTGCCGAGCTTGGGGGTGACTACGGTGATGAGGTCTTCGGGACCGGCTGCGAGGCTCGCTGTGATGACTTCGGCGAGAGGGGCGAAGTCTGGATTGGTCTTGAGGCGAGCGATGTCGAGGAGGTCGAGGCCGCAGTCGCCGAAGCCGGCGCGGACTTCGCTGAGCAGCGCTTTTCGCGCGGTGCCGCTGAGCTCGCCGACCGATGGGATGACGAAGCCCAGGATGGGTAGCTCTTGTTCGATCTTGAGCGTCGTACGCAGTTCGGGCGTCAGCAGATCGGTGAGTGAGACCATCGCGGGCAGGCGCATGTCCGGCTTGTCGATGCCGTAGTTGCGGATGGCGTCGTCGTAGGTCATGCGCACGAAGGGCGGCGTGAGCGCGATGCCGGCGGCGGCGAACGCGGCGGTGAGGAAGCCCTCGACGACGGCGAAGACGGTCTCCTGCGTGGGGAAGGACATTTCGAGGTCGATCTGGGTGAACTCGGGCTGGCGGTCGGCGCGCAGGTCCTCGTCGCGGAAGCAGCGGGCGATCTGGAAGTAGCGGTCGAAGCCGGAGATCATGAGGATCTGCTTGAATATCTGCGGTGACTGCGGCAGCGCGTAAAACTCACCGGGATGGACGCGGCTGGGGACGAGGTAGTCGCGCGCGCCCTCCGGGGTGGAGCGGGTCATGAAGGGGGTTTCGATCTCGAGGAAGCCTTCGGCGACGAGGTAGTTGCGGATGGCCATCGCCACGCGGCTGCGCAGGGCGAAGTTGTGCTGCATCTCGGCGCGGCGCAGGTCGATGTAGCGGTACTTGAGGCGGACCTCTTCGTTGCCGATGGCTTCCTCGGCGGGCGAGAAGGGCGGGGTCTTGGCCTCGTTGAGCAGGAGGAGTTCGTGGGCAATGACCTCGATTTCGCCGGTGGGCATCGCGGGATTTTCGAGGCCAGCGGCGCGGCGACGGACCTTCCCTTTGACCGCGACGACGAATTCGGGGCGGGCGGCTTCAGCTTTCGCGTGGGCCTCGCCGGACTTTTCCTTGTCGAGGACGACCTGGGTAATGCCGGAGCGGTCGCGCAGGTCGAGGAAGATGAGGTTGCCGTGGTCGCGGCGGCGGTTGACCCAGCCCATCAGGACGACTTGCTGGTCTGCGTCTGTTGCGCGGAGGTCCCCGCACATGTGGGTGCGCTTGAGGGTGCCTAAAAAGTCTAACGTCATCTTTTCCTTCAACTCCGCAGCGCGTCGGCAAGTTTGGCGCGAGGCACATTGGTCTGCTCACTGGTTGCGAATGTCTTTACGGTAAGGATATCGGACTGGGCCTCATCTTCGCCGAGGAGGATGATGTGGCGGGCGATGCGGTCGGCGGCTTCGAAGGATTTTTTGAGGCGGAAGCTGCCGTCGCCTACGTCGACGGAGAGGCCGGCGCGGCGGAGTTCGCGGGCGAGGGTGAGGGCGGCGGGGTTGCGTTCGGGGCCGAGGGGGGCGATATAGGCGTCGAGTTTGGGGGCGTCCCAAACCCTAGAAGCAGGTCCTTCCCCTTCACTTCGTTCAGGGTCAGGATGACAAACCTTTGAGGCGGCGGCCTGGGCTTGCAGGGTGAGGATGAGGCGGTCCTGGCCGATGGCGAAGCCGATGCCGGGGGCGCGCGGGCCGCCGAGCATCTCGGAGAGGCCGTCGTAGCGGCCGCCGCCGAGCAGGGCGTTCTGGGTGCCGAGGCCGGATGCGTCGCCGCTGGGGACGGTGAACTCGAAGGTGGTGCGGGTGTAGTAGTCGAGGCCGCGGACTAATCTCGGGTTGACGGTGTAGGGGACACCACAGGCGTCGAGTGCGGCGAGGACCTCGGCGAAGTGGGCGCGCGAGGCTTCGTCGAGGTAGTCGGCGATCTTGGGGAGGGTGTCGATGAGGGCCTGGTCTTCTGGGGCCTTCGAGTCCAGCACACGCAGCGGATTGGTCTCCGTCCGGCGCTGGTTGTCCTCGGACATCTGGTGCTTTACCGGGGCGAGGGCTTCGCGCAGAGCGGCGTCGTAGCGCTTGCGGTCCTCGGCCGAGCCGACGGAGTTGAGTTCAAGACGCCAACCTTTGACGCCCAGCTCATCGAGCAGCGTGGCGAGCATCTCGAGGACTTCGGCGTCGCGGATGGGGCTCTCGGAGCCGGCGGAGGGCGGCCCGAGCACCTCGGCGCCGATCTGCCAGAACTGGCGGTAGCGGCCTCGTTGCGGCCGCTCGCGGCGAAACTGCGGGCCGAGGTAGAAGAGCTTCTGCAGCTGACCGGAGTCGCCGAGCTTGTGCTCGATGTAGGCGCGAACGACGCCGGCGGTGTTTTCGGGGCGGAGGGTGAGGGATTGCGCCTTCTCCGACTGCGCGCGGGCACGGTCCTCCCACGTGTACATTTCTTTCGAGACGATGTCGGTCTCTTCGCCCACTCCCCGCGCGAAGAGCTCGGTGGCCTCGAACATGGGGGTGCGGATCTCGCCGAAGCCGTAGCGGCTGAAGACGTCGCGGGCGATGGATTCGACGTGGGCCCAGAGAGCGGTCTCGGGCGGGAGGAGATCGCGGGTGCCGCGGACAGCTTTGAGCGGAGAGGACGGCGTGGACATGAGGTTCCAGTGTAGCGAAGCTGGCTGCCGGGCAGGGAGGGCTGGGGGATGTCGGATTCAGCTGTCAGCGATCGGCAGTCAGCGATCGGCGGTCAGCGATCAGCGGGATGGGGTTGGTGGGCTGGCGCGGATCACTATACTTGATGGAGGGGCGGAGGTAGGATCGGAGACCAGTTCGCCCGCTGCGTCGTCTACAGAGCAGCTGCCAGCAGATGCATCGACCGATGCGCTTCCTCGTCAGGGGAAGGACATCGAATTCATGGAGGGTTGCGATCGCAAGCTTGCTGCCATTGCCGGTTGTGGACACCTCGGCTGAGTTTGGGCACGAGAGTGAGGCCCGGCTGCGCGACTCCTTCGGGCGCGCGATCACGGACCTGCGCATCTCCGTGACCGACCGGTGCAACTACAAGTGCGTCTACTGCCGCACGGGCAATGAGGGCGCGCAGTATACGGAGTTGCCCATCGCGGATTACGTGCGCATGGTGGGGCTGATGGTCTCGCTGGGGATTGAGAAGGTGCGGCTGACCGGCGGCGAGCCGCTCCTGAGGGCCGGGCTGGTGGAGATGGTGGGCGAGCTGGCCAAGATGCGGACGGCGTTCCGGGCCGATGGTTTGCGGACTGAGACAGGAGAGACCAGCGCGCCGCTGGATATTGCGCTCACCACCAACGGGCACCTGCTGGAGGAGCTGGCCGCCCCGCTGGCCGCGGCGGGGCTGGGCCGGGTAACGGTGAGCATGGACGCGGTGGATGGGGAGACGTTTGCGCGGATTACGCGGGTGCCGCGCAGCTACGAGCGGGTGTTGGCCGGGATGCGGGCCGCGCGGGCCGCGGGGCTGGGGCCGGTGAAGGTGAACTGCGTGCTGCTGCGTGGGTTCAACGACGGGCAGATTGAGGCGTTTGCGGAGTTCTCCCGGCGCGAGGGCGTGGTGGTGCGGTTCATCGAGTTCATGCCGCTCGAAGAGGACCGCAGCTGGAAGCCGGAGACAGTGGTGCCGATGGAGGAGATTGTGGCGCGGCTGAGCGCGTGGCGGCCGAGCTGTGGCGTGCCGGCGGGGCTGGTGGAGCTGCCGCCGCACACCGCGAGCGAGACGGCGAAGCGGTTTACGTTTGCGGATGGGGTGGGCGAGATCGGCATTATCGCGCCGGTGTCGCGGCCGTTCTGCGGGCATTGCAGCCGGGTGAGGATTACGTCGGACGGGAAGATCCGGACGTGCCTGTTTTCCCAGTTCGACCATGATTTCCATGGCGAGATGTTGCGCGGGGGAACGGACGACGCGTTGCGCGCGTATATTCGGCGTGTGGTGATGCGCAAGGAGGCGCGGCACCACATTGGGGAGCCGGGGTTTGAGAAGCCCTCGCGGAATATGGTGCACATCGGCGGGTAGAGCGGACGCGGTGGCTCCGAGGGCGCTGGGATTGCCGATAGTCGCCCCGATCGTTGACTGTATGGAGACCCTCCCCGTTCGAGGGATTTCGGTCGCAGGGTGTTTGGTGGTCTCCTATTCGTGAGGTGTCCTTGCTGAAGGAGAAGCGCCAGTTCGCAGTCATCGAGAGCCGGCAGATGGACCATCTGCGGGTCTTCCATGAGGTGGCGCGCGCGCTGACCCAGACGCTGGAGCTGGAAGAGATTCTGCTGACCATCATGGACAAGATGGCGCAGTTCTTCGGGCCGGAGCGCTGGTCGATGCTCATGGTGGACGAGGAGGCGCAACAGCTCTACTATGCGATTGCGGTGGGCGAGGACTCGGAGAGCCTGAAGGGGCTGCGGATTCCGCTGGGCGAGGGCGTGGCGGGATGGGTGGCGTCTACTGGAAATCCTTTGGTGGTGCCGGATGTGTCGCTCGATGTGCATTGGAGCGCGTTCGCGAAGGCGCATCCGGACCTGAGGATCCAGTCGATCGCCTGCGTGCCGGTGCGCTCGGGCGATAAGACGCTGGGCGTGATCCAACTGCTGAACAGCAAGCTGGACTTGCTGAGCGAGTACTCGATCTCATTCCTGCGGATTCTGTGCGACTACGCGGCGATTGCGATCCAGAATGCGCGCTCGGTGAAGCTGATCCACGAGCTGACGATCACGGACGACTGCACGAACCTCTTCAACGCGCGGCATCTGTATACCCTGCTGGACGAGCAGGTGGCGCTGGCGGCGGTGCTGCGGGAGACGCAGTTCAGCTTGCTGTTTGTGGACCTCGACCACTTCAAGCAGGTGAACGACACCCACGGGCACCTGATCGGGAGCCGGCTGCTGGCGGAGGTGGGGAGCCTGATGAAGCGGACGCTGGGGCCGGAGAACTCGTGCTTCCGCTACGGCGGCGATGAGTTTGTGGCGCTGCTGCCGGGGCTGGGCAAGATGGCGGCGATCGACGCTACCAAGCGGCTGTGGGACGCGCTGCGGCACAACCAGTTCCTCACCGCGCAGGGGCTCTCGCTCTCGCTTGCGGGCAGCTTCGGGCTGGCCACGTTTCCGGAGGATGGGAACAGCGTGCAGGCAATCATCCGCGCGGCGGACACGATGATGTACTCGGCAAAGACGACGCGCGACAACATTTCAGTTGCCGGGATGGGGCTGGTGGCGGGGACAAAAGGGATTCCGGTGCCCGCGCACAGGGCGGCCACGATGGCGGGCGCAGACCTGGAGATGATGCGGCGCTAAGGTGTGAGCTACTGGTCAGGCCCACGCCGCTCGAGCGTGATGGGCCGCTTCGGCTCCGGCTTCAGCACGTCGCGGTTCTCCGGCGCGGTGGGGTGGACGCCGAAGTCCCAGACGCCGAGGTTGACTTCTTTCTCCGACACCACCTCCATCAACGCATACTCGCCAAAGTCGAGCGGCTGCTTCGGCGTGATCTTCATCCAATGGCCTCCGGGCAGCGCCTCGCTGGTGGTCTCGATCACGTCCTCCTGCCGGCGGACGCCGCTGCCAAGCGTGGCGATGTTGAAGCTGGCGAGCACGCGGGTGTCAGTGCGCACGTCGGCGCGGACCATCACATAGCCGCTATCGGGTGAGCCGCCGCTGGAGTCGGATTTGGCGTTCGCGCCTGAGCCTCCGTGGGTGTCGACGACGAATGGCGCGCTGCCGTGCGAGACCGTGGAGTCGTCGCCGATGCGCAGGTAGATGACGGGCGCGGCGACGTGCATCTGCACCGCAGCCTCAACGCCCTTGAGCTGCACAATCTCGTGCGAGGCTGCGCGCGGGTTGAGCGCGAGTTTGAGGATGTTGTGGCTGGTGGTGTGGTTGAGGTCGCCGCTGGACTGGACAAGCGGGACGAGCTCCGGCATGCCGTGGAAGTAGTCGAGCGCGAGGACGCTGTCGAGTTCGGGCAGGTGCAGGTCGGGGGCGACTTCGGGGGTGAGGGCGGCGCGATCGGCCTCTTCTTTTAGCAGCTCGGGGTCGAGGGTGGGCGCCGGAGGCTCGGCGACACCGTTGTCGGCTGTAGCTGCGTGCTGGCGCTCCCACTTGTGCGTCGCGTCCCAGTCGATGAGGTCCGCGGGAATCTCTTCGGTCGAGCCGCGTTCCGCGCTGACGTAGCTGACAATGTTGCCTTTGATCTGGTAGCTCATGACGATCTGGTAGCTGCCGTCTTTGAGGATGAGGCGCGTGCGGTGGGGTGTGGCGGGGGTGGTCTGCGTATCGGGGAGTGGAGCCTGCTGGGCGAGGGGCGCGAGGGCGGGCGCGGCTGCGAGGGTGAGGATGCAGAGGCAGGCTGCGAGATGTTTGTTCCTCGGGCGCATGGGGCTGGCGAGACTCCGGGCAAACTCCGACTGCAAAGAGTTTAGACGGATCGAGGTGGAATGTGGCCAGCCGCAATTAGCATGGAGGGAGATGCCCCGCGCGCTGCAAGAGAAAAACCGCATTGTGGTTGCGTTTGCCTGCGTGTACCTCACCTGGGGCTCGACGTACGGGGCGATTGAGATTGCCGGGCGGTACTTTGCGCCGCCGCTGGTGGGGGCGCTGCGGTCGACGCTATCGACGGCGCTGATCTGCGGCATCTGCGTGGCGCGGGGGACGAGCCTGCGCGTCCCTCGTGCGGCGGCGTGGCGGCTGGCGCTGGTGGGCGTGCTGTTCATGACGGTCAACAACGTGATGCTGATCTGGGGCGAGACCAAGGTGGCGTCCGGGCTGTCGTCGCTGGTGATTGCGATGATCCCGATCCTGATTGCGCTGATGGAGACAGCGCTGCCGGGCGGCGAGAGGCTGAATGCGCGCGGCTGGTTTGGCACACTGCTGGGCGCGGTGGGGATGGTGGCGCTGCTATGGCCAACACTGCATCGGGCCGGCGGCGGGGGCGACCGGCGCGGGCTTGCCGGGTTTGCGATTCTCACCGGGGCAGCGCTGGCGTTTGCAGTGGGGTCGGTGCTGTCGCGGCGGTTTCACTTCAAGGTTGACACGTTTGTGGCGACGGCGTGGCAGATCGGCGCGGCGGGGCTATGCAATCTGATGATCGCGACGGCGGCGGGGAACTTTCGCACCGCGCACTGGACGCGCGAGGGGCTGCTGGCGATCGCGTTTCTTTCGACGGTGGGTTCGGTGGTGGGGCTGACTGCGTACACTTACCTGCTACAGCATGTGGCGGTGACCAAGGTCGCGACGTACGCGTTTGTGAATCCGATGATCGCGGTGCTGATCGGCGTGGCGCTGTTCGGGGAGCGGCTGGCTGGGCCGGAGGTGGTGGGGATGGTGCTGATTCTGTGCGCGGTGGCGATGGTGATCCTTTCGCGGGTGGCATCGACGGGCGACGCGGTGGGGGACTTTCCAATCGAAGAGTAAGCCGTGTTTTGGGACCTGAGGTCGCGCTATTTGCGCTTCCAGCGGACGCCGTCTTTGGAGTCCTCGATGAGGATGCCTTTGGCGAGGAGGTCGACGCGGATGGCGTCTGCGCGGGCGAAGTTGCGCGTCTTCTTGGCCTGGGTGCGCTCGGCGATGAGGGCGTCGATCTCGGCGTCCGAGAGGGCGAGCTTGGCGACGAGCTCCGGAGCGGCCTCGGAGATGCGGCCCTCGGCCTCGGCCCAGGCAAGTGCCGCGCGGGTGAGCTCGGCGTCGCGGTCTTCGAGCACGGCGAAGATGGCATCGAACTGGGCGAGGACGCTGAGGATGCCGGCGACGTTTTCGGCGGCGAGCGTTCCGGCGTCCGCGGCCGAGTTCGCAGTGCGCACCATCTCGGAAATAGCTGCGGCGGCCTCGGCGGTGTTGAGGTCGTTGGCTAGGGCGGCGGTGAAGTCCTGCGCGGCTTTGGCGGTTGCGGCCGCGACGGCCTCATTGGGCGCGCCGGGCACGAAGCCTCCGCGGACCATGCGCTGATGGAAGGTGCGCAGGCGGTCGATCGCATTGGTCGCTGCGCTTAAGCCCTCAAAGGTAAAGTTCATCTGGTGGCGATAGGGGACGGAGATGAGGAGGTAGCGGATGGCAGAGGCGCGATGGCCTTTGAGCAGCAGATCGCGCAGCGTGTAGAAGTTGCCGAGTGACTTCGACATCTTCTTGCCCTCGACCAGCAGGAAGCGGACGTGCATCCAATGGCGCGCGAAGGTGTGGCCACTGGCGCATTCGGACTGGGCGATCTCGTTCTCGTGGTGCGGGAACATCAGGTCCTCGCCGCCGGCGTGCAGGTCGAAGCTCTCGCCGAGCAGCGAGGTGGACATGGCCGAGCACTCGATATGCCAGCCCGGTCGGCCGGGGCCGAGCGCGGTGTCCCAATGCGCCTCCTCGGTGCCGTTGGGCTCCAGCTTGACCGCCTTCCACAGGGCGAAGTCGCGGGCGGCGTCCTTCTCGTACTCGTCGAGATCGACGCGGGCGCCGTCTTCGATGCCCTCGAAGTCCTTCTTGGAGAGCTTGCCGTAGTCGGGGTCGCGCGCGATGCGGAAGTACCAACTGCCGTCCTCGGTCTGGTAGGCGATGTCCTTGGCGGCGAGCCGCTCGATCAGCGCGACCATCTCGGGGATGTGCTCGGTGGCGCGTGGCATGTGCTCGGGGCGCTCGATGGCGAGCGCGTCCATGTCCTCGAAGAAGGACTGCTCGAAGCGGGCAGTGTATTCGGCGATGGGCTTGCCGGCGGCGAGCGCATTGCGGATGATCTTGTCGTCGACGTCGGTGATGTTCATGACGTGGTTGACGGGAATGCCCTGCTGGCGCAGGAAGCGGCGCAACACATCGACGTGAAGGAAGGTGCGGAAGTTGCCGATGTGCCCGTAGTCGTAGACGGTGGGGCCGCAGGCGTACATGCGCAGCGCGGGCGCGCCCTCGGGGGTGAGGGGTTCGAGCTTGCCGCTCATGGTGTTGTAGAGTTCCAGCGCCGCCAAGGTAGATCGTATCCCGCCGCAGCCGGCGCGTGGGGCGCGGTGCAGTGTTTTCTTTCTTTGGATTGTCGCTATCGATTCTACAGATTCGATGGAGCGTTAGCCGAGTTTGAGTTGCGGCACGGCAACGAGGTCTTCGGCGGCGAAGTTGCCGGCGAGGAACTTCGGCCAGGCGGCGGCGGCGATCATGGCGGCGTTGTCGGTGGAGAGGGCGAGCGAGGGGAAGGCGATGGGGAGGCTGCAGCGGGCGGCTTCCTCGGCGAAGCGGCGGCGGAGTTCGGAGTTGGCGGCGACGCCTCCGGAGATGACGAGGCTGCGCGCGGCGAATGCTTCGGCGGCGGCGAAGGTCTGGCGGATGAGGTTGCCGACGACGGCGTTCTGGAAGGAGGCGATGAGGTCGAGGGTCTGGGAGTCGCACAGAAGCAGGGCGTCAGCGGGCTTGGGGTTGGGAAAGGCGGCGAGGGCGCGGCGGCGGGCTTCGATGGCCGCGCCCATGGCGCGGGTCTGGAGGTAGCGCAGGACGGCGGTCTTGATGCCGCTGAAGGAGAAGTCGAAGGTGGGGCCTTCGGGTCGCGCGGTTGGGGCCTTCTTGTTGGTGATTCCGGGGCGTGGGGCGCGGGGCCTGATCTGCGCGAAGTGGAACTCGACGGCGCGGGGGTTGCCGTGGGCTGCGAGCGCGTCGATCCATGGGCCGCCGGGATAGCCGAGGCCGAGCAGCTTGGCGACCTTGTCGAAGGCCTCGCCCGCCGCGTCGTCTACCGTGCGGCCGACGTTGCGGTAGAGCCAGCCGGTGGTGGGATCTTCATCGGCGAGGTAGAGGTGGGTGTGGCCGCCGGAGACGACAAGGGCGAGCAGCGGCAGGGGCATGGGCGCGGCTCCGCGTTGCGCGGATTCCATCAGCACAGCGTGGATGTGGCCTTCGAGGTGGTTGACGGCGATGAGGGGTTTATTGAGGCCGAGGGCGAGCGCCTTGGCGTAGGTGATGCCGACCAGCAGTGCGCCGGCGAGCCCGGGGCCTTCGGTGACGGCGATGGCGTCGACGTCGGCGAAGGTAAGGCCAGGCTGGCGCGCGGCGGCCTGCGCCATGGCGGCGCGGACGACGGGGACGATGTTGCGCAGGTGCTCACGGGAGGCAAGCTCGGGGACGACGCCGCCGTAGTTGGCGTGGAGGGCGATCTGTGAGGCAACGACGTTCGAGAGGACTTCGCACCCCTCGCGCACCACGGCGGCGGCGGTCTCGTCGCACGAGCTTTCGATGCCGAGAATGAGGCCGCTGCCACTGTTGAGGCGCATCTCTTTATCATAGGGACAACAACGGGATCATAGGAACATGGCGGTTGCGGCTGAAGGCGGTGTTGAGAAGGATGCGCGGTACCGGGCGGCGCTTGCTGTCGCGCGGCGGCTGCACGAAGCCGGGCACCAGGCCTACTTCGCGGGCGGGTGTGTGCGCGATCTGCTGCTGGGGGTGAGGCCGAAGGACTTCGACGTGGCGACATCAGCGCGGCCGGATGAGGTGATTGGGCTGTTCGCGAAGACGTTTGCGGTGGGCGCGCACTTTGGCGTGGTGCTGGCGTGCGAGATGGTGGACGGCGCGGAGATTGCCACGGAAGTTGCTACGTTTCGCAATGACGGCGCCTACTCGGATGGGCGGCGGCCGGATGAGGTGCGCTTCTCAAGCGATCCCCGTGAGGACGTGCTGCGGCGCGACTTCACCATCAATGGGATGCTGCTCGATCCGGAGGTGTACGATGCGACGGGCGACGTTGCTGCGGCCACGCTGGACTTTGTGGGTGGGCGCGCGGACCTGGCGGCGGGGGTGGTGCGCGCGATTGGCGACCCGAACCTGCGCTTCGCTGAGGACAAGCTGCGCATGTTGCGGGCGGTGCGATTTGCGGCGCGGCTGGGGTTCACGATCGATCCGGTGACAGCCGCGGCGATGCGACAGCGGGCGAGCGAGATTGAGCTGGTGAGCGCGGAGCGGGTGCGCGATGAGCTGACGCGGATCCTGACGGAGGGCGGCGCGGCGCGGGGGTTTGAACTGCTGCATGAGACCGGGCTGCTGCAGCAGGTGCTGCCTGAGGTCGAGCGGCTGCGCGGCGTGGAGCAGCCGCCGGAGTTTCATCCGGAGGGCGATGTGTGGGTGCACACGATGCTGCTGCTGGAGAAGCTGCCGCCAGGCTCGCCGACGACGCTGGCGTGGGGCGCGCTGCTACACGATGTCGGCAAGCCGGCGACGTATCAGCCGCCGAATCCCGCGGTGCCGGGCGACCGCATCCGGTTCAACGGGCATGTGGAGGTGGGTGTGCGGATCGCGCAGGCGATCTTGGCGCGGCTGCGGTTTTCGAACGACGAGACGGAGCAGATCGTGGCGCTGGTGAAGAACCACATGCGCTTCGGCGACATCCTGCAGATGAAGGCGTCGACGCTCAAGCGGTTCCTGCGGCTGCCGAAGTTTGAGGAGCATCTGAAGTTGCACCGGCTGGATGCGAGCTCGGCGCATGGGGACCTGCGGCTGTATGAGTTTGCGAAGGCGCAGCATGAGGCCGAGCCCGCCGAGGAGCATCGCGCGGCGCCGCTGCTGACAGGGCGGGGGCTGATTGCGGCCGGCTACAAGCCATCGCCGCAGTTCAAGGAGATGCTGACGCTCGCCGAGGATGCGCAGCTGGAGGGCGCAGTGACGACTGCGGAGCAGGCGCTCGCGCTGGTGCAGGAGCAGTATCCGCTGGGCGAACCATGACAGCGCGCACACTATACTGATCTGCGTGAGCGAAGCGTTCGAGATTGGGCCGGTGCGGGTGGGCGGCGGCGGGCTTTTTCTGATTGCCGGGCCGTGCGTGCTGGAGTCCGAGGCGCATGCGCGCGGGTTGGCGGAGGCGATCCAGCGCATCGCCTCTGAACTCGCGATGCCGTACATCTTCAAGGCGAGCTACGACAAGGCGAACCGCACGAGCATCAAGAACTTTCGCGGGCCGGGGCTCGGGAAGGGCGCGCGGATTTTGCACGCGATTGCTCGAGACACGGGGTTGCCGGTCTTGACCGACGTGCACACGCCGGAGGATTGCGCGCGGCTCTCCGACGCGCTGGGCGATGTGGAGGCGGTGCTGCAGATTCCGGCGTTTCTTTGCCGGCAGACGGACCTGCTAATCGCGGCGGCGCAGACGGGGCGGGCAATCAATGTGAAGAAGGGGCAGTTCGTTGCCCCCGGGGACATGCGCCATGCGGTGGAGAAGGTGCGCGAGGCAGGCGGGAATGCGGCGCGGGTCTTTCTGACCGAGCGCGGCGCGAGCTTTGGCTACAACAACCTGGTGGTGGACATGCGTTCGCTACCGATCATGCGAGAGTTTGCGCCGGTGGTGTTCGATGCTACGCACTCGGTGCAGATGCCTTCGGCGGCGAATGGAGTGTCGGGCGGGCAGCCGGAGTTTATTCCGGTGCTGGCGCGGGCCGCGGTTGCGGCTGGGGTGGATGGGATTTTTCTTGAGGTGCACGACGAGCCGGCGAAGGCGAAGTCGGATGGGGCGAACGCGCTGCGACTGGACGGGCTGAAGGGTGTGCTGGAGGAGCTGCTGGCGGTTCATGCGGCAGTCTCCACAAAACAGAGACGGCCCGCTTGAAAGCGGGCCGTTCTTAGCAACTCTTACGGAACGGCAGTCAACGAACCAGCGGTCGTTACTGGTTGTAGTTCGCCTCTTCTTCTTCGTGCGTGCCATAGCGGCGGAGGAGGTTGGGCAGGTTCTGCGAGAAGGCGGATCGCGGCATCACGGTGTCGCATCCGGCCTCGACTGCCTTGGCCTTGAGGTCGCCCTGCAGGTGGGAGAGGAAGCCGATGATGGAGGTGCTGCGCTTGAGCTTCGCCTTGAGCTTCGGGATCAGCGTGAGCGGCTTGACGTTGGCGTTGTTGAGGTCGAAGACGATCAGACCGGGCCGGTCTCCCTCGTCCTCGTGGCTTGTCAACTCGGCGATGGCGTCCTTGTTGTCGCTCTTGATGAAGGCGACCTTGACGCCGAGCTTGCGCGCGGTCTCCGTGATCTTGGCGTTGAAGAACAGATCTTCAATGAAGAAGAAGATCTTGGTGGGCGCGTCATCGGCGATGGGGATGGGGCGACCGACGGAGTAGTCGATGGGCTGCGAATCGCTGACGTAGGTGCGTCCGCCACCGCCGCGCGGCTGGTAGTTGCCGTGCGACTCGATGGTGGAGGGAGGTGTCTCGGCGAAGTTGCCGTTGACCGCGCGGTAGCTGTGGTCCATGGGGCCGACGAAGCTGCGCGGGCCGCGCTGCTGCTTGCCCTTGCGCTTGAAGCCGCCGCCGGCGTTGTTGCCGGGCTGATGGGTGTTGGCATCGCGATAGCCTGAGCCGTTGCCGTTGCTGGACGCGCTGGCCTGGTTGCCGGGATTCTCCGGCGAGCGGTGACGGTCGCGGTCGCGAAACTTCTTCTTCCAGCGTTTGGTGGAGGGCCCTGCATTCTGCTGCTGGGCAGCGCCTGCCTGGTAGCTCTGCGGCGGCGCGGAGGGGAATCCGTTGGCCTGAGCGCCGGCCTGAATGTCCCCTGTAAACCTCGCGGCGTCGCGGTCGGCGGGGGGCGGACTGCCGGCGCTCGCGTCGAGCGATTTGTTCTTGCGTTTGCGGCGGCGGCGGCGGCTGCTCTTGGACTGGCCCATGCCGTGCGGCACGCCGTGCCCGGCCTCATGCGCCGGACCGCTTTGATCCATCTGGGTCCCTGCCTGGTTACTCATCTGGGCGGGGGGCGGACCCTGGTGCATCTGCACCTCGGGTACATTTTGCTCTGAACTCATGTTTCCACTTCCTATTGCTGGTTGTCGATGCGCATTTCTTCCCCACGCTTACAGGCCTCGTCGCTCCCCGCAGGGTTCGCGGAGATGGAGCCAGACCGGTTTTCGAGCGTCGGTGGAAACGGTATCAAGTTGTACTCGAACATCCGTTCTAATGCATCTGTTCGATGCGCCAGTCGGCAAACTACTCCTGCGCCATCTGGATTCCCCAAAACCCACTGAGAATGCAACGAGTCAGTGGAGTTGCCAACATGTGGTTGCCGGCTACGGCAGATCGTACTCTGTAGCCATGCTTGCGGGCGCATTTGGATCGGGCGACGTTATCGCGGCCAACCCTCCGGTGCGTCCGGTCCGGTACATTCAATCAAATGGAATCCGCCGCATGCTTGCGAACTTCGGCGTATCCTGCCGCCATCGGGAAGATCACACGGTGGTCGGCACCCACAGCCGGTTCACAAGGCAAGAGTTATGCTACGCCTAAAGCCGACGGTTAGCAAGAGAAACGTTGAGAACCCTAGACTGGTTGCCCAGACAGTCATACCCGTCAGACCCCCGAACAAGCCCCTATGCGAACAAGGATGCTGCCGGCGAGCCAGCTCTGAGGAGCCTGCCTCGCCGGCGGTCGGCGCCGATCCCTAAGGGCCCGATCCTAAACCGGATCCCAAAAATGCGAGGGGCTGCTCCGAATGGGAAGCAGCCCTGTACGCGATGGCCAGTCAAAGGCCTCCTGAATAGCTCCTGCTAAGGAGCAGAACCTGAACGCCGGCGATTGCATCTGCGTGGATGCATCTCTTCCCGGCACGTATCGAGCTCACTTCCGACTACCTCAAGATGGGCTGAGAGGGAGACACACCCGGCATCTGAGCGCGCTACTGGTTGCCGCCAACTCAACTAGCAATTGCGATGCCAAAAGAAGAATTGCGGAAACCCCGGCAAAATCAGCTATTGCGTGGGCTGCTAAGAATCAGATTTCACAAAAAATAAGAGGCGCCCATTGCAATGCTCCACAATTCGGAAGAAGCCGTTTGACCGTGTGCCGGGGTCGCAATATAATCGACCTCAGTTCTAGCAGCCCTCTCGCTCCCGCCAATTTGCTCGACTGAACGCCGGGCGATGAACGGAACCAAGGGTGACAAGCGCGGTGAGAGCCCCTTCAGTCGCCGAAGTCTGGCGGCGGGATGGATGCAGGGCGACAGACCCGGACGGCACGCAATCGCATGCTGACGGACCCATGGTTTTCGGGAAACTTTCAAGGAGCTTTACACACCGCATGAATCGCAAGTTTGTTCTTCTCACCGCGCTTGTCGCGGGTCTCCCCTTGGCCGCAGGCGCGCAGGCCTCACCTGCGGTACCCCAGGCAGCGACGCCCGCCGCACCAGCCGCTTCGGCCCCCGCGGGGCCGCCCGCTCCAGTGGCCCCCACCGCATATCCCACGAAGGTTGCCTTGATCGCTCTGAACCAGGCGGTCGCCGCGACCAACGAAGGCCAGCAGGCGGTGAGCGAGATTCAAAAGAGGTATGAGCCGAAAAAGGCGCAACTGGATGGCCTGGCGGCTGAGATTGAAAGCCTGAAGAAGCAGCTCCAGGCCGCGCCGGCAACTCTCCCCGAAGAGGAGCGGGCGTCGCGGGTGAAGGCGATCGACACCAAGGACAAGCAGTATCAGCGCGACGTGGAGGACGCGGGGACTGCGTACAACTCTGACATCTCCGATGCGCTCGGCAAGATCGCGCAGAAGTTCTATCCGGTGCTTGTGAAGTATGTCGAGGACAACGGGTACACACTGCTGCTCAACGTCACCGACTCGGAGCAGGCCCCGACTCCGGTCCTGTGGACGAAGCATGATCCCAACGCGGACATTACTGAGGCCGTGATCGCGGCCTACAACGCGACTTCAAAGGCCGCACCGCCGACCCCGTCCGCGCCATCCGCCACTCGTCCCAAGCCGGCCGCCGCGCCTCACCCCGCAGCTCCCAAGCCACCCAGCCAATAGCCGTTCGCAGGAGTGAATCACGAAGGGAGGCCACGCAGGCCTCCCTTCATTGTTTTTGTTCCCGGGTAATCCTCACTTCCTCGCCCCGCATTGTGGAAATTTTGTGGATTGTTGAACCCCAACGATTCACACAAGGCGCCCAAGGGGGTGAAGCATCACGCTTACCGCGGTTTTCCAGTCCTCCCAAGCCTTTTGATTTGAGATATTTGGACGAGGGATGGGATAGATTCACCGAGATCGATGCAAGTGCGCCCGCAAGTTCTCCAAATAAAAGGCTTTCCACAGATGCGCGATTCGCCGGAAAGCGTCGCGCGCGGGATGGGGGGCCAGGCTCAGAGGTCGCTGGAGGCGCAAATTTTCCCTGAAATTGCGGGGTTCTACTCCTTCGGGACGCCCATCTGGCAATCGCTGAGATCGCCGGGCCGGGCCTATTCTTCACTGACTTTGAGGACGGCGAGGAAGGCCTCCTGCGGGATGTCGACCTTGCCGATGCGCTTCATGCGCTTCTTGCCTTCCTTCTGCTTCTCCAGCAGCTTGCGCTTGCGGCTGATGTCGCCGCCATAGCACTTGGCGATGACGTTCTTGCGGATGGCGGTCACGGTCTCGCGCGCGATGACCTTGGCGCCGATGGCAGCCTGGATGGCGACCTCAAACATCTGGCGCGGGATAAGCTCGCGCATCTTGGAGACCAGGGCGCGGCCGCGGTCGTAGGCGAAGTCGCGGTGGACGATGATGGAGAGCGCGTCGACCGGGTCGCCGCCGATGAGGATGTCCATCTTGACCATGGGCGAGACCCAGGTGCCGGAGAGGACGTAGTCGAGCGAGGCGTAGCCGCGGGAGACGCTCTTGAGCTTGTCGTAAAAATCCAAAACGATCTCGTTGAGCGGGAGATCGTACGTGATCATCACGCGCGTGGCGGTGACGTATTCCAGGTTCTTTTGGCGGCCGCGCTTGTCTTCGACGAGCTTGAGGATGCCGCCGACGTACTCCTCGTTGGTGAGGATCTTTGCGGTGATCACCGGCTCTTCGACCGACTCGATGTGGCCGGGGTCGGGCCAGCGGGAAGGGTTATCCACTTCGATGACGGACCCGTCGGTCATGGTGATCTTGTAGCGGACGCCGGGCGCGGTGGTGATGAGGTCGAGGTCGTACTCGCGCTCCAGCCGCTTCTGAATGATTTCGAGATGCAGAAGCCCGAGGAAGCCGCAGCGGAAGCCGAAGCCGAGAGCGACGGAGGATTCGGGCTCGAACGAGAAGCTGGCGTCGTTCAGGCGCAGCTTTTCCAGCGCATCGCGCAGCATCGCGTGCTCGTGCGAGTCGACGGTATAGAGGCCGGCGAAGACCATGCTCTTGATGTCTTCAAATCCCGGCAGGGCCTCGGAGCAGGGGCGCGCGACCTCGGTGATCGTGTCGCCGACCTTGGTGTCGGCCACATTCTTGATGGTGGCGACAAAAAAGCCGACCTCGCCGGCGGAGAGCTCGGTGAGGGCTACGGGCTTGGGCGTCATCACACCCATGCTTTCGACGTCAAACGTCTTTCCATTCGACATAATCTTGATCTTCATGCCCTGCCGCAGACGGCCGTTGATGATGCGCGCCAGCACGATGACGCCGCGGTAGGGGTCGAACCAGGAGTCGAATATGAGTGCTTGCAGCGGCGCGTCGGCGTCGCCCAGCGGCGGAGGCAGGCGATGCACGACGGCTTCGAGGATCTCTGCCACGCCTTCTCCGGTCTTCGCGGAAACCGCGAGCGCGTCATCGGCGGGCAGCCCGACAGCTTTTTCGATCATCTCGCGCGTGCGTTCGATGTCGGCGGAGGGCAGGTCGATCTTGTTGATGACGGGAATGATCTCGAGGCCGTTGTTGATGGCGAGGTAGGCGTTGGCGAGGGTCTGCGCCTCCACGCCCTGCGAGGCGTCGACTACCAGCAGCGCGCCCTCGCATGACGCGAGCGAGCGCGAGACCTCGTAGCTGAAGTCGACGTGGCCGGGCGTGTCGATGAGGTTGAGCTGGTAGGTCTCGCCGTCGTGCGCCTTGTAGATCATGCGCACGGTGTGGGCCTTGATGGTGATGCCGCGCTCGCGCTCCAGGTCCATCGCGTCCAGCACCTGCGCCTGCATCTCGCGCGCGGTGAGGCTGCCGGTAAGTTCGAGCAGCCGGTCGGAGAGGGTGGACTTGCCGTGGTCGATGTGCGCGATGATCGCGAAGTTGCGGATGTGGCTCGGATCCATGCGGGGTGCGGACTGCCTCAACCTTCGATGCTATCACCGGGA
>JBEKDS010000026.1:0-51602 GCA_050014235.1 Acidobacteriaceae bacterium
GGATGCGGTTGACCATGCGATCGACCAGCGGATTGTCCAGGCGGCGAATGACCATGCCCATGGGGTAACCCGCGAGCGAATGGTAGAAGCTGGACAACTCCCACGCGCCCAGGTGCCCGGTGAGGACAAAAACTCCCTTGCCGCGGTCGCGTGCAGCGAGGTAGTTCTCCAGGCCTTCGTAGCGGATGAAGCGGCCGGCATACGCGGTGGTGTAGGTGGACATCTGGCAGAACTCTGCCAGCAGCCAGCCGAGGTTGCGGTATTCCAGGCGCAGCACGCGGACGCGCTCGGCGGCGGGCATCTGCGGAAAGGCGAGTTCCAGGTTGCGCAGGCCCACGCGCCGCAAGCGGCTAAGTAAGCTATACGCGATGACGGCGATGCCGACTCCGGCGATACGTGCCACGCGGCGCGGAAGGATGCGGAGGCCGTGGATGAACAGCCAGGCAAAGGCGAATTCCAGTACGTGGCGGAGTGTGGGCCTGGACAGCGGTTCGGCAGAAGATTGGGCTTCGCGAGTCAAGATAACAGTCTAACGATCTTACGCCGCGAACGAGGCTCCCGCCCCATTCAGATTTGGTGCCTATGTTAGACAGCACCCCGATCTCTGCGATTTCTCTCGCAGAAAAGCCGCCAAGGGGTCGGAAACCCGCTGGCGGCCTTGGTGCCTCTGATCCCCAGTTGCGAAGGGCGCTTTAGTGATTGTCCTTGGAACTGATGAAGTAGCGGGCTACGGTGTGGACGAAGGGACGCGCGTCCTCGGGGGTAGGCACTTCACCTCCCAGGATGGTCTTGAAGGGAATGTCAGCGCCGTACTCCGTGCGGGTCATGTCCTGGTTTTGCGAGAGGACAGTGCCGTCCAGATCGAGACCGGCGAAGAGGCCCTTGGAGCGCGAGTAAGTGAGGAACTCAGCGTTGAGCTTCCAGTCTGTGCCGGCCTGGGCATTACGTCCGACCGGCCCGGCTGAAGCAGCAGCGTCCGCGCCCAGCTTGACCTTGTTCTTCAGCATGTCCTGCAGGCCGTGCTGGTTCATGGCGATCAGGACGAGGTCGGTGGACTGGCCTCCGATCTGCCAGCCGAAGCTGCCGCCCTCGAGGCGAACGAAGACGGGAGCGCTCCATCCATTGGGCGTGCGGCAGGTGGCGACTCCCTGGCCGTACTGCGCGCCGACCCCAAAGGCCGCCTTCTTATAGGCCGGGATGATGGTGACGCAGCTTGCGCCGCCGAGGATGCCGCGCGGTATGCCCCGGTCCGGCGTTGCCATGATCTCGGTCATTACGTCCTGGGCGGCCGTCAGCCGATCGGAGAGCTTTTCTTTGTCGTCCTGGGCAAAGCCCGCAAGCGTGGCGGCCAGCAGGACCAGTCCACACGAAACTCCCAATATCTTTTTCATTGAATCCACCTTTGTATGTCTTTGGCGCGTTGACGTATAAGAGTAAGAGGCTGGGAAGCGCACTCAATCAGAGTGCCACAGAAGTCTACTTGTCAGTGTCTACGATGGGATGAAGGTACCGGGAGTTGCACGGTGGGCGTCGATGGTTGGCAGGCGAGAGGCAGCGGCAGAGCAAAAAATGGGGGCTACGAGAGCTATGCAGCTTGCGCTGTACGGCCTTGTAGCCCCTCTCCCAGGTCTGTGTTGCAGATTCATAGTCGGCCATTTGGGTGGGGTGGACAACAGTACGAAGGTCTAGAGACCTTAGTACCTATGCTATTTACTATGTAGTTAATACAGTAACCTGTGCCGATGACGCGTAAGCTACTGACTTATCAGTCAAACCGGGTGGCGGGGTGGACGGTGAGCGCGATGCGGTTGTTTACCCCCACCTTGTGCATCAGTCGGCTGATGTGGGCCTTGACGGTGCCCTCCTCGATGCCGAGCGCAAGCGCGATCTCGCGGTTGGGCCGGCCCGCGCGAAGCAGCTTCAGCACCTGACGCTCGCGTGGAGTGAAGGTGGGCGGCGTCGCGGGAGACTTCGCTTTTCCGAGAGGCTCGTCGAGCAGGCGGGAGAGGACCTTGCGCGGGGCCCAGATGGAGCCGTCGCGCACCATGTCGATCGCCATGCGAATCTCGGACTCCTTTGAGGTGAGCGGAAGATATCCCTTGGCGCCCGCGCCGATGACGCGCTGGATGTATTCATGGCAGGTGTCGCTACCCAGGACGACCAGTCGCAGCTGCGGGCGCATCTGGTGGAAGGTGGCGATCAGTTCAAAGAGATGGTCGGTGCATTCCGCGTCGATCAGGACGAGCGAGAGGTTGGCGTCGTCGAGGGCCCCCGGGACGGAGAGATGGACGATCTCCAGTTGCATGGCTTCGCAGAAGATTGCCTTGAGGCCGAGGACGCGTAGTGGGTCGGTAGCGACGACCCCTACGCGTTCGGCGACCCTCGGATGATGAGCTTCGGCCATCGACTTGCAGCCCCATTTCTCAGCGTGGCCCGGATGGTTTGCGACTGGGAATAAGTCTGAATTGAGTATCAATTTACCGCAAAAAGCCGGCGCTTCACGCCTAAAGTTTGGGAAGAACGATGCCCTGCTGGTTCTGGTATTTGCCCTTGCGGTCGGCATAGCTGATCTCGCACACTTCGTCGGACTGGAAGAAGAGGATCTGGCAGAGGCCTTCGTTGGCGTAGATACGCGCCGGCAGGGGGGTTGTGTTGGAGATTTCGAGCGTGACGAAGCCCTCCCACTCAGGCTCAAAGGGGGTGACGTTCACGATGATGCCGCAACGCGCGTAGGTCGACTTGCCGACGCAGATGGTGAGCACGTCGCGCGGGATTTTGAAGTACTCGATGGAGCGGGCGAGCGCGAAGGAGTTGGGCGGGATGATGACGCTCGGGGCCACGACGGTAACAAACGATCGCTCATCGAAGGCCTTGGGATCGATGATGGCGGAGTTGACGTTGGTGAAGATCTTGAACTCGTCGGAGACGCGGAGGTCGTAGCCGTAGGAGGAGAGTCCGTAGGAGATGACGCCTTCGCGGACCTGCTTCTCGCTGAAGGGTTGGATCATGTTGTGGTCGATTGCCTGCCGGCGGATCCAGCGGTCGCTCTTGATGGCCATGCGTGTGGGGTTCTTCTCTCTTGGCGAGCTGTGGAGCGGGTCCGCGCCGCCTTGCGGGATGTTTCAGACGTGGGATTATCCGCATTGGAGCGGACAAGGAAAATCTTACGGCAGCACACTCGCGTTGACAATCGAGGGGGGAGTTCCTAACATCACCTCAGCGTTGCAGCGGCACGTGGAGTGGCGAGGCTGCAGGCGAGTTCGAGTGGAGAGAGGCGGCCGAAGTTGATCAAACAGGACCTAATACAGCGGGTCGTCGAACGCACCGGACTGCCCAGGACTAAGGCGGAGGACGCGGTGGACGCGATCTTCGACAGCATGAAGAAGACGCTGATTGCGGGCGACCGGATTGAGCTGCGCGGGTTTGGGGTGTTTACGGTGAAGCCGCGCAAGACGGGGATTGGGCGCAACCCGCGGACGGGGGCCGAGGTGAGCATCGCGCCGGGCAAGGCGGTGCGGTTCAAGCCGGGCAAAGAGCTGCATTTGATGGATGCGGCGAGCTGAGGCTGCTTGTCATTCCGCAGCCCTCTTGTTTGTCATTCCGCAGCGTAGCGGAGGAATCTGCTTTTCGCTTGAATCGGCTACACTGCTCGCGTGCCTGCGCGCGAGTACGAATTCTTCGTGTACGTTTCCTGAACGCTCTAAATCGGCGTCACGGGAATTTGCGTGTGCGAGTGTTACAGCATCGCCAGAAGCGACAGGGATCGTTTACGGCGCGATACAAGATTGATCGGCTCGTCTACTTTGAGGGGTTCCAGTACGCTCAGAATGCGATTGCGCGAGAGAAGGAGTTGAAGGACTGGAATCGTGCCCGCAAGATTCAGTTGATCGAGAGTATGAATCCGACGTGGGAGGACTTGGCGGCAGGATTGTAGCGTGCGTTGGGGGGGCGAACAGCAAGAACAAGAGCAAAAGCAAGAACAAGAGCAAAAGCAAGAGCAAAAGCAAAAGCAAAAGCAAAAGCAAAAGCAAAAGCAAAAGCAGATTCCTCCGCTTCGCTGCGGAATGACAAGGGTAGGGGAATGACAAGGGTAGTCGGGAATGACAAGGGTAGTCGGGAATGACAAGGGTAGGGTATGGCAAAGGCCCAAGCAGGTATGGGTTTCGGGGGGTGGGCAAACGATGCGGGGGTTGATTCGGACGACGGGAGCGGGAATATTAGGATTGGCGACGACGATGGCTGTGGCGCAGAGTGTGGTAAGTGATCCGTTGCATATATGGGTGGGGAATCCGGATGCGGCGCAAGCGCGGGCGTGGGCGGATGCGCATCTGGCGGCGGCGCAGGCGCAGGTGGACGCACTGCTGGCGGTGAAGGGCGAGCGGACGGTGGAGAATACGCTGCGGCCGTACGATGAGGCGCAGCGGGAGTTGAGCCTGGCGAGCAGCGGGGCGAGCTTGCTGACGAACGCGTCGCCGAACAAGGCGCTGCGGGATGTGGGGGATGAGGTGTCGCAGAAGGTGTCGGCGCAGGCGACGGCGCTGGGGCTGAATCCGGAGGTGTATCACGCGTTGCAGGCGGTGGATGCGGCCGGCGCGGCTGCTGCGGTGGGCGTCAAGCCAATGGATAGGGCGACGAAGTTTTATCTTGAGCACACGCTGCTGGAGTACCGGTTGAGCGGTATCGATAAGGATGAGGCGACGCGGGAGCGGGTGAGGAAGCTGTTCGACCAACTGACGGCGGAGACGCTGCACTTCCAGCGCAACATTGCGGAAAGCCAGGGCAAGGTTGTGGTGAAGGACAAGGCCGAGCTGGATGGGCTGCCGGCGGATTTTATTGCGCGGCATCCTGCGGGGGCGGATGGTGGGATCGTGTTGACGACGGATGAGCCGGATTACCGGCCGGTGCTGACGTACGCCAAGAGTGCGGAGCTGCGCAAGGAGATGTATCTGGCGTACAACGGGCGGGCGTATCCGGCGAACGAGGAGCTGCTGGCGCAGGTGCTGAAGACGCGCGCGGCGCTGGCGCATGAGCTGGGGTTTGCGAGCTGGGCGGAGCTGGCGACGAAGGACAAGCTGATCCAGAACCCGGCGAACGTGCGGGCGCTGCTGGCGGAGCTGGACAAGGCGGCGAAGCCTGTGGCGACCAAGGAGTATGCGGAGATTTTGAAGTTTGCGCAGGAGCGCGAGCCGGGGCTGACGGCGATTCCGGCGTACAGCGCGGCGTACTGGATGGAGCTTTATCAGCGGGCGGTGTATGGGTTCGATTCGCAGGCGGTGCGGGCGTATTTTCCGTTTCCCGAGGTGCAGCAGGGGGTGCTGGATACGGCGGCGCGGCTCTTCCATGTGCAGTTTGTGGAGGTGAAGGGGCTGGAGTTGTGGGACCCGTCAGTGACGGTCTTCGACGTGATCGACCGGGCGAGTGGGGATGAAGGCAAGCGGCTGGGGCGGATTTATCTGGACATGCATCCGCGCGAGGGGAAGAACAAGTGGTTCAACGCGGGGACGATGGTTTCGGGCGTGGCGGACAGGCAGATGCCGGAGGCGCGGCTGAATGGGAACTTTGCCGGCGGGGCCGATGGAGGGGCTGGTCACGATCCCGGGCTGATGCAGTACTCCGATGTGGTGACGTTTTTTCATGAGTTTGGGCACATGATGCATGCGGTGCTGGGGTCGCACCAGGAGTGGGTGGGGACGAGCTCGTTCAACGTGGAGTGGGATTTTGTGGAGGCACCCTCGCAGATGCTGGAGGAGTTCTTCCGCGACAAGAGGATTGTGGATGGGTTTGCGAAGAACTATAAGACGGGCGCGGTGCTACCGGACGAGCTGTTTGCGAAGATGCTGCGCGCGGATGCGTTCGGGCGGGGGATTGGGTATGAGCGGCAGATTGCGCTGGCGAACTACTCGCTGGAGCTGCACGACCGCGCGCCGGAGCAGGTGAATATTGAGGGGATGTGGAAGCAGGCGGCGGTGGAGGGTTCGCCGTGGCAGTGGGTGGATGGGAACCGCGGGTTTGCGACGTTTACGCACCTGATGGGCTACTCGTCGAACTACTATACGTATTCGCTGAGCAAGGTGATTGCGCTGGATTTCTTCAACCAGTTTGACAAGGCGAACCTGCTGGATGGGCCGGCGGCGATGCGGTATAGGAAGACGGTGCTGGAGCCGGGCGGGTCTGTCTCGGCGAACGAGCTGGTGAAGGATTTTCTGGGGCGGCCGCAGAGCTATGCGGCGTTCGACGCGTGGATGAATGAAGAGTTTGCGGGGGCGAAGTAAGGCAGTGTGAGTTGGTCGTGGTGAGTTGTCGCGATGGTGGCGCGACCTGCCCGGCCCCGGTTAGAACTCGATGCCGCGCTGGGCGAGGATGTTGCGGGTGTAGGCGTGTTTGATTTCGCGCATTTCGGTGACGGTGTCGGCGAGGTCGATGAGGAGGGGGTGGGCGTTGCGGCCGGTGAGGATGACGTGGGTCATCTCGGGCTTGCGGCGGAGGACCTCGGCGACGGCTTCGGGGGCGAGCATGCGGTAGCTGATGGCGTAGTTGATCTCGTCGAGGACGACGAGGTCCCAGTCGCCGGAGAGGATGGCGGCGGCGGATTCCTGCCATGCCTCTTCGACGAGGCGGATGTCTTCGGGATCGGTTTCGGCGTTGCCGACTTTGACGAAGCCGCGACCGAGCTGCTTGATGACGAAGGGGGCGGCGGCGGGTGTTGAGGGGCTGGTTGCGTTGTTGAGGACTTTTGCGGCGTCGAGTTCGCCGTAGTGCCAGGAGCCTTTGAGGAACTGCAGGAAGAGGACGGACATGCCGTTGCCGGCGGCGCGCAGGGCGGTGCCGAGGGCGGCGGTGGTCTTGCCTTTGCCGGGGCCGGTGTTGATGAGGATGAGGCCGCGGCGGGTGGTTTCGGGGGTGGGGGATTCTTGCGGGGGCATGGGTTAGTTATAGCGGGTACGAGGGTCGCGGCTCGGCCGGATCGCGTTGTGGAGGTGCGTGGGCGGAAGAAGGCATGGCTGTCGAGGCGCCTACCATTGCCTTCTGGGAACTTTCCGGACCAATTCTTGGTGGAGCTGAGCGGGATCGAACCGCTGACCTCCTCGTTGCGAACGAGGCGCTCTCCCAGCTGAGCTACAGCCCCTACGGGACGCGCCTCCCGCCCGCCCTCAGGCCTGTAACAGACCATCAAGCCGCGCGACGCGCCGTCCAAACAACCTCTACGAGTGTAACAGGGCGGCGCGCCCATCGCACACGCGCAACGCGCGCAATTCGCACAGGTTTCCCACGGCTACTTTCCCAATCCCAGCGCCTTGAGCACGGCCTGGTCCACGGCTACGCTCGCATCCTTCTGCTTCGTCGCCAACCCAAAGTTCCCGTCGTAGTCCCACATCGCCCAGCCGATGCGGTTCGCCTCCAGCGCAGTCCGCGTGTCGTCGATCCACTGCGCCCGCGCGGCGGGGTCCGAGTGGTCCTTGAACGCACCAAACTCCCCACAGTACACCGGGACGTCGCGCTCCGCGCCCCAAGCTGCCGCCGCGGCAATCTCCGCCGCGACCCGCTTGGCGTCCCAGCGGTCCTGGCCGTAGCGTTCGAGCCTGAGCCGATTCAGCTCGTCCGGCTCCTCGCTCAGCACCGGCTGCACATTCTCCGGCGTCGAGGGGTACGGCACGCCGTGCAGGTACGCCCACGCGTCGGTGGACCACGTCGCACCCTGGTGGGTAAACCACATGGGGTCGTAGTCGTGAAACGTATAGATCACGTCGTCGTCCTTCACCGGCTCCATCGCCAGCAGGCCATCCTGGTGTCCCCACGCCGCGGCCGTCGCGATGATGGTATGCCGGGGCGCGACCCGGCGGATGGCCGCAACCGCGCGGTCCTGGATCCCCTCCCACCGGTACAAATCCCCCATCGAGGGCTCATTCAGCACCTCGAAGAAGACCCGCTCCGGGTCGGTCCTGGCATAGTGCGCCGCAAACATCTCCCAGAACGCGATCAGCCGCGCCGCTCCGTCCTCCCCTTGCAGCAGCGCGGCCTTCCACGTCTCCTCCGCATGGATGTCGAGGATCACATTCAGCCCCGCGCCGGTCAGCTGGTCCACCGTCTTGTCCAGCTGCGCCAGCGCCGCCGTGCGCAGCTCGCCGGTCTTCGGCTCGCGGATCAGCGGCTCTGGGTTGATGCTGAGCCGCACATGGTCGAACCCCATCGCCTTGATCGCCTGCATGTCCGCCACGGACATATACGCATCCAGCCGCGCCGCCGAATAGTCTCGTGACTGCGCGAAGAACCCGCTCAGGTTCAACCCTCGCTTCAGATGCGCGGCGCGCTCGAACGCCAGCCCGCTGCCTTGTTGCGCGCGCGCCGCGCCCGCCGTCGCCAACCCCACCACCCCAACGAGCATCCACATGCATCGACGAATCATCGTTCTAACCACCTATAAGACTCATTGGACAGCATAGGTGAGAAATTACATGACAGAAAGAAAAACAGTGTTTTCATGGAACTAGCGCAGCTCCTTCTGCGTAACGCCCGATATGCCTGCGCGCCGCACCCGAGAGGAATAGCTATGAATCGCTTTGCCGCCCTGATCGCCGCCGTTACCCTGACTGCAACCGCCGCATACGCCGCCGAAGGCAGCTTCGAGAAGACGCTTGCGGTAGGCGGGACGCCGAACGTCTCGGTTGCAACGGGCTCTGGCTATGTCCACGTCTACTCCGGTCCCGACAGCCAGATGCATGTCATCGGCCGCGTCCACGTCCAGCGTGGCCTGTTCGACTGGCAGGGCGGCGATGCGGACTCCAGGGTCAAGCAGATCGTAGCCGACCCGCCCATCAAACAGTTTGACAATACCATCACCATCGGCGCCGACCGCGGCGAATCCCGCCTGTATCAGAACGTCTCCATCGACTACGAGATCACCGCGCCGAGCGGCACCACCTTGAAGGTCTCGACCGGCAGCGGCGACCTGGAGATCGGCGGCATTGAAGGCACAGTGACCGCGAATGCCGGCTCGGGCAATATGAAGGTTGACAATCTCGGTGCGAATGCGCGGCTTGAGACCGGCTCGGGCGAGATCCACGCCAACAACGTGCATGGCGCTGCGACGCTTCAGGCGGGCTCGGGCAACCTCGATCTCGATCTCAGCGGGGCAGGCGACGTGAAGGCGCAGACCGGCTCGGGCTCCATCCGTATCCACGGGGTAAGCGGCGGCGTGCATGCCGAGGCCGGTTCCGGCAACATCGATGTCACAGGCAACCCAACCGGCGAGTGGCGTCTGCAGAGCGGCTCGGGCAATGTTGCTGCCTATATAGGAAGCGCAGCTAAATTCAATCTGAACGCCGAAACAGGCAGCGGCTCCGTCCACATCGATCAGCCCCTGCTGTCGCAGGGCACACTCGACAGACAGCACATTGTCGGGACAGTGAACGGCGGCGGGCCCACCATCCGGGTCACCACCGGATCCGGCAACATCGAAATCCGTTGAGGGCGCGCAGTGCGGGCGCCGGTGCCTTCGCCCTCGCCGGTTTAGAGTGGATATTGGCCATAAGATTTGTCGTCCTGAGCGGAGGTCCCGCAGTTTTATCGCGGGCCGCGCAGTCGAAGAGCCTGTCCTGAGCGCAGCCGAAGAAACCTGCGGCTTGCTCAACGCGCCGGCATCTCCAGCCCCAACCACCTTACTTCTCAAAACCGCGGTTCCACCTTGCAATCACTCGCGTCTCGCGCTCCCACCCGCACGCTCGTCACTCAAGCCCACCCCAATCGCTTGACCGTCAACGCCGTAATATCGTCGTCCTGTCCAAACGCCTGCGCCGCCCCCACGATCGCCTCCGCCGGCCCACAACTGATCCTCTCCGTCCGCTCAAAGCCGAACAACTCCCCCTTCCTGTCCCGCGCCTCCACCACCCCATCCGTCATCAGGGTCAACGTCGCCCCCGCGTCCAACGTCAACGCCGTCTCCTCGTAAACGCAGTCCGCAACCAGCCCCAGCGGGAACCCATTCTTCAGAAGAACCTCCCGGCCTTGAAGATAGGGCGAAAGATGGCCCGCATTCGCAAACGTCACCCGCCCGCCTTGCTCCGCGCAAAAAAGAAGGCACGTGGTAAATCCACCGCCGCTTCGTCCCATCACGCGCCGGTTCAGCCCGGCAAGCAGCTCTCCGGGCCGGTGCGTGATCTCCGCCAGGGTGTGCAGCGCCCCCACCATCAGCGACACGATCATCGCCGCAGGAGGCCCTTTGCCGCTTACATCCCCGATCGCCACCAGCACGCTTCCGTCCAGCTGCGGAAGTATCTGGAAGAAGTCCCCGCCAACCTCGCCAAACGGCTTGTACACCGCGCTAATCTCAAACCCCGGCGTGCTCGGCACCGACTCCGGAATCAGCACCTGCTGCACCGCCCGCGCCGCCGCCAGTTCGCCCAACATCCGCTGCCTTTCGCTCCGGTCCGCCACCAACGCACGCACAAACACCACCAGCGTGAGCACTCCCAGCAGCGTCTGGGAGATGCTCGCGTAAGCCCAATTCCACTCGCCGACGCTGAAGTAAGACTTGATCCCCAGCGTCCGTTGCACCACCGACATCGCCGTCAGTCGCACAAACCAGTGGATCGTGAACCCGCCCGCGATCAAACGGTCGCGCCGGCTGCCATGAAGAAATCCCTGCACAATCAGGATGGCCAGCACCACCGCCGAGGTAAGCAGCGGCCATTGCTGCACATACGCGAACCGCGGAATCCAACCCAGGATCAGCGTAACCGCATAGACCGGCGCCAGCACCAGCGTCCAGCGATGATGCCGTATCTCCATCGCCTCCGCCGCCATCTCCACCAGCAGGTAAATTGCGAGCGTCCGCGGCACCCAGTCCGACCCCTCGCCGCCGTGGTAGACCCATAGCTGCTCGACTGCAAGCAACAGGTAGTAGGCGCCGGTCTTGCGAAACACCCGGAAATCCGGCGCCGCGCGCGAAAACGCCAGAAACGCCGACGCCAGGCAAAAATCGAGCACCCCCACGACCAGCGAAGGCGTGTGTTGAAACTGCTCCGCCATCGACAACGGGCGGAAGAGGTCAGGCAACGAGAGCGCTAGTCCGGGCATGGCTGATCCTCAAACCCGCGGTTCCAGCGCTCCACCACGCGCGTCTCGCGCTCCCACCCCAGCACGCTCACGCTGCCGGTGCCCAGCGCAAACAGCTCGCCGCCACGCGCCTCCAGCCCAATCCAGCGCGCCGCGAGGATCCGCAAGATGTGCGCGTGGGCAAACAGCGCCACCTTCGCGCCCTCCGCATCGCCCGCCGCGGCCAGCGCCCGCGCGATGACGCCATCCGCTCGCGCGCCCACCTGCGCCAGCGTCTCGCCGCCGATGATCGGGTCCTTCCACACCGACCACCCGGGAATCTCCTGCTGGATTTCGCGCGTCGTCTTGCCCTCATACACTCCGTAGTCCCACTCGCGCAGCCCGTCGTCCACCACGGCCACATCGCCGAACCCGGCGATTTCGCAGGTCTCCTTTGCGCGCAGCATGGGACTGCGCAAGACTGCCACAAACTTCGTTCCGGCAAGATACTGCCCCAGCTCCTTCGCCCGCTGCCGGCCATGTGCGGTCAGCGGAATGTCTGTGCGGCTGGTGTGCCGCCCATCCACGCTCCACGCCGTCTCTCCGTGCCGCACCAGCCAAAGCTCAACGCCCACGCTCATCGCCGCTCCTCGCTTCCCCATCTAACCACACCTCCATGTTGGCGCATATTCAACCAACTCTGCTACCCTCCACCCCATGCAGACCACCTGCTGCATTGTCGGAGGAGGCCCGTCCGGTATCATGCTCGGCTACCTGCTCGCGCGCGCCGGCGTCCCCGTCACTGTCCTCGAAAAACACACCGACTTCTTCCGCGACTTCCGCGGCGACACCATCCATCCGTCCACCTTGCAGCTCCTGCACGAGCTCGGGCTTCTTGACCGCTTCCTCCAGCTGCCCCACTCCAAGGTCAGCCAGATGCGCGGCATCATCGGTGGCCGTGAGTTTCTCATGGCCGACCTCTCTCACCTTCCCACCATCGCGAAATACATCGCCCTGATGCCGCAGTGGGACTTCCTCAACTTCCTCTCCGCCGAAGCCGCCAAATACCCTACCTTCGACCTGCGCATGGGTTGGGAGGCCACCGGCCTGCTGCGTGATCAAAACGGCATCGCCGGCGTCCTCGCGCAGTCCCCTGACGGCCCGGCGGAAATCCACGCCACCCTTACTGTCGGCTGCGACGGCCGCCACGCCATCTGCCGCGCTGCCGCCAACCTCAACGTCATCGAGCAGGGCGTGCCCATCGACGTGCTCTGGATGCGGCTGCCGCGCCAACCCTCCGACCCCGAGAACGCCCTCGGCTACGTCAACTTCGGTCGCGCCCTCATCCTCATCAACCGCAACGATTACTTCCAGTGCGGCTTCCTGATCGCCAAAGGCGCCTACCCGGCTATCCAGCAGCAGGGCCTGGCCGCCTTCCGCGCCTCGATCGAGCGCCTCGCCCCATTCCTCGCCGGCCGAACCGAAGCCCTCGATTCCTGGGACCAGGTCAAGCTGCTCACCGTCCAGATCAACCACCTCGAGCGCTGGTCTCTCCCCGGCCTGCTTTGTATCGGCGACGCCGCCCACGCCATGTCCCCCGTTGGCGGCATCGGCATCAACATCGCGCTGCAGGACGCGGTCGCGGCCGCCAACATCCTCGCCGAACCGTTCCGCACCCAGTCCCTCACCCCACATCACCTGCAGTGGGTCCAGACCCACCGCGAAACCGCTGTCCTCCGCACGCAGCGCGTCCAGGTGTTCGCGCACTCCATCCTGAACCGCGCCCTGCAGGACCCCGGCCCACTCACCCCGCCGCTGCTCCTCCGCGTGGCCACCTCGATCCCCGGCTTCCAGCGCCTCACCGGCCGGTTCGTCGGTATCGGCCTACAACCTGAACACATCAAGACCAGCCCCAACTCAACACCCACCAATCCGTGAGCCGCTGAACGCAATCGCGCTCGAAGCCTCATCATCCCCATCCACAAGGAGCTGTGCGGATTTACCCTGCCGCAATACTTCGTAATATCTCGCAATATCATTCGATCTATGCTATATTCTTAATTAGAGGTATTACGATGAAAAATGATACGGTTGTGTTCCTGACCGCCCGCAGTGTCGATCGGATGGTCAGCGAGGGTGGATCACAGGCGTGGCGCCTAGTCCCGGCACATGCGCGGCAGATGGATTACGTTGTCTGCACCCGAAATGTACGCGCACCCTGGGGCGACGGGCACGAGGCGCATCGCAGCGGGTTCCTAGTGGCCAAGATCGGTGAGGTCATACCCTCGCGGGAGCGACCGGACCGCTGGATGGTGCGGTTCGTCGAATACGCGGGGATTAATATGCCGGAGCTATGGAGGAAGGGCGACCGCAACCCGGTCCGCTACGCCCGCCTCTTCGATCTAGGTATCGACCCGAAAAAGCTGAAGTGGAAGCGGATGCCCGATCCCGGGAACGGCGACGGAGTTGCCCATGAGGTAGCGGAAGCGCACCCGCCCCTGACCCGCCCTTTGACAATCACTGAGGCAAAGCATGGCCTGTCTCTAGCCTTCAACGTCCCGATCGAAGCAGTGGAAATTACAATCCGCGCATGACTGTCAGACTCAAATTTTCACCTCATCTTCGCCTCAAGTAATAACCTAGGATCTTATGGATTTCCAGCTCGCCACCACTTACAAACCCCAGGGCGACCAGCCCCGCGCGATCGCCGAGCTCGTCGCCGGTCTCAGCGCCGGCGAGAAGGACCAGGTCCTGCTCGGCGTCACCGGCTCCGGCAAGACGTTCACCATGGCCAAGATCATCGAGCAGGTGCAGCGGCCCGCGCTCGTCCTTGCGCACAACAAGACGCTCGCCGCCCAGCTCTACCACGAGTTCAAACAATTCTTCCCCAATAACGCCGTCGAGTACTTCGTCTCCTACTACGACTACTACCAGCCCGAAGCCTATATTCCGGCCGGCGACTTATTCATCGAAAAAGAAGCAACAATTAACGAGGAGTTAGACAAGCTCCGCCTCTCCGCTACGCGAAGTTTGTTCGAGCGCCGCGACGCCATCATCGTCTCCTCTGTTAGTTGCATCTACGGGCTTGGCTCGCCGGAGGCCTACTACGGCATGCTGCTGCTGCTCGAACGCGGCCAGAAGATCAAGCGCGAAGACATCACCCGCCGCCTGGTTGAGATTCTCTACGACCGCAACGATGTCGACTTTCGTCGCGGGACGTTTCGCGTGAGAGGCGACATCATCGAGGTCTACCCCACGTACGACGAGAACGCCTACCGCATCGAGCTCTTCGGCGACGAGATCGACTCTCTCGCCCAGATCGACCCGCTCTTCGGCACCGTGCGCCAGAAGTACTCGCGCCTGCCCATTTATCCCAAGTCGCATTATGTGGTCCAGCCCGAGCGCAAGAAATCCGCCACCGAATCCATCCTCACCGAGCTGGAGTGGTGGGAGAAGGAACTCGAACAGCAGGGCCGTCTGGTTGAATCGCAGCGCATCCACCAGCGCACCCGCTTCGACCTCGAAATGATCAAGTCCGTGGGCTACTGCCACGGTATCGAAAACTACTCGCGCCACTTCTCCGGCCGCCTGCCCGGCGAACCCCCGCCTACCCTGCTCGACTACTTCCCCCGCGACTACCTCCTCTTCATCGACGAGTCGCACGTCACCGTCCCGCAGCTGCACGGCATGTGGCACGGCGATCGCTCGCGCAAGCAGAACCTGGTCGACTATGGATTCCGGCTTCCGTCGGCGATGGACAATCGCCCGCTCAAGTTCGACGAGTTCGAGGGCCGTACCGGGCAGATCATCTATGTCTCCGCCACGCCAGGGCCTTACGAGCTGACGAAGTCAGCGGGAGTGGTTGTGGAGCAGATTATCCGACCCACCGGACTTATCGACCCCATTGTGGAAATTCGTCCGGTCAAGGGACAGATCGACGATTTATTGGCGGAAATTCGCGACCGCGCTGCGATAAGTCAACGCGTCCTGGTAACTACCCTCACTAAGCGGATGTCCGAGGACTTAGCCAACTACTACACCGAAGTAGGCGTTCGCTGCCGCTACATGCACTCCGAGATCGAGACCCTCGAACGCATCAAGTTGCTTCGCGACCTGCGCAAGGGCGAGTACGACGTTCTTATCGGCATCAATCTTCTCCGTGAGGGCCTCGATCTTCCGGAGGTATCACTGGTCGCGATATTGGATGCCGATAAAGAAGGCTTCCTTCGCTCCCAGGGCTCCTTGATCCAGACCATCGGCCGGGCGGCGCGCCACATTGAGGGCAGGGCCATCTTGTATGCGGATAAGATGACTGAGTCCATGCAGCGCGCCATCGACGAGACGGACCGGCGCCGCGAAAAGCAGGTCGCCTTCAACGAGGAGAACGGCATCACGCCCATGTCGATCGTCCGCCCGCTGGAGATGGGCCTTGCCGGCATCCTTCGCGCCGACTACGCCGACCTGACCGACGAGGCCGAGGGCATCCCAGACTTCACCACGCAGGCCGAGCTCGACCTCTACATCGGCAAACTCGAGTCCGACATGCGCGAAGCCGCCAAGAAATTCGAGTTCGAAAAAGCTGTCAAGCTCCGCGACGCGGTTAAAGAACTCCGCACCAAGGAGTTCCTATTCAGCTAACTCGCGGCGCGCGCTCCACCCGCGGCTCTCAATCTACCGCACACGCCACAACTTCCCGCGCAAATCTGCGTCTATTCCGATGCGAACGATGCACGGCACCGGCAAGATGTGCTCTGCTGTGTAGGAAGACACAAAGGAACCGACAAGAAGGAACTCACCGATGAACGCTCTCCCCAAACATAGATCGCGCCTTCTGGCAGCCGCACTCACTCTCTCGGTCGCCACGCTGGCCGTCGCGCAGGCGCCTATTGTGCGGCAGCCGCCGTCCTCGCCGCCGCCGGGATACGATCAGCAGGCGCCGGCGCAACCGGACCAGCAGAATTATCCGCAGCAGGCCCAGCCTTATCCGCCGTCAACCCAGCCGCAGGACCAGGCCGCGCCGCCGCCGCTGCCTCCCGGCCAACTCGACGGCCTGGTCAACCGCATCGCGCTCTACCCCGACCCACTGCTCGCGCAGACCCTCACCGCGGCCACCTACTGGGATGAGATCCCCGACGCGGCCGCCTGGGCCGACGAGCACAGCTACCTCAAGGGCGACGCGCTCTCTGCCGCGATTCAATCCGACAACCTGCCCTGGGACCCCAGCGTGCTTGCGCTGCTGCCGTTTCCCTCCGTGCTCGACATGATGGCCCGCGACCCCAACTGGACCGGCCAACTGGGTAACGCCGTCCTCGGCCAGCGCGAGGATGTGATGGACGCGGTCCAGCGCCTGCGCCGCGAAGCTTACGGCTACGGTTATCTCCAGTCGAACTCCGACGTCGACGTCATCGACCAGGGCGGCTATGTTGAGATCGAGCCGTTCAACCCTTACCTCTTCTACGTGCCGGTCTACGATCCGCTGATCGTCTTCGGCGCGCCGCGCCCCGGCTTCTTCATTGGCGGCGCCATCCGCTTTGGCCCAGCTGTTACGCTCGGCGTCTCCTTCGGGCGCTTCGGCTGGTTTGGCTCGGGCTTCGGCTGGGGCTCGCACGCGATCCTCATCGACCACCGGCCCTGGGTGCGCACCTACGCCAATCGCGGCGCATACGTGCATCCCTACGCCCATCCCTACGTGCGACCGGCCGCGCCCCGGGTGGAAGAGCATCACGCGGCGCCTCCGCCGCGTGCGAGCGCGGGCCGCCGTCGCTGAGGCACAAGGTCAGCCCCCGCCGCAGAAACAAAACGCCCCGCATCGCGCAAGCGATGCGGGGCGTTTCAAGTTCCTGGAATCACCGAATCAAATCGCTTACGCAGCCTTCCCTTCCACCTGCTTGGCCTGCGCCGCCGGTGCGCCGGTGCCAATCTCCACCTTCACCTGCTTCGGCTTCGCGGCCTCCTTCTTTGCCAGGCTGATGGTCAGCACGCCGGCGTCGTAGTTCGCCTTGGCCGCGCTCGCGTCCACCGTCTCCGGCAGAGTAAAGCTGCGGACGAAACTGCCGTAGCGCCGCTCGATGCGATGGAAGTTCTCCTGCTTCTCATCCTTCTCGAACTTGCGTTCGCCTTTGATGGTCAGGGTCTGGTTCTCCAGCCGCACATCCAGGTCCTCCTGCTTGATGCCCGGAACCTCCAGCTTCAGCACCAGCTGCTGCGCGTCCTCATACACATCCACCGGCGGGATAAAGCTGCCCATCGCCAGCGACTCCTCGCCCTCGGGCTGGGCGAAGTCATTTAAGATCGAGTTCAAACGGTTCTGCAACACAGCCACATCGGCCAGCGGCGAACGGAACGGTACAAATCGAGCTAAGGTTGTCATAAATCCTCCTCACGCAATCAATTCATTAGGGTTGGGAGCGGCCCACTGGCCGCTCACATCCCCTTAGACGGAATCATAGCATAAAGGTTGCAGAAAATATGATGAAAATACACTCATATGTGACCCAAATCACCCAGACCGCCCCACCCCTACTTCCCACCCTCCGTATCCCTAATAAATGCAGCCACATCCGCATGGAACTGCTTCAGCACCCCTTCGTTCACATAGACCATGTGTCCGCTGGGGTAGTAGTGGTAGCTGATGTTCGCCTGCAGCTTGTCCGGAATCTGCAGGTGGTGCATCTCGTAGTAGCCCTCATAAAACGGCGTCGCGAGGTCGTAGTATCCGCCCGCCAGCATCACCTTCATCCTGGGGTTCGACTTCATCGTGTTCGCCAGGTCGGGCATCACATTCGTCCCCGCGTCCTGCTGGTCGGCCGTCTGCGGGTTCCCCTCCACCTGGTGCCGGAAGTCCCATGTAAATCCCGGCTCACTGTACGCCCCCGGCTTATAGGTCTGCTGGTCGGCGTACTTCAGGTCCTTGCGCAGATAGGTATTGATGGCCGCGGTATAGGCCGAGGAGATCGCATCGCTCTGCGGATCGTACTCCGCCTCTTCGCTGAACGGATCGAGGTCCGGCCCCTTGAAGCGAGTGTCCAGCCGCCCGGTGGTGGTGTCCTCGTCCAGCTGCAGGTCCTTCTCAAACATTCCTCCATCGATGCGCAGGTTGGCCTTCAGCCATAGCGCCACAGGCAGCCCGGTGTAGTCGTGCAGCTTCTCCGCGACCGCCTGCTTCTCGGCCGGCGGCAGTTCGCTGCCCTCCAACAGCGCATGCATATACTCCCCCAGCGCGTACTGCTCCACTTCGGTGAGGAACGGCTCCAGCGCCGCCGGAGGGCTCGCCAGCTTCTTGTGGTAGAAGGCCGTCGCCGCATACGTGGGCAACCCGAGCGCATACGCCTGGTCGACGCCCGGGTTCAGCTTGGGCCCATCCACGCTGTTGTCGAAGCTCAAAATCTGCGAGAGCAAGATGACGCCGTTGAGGTCCACATTCTGCAGAATGTTGCTTAGCACCGCGGAGCGCGGCGTGCCATAGCTCTCCCCGAACAGATACTTGGGCGAGTTCCAGCGGTCGTACTTGGTTAGAAACTTGCGGATGAACCGCTCGAACGCGTGCGCGTCCGGGTCCACGCCCCAGAACGCCTTCTCCTTGTCCTTGCCGAAGATCCTGCTGAGGCCCGTCCCCGGCGCATCGATAAACACGAGGTCGGTCACATCCAGCAGACTCGAATCGTTGTTGACAATCTGGTACGGCGCGCCCTCCTGGTGCTCGGCGTCCGGCGTCACCACCCGCTTCGGCCCGAACGATCCCATGTGCAGCCACATCGTCGCCGAACCCGGGCCGCCGTTGTACAGGAACGTGACCGGCCGCTGCTCCGCCGCTGCGTCCTTCTTGAGGTAGGCCACATAAAAGATGCGCGCGGTCGCCTCAGCTTCGTCGGGTTTGTCCTTGTCGACCGGCTTCTCGCCCGAGTCGGGCAGCAGGTTGCCCTCGAAGTCGAGGGTCGCATCCTGATCGTCGGTCGACCCAACGGTGATCGTTCCGGCCACCGCCTTATACGCGATCGCCTGCCCACCCACCGTCACTGAACCTTCGGTCGTCGAGTCGGCCGCGTGCGTGGGTGCAGGCGTCTCCGGCGTTCCTGCCACCACCACCTTCTCGTCCTTCTTCGCGTCGTCCTTCTTCGCGCCTGCCGCAGCCTTCGCCTGCGCTCGTCCTATCGGAACGATCCAAAGCAGCGCCAGGCCAACCGCGGCCGCAGCAGTCCAACCCGTCTTTCGCCCCATGCAAAGCACCTCCGGAGTTCAATCGATAGTTGAAGTATATGGCGCAAACCAAATCGGCGCCCGCAGCGGCAATTGACAACACGATGGACTCCCCCCGCCCTCACCCGCTACCATAGCCTTAAGGAGATCCATTGCCCTCAGCCGAAAGTTATCAACTCCTGCTCACCGCAGCGGCAGCCTGCGAAGACAAGAAGGCCGAAGACATCCGCATCCTGGCCCTTGACCCGTCCGAGAGCGGTCTCACCGACTACTTCCTCATCTGCAACGGCGCCAATGAACGCCAGAACGTCGCCATCACCGACGAGATTGAGCTCCGGCTCAAGCGCGACTTCGGTGTTTATCCCAACTCGGTTGAGGGCCGCCGCAACGCCGAGTGGATCCTCCTCGACTACGTCGACTTCATTGTCCACGTCTTCTCCGCCGAGAAGCGCGCCTTCTACGGACTGGAACGCCTGCGCAAGTCGGCGACCAGTATCTCTATCGCCGACCTCAACGCCGAACTTAAGTCTGCGATCGCCGCCGCCCGTGCGAAGGCCCCGGGTAAAACGTCGGCAAAGAAATCCGTGGCAAAGTCTCCGCCGGTCAAGATCGCGGCAAAGAAATCAGCCGGCGCTGCAAGCAAGTCCGCCGCAAAGAAGCCGATGCCCCCGGCGCTTAAGAAAGCTCGGACGAAGAAGCGCGCTACCAGACCTGCCTGATTGTGCGTGAAGGTCAGGCTGACGTTCGCATCGCGGTTCGCCGAGCGAGGATCATCCCGGGTAAATCATGGCACGAAAGTTAAGGGCGCTCCGTGGAGCGCCCCTGGTTTAGCGCAGCCCGAAACATCCCGGCTAAAACGCGTAGCGCAGATAGAGCCGGATCGAGCGGTGGCCGGTCACCGTCGGGTAGTAGTTGCCGAACGTATTCAGCGGATCGCCATTGCTGACCCCGGCAAACCCGGTAAAGAAATTCAGATTTGGTGTTCCCGTATCGCCGTGGTTGAACACGTCGAACATCTCCGCGCGGAAGTCGAAGGACTGCTCCTTATACGTATGGAAGCTCTTCTGCGCGGAAACGTCCCACTGCTCGAATCCCCGGAGGATCAGATTGTTGCGTCCCACGGGCGTCCCCGGGCCATTGGTTCCGAAGTAGGGAAGCACCCAGCGCACCGAGCTGAGCGTCACCGGGATGCAGTTGTTGCCCGTATTGAGCCATGAAGGGCCGTCGCAATAGCTCCCTGGACCCAGCCCAAAGCCCACCACTGGATCGTCGCCGCGCACCGCAAACGAGGCCAGCGGCGCCTTGGGATTGCCTACATCCGGCCGGTCATTGCCGATCCCGTCGCCGTTCCAGTCATACCCGATCTCGACGTTCGCCGGCTGCCCGGACTGGAACTGGCTCACGCCGGAGATCTGCCAGCCGTTGACCACCTCGCCCAGACCCTTCGGCGCGTCGCCCCACTTCGGAAAATCGTAGATGTAGGAAAAGACCAGCCGCTGCCGATGGTCGAACGCCGAGAGACCGTAGTCAGTCGTCTTGCGCGCACTGGGGTACTGGATCACTGGAAAGGTTGAAAACTGGCCCTCGGTAAAGACCTCGGAGACATCGTCCTCCATGCGCGAGAAGGTATACGCCCCGCGGAAGGCGAAGCCGTTGCGATACTTCCGGGTCAGCTGTGCCTGCAGCGCGTGGTAGATCGAGTCTCCCGAATTGTCTTCGCGCACCACCCGGCCGCGCCCGTTGAATATCCGGGTGCCGGAGTAGATGTCGTTGACGTAGGGGTTGAACTCGGTGGTCGCATACAGATGCTCGCCGCGCGTTCCCACATAGCCAACCTGCCCGGTAAAGGAGAAGGGCAGCTCGCGCTCCACGTTGAGGTTCCACTGCAGGGTGCGCGGCGAAGCCATCTCCGGCGTGATGTACTCGGCAAAGTCGGTCGCCCCCGCCGTGTGGCTCAAGCCGGCCAGCCGCCCCGACAACCCCGATGTCCCCCGCGGCGACCCGCTGGTCGCCAGGCTGATCACCTCCGGCGACGCCGCATTGGGCGCGCTGTCCAGAATGTTGTCGTCGATATTGGTGAACAAGCCATCGTAGAAGATCCCAAAGCCGCCGCGGATGACCGTCTTCTTCTCTCCGAGGAAACCGGGAGTATAGGCAAACCCGAACCGCGGCGCCCAGTCGTCCGTGTCCGCCTGCTCCGGCACCGCGGATAGATAGTTGGTGACCGAGGCCGGAGTTACCCCAAGATATTTAATGTTGTTGAAGGGCGTCCCCGCAAACTCATAGCGCAGTCCCAGCTCGAGCGTCAGGTTCGACGAGAACTTCCAGTCGTCCTCCGCGAAGTAGTTCTGGTAATGAAACACCGGCCGCGCATAGGGACTCCCGAAGTTCTCTGCCGCAGAACCGCTGTCCCCGCCAAAGTCGTCCACGTAGTTCGCCAGCGCGGTGTACTGCGGCGAAGCGGTTGCCGCATAGCTGAGCGCGCCGAAGTAGTTGAACGGAATCTGATCGCGCACCTGCACTGTCGGCAGGTCGAAGCCAGCCCGGAGTGTGTGCTTGCCCTTGCTCCAGGTCATCGTTTCCTGGATCTCGTAGGTGTTATGGAACCGGCCCTGGGGGAAGTCGGTCCGGGATCCGAATCCGGTCACCTCCCCGGTTGTCCCCGGAACGATGCCGGTCTCAATCCCGATATTGGTCTCGGGCCCGCTGGCCAGCGGATTGGCGAGCGTCGCCGGAGTGAGGCCGAATGTGAAGCCGATGCGGCCATAGGAGAAGCGAAATTCATTGAGCAGGCTCGGACTGAAGGTGTGCGTCTCGGCGATGCCGGCGTTGTCGGCCACGCCGTTCTGGTTGGTGTCGAATCCCGGAAGCATGGCGGTGTTGGGGTCGGTCGGGACCAGGGAGGGCGATCGGATGTAGTGCAGCTGCAGGGTGTCGCCCGGGCTGACGATGTAGTCGCCCTTGATGTCCAGCTCCGATGAATCCGTTGCGCTGCTGAGGTTGCGCCGGTATGGGCCGACCTGCACCACGTAAGGCGTCGACGTCACAGGGTTCGTCTCGGCCAACTGGAGGTTCGAGGTATACGCCGCGCCCGACTGGCCCCTAAGCGTTCCCACGGCCTGGAGGTAGTTCGCCACCCTCGGATTTGTGCCCAGCGCCTGCAAGGTTGTTACCCCGGCCGCGGTGGGCACGATGATCGGATTCAGGTTCGCCGTCGCCCGATAGTGGTCGAACTGGTACGAGGCAAAGAAGAACATCTTGTCTTTCAGCACTGGTCCGCCGATCGAGAACCCGGCGATGTTCTCCCGGTACTTCGACTTCGTCGTCGACCCGTTCAGCAGATCGCCTTTGTCCAATGCGTCCAGCGATGAGTTCGAGAGCCGGTCCCACACTGCACCATGGAAGCTGTTCGTGCCGCTCTTCAGGATCAAGTTGCTAACGGAGCCGCCCCCGTGCCCGTACTCCGCGCTGTAGGAGTTCAGCAGAAAGGTGATGTCGTTGTAGGCTTCCAGGTTTTCCGGCTGCAGGCCCTGCCCATGCAGGCCCTGATCGTTGTTGTCCTGGCCTTCAATCAGGAAATTGTTCGCGCGCGGCCGGCTCCCATCCACGGAAAACTGAAACCCGTTCGGCATTCCGCCGACGTCCAGATATTCCCCCGGCGGTTGCGACACTCCGGGCAGCGTTGTCGCCAGCTCATACGGGCTCAGGCTGCCGATTGGCAGGTTCTCCACGGCCTGCGTCCCCATTGCGGCGCTGATCTCTCCGCTGTCGGTCTGCAGCAGTTCGCTTGCCGCCTGCACCTCGACCGTCTCTGTCACGCTGCCGCTTACCAGCACCGGATTCACGGACGTGATCACGCTCGCCGTCACGACCACATTCGTAATCGCGCGTTTGGAGAATCCCGGCGCCTCTGCCGTGACCGTGTATGTGTCCAGCAGAACAGACTCCAGACGAAAGCCTCCAACCCCGTTGGTCGTCGTGGTCTTGGTCGCGCCGGTGTGCGCGCCGACGATCTTCACTGTCGCCTTCGCAACCCCCGCGCCGGTCGCATCGACGACGCTGCCCGCGATCGTCCCGTTCGATGTCTGCGCGCGCGCCGGAGCTCCGCCCACCATGCTGATCCAAACCAACACTGCCGCGAGGCTGAGAGCCTTTGCAACACGGTTTCCATGCCTCGTTGAGGCGAGGCTTACAAGACAGATGGAAGATTGCTTCCTCATCTGCGGTCTCCTAGATATTTTTCGTTATGAACCGGCACGAACGACTCCGCGACTCCCCCATTTCAGACCGGTCGAAAGATGCAGCAATTTCCGCAAATCGCGCGCGCAGAACCCACGCTCAAACGTCGTGTAGGTTCAGGATATTGCAATTCGGTGGCCGCGGAGCCGATGGAGTATACGATGGGTAACTTGTGCGCAAGAATCGGTCCTTTTCGAAGCTCTGCCGCACAAATCGGGTCGTTGCTATCGCATCGCCTATGGAGAACTGGAGAATCTTCGCGGAACCCATAGAACCGGGCCAGCTTTTTCATCGGCATCTCATTCGCGGATCACCTCAATGAAGATCATCCTCAGTGCGATCTCACCAAACCGCTCCCGCTCCAGATCCTCCCCCGCCGACGCGCTCGCCGCCGATTACCTCACCCGTGCCGCCCACTTTGCTCCCACCGCTGCCGAAGCCTATGCCAGCGAAGCCGCCTTCCTCGCCTCACTGGATCGCATTGCTGCGCGCACAGCGCCGCATCTTATCCTGCTGGACTCTCGCGGCCAGCAGCTGACCTCGGAGGCGTTTGCCGCGCATATCGGGCGCCAGCGCGACTCGGGCACCCAATCCCTCATTCTCGCCATCGGTCCCGCCGACGGCTGGTCGGCCGCGGCTCGGGCCCGCGCGAGCCTCATGCTTTCTTTCGGCAACATCACGCTGCCCCATGCGCTGGCCCGCGCGGTGCTCGCCGAGCAGCTCTACCGCGCCCTCACCATCCTCGCGAACCATCCCTACCACTCCGGCCACTAAGCCAGCCCCTAGATCGGGCGCGATGTGTCGCGCGTTGGGAGTCAAGCGGCGCCGCCACCTCTTGGAGTTTTCGGGCAGATGGCGTGAGCTGCTTCCCAAGGCTGCGTGGTCGAGACGATAATGGGCGATCGATTCGGGCTGACTAGGAGGCCTGGGCTAGGAGGAGATTCGACTGTGAGCGAGAGGACGCGGCGGGAGTTTTTGCGGGATGCGGCGGTGGTGGGGGCTGGGGTTGCGGCGGGGGGTTTGGGTGAGGGTGCGCTGGAGGCTCAGGCGCAGACGCGCAGGGCCGGTGCGGTGGCCGCGACGACGGTTGCAGCTGCGCCGAGGACGGTCGCGCTGAAGTGGCTGGGCGAGGAGGCGCCGGGGTTGAATGCGGGGGTGAGCTGGGGAGTTCCGTGGCCAAAGAATACGGTGGTCCGGGGCATGAACTTTGGCCTGAGCGAGCGGGGCGCGGACGGGCAGGCGAGGCCGATGCCGGTGCAGAGCTGGCCGCTGGCGTACTGGCCGGATGGGTCGGTGAAGTGGAGTGGGTTTGCAACGGTTGCGCCGGCGGGGTTGGCGGGCGAGGTGATGCTGACGGTAACGGGTGCGGTGCCGCCGGCGGCTGTGGGCGGAGCGGTGAGGGTGGTGCAGGATGGAAAGACGATTGCGATCGATACGGGGGCGGTGCAGTGTTCGATTGCGGTGGGAGGTGGGGGGAATCTTTTTGAGTCGATGACGGTGGAGGGGCGTAGGGTGGTGGGCGCGGGGCGGTTGGTGTGCGTGCTGCAGAGCGGGGCGGAGGGTGAGGCGGAGGAGGTGCGGCCGCGCGAGCGGTTTGTGGGGATGGTGAAGAAGGTGACGGTGGAGCAGACGGGGCCGGTGCGCGCGGTGGTGAAGCTGGAGGGTGTGCATAAGGGGGCGAAGTCGGGGCGGGAATGGCTGCCGTTCCATGTGCGGCTTTATTTCTACGCGGGGGAGACGCAGGTGCGGATGGTGCATACGATCTTCTTCGATGGCGACCAGGAGAAGGATTTTGTGCGCGGGCTGGGTGTGACGTTTGCGGTGCCGATGCGCGAGGAGGTGCAGAACCGGCATGTGCGGTTCTCAGGCGAGGGCGAGGGGGTTTGGTCGGAGCCGATCCAGCCGCTGATTGGGCGCGGCGGGCGGCAGCGGACGGTGATGAATGCGGAGGGAGAGGATGTGTATCCGGCGCAGCTTGCGGGGCTGCGGGTGCCGAACCGCGCGGAGATGACGCAGCAGGGACGCAACATGGTGAGCAACTGGGCGGTGTGGGACGACTTCAAGCTGGTGCAGCTGAATCCGGATGGGTTCACGGTGCAGAAGCGGACGAATGCGCAGAGCACTTGGCTGTTTTCAGCGGCAGGGAAGCGGGCGTCGGGGCTGGCGTTTGTGGGCGACGTGAGCGGCGGGCTGGGCGTGAGCGTGAAGAACTTCTGGCAGTCGTATCCAGCGGAGCTGGAGGTGCAACATGCCGCGAGCGATGCGGCGGAGTTGACGGCGTGGCTGTGGTCTCCGGAGGCGGCGGCGATGGACCTGCGGCACTACGATACGCGGGCCCATGGGTTGGAGGCGTCGTACGAGGATGTGCAGCAAGGGAACAGCACGCCGTATGGGATTGCGCGGACGAGCGAGCTGATGCTGTGGCCGACGGGCGCGGTGCCGGAGAAGGCGAAGACGGCGGCGATGGCGAAGGCTGCGACGGCGACGCCGATGCTGGTGGCGAGTCCACAGTACTTGCACGATGCGCGGGCGTTTGGGTTCTGGAGTGTGAAGGACGGGTCGACGCCGTTCAAGGCGGCGATTGAGAGGGGCCTCGATGCGACGCTGGGTTTGTATCTGGGGCAGATTGAGGAGAGGAACTGGTACGGCTTCTGGAACTATGGCGATGTGATGCACTCGTACGACAACGAGCGGCATGTGTGGCGATACGACCTGGGCGGGATGGCGTGGGACAACTCGGAGCTGGGGACGGACAGCTGGTTGTGGTACTCGTTTCTGCGCAGCGGGCGGGCTGATTTGTTTCGCATGGCGGAGGCGATGACGCGGCATACGGGCGAGGTGGACAGCTACCACTTCGGGCCGATGGCTGGGCTGGGGACGCGGCATGGGGTCTCGCACTGGGGCGATGGGGCGAAGGAGGCGCGGATCGGGCAGGCGGCGTTCCGGCGGTTCTACTACTATCTGACGGCGGACGAGCGGACGGGCGATGTGATGCGCGAGGCGCTGCAGGCGGAGCGGTCGATTATTGCATACGACCCGATGCGCGAGGCCGACCCACCGAGGGCGGGCGATGAGAAGTATGTGGCGCGGGTGCGGTCGGGGCCGGACTGGCTGGCGATTGCAGGCAACTGGATGACGGAGTGGGAGCGCACGGGCGATGCGAAGTGGCGGGACAAGATATTGGCGGGCATGAAGTCGATGGAGGCGATGCCGCGCGGGTTCCGCACGGGGAAGAACATGCTGATGGGGTTCGATCCGGCGACGGGCGTGCTGACGGCGCGGGACAGCACGCTGGGGAGTTACAGCCTGGCGACGATCATGGGCGGGGCGGAGGTGATGTTCGAGATGAACATGAGCATCGACGATGCGGCGTGGCAGAAGTTGTGGCTGGATTTCTGCGAGAACTCGGGGCAGGGGATCAGCGGCGGGAAGCTGTTGGCGTATGCGTACTCGGTGACGAAGGACCCGGCGATGGCGCAGGGCGCGTTGGCGGGGCTGCGCGCGGGGCGTCCGCGCGGAGGGAAGGTTGAGCCGCCGAATGCGCTGGCGGCGATGGAGGATGGGACGGACACGAATGGGTCGTCGCAGGGCGGGCTGACGGCGATTGCGGTATTGGAGTTTTGTGCGGATGCGTTGCCGACGAGTGCACCGGCGCCGGGGAACGGTGCAGGGCGTGGCGGGAATGTGGTGCCGCCGAGCAGCGAATGAGGGCAGCGCGAAGGTTTAGCGCGGACCTTCGGGCCGCGATTTTGTGGTGCGTCGTAATCCTGGGGCTTCGCCCCAGGCTAGGATAGAGCGGGCCTTCAGCCCGCAAGACGGCGTCATTTGTGCAGGTGGAGCGGGCGCAATACGCGGGGGCCCCAGGGGTCAGCTGAGTTTGGCCAGTTCGGAGCTGGCCTGCTGGCCGGTCTTGGTGTTGGGGGCGAGGGCGGTTGCCTTCTTGAGGTGGGTCGCAGCGTCGGACTTGTCGTTGAGTTTTGCGTAGGTCATGCCGAGATGGAGATGCATGGAGGCGTCGTCGGGGGTCTCCTTCAACGCGCCCTCGAGGAGGTCGCGGGCGGAGGCGTAGTTGCCCTTGAAGTAATAGATCCAGGCCAGGGTGTCGGCGGTTTGCGGGGAGTCGGGGAGGATGCGGCGCGCGGTCTGGGCAAGCGAGAGAGCCACGTCGACGTTGTCGCCGTTCTCCACCATCAGGTAGGCGAGGTTGTTGGCCGCCTCTCCGTTGTTGGGATCGATGACCAAAGCTTTCTTGTACTCGTCCATCGCTTTTTCCTGGTCGCCCTTTGCTTCCTCCAGCGCACCCAGCACCTCGGTGGCGCGGGCGTCGTTGGGATGACCGGCGATCCAGTTCGACCAGGTGGAGATTGCGGGATCGATGTTGCCCAGGGCGACTTCGGCGCGGGAGTAGGTCTGGACGGCCTCGGAGCTTGAGGGGCTGAGGGTCATCGCCTTCTGCGCACTGTCCGCGGCGTCTTTGGGGTCGTTGGACGCCAGTTGCACGCGCGCGAGTTGGTCGTACAGGGCGCCGTTGTTCGGCGACCTGGCGATCTCCGCCTGGGCGCGGGCGAGGGCCTTGGCGGGCTGTTTGGCCTGCATGTCGAGGGCGTCCAGAATTGCCAGCGCGCGAACCTGGTTTGGGTCCTTATCGAGCGCTTTCTCAAGCAGCGCCCTGCCCTCCGGAATATGCCTCTGCGCGAATTGAAGCTGGGCCAGTTCGAAGTAGGCTGAAGGGTCGTCGGGGCTCTTGGAGAGCACAGTCTGGAAGTCCGCCTGCGCCTTGTCGAACTCTTTGCGGGCCGCCTCGGCGGTGCCACGCCAGAGATAGGCCGGGGCGAAGTCTGGATGCAGCTGGATGGTCTTGTCAGCTTCGTCGGCGAGCATGTTTGCATCGTTGCGGCGGATCGCGATGTTGGCGAGACCAGTCTCGGCTTCGGGATTGCCGGGGACCAGCTTGAGGGCGGCACGGTAGGCCGCCTCGGCGGACGCCGTGTCTCCCTTGGCGTCCTCGACGCGCGCCAGCAACAACTGGGTCTGGAAGCTGCTGGGATCGTCCCTGGTGGCCTTCTGGAGCAGGGCGAGCGCATCATCGATCTTGCCGGTGTTGAGTAGAAGAAGGGCGTTGAGGGCTTGCAGCCGCGAGTTATGTGGGTTTTCCTTGGTCAGCTCTTTTGCCACTTCGCCAGCCTTGGCGTAGTCCTTCCCGTCGAAGAGGATCTGAGCGTAGGTGATTCTGATGGCGAAGCTCTTGGGGTATTTGGCGACGAGGCCGGCAAAGACGGGCTGGGCGCGATCGGACTGATTTGTCTTGCCGTAAAACTCCGCGAGCAGTGCGGACGCGGGCTCATTGTCCGGGATGGCCTCGACTGCCTGGAGCAGGGCTTGCTCTGCGTGGGCCTTGTCTCCAGCGCGGAGGTAGAGTCCGGCCAGCGCGCTGCGCGGCTGGAGGTCGTTGGGGGCGATGGCAATCGCGGTCTCAAGATGCTGTTGCGCGCCCTGCAGGTCGTGTTTCTTCTCCAGGAGTTCCGCGAGCATGAGGTGGGGGGTGGGACTTTTTGGATCAAGCGAGGCAGCTTTTGCCAGCTCCTGCTCCGCCTGGGGCTCCTCGCTCGGAGTTGCCACCTGGATGAGGGCCAACGCGGTGTGGAAGGCTGAGCGATTGGGATCGATGGCCAGGGCGCGCTGAATGTCCTTGAGCGCGTCGGCGTTGTTGCCCTTCTTCTGCGCCACGCCCATCAGCAGCGCGTAGGCGTCTGCGTTATTGGGGTCGATGGCGAGCACGGCGTTGGCCTGGGCCGCGGCGCGGTCGGGCTCACGGCCGGCGAGGAGCATGTCCCCGAGAATGATGTGCGCCTCAATGTTGTTGGGCGCAAGGTCCACGGTCCGCATCAGTTCGGAGTATGCGGGCATGAGGCTGTCCATCTTGATGTAGACCTTGGCCAGCTCGAAGCGCGCGTCGGCATAGTTCCGGTCGACCTTGAGCGCATTGGAGAACTGGATGGCGGCCTCTTTGTACTTGCCGTTGGCTTCGTAGTGTTTTCCGCTTTCCAGGTACTTCTGTTTGCGCACATTGGGGTCCCGGTTGCATCCCGCGGCAAGGGCAAGCGAGAGCGATAGTGCGACGGCTGCAACCCGGCTGACCTGTATTCTGCGTCGTTCCAACATGGGTGAAATCCTCATCTCTATTCCTATTCTCTGTGCCGTGCGCTTCTGGCGGTCTTGCGGCGCTGGAGGACGATCTCCGGGGCTAGTTTGGGATATAGGCCGGCAGCAATGGAGAAAACTGCTCGGCGAAGTCCACAACCCGCGTGTGTGCCTTGCTCCTGTCCTCGCCAGGGGCCAGGGGGGTGACGACGCGCACCAGGGCGGCATCGGTGCGGCCGTAACGGATGGAGTCCGCGAGGGTGTAGAGCTTCGCCTTGTAGTCGTTGGCGATTGTGCGCCCCTGCATCTGGTACCAGTAGAGGACCTCCTCGGATGCGCCTCCGTTGGTGATGAGATACTCGCCCACGGTGGAGGTCTGGCCGTTGGGGCCGGTGAGGTCCGTGACCCCGGAGGATTCGAAGGTCCATCCGGCGCCGGGCAGACAGTTCTGCGGGGAGTGGATCGACTGGCCGGTGCGCTGGGTGGGGAAGTATCCGATGAAGAGGCCGATGGAGGCGCGATCGCCGGGGTTCGCCGGAGTGACGCCGGTTGGGGCGAGGTAGAGGCGGTTGAGGAAGAAGCCTTTGCCGAGGATTTGCAGGACCTCCTCATCGAGTGGGATGTCGATGGAGGTGCGCCCGTCGATGGTGGGCGGAAACTGCGCTAGTGGCGTGCTGACCGGGACGCGGTCGACGTCCCCGCGCACATGCAGGACCAGCGCGGTGAACGACATGAGGATGACAACGAGCCAGAGCTTCGGAGACTTCATGCCGTCCTCCTACGGTCCGGGGCCAGGACGCGCATGGCGACGTGCACAAGATAGAGACAGGAGAGCGAGACCAGGAACATCAGCCATCCGGAGAATTCATGGAAAAAGCCGAGGGCTTTGTCGGGGTCCCAGTACTGGACGCACAGGCCGGTGCCGACGATGCGGACGACGTTGGCCGCGACGGCGATGGGAAGGCTGGAAAGAGCCAGCACGACGCGGCGCCAGGTTGAATGCTCGAGAAAGTAGCCGTAGATGACGGCGACGGTGAAGAGGCTCATGAGGGATCGGATGCCGCTACAGGCTTCGGCCACCTCAAGCGGCATGGCGGGCAACCGGATGATGTTGCCCTCCTGCAGCACCGGGACTCCGAGTTGCGGAAGGATGTCGGCGGCGAACTGGGAGGCGCGGAGCTGTAACGGGAAGGTGATCTGGTTGAAGAGGATGGTGGGCAGAGGGATGGCGAGGAGAAGGACGAAGAGGACGAACTTGAGGCGGCCCAACATGGCTTTGCCGAGCAGGGTCCAGACGAGGCCGGCGGTGAGCAGGACGAATGAGGTCCTCTGGATGAACAGATCGGCGCCGAGCACTCCGAGCAGGAGCGCGAAGAGACCGAGTGCGACGAGCCAGATTCCGGACCAGGTGGGGACGATGGGAGTGTTTCGCAGCCCGCGGCGCTTGTCCCATAACAGGAAAAGGGCAAAGAAAGGGATGAGAAAGCCGTGGGAAAAGTCGGGGAGGGTGGCCCAGTCGGTCACCAATTTGATGGCAATGCGGTGGTAGAGGACGACCAGGAGGAGGCCGAGGACGATGCATGGTCCCCAGTCGATCGACCAGAGCGCCTCGTCCGGAGCTATGCTGTTCCCGGTAAACGGCTGGTTCCGATCGCTGGGAAGAGGCGGCGAGACGCGGGCGGGCGAGCCGTTCACGGATTCGGCATCAGAGGGAACTACAGGGGCCACGGCAATCTCATGCATGAGGTTCAACTTCATGAACTTCTGGCAGCGATACAAAACCTAACGGATTATCGCATGCACCGGGTGGAGGGGGAGCCTCGGCGCGACGGACTAAAGTGGGCGGCCGCACACACTTAAGTGGCATAAGCGCATAGCGATACGTGGCATAAGCTTGCGTGAAGATGAGTAGAGCACTTCCTGATTCCCAACTTCGTCTGACAGGGTGCCAAGGGAACCGCAAGCCGCGATTTGCCTCCTTCTAGAGGTGTAAACTGCTGGGTATGCGTCTCCAATGTCTGTGGACGAACAACTTCTGTCGACAGTTGGCAGAGTAGGCCTGAGCGGGCGGTCTTGCATCCAAAGGAACATCTCACCCAGGAAGGACAGTTCGCCGGCAGTTGTCTCGCCAAATGGAAATCGCAGCTTGGCGCCAGCCCAGGAGACGTGTCCGCATCCGGGCGATCGATACGAATTGGTAACGCTATGAGACCTCATTCTTGCTTGCTCCTGCCGCTGTTGCTGCTGCCGGCATTCTGCCCGGGTGTTGCCCAACAGAGTGCGTCTAAACCGGTGCTCAGCGCGGCGCCCGGCGCCTTGGCTGCGGCCGCCCCTGCCGAGCCTCCGGTCGCGGGTCCAGTGCCGGTGTCAGCAAACTACGTGATCGGCGCCGACGACTCGGTCAAGGTGGATGTCTGGAAGGAGCCCAATCTCTCCGCGACACTTCCGGTGCGGCCTGACGGAAAGATATCGCTGCCTCTGGTGGGCGATATTTCCGCCGCGGGATTTACCCCGATGCAACTTGCGGCCGACATCACGGTCCGGCTGAAGCAGTATGTGACCGATCCGGTGGTGAATGTCAGCGTGCTGGAGGTTAACAGCAAGCGCGTCTTCCTGATCGGGGAGATCCTGCATACGGGGCCGATCGCGATTACGCCGGGCATGACGGTCCTGCAGGCGATCTCCGCGGGCGGGGGGGTCACGCCGTATGCGAACAAAAAGCACATCTATATATTGCGCAAAGACCAGAAGATCCCTTTCGATTACACCAAGGCGCTGAAGAAGGGGGACATGCAGGGCGTCTCGCTGGCGCCCGGCGACACCATTGTGGTCCCATGACGAAACGATTCCAGAACGTCGTGCGGCGCGCGGCGCCTTTGACGGCCGGCCTGCTGCTGCTGGCGTCATTCGCGGCGGTCGCTCCGGCGGCATTGGGTCAGGCGCTTCCCGCCGCGCAGGCTGCGCCCGTCTCGACCGGCTTCACGCTGCCTCGCGCGGCGGGAACACTGCAGTACGCGGTGAGCGCGGGCGAGAGCCTTACCTGGGGCTACTACGGCGACTCCGGAGCCGATTCGGCGACCGGTGTGTCAGGGGACGTGGCCTACATCTCGGCTGCGAAGGCGGACTTCTTCAGCATGGTTTTCTCGGGCGGGCATAGCTGGACCACGTCGGGCCAGCCGTCCTATAGCTTCCTGAACCTGGCGCTTTCGCAGGTGATCCAGGCGGGGAGATGGAACATTATTGTCGCCGACTCGGTCAGCTACCTTCCAGAGACGTCTTCGACCGGCCTCTCCGGCGTTCCCGGCGCAGGCGATCTGGGGATAACGCCGGTGCAGATCGGAGAGGACACGGGGCAGGGCGTTCTTACCAACTACTCCACTCGCGTGATCAACAGCAGCACGGGCAGTGTGCAGCGCGCACTTACGGGCAAGACCTCGGTCACTGCCTCGGGGACGTACAGCATTTTGAGGTTTCTGGACGACTCGAGCGGGTCCGGCCTGGACAGCGACCAGGCGGCGGGCGGCGCAGGGATCAGCCATCGAATCGATGCGCGCAATACGTTTGGAGGGAACTACTCCTACTCGAAGTTCACCTACAGCACCGGGGGCGAGCCGGGCTTCACCAGCCAGACCGCCAGCGCGCTATTCACGCATCAGTTCACACGCAAGTTCGGGGTAAGCGCCTCCGCCGGCCCGCAGTGGACGGAGATCGGGTCCAGCGGCGGCACACAATCGGTGACCGCGTTCGCCGATGTGGCAGCCACTTATGCCGGAGAGTTCTGCAACGCAACGGTTGCCTATACGCGCAGCAACAACAGCGGCTATGGCGTGACTGTGGGCGCGCTCTCGGACAGCGTGGTGGGCATTGCCCGTCGGACCTTCGCGCGGGTATGGAGCGGCGCGGTGACGGGCTCCTACACCAGGACCGCGAGCCTGCCATCGGCCAGCGGCCTTCCGTTCTCCTTCGACACCAAAATCGGCGGTCTCCAGTTTGCGCGGGCGCTCGCGAGAAGTTTTTCGGTGTACGCGAGCTACACGATTGAGGACCAGACACACCAGAACGCAGCGGGCGCGGTTGACCTGTTCGACGGCCTGGCGCAGGTGGTTGCGTTCGGATTGACTTACTCACCCACTGCGTTGCATTTCGGACGCCAATAAGGAGGATGATCCATGCTCGGTCATCGCAAGCTGAACACAGAAGATTATCTGACCATACTGAAGCGCCGCTGGTGGATCATCGCCGTTCCTGTCGTCCTGTTCCCCATCATTGGGACCGTCGCCACCTATTTTGTCCCCGCGCAGTATGTCTCGACGACACTGGTCCTGATCGACCAGCAGAAGGTGTCCAAGGAGTTCGTCAAGCCGCTCGAGTCCGAGGCGCTGGACAGCCGGCTCGCGTATATGACGGAGCAGATTCTGAGCCGGTCGAGCATTCAGCCCATCATCGAAAAGTACAACCTGTATGGGAACCAGAAGCTCTCGATGGATGCACGCATCGAGCTCTTCCGAAGTCCAACGAGAGGCTTTGAGATCCAGCCGATCGAATCGCAGATTGCGCGGTCCAATGGGCTTCCAGGTTTCCGCATCCTGTTTACGGCCAATGACCCGCGCATTGCGCAACAGGTCTGCGCGGACATTACGTCGCTGTTTACGGGCGCGGACCTACGCGCCAAGGCGGACCAAGCCCAGGGGACGACGGACTTTCTGAGCGAGCAACTGGATGCGGCCAAGCACAGCCTGGACGACCAGGACGCCAAGCTGGCGGCCTTCAAGAGCCAGCATATTGGCATCCTTCCTGAGGATGAATCGAACAACGTCAACATCATGGGCACGCTGAACACCCAGCTGGAGGCCTCCACGCAGGCGCTCTCCACCATGGAGCAGCAGAAGTCCTACATGGAGGCGATGCTGGCGCAGCAGTCCCAGCCGGCGCTGCCGGTGGCCAGCGCGCCTTCGCTGCCGCCGCAGACAGAGCAAACGGAGCTGCAGGACCTTCTGGCGCAGCAGTCCGACCTGACGGCGCGGTATACGGCGGAGAATCCGGACGTGATTGCGGTGAACCGGAAGATCGCAGACCTGCGCAAGAAGATGGCCGACGAGCAGGCTGCGCCGGCCCCCGCGGCGAGCACGCCGGCTGCGCCCAACAAGGTTGATTCAGTTGCAGTGCAGGACCTGCGCGCGCGCATCCGCGCGGCCGATCTGGCGATCCAGGCCAAGCGCAATGAGCAGTCGGGGCTGGTGCAGCAGATCCGGATGTATCAGGGGCGGATCCAGTCCAGTCCGCTGGTGGAGGAACAGTTTAAGGAGTTGACGCGCGACTATCAGAATTCGCAGACCCTGTATCAGGGCCTGCTCACCAAGGTGAATGAATCGCAGATGACCACCGACCTGGAGAAGCGGCAGGAGGGAGAGACGTTCAGTGTGCTTGACGCGCCCAGTCTTCCGATCGATCCAACCTTTCCCAAGGTGAGCGTGTTCGCGGTCGGGGGCCTCTTCGCAGGCCTGGCGGTGGGCGTGCTGATCGTCGCCCTGCTCGAGTACAAGGACACCACGCTGCGCAGTGAGCGCGACGTATGGGCCTTCACCCAGCTGCCCACTCTCGCGGTGATCGCGTGGTCCGGCGAGGTCGCGGCCGACAGCCCCGGCAGCTCCAACTGGCTGAAGCGGTTCTTCAGCCGTAAAGCAGCTAAAGACACGCTTGCCAATGCGCCAGGATAGACATGTATAAGAGCTTCTTCAATCTGCAGATCAATCCGTTTGCCGGCAGCCCGGACCCGCGGTTCATGTACATGATGCCGCACACGCGGGAGGCGCTGGCCACGCTGGAGTATGGGATCTCGGCGCGCAAGGGATTTATTGTGCTGACCGGCGAGGTGGGAACGGGCAAGACCACGCTGCTAAGGCGCGCGCTGGCGTCTCTGGACCAGAGCCGCGTGTTTAGTTCGTTCGTCTTCAACCCACGGCTGGATGTGATCGACTTCCTTGAGTTCATTCTGTCGGACTTCGGCATCACGCCGCAGAACCGCACCAAGTCGGGGATGTTGATCCAGCTCAACCGATGGCTGATCGAGCGTTTCCGGCGGGAAGAGACCTGCGTGATCGTGGTTGACGAGGCGCAGAACCTGGCGTGGGAGCTGCTGGAGGAGATACGGCTGCTCACCAACCTGGAGACGTCGTCGGAGAAGCTGGTGCAGATTGTTCTCTCCGGGCAGCCGGAGCTGGAGGAGAAGCTGCGCGCGCCAGATGTGCGCCAGCTTCGCCAGCGGATTGCGCTGTGGGCGCGGACGCACGCAATCACGCTGGAACAGACCTCCGCCTACATCGCGCAGCGCCTGCTGGTTGCCGGCACCGCGGAACGTATCTTCGACGATGAAGCGGTCGCGGCGATCCACCGGGCGAGCCGCGGCATCCCTCGCATCATCAATCTGATCTGCGAGCATGCGATGATCCTGGCCTATGTGGAGCAGATCCGGGAGGTGCCCGCGCGGATGATTCATGCGGTTGCGCGTGACCTCGATCTGGATCCGCAGCCTTTTATGGTGTCGGCGATGCATGGCGGCTTTCCAACACACTCCGTGCTTACCCCGGAGCAGCAAGCACTCCGGGAAGGAAGGGAAGAACGATGAGCAAAATCTATGAAGCGTTACGTCAGGCTGAGCTGGACCGCAGCAACGGCTCCTCCAACAAGTCTCAACCCGTGATGCGCGGCTCCTCCTCTGCCCAGGCCGTCTTGGACAGCCCCAAGGTCCGGGTGACGATCGCCGACACGATGGACCCCGAGAGGGTGGTCCTGCCGGCGACGGAGATCGCGATCGCCGACAGCTTCACGGATGTTCCCGATGCTCCCGCGGCCGACCTAACGAACGGCCGGGAGACGACCTGGAGTCCGTCGCTGCATCAGCTTCCCGCGCTTGACGAGCGTGGCGCGCCGGTGGAGCAGTTCCGCAGCCTGCGCTCGCGGATGCATGAGTTTCGCGACTTGAACAAGCTCAAGTCGATTCTGGTCTCGAGCGGCCTGCCGCAGGAGGGTAAGAGCTTCATCGCGGCGAACCTGGCGATCTCGTTTGCGTGCCACAAGGCAGCGCGGGTGCTTCTGATCGACGGGGACATGCGGCGCGCTTCGCTGCATAAGCTCCTGGGCACCAAGATCGGGCCGGGCCTGACGGAGTATCTGGCCGGCCGGGCGACGATGGATGAGATCATGCAGCGTCCGAAGCCGAGTGAGCCCGGCCATCCTCTGGCGCAGGGCCTGCTCTCGCTGACCTTTATCCCCGGCGGCAACGAACATGACAAGGCCGCGGACCTCTCCGGCAACCATCGCTTCGACCGTCTGATTGAAGATGCGGCGCCGTGGTTCGACTGGATTGTGGTCGATTCCTCGCCGGTCAACCTGGTCTCGGACGGGGTGAATCTGGCTCGCGCGTGTGACGGGGTGCTGATGGTGGCGCGCGAGGGCATCACAAAGTACGAGGCCGCGCAGCGCGCCCTGGCGGAGTTAAAGGCGGCGAAGATCCTGGGCTTTGTGTTGAACGCAGTGCACAACCCGACGGTTGCCGGGGGGTACTATGGCTACGAAGGATACGACAAGGTGACGCAATAACCAGGGGCACGCCAGGCGATGATCCGGTTTCTGAACGTTTACTACCCTACACGGACGATCGTTCTGCTGCTCAGCGAGGCGTGCATCGTCAGCGGCTGTTTTCTTGCCGCGACATATCTGATGCTGCCGCTGCCGGATGCTTACATTGCCCTCCAGTATGAACATGGCGGCCTGAAGATCGCGGTCATCACTCTTGTCAGCCTGATTCTCTCCTACTACTTTGACCTCTACGAACCGGGGATCGTCTCGGTCCGGCTGCAGATCTACTTTCGCATTCTGCTGGTGCTCGGGTTTGATTGCTTTCTGCTCTCCGCATTTATCTTCTTCGAGCCTGATGTCACGATCGGGCCGTACGTGTATGTGGTGGGCTTTGCGCTGCTGGCGCCTGCGCTTATCCTGCTGCGCCGGGGCTACGAATGGGTGGGCGGACGGGAGCTCTTCCGCGAGCGGGTGTACGTGCTGGGCGCGGGAGAGTATGCCCGCTCCATTGTGGAGACGATCCGGTCGCGCCCGGACATCGGCATGGAGGTGGTGGACTGGGAGGACGTGCAGCTGGAACCGTCGCAGCGCAAGCAGGTCTGGATCGCGGCGCTGGAGCGGCTCTCGAAGGCCAAGCCGCCGGTGCATCGCATTATCGTGGCCATGGAAGCCCGGCGTGGCGAGCTGCCTGTGCAGGAGCTGCTGATGCTGCGCTTCCAGGGGATTACGGTGGAGGAGGATGGCGCGCTGCGCGAGCGGCTCTACGGCAAGATCCAGCTTGACGGGCTGCGGCCATCGAGCTTTCTTTACAGCGAAGGGTTCCGCATCCGGCCGTCGCAGCAGTTCACCCGGCAGGTGGTTTCTTTGTGTGCGGCGGGGGTGGGACTGCTGCTCTTTCTGCCGTTGTTTCCCTTTGTGGCCGCGGCGGTGAAGCTGTCGTCCAAAGGGCCGATATTCTTCCGCCAGAAGCGGGTCGGCATGAGTGGACGCGTATTCGAGGTGGTGAAGTTCCGCACCATGTTTACCGATGCCGAATCGGCCGGCGCGAGGTGGGCCACCAAGAACGACCCGCGGGTGACCAAAGTTGGAGGGTTTCTGCGCAAGACGCGCATCGACGAGATCCCCCAGCTATGGAACGTGCTTCGCGGAGAGATGGGCTTCGTCGGTCCGCGGCCGGAGCGGCCGGAGTTCACCAATTGGCTGGCAGAGGAGCTGCCTTTTTACTTCATGCGCACGCTGATCCGTCCGGGCCTGACTGGATGGGCCCAGGTGCGCTACTCGTATGGGGCCACGCTGGCGGAGACCAAGGAGAAGCTGGAGTACGACCTCTACTACATCAAGCACATGTCGCTTGGCCTGGACCTGCTGATCATGTTCGAGACGATCAAGACGATCATCCGGCGGCGCGGGGCGCAGTAGAGGCGCGGAGCGGTTTACTGAATCGCGGTGCCGTTTTACTGGATCAGGTTGCTGCGCCCGTTCGTGGACGAGAGGCTGGGAACCGCTCTGGATGGTCCCTTTGCCCGGGGCAGGCTGCCATGCAGCTCAGCCATACCCGCGGCCTGCACCTCATTCAACTTATAGAGAAGTGAGCGATAGCTGATCTTCAGCCACTTTGCGGTCTTCTGGCGGTTCCAGTTGTTGGCTTTCAGGACCTTGAGGATGATCTGGCGCTCCAGCTCGTGGGTCGCCTTGCGGGTGACTGTTTTGAGCGAGATCGGCTCGCTGACATCCACATCCGAGGCAGCCTTGGCCGCGGGCTTCTCTTCTTCGACCAGTTCGCCGACCAGGGCCTCTTCGTTGCCGATCAGCACGTAGCTGCGGATCAGATTGTCCAGCTGGCGGATATTGCCCGGCCAGCTGTGCTTCTGCATCAGGCGTAGCGTATTGCGCGAGAGCGGCGCTGGGTTGGCATTGAATATCCGTGCGTGATGGCCGACAAGATAGTCGACGATCTGGGGCAGATCCTCGGCCCTGCTGCGCAGAGGGGGAAGGTTGATGGTGACGGCGTTGATGCGATACAGGAAGTCGAGGCGGAACGTGCCGTCCGCCACTTGATCGCGGAGGTCGCGGTTGGCGACTGAGACGATCCGGGTCTCGATGGTGCGGGTCTCGTGCCCGCCCACGCGCATGAACGAGCCGTCCTGCAAGACCTGCAGGAGTTTGGATTGGACATTGATGTCGAGGCTGCCTACTTCATCGAGAAAGAGCGTGCCGCCGTGAGCCTGTTCCAGGCGTCCGCGTTTGGTGGAGTGGGCGCCGGTGAAGGCGCCTTTCTCGTATCCAAAGAGTTCGGTTTCGATGAGTCCGGCGGGGATGGCGGGGCAGCTGACCTTCACCAGTTCGCCGGTGAGGCGCTCCGAGGTGCCATGGATGAGACGGGCGCACAGCTCCTTGCCGGTGCCGCTCTCGCCCTGCACGAGGACGGCGACGTTGGTCCTGGCGACCATCTCCAATTTTCGCCGGATGACCTGCATCTCGGCGCTCTGGCCGAAGATGACTTCTAAAGGGGGAAGGTCGAGCCGGGTTTCCTGCTCCGAGAATCGTACCGTGGCCATAAGTTCCTGTCGTTGGACTTGATTGACCTTCACCTTCGCACGTGACAGTCCATTCTCGTCCAGATGGCCCAGGAAACGTATTGGGTACCGAAGGTTAAGCAAGTTGGGTACCAAAGGGGCCGATTTGGGCTGTTTTCGACGATTTTCATCCTACCGGCAGGAAAGTGGTAGAGGAATTAATGCATTTCTTTGCTCAGCGTCATGTAAACTTTCTGCACAATGGTAGGAAGTTTATTACCACATTTATCGCAAGTTTAGGGCGTCTGCCGGGGCTTACCGCATTGGTTGAATGCGGCAGTTGTTGAAGTACGCAGTCTGTGCTTAGGTTTGCCAGGGCCAGGTTGAAGATTTGGGCTCCGGGTTCTAGTCATCTGACTGCAATAAGACCAGATACAGGGCAGTGCGGATGTCGGTGCAATGGAGCAAATGATGGCGGCCAGTTCTTCTCACTCCCCCGAAAAGCAGGTTTCCGGATCGCGGCCCTGCCTTTTCGTCTTCGAATCCAACGTCAGGGTCCTGAATTATTTGAAGCGGACCTTCTCGTCTGCGTACGATCTTCGTTTGTTTTCAGAAGATAAGGGGTTCTTGCGGGACCTGGAAACGACGCATCGCCCCAGCCTGGTCCTGCTGGCGTGGGACGGGATTGCGCAGTCGATGGCGCTGTTCTCGCGGGTGCGTAGTTCCCGCCCTGAGGTCCCTGTTCTGATCCTCGCAACCAGCGCCGAGATGGGAGACTACGAGGTCTTCGCGCGGCTGGGCGCGAGCGGCGTGGTGTTGAAGCCGTTTGTCGACGATTTGCTTGAGGTTGCCATCGCGAAGCACCTGCTGGTGCATAAGGAAGAGGCGGGCGAGCCGAAGGAGATCCGGCTGGAGGGCGGGCACTCGTTTGTGCGGTCGAGCAAGCGGATGCGCGAGGTGGAGGCGCAGGCGATGCTGGTGGCGCGGTCCGACATCCCGGTGCTGATCCTGGGGGAGAGCGGTACGGGCAAAGAGATTGTGGCGATGTTTACGCACCAGATGTCGCGGCGCAGCGGCAAGATGTTTTTGAAGGTGAACTGCGCGGCGATGCCGGCTGACCTGCTGGAGAGCGAGCTGTTTGGCTACGAGCAGGGCGCGTTTACTGGCGCGACCAAGAGCAGGCCGGGCAAGTTCGAGATCTGCGACGGAGGGACGATCTTTCTGGATGAGATTGGAGAGATGCCGGCGGCGCTGCAGGCGAAGCTGCTGCATGTGCTGCAGGACGGCACGTTCTCGCGGTTGGGCGGTCGCGGGCCGACGCGGACCGATGTGCGCGTGATTGCCGCGACCAATGTGAACATGAAGGACGCGATGGCGAAGAAGACCTTCCGCGAAGACCTCTACTATCGTCTGAATGGGCTATCGCTGGTGCTTCCACCGCTGCGTGACCGGTTGGATGAGATTCCCGTCATGGCGACTTACTTCATGCGCAAGGGAGCGAAGAAGTACGAGCTGCAGCCGCTGCCGATCTCGCCTGAGCTGCTGGACGCGCTGGGTAAGTACCACTGGCCGGGAAATCTACGCGAGATGGAGAACGTGATCAACCGGTATCTCATCCTGCAGGACGAGAAGGCGGTGATCGCCGAGCTGGAGCAGGCGAGGAGCACGCCGGCGACGGCGGAGCGGTCGCAGGACCATGTTGAGGCCGGAGGCCTGAAGAAACTGGTGCGGGGTTTGAAGGGCGAGGCTGAATCTTCCGTCATCGCGGGCGTGCTGGAGGAGACGGGATGGAACCGGAGGGCCGCGGCGAACGACCTGCAGATCAGCTACAAGGCGTTACTATACAAGATCAAGCAGTATGATCTGTCTCCCAGGTCGCTATGAGCGAGAACGAGCAGAGCGAAGCTGTGGGTCCGGGGACGGCACCCCGGCTCGACTTGCTGGTGATCCAGTTTGGGGACCGCACGGTCAAGGGATATACCGACCGAAGTAAGTGGCCTTTGGCTGAGGACCTCGATCCCCATGACGCGGTGCCTGCGTTCTGGCCGCTGGGATCGAAGACGATGGAGCGAATCCCGCTGGAGGGCGTCAAGGCGATCTTCTTCGTCAACACGTTTGAGGGGAAGTCGCATGAGGACCTTCGCTTCCATGACCATCTGCCGGCGCCGGAGTGCCTGTGGGTGCGGGTGACGTTCCACGACGGCGAGGTGATTGAGGGGCTGATCGGAAACAACCACAACTATGTGGTGCACGCAGGCTTCTATATGTCGCCGGTCGATCCCGAGGGCAACAACTGGCTGATCTATGTGATCAAGAGCAAGCTGAAGGACTTTCAGATCCTGGGGTTGCGGCAGGCTCCGAAGACGATGCGCGGCCTGAACTCGGTGAAGACAGCGGAGACAGCGCAGATAGCGTCGTAGAGCGTGCGGCTTGCCGGCCGGAGGCGATCACTGCAAGGACCAGCTTTCTGCGATGTGGGTTAAGACCTGAGGCCAGTCGGCGGGGGAGTGGGAGAGGGCGTCGGGCTGGGCTGCGGCCAGGGTGTGGGGCGCGAGGCCGAAGGTACATCCGATGGAGCGGGCGCCGCAGTTGCGCGCGGTGAGGATGTCGACGTCGGAGTCGCCGATCATGATGATTTCGGATGGAAGGATCGGCGGCGCGGCGGATTGCCGTTGGTTGAGCGCGGAGGCTTCGGCGATCAAGGCGAGCAGGCCTGTGGGGTCGGGCTTCTTGGTGTGGAAGCTGTTGCCGCCGTAGTTCTGGAAGAAGAAGCGGTTGAGGCCGAAGTGGGCGCAGATGTCACGGGAGGGGCGGACTGGCTTGTTGGTGAGGACGGCCATGGGGAGGGTGGGGTGGGCGTGGCGGATGGCTTCGAGGGCCTCGAAGACGCCGGGGTAGACGTAGGTGAAGTCGAGCTTGTGGATGCGGTAGTAGTCGAGGAAGTGGGTGAGCGCAGCCTCGACATATTGCTGGTCGTGGACGTCGCCTTCGGGGTCGCCGAGGGCGCGGCGGACGAGCATGGCGGCTCCGTCGCCGATGTAGCTGGCGATTACGGCGTGGGGCAGTTCGGGCTTGCCGAGGTGGGAGAGCATGGCGTTGATGGAGTTGGAGAGGTCGATGCGGGAGTCGATCAGGGTGCCGTCCAGATCGAAGACGAGAAGCCGGGGGAGCATTGCTTCATTCTAAAAGGAGGAGTTGGGTCCTGAAGATAGTCAGTTAGGGGACTGAACGGGTGGGGCCATCCTGCCGATGGAGGATGGAGGAGCACCCTGAGATGAGCACCGCACGCCGATCGAACGGCCTCGCAAGGATGGACTGCTCCGTACGACTGCAACCTAGACTTGTTCCGCCGGCCCAAGATTCCCCGGAGGAGACAGTTTGCGCGGCGGGAGATTGCAGCGGGCCGGAGGGGTGGCTGGATTCGCTGCCGGCGATGGCCTTTATTGAGCGTGGGCAGGAGATTACGGCGGCCAACGCCCTGGCGCGCGATTTTATCGGCACGGCCGCGAGCCTCAAGACAAGCCAGATACTCCTGGGAGCATTTCCCAGCGCCACGGACGGATCCTCTCAGCGGTTCGAGTGTCTCATCCTTCGACCTGGAGGCCGTTGCAAGATGGTATCGGGTGCAGTGCGGCCGTATGCCGCAGCCGGTGCCAACGCGCGGCTGGTTCTGGTATTGGAGCCGTTACAGGATATTCCTGGCGGAAAGGAGAGGGACTGCGAAAGCCGGGCGCGGTTTTTTCAGAACCTTTTCGACTCCGCGCCTGAGCCGACTATCATTATGCAAGGGGACCGGATTCTGCAGGCCAATCGCGAATTCATTCAGCTGTTCGGATTCTCGCTGGAGGAGTGCATCGGCGCGGACATCCATGACCTCGTCATTCCAGAGGGGCGGCAGCACGAACGCGAGATGATGTTGCATACGGTGGCCGCCGAGGGTCGCGCGGAGATGGAGACGGTGCGGCGGACGCGCAGCGGCGAGGGGTTGGATGTCTCGGTTATCGTGACGCAGGTGTGCCTTGGAGCGGAAGCGATGGGCACTTTGGTCGCGTATCGCGATATCCGTCCGCAGAAGCAGGCTGAGGCGCGGCTACAGCACACTGCGTTGCACGACGCACTGACCGGACTGGCGAACCGCGCGCTCTTTCTCGACCGGCTGACGCTGACGCTGGCGCGGCTGCAGCGCAGACCGGACCGCAACTTTGCGGTGGTGTTTCTGGATGTCGATTCCTTCAAGCAGGTGAATGACAGCTACGGACACGCAGCAGGGGATGCGCTGCTGCTGGCGGTGACGGAGCGGCTACGCGTGTGCCTGCGGCCTCAAGACACGATCGCCCGCTTCGGAGGAGATGAGTTTGCGCTGTTGCTGGACGATGTGGGCGCGGCCGAAGACATTGCCGGCGTTGTGGGGCGCATTCAAGATGCGATCCAGAAGCCGGTCGATGTGGGAGGAGCCGAGGTCTTTGTGTCGGCCAGCATGGGCATCTCGCTGAGCGCCGACGGACACGAGAGCGCCGGCGAGATCATGCAGCGGGCGGACCAGGCGATGTATGCGGCCAAGGCGAACGGCAAGGCGCGGCACGAGTTCTATGTGACGCCGGGGACGGCTGTGCGCGGGCTGGGGAGTTTGCCAGGCGAATCGGTTGCGTTGGAAGCCGACTGAGGTTTGCGGTTCGGGAGACGGCATCAATGCTAGGATTCCACCATGCCCCCGAAGAGCGCGGCGAAAAAGGCAGTGCGTCCATCCGGCAAGGCCGACCACAAGAATCAGGCCGAAGCCGCCGGGCAAGGCGAACTCGTCATTGTTACGGGGATGTCCGGCTCCGGCAAGCTCTCGGCGTTGAAGGCGTTTGAGGACCTCGGATACTACTCGGTCGACAACCTGCCGCTGGAGCTAGTTCCGCGATTTGCCGATCTGGTGCGCCAGTCGGTGGAGATTGAGCGGGCGGCGCTGGTGGTGGATGTGCGCGAAGGGATGCGGCTGGACCGTTTCCCGGCGATCCTGAAGAAGGTGCGCAAGACTCTGTCGACACGGGTGGTGTTTCTGGAGGCGAGCGAAGAGGCGCTGGTGCGGCGCTTCTCCGAGACGCGCCGGCCGCACCCGATGGGCCGGGGTGAGACGGTGGTGAGTGGCATCCGCGCCGAACGCAAGCGGCTGGACCCGATTCGCAACGTGGCGGACATTGTGCTGGACACGACGAAGTTCAACGTACATGAGCTGAGGGCGCACATCAACGCGCAGTTTGAGCGCGACGCGAGCGACCGCAACCTGACAATCTCTTCGAATAGTTTTGGGTTTAAGAACGGCGTGCCGGCCGATGTAGACCTGGTGTTCGATGTGCGGTTTCTGCCCAATCCACATTTTGTGCCGGAGTTCCGCAAGCTGACGGGGCGGCATCCGAAGGTGGCCAAATACATCCGGAAGTTTCCGCAGACGCAGGAGTTTCTGGACAAGGCGACGGAGATGCTGAAGTTTTTATTGCCACACTACATCGAGGAGGGGAAGAGTTATCTGACGGTGGCATTTGGCTGCACGGGTGGGCAGCACAGGTCGGTCTTCATCGCGGAGGAGATGAAGAAGCGGCTGGCGGCGGAGGGGCACCGCGTGAAGACGACGCATCGCGACATGCCGCGGTGAGCAGGGCGATTCGGTTTGTTTCGTTCTGTGGGCGCGAAATTCAATAGAATAGCGGGATGCCGGAAAAGGCAAGGAACGACCGGGGATTGGACACATGAGGCCCGCGCGCATCTGGCGTCTGCTGCGCTATGCGCGGCCCTATGCACTGTATTCGCTGGCTTCGGTGGTGTTGATGGCGGTGGTGGGTGCGATGGCCGGGCTGCGCATCTTCCTGATCAAGCCAATCTTCGATAAGGTGTTGCGGCCGGAGGAACAGAGCGCGAACTTCCTGCTCTTTCGCGTGCCCGGGACCAATCGGTGGGCGGACCTGCACTTTCTGGTGCCGAGCCACTTCCATAATGCGTGGGCGGTGGTGGCGTACGCGCTGGTGGCATCGGCGCTGCTGAAGTCGATCTGCGACTACGCGGGGACGTACCTGGTGAACTACGCGGGGTTCGGGATGATTACCGACCTGCGCAACGATTTGTACGACGCGGTGCTGCGGCGCTCGGTCGCGTTTTTCCAGAAGCACTCGACCGGGATGCTGCTGTCGACGATCATCAACGACATTGAGAAGGTGCAGTTCGCGATGTCGACGATCATGGCGGATTTTCTGCAGCAGTTCTTTACGCTGCTGGCGATGACGGCGGTCGCGATCAGCTTCGGCGGGAAGCTGGCCTGGGCGCTGCTACTGTTTGTGCCGGTGGTGATCTCTTCTGCGCGGCGGATCGGGCGGGGAGTTCGCGTGACCACGCGCAAGGGGCAGGACAAGCTGGCGGAGATCCAGACGATCCTGCACGAGACGATCACGGGCAACAGGATTGTGAAGGCCTTTGGCATGGAGTTGTGGGAGACGGACCGGTTCCGTCGAGCGGCGCGGCGGCTGTTCCGCGCGAACCTGCGATCGGTGAGCGTGCAGGCGATCAGCTCGCCGCTGATGGACGCGATTGGGTCGGTCGGCATTGCGCTGCTGCTGCTGCTCGGGCGCGGGGAGATTCAGCGCGGGGCGATGCCGTTGTCGGACTTCATTGGGTTTATCGTTGCGGTGTTCAGTTTGTACGATCCGGTGCGCAAGTTTGCGATGTTCTACAACAGCTTTCAGCAGGCGATGGGGGCGAGCGATGAGATCTTCCGCTTTATGGACGCACAGGACGATGTGGTGGAGAAGAAGCGCGCGTATGTGCTGAAGGAGTTCAAGCAGTCGGTCCGGTTTGAGGATGTGGACTTTGCCTATGAGAGCGAGGGCGAGGTGAAGCCGGTGCTGCATGGGATCAACCTGGATGTGAGCCGGGGCGAGGTGATCGCATTCGTTGGGCCGAGCGGAGCGGGGAAGTCGTCGCTGGTGAATCTGATTCCGCGGTTCTTCGATGTGACGGATGGACGGATCCTGATCGACGACCACGACCTGCGCGACATCACAATTGCGTCGTTGCGAAAACAGATTGGGAAGGTGACGCAGGAGACCATTCTCTTCAACGATACGGTGCGCAACAACATTGCGTATGGGCAGCCGGACGTCCCGCTGAGTAGGGTGCAGGAGGCGGCGAAGATGGCGCTGGCGCACGACTTTATCCTGAACATGCCGGAGGGGTACGACACGACGATCGGCGAGAAGGGGGTGCGGTTGTCGGGCGGCGAGCGGCAGCGGCTGGCGATTGCGCGGGCGATCCTGAAGAATGCGCCGATATTGATTCTGGATGAGGCGACCTCGGCGCTGGATGCGGAGAGCGAGGCGTTTGTGCAGGCGGCGCTGGCGAACCTGATGCGAGGACGGACGGTGTTTGTGATCGCGCACCGCATGTCGACGGTGCGGAGGGCGACGCGGATTGTGGTGCTGGAGGACGGGCGCCTCACGGAGACGGGTACGCATGAGCAACTGATGCGGATGTCGGGGACGTACCGGCGGCTGTATGACCTGCAGTTCGATACGGAGCGGCTTGCGAGGCCGACGGCGACGGAGTCGGCTGAGGCCGAGGTGCTGGAAGGGATGCCGTGAGCGATCCAGAGACAATGACGGTGACTGTGGCTGGCACGGAGCTACGCGCGGATGATTCGTGTGGCGCTTCGTTGCGGCCGATCTACTCGATGACCGGCTACGCCAGCGCGCAGGCGACGACTGGAGATGGACTGGCGTTTACGCTGGCGATGAAGAGCGTCAACCATCGCTACCTCGACCTGAATCTGCGGCTGCCCAGCGACTGCGATGCGCTGGAGGTAGGACTGCGGCGAATCATCAAGGAGCGAGTGCGGCGCGGGCATGTGGATGTGACGCTGCATGTGGACCGGCGGGGGCGCGAGGCGGGGCAGTCGGTGCAGCTCAACCGGGAGTTGCTGTCGGCGCACCTCCACGTATTTCAAGAGGCGGCGAAGCTGCACCACTTCAACGTTGAGGCGGACCTGAATGAGCTGCTGCGCATGCCGGGTGTGCTCTCAACAGAGATTGGCGCGGTGACCCTGGATGCGAAGCGTGTGGCGGCGCTGGAGGCGGCGGTGATGGCGCTGACGCCGTCGCTGCTGGACCAGTTGAACCAGGTGCGGGCCGTGGAGGGGACGACGTTGGCGGCAGAGCTGCGCGGGGCGATGGTGCGGTTGCGGGGGATGGCGGAGGAGTGTGCGCAGCTGCGGTCGGGCGCGCGGGAGGCGCACTTTGAGCGGTTGCGGGGGCGGATTGGGGAGTTGCTGCGGACGGATGGTGAGGGTGCGGGGGATGGTCCGGGTGGGGTGGGCGTGAGCGAGCAGCGGCTGCTGGCGGAGGCGGCGTTGCTGGTGGAGCGGTCGGACATCGAGGAGGAGCTGGTGCGGCTACGGGCGCATATTGAGAGCTTTGTGGAGATGCTGGACGGCGGCGGGGAGCTGGGCAAGCGGCTGGACTTCTTGCTGCAGGAGCTGAACCGCGAGGCGAATACGGTGCTATCGAAGACGAGCGGGGGCGATCCGGGGATTGGGCTGCGGCTGACCTCGGTGGGGCTGGAGATGAAGGCGGAGATCGAGCGGGCGCGGGAGCAGGTGCAGAATCTGGAGTAGGGACGACCGGGTTACACTGCTTGGAACGCATGGCTGGGATTTTGTTTATCATTTCGGCGCCTTCGGGGTCTGGGAAGTCGACGCTGGTGTCGCAGGTGCGGTCGCTGGTGGAGGGGCTGGAGTTTTCGGTCTCGTATACGACGCGGGCGCCGCGGGGCTCGGAGACGGATGGGCGGGAGTACCACTTCACGACGCGCGCGACGTTTGAGCGGATGATTGCGGCGGGTGAGTTTCTGGAGTGGGCGGAGGTCTTTGGGAACTACTACGGGACGGGACTGGCGGCGCTGGAGCGCGCGCGGGTTGCGGGGAAGGACCTGCTGCTGGATATCGATGTGCAGGGCGCGGTGCAGGTGATGCGCAAGCTGCCGGAGGCGGTGTCGATCTTTATTCTGCCGCCGAGTCCGCAGGTGCTGGAGATGCGGCTGCGTAACCGCAGCGAGGCGGAGCATATGACGTCGGAAGAGGTGATTGCACGACGGCTGACGCAGGCACGCAAGGAGCTGGAGCAGGTGTGGGACTACAAGTACGCGCTGGTGAACGATGTGCTGGACCAGGCGACCGCGGAGATGCGCGCGATTGTGCTGTATGAGCGCGGGGCGCGCGATGGGGTGACGGCGGTGGCGGAGGGTTGCCGGACGGATGCGCGGCCGGCGCGGCTGCGGGCGGTGCTGGGGAGCTTCCACCTTGGGTGAGCGCTGCAACTTCGGTGTTATTAACAGGGTTACCGGGCGGGACAAACGGGCTGGGTTGGCGTAGATTGAATTCAATCCCCGAGGTGCCACCTATGTCGACTCAGGATCCATTCCATAACAAGTACAGTCTTGTGAAGGGCGCAGCGCGCAGAGCACGTCAACTGCAGTCCGGCGCGGAGCCGCTGATGCCAACCAAGAGCATGAAGGCCTGCCGCGTGGCGCAGGACGAGATTCGCCAAGGCCGGGTGAGCTTTGTGGTGACTCCGGTGGTGAAGGACTTGTCGCCGCTCGAGCAGCAGGAAGTCTAGAGCGGCGCGATGGCTGGCGAGGCCGAGCCGCAACTGCGCGCGTGGGTCGATTACTATCGCGACCTGGGCGTGCATGATTTCTATCGGCGGGGCGAGCCGGGTGGGCTTCCGCCGATCGAAGATGACGCCGGCTTCGCGGCGCCTTCGGTTGTCGCGGCTGAGTCTTTCGTTCCGGATGCGTCTTTCGCTTCGCCCATTGGGGCGAACCCCCTCGCGGCACCTGCATTGAAGCTCATCCCATTCAACGAACTTGCGCCGATGCCTGCGGCGGGTGTTCCTGCGGGCGAGCGGGCGGCGGCGCTGGAGGCGATTCGGACAGAGATTGGGGATTGCACGCGGTGCCCTCTGGCGTACGCGGGGCGGCGGAAGGTTGTGTTTGGCGATGGGTCGCCGACGGCGCGGCTGATGTTTGTGGGGGAAGGGCCCGGTGCGGATGAGGACGCGCAGGGGGTTCCGTTTGTGGGGAAGGCGGGGCAACTGTTGAACAACATGATTGCGGCGATGGGACTGAAGCGCGAGGAGGTCTACATCGCGAATATCGTGAAGTGCAGGCCGCCGGGGAACCGGGTGCCGGAGCCGGTGGAGGCGAATACGTGCTCGCAGTTTCTGGTGCGGCAGATCGATGTGGTGCAGCCGGAGGTGATTGTGGCGCTGGGGTCGACGGCGGCGACCTATCTGCTGGGGGTGAGGCAGTCGCTGAGCGGGTTGCGCGGGCGCTGGCATACGTGCCGCGGGGCGAAGCTGGCGGTGACGTACCATCCGGCGTTCTTGTTGCGCGATCCGCGTCAGAAGGTGGAGGCGTGGAAGGACCTGCAGATGGTGATGGCGGAGCTGGGGTTGAAGGCGCCGGCGAAGAAGTAGATGATCTGTCTACTTCCCACTCATCGCGTTGCGATGAATGGGGCACGGGGTAACAACAGAAGCAGGTCCTTCGCTGCTCTCAGGATGACAATTTCAGATTCAAGCGATGGGGGTGCCGGCGGCTTTGTAGATGGACTCGATGGCGAGGAGGTCGTTGAGGCCGTCTTCGCCGGGGGTGTCGGGGGTGGCGCCGGTGCGGATGCATTCGGCGAAGTGTTCGGCTTCGAGCTGGAACTGGAAGGTCTGGTCGTGCTGGCTGAGGAGGTCGACGGGCTTGCCGCTGCCGAGGTTGGTGAGGTGCGCGCCGGAGTAGAAGTAGGCGTTGTCGATCTGGAGCGAGCCCTTGTCGCCGTGGATGCGCAGGAAGCCGGGGATGTTCTCGCCATAGCTGCAGGTGAGGGACGCGACGATGCCGGAGGGGAACTTCGCGGGTGGAGGGGACGGCGGTGAACTCGGAGGGCTCCTCGTTGGCGAGCCAGCGGATTTCGTTGAGCGGGTAGATGCCGAGGTCCATCAGCGAGCCTCCGCCGCCGAGCGCTTTGGTGAGTCGCCACACGCCGGCCGGCGTCGAGTAGCCGAGCGCGCCCTCGAAGGCCTGGAGCTGGCCGAGGGCTCCGGACTGGACGATGCGCTCCGCGGCGAGGTGGGTGGGGTCGTAGTGGATGCGGTAGCCGACCATCAGCAGCAGGTTGGAGTTGCGTGTGGCGGAGGTCATGGACTCGCACTCGCCGGAGGAGATGGCCATGGGCTTCTCGCAGAAGACGTGCTTGCCGGCACGCGCGGCGCGGACGGTGTAGTCGCGGTGCATGCTGTTGGGAAGGCCGACGTAGACGGCGTCGACGGTTTTATTGTCGGCGATCTTGTCGAAGGTCTCGTAGGTGTAGATGGAGGTCTCGGGGATGCCGTACATGGCGGCGTACTTCTTGCCTTTGGTGTCGGGATGGCCGGTGACGAGGGCGGTGATCTTTGCGGTCTTGGAGTTGGCGCAGGCGCGCATGAAGATGTCGGAGATGGCGCCGAGGCCGATGGCGGCGTAGCCGACGGGCTGCTGAGTCGCAGCAGTTGGGGCCTGCGCGAAGGAGGGAATGCGGGAGCCGGCGAGGGCGAGGGCGGAGAGCTTATTGAAGGCGCGGCGGTCGATTCTGAGCATGGGCAACAGCGTATGCCAGAGGCGGCGGATGTGTCGAGTCTTGAAGTGGGGCTGCGCGGTTCGCTTTGCAGGCGTCCCAGACGGCATACTGGAAGAGAACAAACATTCGCGTTTTCATACCGGAAGGCCTTTCGCCGATGCCCGCAGTTGTACGCCGTTATAAGTATCTGGATGCGTTGACCACAATGTTTGTGGTGATTCTGCTGGCGTCGAATCTGGTGGCGCAGAAGGTATGCATGATTGGGCCCT
>JBEKDS010000027.1:0-48524 GCA_050014235.1 Acidobacteriaceae bacterium
GCTACGCGATGGGCGTGCCCGCCGCCTTGTAGACCGACTCAATCGCGATCAGGTCCTTCAGGCCCTCTTCGCCCGGAGACTTCGGCTGCGTGTTGTTACGGATGCACGCGACCATGTGCTCGCCCTCCAGCCCCAGTTGGAAGTGGCCGCGGCCCGTGCCGATCTGGTCGAAGTGGTTGGTTCCGGCGCTGCCGGAAAGATGGATCCCCCCGCCGCCGAACGCCGGAGTGAGCGTGATGAATCCCTTGTCGCCGCTGATCATCACCGTCTGCTGCCCGAACTGCCCGTAGGAGCAACCGCACGAAGTAATGATCCCGGAAGGGAACTTCATCGTCCACTCAATCGACTGCTCCATCTCCTTGAATCGCGGGTCTTCCTTATCGCGCGTCGCCGTCACCGCGGTAAACTCGGCGGGCTCCTCCTGGATGAGGTAGCGGATGCCGTTCAGCGGATAGATTCCGAGGTCCATCATGGGTCCGCCGCCGCCGTACTGCTTGGTCTGCCGCCAGCCCATCACCTGCGACTGCAGCATGCTTCCGCGCAGCGACTGCACCCTGCCCAGCGCGCCCGACTGCACAATCTCGCGCGCGGCCTGCCAGATGGGGTCGTACTGCATGCGGTAGGCGATCATCAGCTTGCGGTCCGCCGCCTTGCATGCGTCGATCATCTTCTGGCACTCCGCGCTGGAGATGGCCATCGGCTTCTCGCACAGAACATGCTTGCCCGCCGCCGCGCCGCGCACCGTGTACTCGCAGTGCATGGAGTTGGGCAGGCCAATGTAGATCACGTCGATGTCGGGGTTGTCCTTGATCTGGTCGAAGGTCTCATACGTGTACACGCTGCTCTTCGGGATGTTGTACATCGCGGAGAACTGCACGCCCTTCGTGTCCGGATGCCCCGTCACCAGCCCGGTAAATTTGATGTTCGGCGAGGTCGCGCACGCCTCCATGAACGCCGTCGAGATTCCCCCGATGCCAACACACGCATAGCCAATCGGCTTCTGTCCCGGCACGGCAACTGGAGCGGGCACCGCAGCCGCGGTCTGGGCCAAAGCCTGCGGCAGTCGCGCAGCCGCCGCAGCCAGGGTGGAGAGTTTGGTGAAGTCGCGCCGGTTCATGGGACCTCCAGGAAACAGGAAAATTGCGTGCAAGCCACAATAATCCAACCGCCCCATGCGAGTACAGCGCACGAGGCGAGGCGAATACTCTTCCGCTGTCTATTGCTTAAGCTTCTCGCTCAGCGTGGGCCGCCGCGCATAGATCACGAGCTCTCCCGGCCCAACCTTCCGTGCCAGCGAACCGCACATGTTGGGCGCCTGCAGCCCGGTCGACAGAATCGTATCCACGCTGAAGCTCTTGGTCTTCGCCTCGGCCTGGCAGAGCGCCCAGACGTTCTCGTCCGGCCACACCTGGATCCACCTTGCCCCTGCCGGCGCCTTCAGCAGCGCGCGGCCGTCTTTGTTGGTGAACGCCTGGAGATGCATCTTCCCTTGCACAGCCGCATCCGGAGAATCTCCCGCGTAGACCGTCAGATGCCGGTCGCGCACGGGGTCGCCCGTGCTTCCATCGACCACCTGCACCACGATCTGCACCGTGCTCCGCGCGCTCTGCGCCCCGCTCCCACCAGCGTCATCGCCGCAAACGCCGCGAGCAGCCGCGCACTTCCGGCAATCCGAGTCATCCCTGCGCCTTCCTGCTGTGCACCGGGATCCCCGCTTCCGCCGCGCTCCATCATAACCCGCAACTGCCGGTCGCCAGCCACCGATTGATCTACGAGGGGACGGCCCGCAGCGGCCATCCGGGTCCGTTGGCGCCGAGAGGTCTTTCGAGCATGCGAGGCCCGGCCGGTGCCGGCGCGCGGTCTAATTACATGGTCGAGATGCGGCGGTTCGCAGCGTCGGTCGGCTCAACCCGCCTTGGCCGTCGGGTAAGCCGTCACTGCCTTCGCAGGTGCAAACTTCGCTGGCTGCTTCAGTATCACCCCGAACAGTCCTCTTTGGTTGAAGCGCCGCAGGTCAGGGCGCAGTGGCTCCGCCTCGCCGAGGACGGACGGATGACCGGCGAACTCCTTCGTGAACAACTCGAAGCCGTGATTGGCATCGACGTCGTCCACGACCAATGCTCCGTTTGGCCCCAGGGCCGCCCAGGCGCTATCCATCTCGAAGCGCACATTGCGTTCCGTGTGCAGGCTGTCGTGGATGAACAGATCGATCTCGCCCAGATCGGAGAGCAACTTGGGCAGCCGGCGCCGGCTCGAACCATGGATCAGCGTCCACCGGTCCTCGTGCCCCTTGCCCACCGCCATGCCGACCTGGGAGCGCCACTCCCGGTTCATGGGAGGCAGATCGATGCTCCACAGAGCGCCTTCTCCATTCAACTTAAGCGCCTCCAGAATAAAGCGCGAAGTCACCCCATGACCCACGCCCGTCTCGACGATCTTCTTGGGCCTCATGTGGCGGACCATACAATAGATCGCGCGCACCAGGCCCGCGTCGCCGTCGTTCCACGCGAGGAAACTCTCCGGTCCCGGACAAATCCCCTTCTCTTCGAGCTCCGCGATGACCCTGGGCCATAGCGCCCAGAACTCAGCATCCGCCCCGCAAGGCGAGGGAACGCCCATCAACCGATGGACCTGCCGCTCCCAATCGGCGTTGGGTTCATACTTGCAGAGATGCGGACCCACTCGCTCCCGCCCGGCCGCGTACTCGTCCTGAATCAGCATCCAGGTCTGGAGGGGGTCTGCCGCGAGATCGGCTACGGACGAGACGGGGTGTTTGAGCATATAGCCCAAACGCTTGCCCTTCAATAAGTTAGAGGCAACTGCAAAGGGGCTTGTGTCCTTCGCGTGGATGTCCGGCTGTGGCATAGAGATGGCCCTCTCTGGCGGTAGCACAACTTCGACTTTCTTCGGGGGAGTACATAAGATGTACAGGAAAGCCCGCCCCTTTGTCCAGAGAAATCAGCAGGTTACTCTTGTTACTCTTGGGTTAGCCCCGGCTCGATCGACCCAGACAATCGCCGTGTTGAATCCGTTTGGCCAGAGCAATGCTGGACGGCGGAGCTGGTCTGGCCGGACCTTTAGCTTAGCGTGTCCTGCAAGCCGCACGCCCAGGAAGGCAAGCGCCGGGATGAACCTGTTTTCGCAATAGACGGGGGAAGGTTTGCGCTTGATTTCAGCCGACCCGCGCTCAATACTTGGCTATTCTCCGGTCTGTCCGCAGTAAAAGACAAAAAGTCAAAACACATCCGGTAAAGGCGTGAGCAGTCGAGCAGGGATCGTTGGCAGGGTGGGATTCGAAACGGCTGGTCGCTGCGCCGGCAGCAAGGGTTTCCTAAAATCTGGGGGTTGAATGGAGAGGGTCGGGTGTCTTCCACGGCTGCCTCTACGGCGGGGTTCGTGTCTCTGCCTGGGCGCGATGTTGGCAATTTGGATCTCAATGGGCAGCTTGTCCGCGCACGGCGCTGAGGCGATTCTGGTGGCCGACGTCGAGGTAAGCAGCGCCGCGCCCGATGCCAATCAGGGTACCTTGGCCTATCTGGACGTCGGGCATGGTTCCACGACGCTCCTCAAGTTCGATCTGTCGCTTCTGCCGGCGGGAGTGACCGCGTCCAACCTGTCGCGCGCCGTGCTGCAGCTGTATGTCGACCGCGTGACCACGCCGGGAGTGGTGGAGATCGCCCCCGCCATGGGGGCGTGGGGCGAGTACTCCGTGACCTACGGCACCAGGCCTTCCCTCGGCGCCACGGGCGCCGAACTCTCCGTCAGCCAGGCAGGCACGTTCGTAGCGGTGGACGTGACCCCGCTGGTACAGAACTGGCTCAACAACCCGGCGGCGAACTATGGATTCGCCCTTTCGGCGGATACCGCCGTGGTGCAGTTCAACAGCAAGGAGAATGAGCAGACCTCCCACGCCGCGCTGCTGGATATAGACCTCATCGACCCGGGGTCCGCGGGACCTCAGGGCCCAGGCGGCGCCGCCGGCCCGCAAGGTCCTCCCGGGCCGCAGGGGCCGGCCGGCCCGCCCGGCGGGATCCAGCTCACCGGCAGCCTCTCCTACCCCGGGCTGGTGTGGGCCGTCTCCTCCACGGCCGGGACGCTGGCCACCCAGCAAATGATCGCAAGCTCTCTGGTCGATGCCTCCGGGACCAGCATGTATCTCTCGAGCGCCAATCCCAGCGCTCCCGGTCCGAATAACGTGGTCATGGGAGTGGGCGCCGGTTCGCACCTGGCGCTCGGCTCGGGTTACGGCGGGGAGGACAGCGTCATCATTGGCTACAAGGCCGCGCCCAACGCAACCAGCGCGCGAGAGGACGTAATCATCGGCCAGGAGGCGGGCTACTCGCTCACCGGGTGTTGCTCGGGAACGACTCCAGAAGATTCCGTGGTCGTTCTGATCGGATCGCTGGCCGGCGCCGGAATCACCAACAACGGCACCATCGATTCGGTGATGATCGGGCAGAAGGCGGGCGTCAGCGACGTCACCAGCGGCGAAGACACCATGGTGGGCAATCACGTCGCCAACGGCATCAGTCGCAGCAGCGCGGACACCATCCTGGGCTACAACGCGTGGGCCTCCACCGGCTACTTCACGTCAATGTACGACACCATCGTGGGCGCCGGCGCAGGCGGAAGCTTTCCCGGCGGCTTTGCCTCCGCCTACAACACCGGGGTCGGCTTCGAGGTCTTCTCCAGCTTAGGGATGGGCGGCGGCACCGGGGGACAATACAACACCGCGCTCGGCGCAATGGCTGGGGCCAGCATCACGAGTGGGACGTTCGACACCTGCATCGGCTCTATGACATGCGGTACGTCGAGCGAGGGCGAAGGCATCATGACCGGCTCCTATAACGTCTTCCTGAACTCGCAGCAACTTCGCGCAACCACCGTCTCCAACAACTTCGTCGCCATGGACGGCGGGTCCCTCACGACCGGCAGCGATAACGTCATCATCTCGCAATACGCGAGTGTCTCCAGTGGCTACGGCGACGTTTGCCTCGGTATGGCCTCCTGCCATTTTATGGGCGGGTCGGAGACAAACGATGTTGCCGTGGGATTCGATGCCAACGTGGCCAGTGGCGTCAGCTACGCCGTCGATCTGGGCGGCGGGATCAACACGCAGTCGGGCACCCTGGCATTCGACGGCTTCAGTTTTCTCAATATGTCGGGCATGTTTACCGAGACCCCGACCACGCCGTCCAGCTCCTCCGCGTCCTGCACCGCGGGCCAGTTTACCGACGACACCAACTACCACTACGCATGCGTCGCCGCCAACACCTGGAAGCGCGTGGCGCTTAGCTCGTTCTAGCCCAGGGGGAAGAGAGAAACAATGAAAAACTTAGGCATCCTCGTACTGATGATGGGCGCGTTCGCTTCAGCTCAATCGGCCCCGCGCCACTTCGACTTCACCCAGGTCCTGGTCGGGATCGACGGAAAGCCGTTGCAGAACGGAGACGCCCGGACGACCGCCCCGTTGACCCTGGGCGATGCCGCGGTGAACGCGCTCGAATCGCAGACCCCGGACGACCTCAAGAGCAGCGGCGCGGACAAGTTCAAGCTGGACGAGCTGGCCAGGAAGGTCTACAGGAACAGCGACGTCACGCTCTCGGTCGAGGAGATCGCCGCCATCAAGGAGCGCATCGGGAAGGTCTACGGCCCGATGGTCGTCGGCGCCGCCTGGCGCATCCTGGATCCCGGCCAGAAGTAGTAATCCCGCCAGCTTCGCCGGGATTGGGCCCTGTCTGCCACGCCAGCCACCGCGCCATCGTACCCTTCACTGCGGCTCGGCACACCCGGTTGGCATCAGTACGGCCTTACGAGATGCCCGCCAGGAAATCGAGCTTGCCGTCGGAGTTGCCCAGCTTGTCGGTCGGCACCCCGATCGTATCCAGCAGCGTGATATGCAGATCGCTCAGCGGCGTGCCGTCCTTGTAGGCGATGTGCTGGCCGGTCTTGATCCTGCCACCGGCGTTGCCCGCCAACAGGGTGGGGCAGTGGTCGTGGTCGTGGCGATTGGGGTCGGCCAGCCCCGCGCCGTAGACGATGGCGCTGTGGTCGAGCAGGGAGCCCGAGCCTTCCTGGATGCCCTTGAGCTTCTCGACGAAGTAGGCAAACTGCTGCATGTGGTACGTCTGGATCTTGATCAGCTTCTCGATCAGCACAGGGTCGCCGCCGTGGTGGGAGATGGGGTGGTGGGCCTCGGGCACGCCGATCTCGGGGTAGGTGCGGACGCCGCCCTCGCGGGCCATCAATAAGGTCGCAACCCGGGTAGTGTCGGTCTGGAACGCGATGGCAATCAGGTCGAACATCAACCGCGCGTGCTCCGCGTAATCGAACGGGATGCCCAATGGCTTTTCAACCCCCGCGGGAATCTCGTTGGCGTCATTGGCGGACGATTGAACCCGGGTCTCCATCTCCCGTACCGAGGTGAGATATTCGTCCAGCTTGCGGTTGTCGGTGGCGCCCAGGTCCCGTTTCAGGCTCCGCGTGTCCTCCATGGCTAGGTCGAGGATGCTCGTCCGGTACAACTGCTGGTTCCTGCGCTGTACCGGGTCGGCGCTGATGTCGAGCTGGCCAAACATCCGCTCGAACAGCAGGCGCGGGTTGGCCTCGGGAGGCAGCGGTTCGGTGGCCGATTTAAAGGCAAGCGTCTGATAGGCGCAGGAGTAGGAGTCGCAGGCGCCCACTGCATAGTTGTCCTCGCAGGTGACTTCGAGCGACGGGATGCGGGTCTTGCCGGCGAAGGCGCGGGCAGCGAGCTGGTCGACGGAGACGCCTGCCTCAATGTCCGCTCCCTGGGTCTTGCGTATACGGTGGCCGGTGAGGTAAGTGCCGACGGCGCGCGCGTGGTCGCCGGGACCGTCGGGCCCGCCGATGCCCACGTCGTGCTGGCTCAGGCCGGACATCACAAGGACGTCCTTGCGGAACTTCTCCAGCGGCTTCATCACCCGCTGGTACTCGAAGTCCGCGCCGGTGGTAGGGGGCAGCCAGGCTTGGGGCATGATCCCCGTGGGCGCGTACACATACATCATGCGCAGCGGCGAGTTCGGCGTGGTCCTGGCAAATGCGGGCACCATCGCATCAAGGAACGGCAACGCGATGGCGGTGCCTGCGCCTCGCAACAACGTTCTGCGGGATAGCTGCCTCATGGTCGCCTACTCTCCGTTCGGTCCGTGGACGGAAGCCGGTCCGGTCACATTCGCCTTTTGATTCGTGTCAACCTTCGGGACCTCGCGTTGCCTCATCTGGAATGGGGCGCTGTCCACGATCCCGTCGATCACCTCGGAGAACCGGTCTCCGTTCGCCTCGGCCTGGGTGGCGATCTTCTCTATCGCCCGTTTGTCATAGGATTCTAGTCCACGGCCAAGGCCATAGGTAAGCATTTTTTCCGTAAAGCCCCGCACAAACTGCCCCGACTTCGCCCGCAGCAGCACCTTCAGCTCCAGCGCGCCGTTGAACGTGGTGCCATCGGGCAGCTGCCCCTTCGCGTCGATCGGAATCTGGCCGTCCGCCTCGCGCCAGCGGCCAATGCCGTCGTAGTTCTCCAGCGCGAAGCCCAGCGGGTCCATCTTACTGTGGCACGCGGAGCAGGCAGGATTGGCGCGGTGCGCCTCCAGCCGCTCCCGCACCGAGGCCGCGGTGCCCACATCCTTAATGTCGAGCGCCGGAACATTGGCCGGCGGAGCGGGCGGCGGCGCGTTCAGGATATTCTCCAGCACCCACTTGCCGCGGATCACCGGCGACGTCCGCGTGGGATACGACGACGCAGTCAGCACGCTGGCCTGGGTGATCACCCCGCTGCGCTGCGTCCCGTCCAGCGAGACCCGGCGAAACTCGCGCCCCTGCACATTGGGGATGCCATACAGCGTAGCCAGGCGTTCGTTGATGAAGGTGAACTTGCCGTCAAGAAAATCCAGAATGCTGCGGTCTTCGCTGACGATGGCCTGGAAGAACATCTCCGTCTCTGTGCGCATCGCGTCTTCCAGCTGCGGACCGTAGTCGTGGAAGGTCTTGCGGTCCGGCTTCTGGAACTGCAAATTGCGCGTCTGCAGCCACTGGCCGGCGAAGTTGGTGGCCAGCGAGTGCGCCTTGGGGTCGGCCAGCATGCGCTTTACCTGTGCGTGCAACACCTCCGGCGAGTGCAGCTGCTGCTTCTCGGCCAGCGACAACAGCTCGTCGTCCGGCATCGAGCTCCACAGGAAGTAGGAGAGCCGCGACGCCAGCTCGATATCGCTAATCCGGTGCGCGCCGCCCGCCGGAGGGTCCTGCTCGATGCGGAAAAGGAAGTCCGGCGACATCAGGATGGCCTCCAGCGCAACCTGGATCCCCTCTTCGAACGATCCGCCGTGGCTGCGCACCAGCTTGCTTAGGCGCACCAGTCGATCGACCTCAGCCTTGGTCACCGGCCGGCGATAGGCGCGGTGGGCCAGCCTCGCGATGATCTCGCGGTTGTACGCGTCCTCGTGCGCCTTGGCCGGCGGTCCGTCGAAGAAGATGCGTTTGTAACTCGCGGTCTCGTGCGGGGGCGTCGCCTTGGTCGGGCCGATGATCTGCAATAGCTTCAGCATCGGCAGCGTGCCCTTCACCGGCGCCGGCTGCTGCGAGTCCGGCGCGACCTCCATGAAACCTTCAAAGACGTGCGGTCCCTGCGAGACCTGGATATCGTGGGCCACCAGCGCCGTCTCCTGGTTGGGCTTCATCACCATCGGCTGGCGCGAGACCTCGACCCCGTCGAGGTAGAAGTGGCCGGTCATCACCACGCCTTTGGCCACGCCCTCCGTCCACTGGAAGCGCAGGGTGTAGACGCCGTCGGCGGGAAAATCGTGGGTGATCTCGACATCCGCCTGCTGGCGCTGCCCCATCTTCTCCGGCTCGTACTCCGCCGACACCGACTTCTGCGGCCCCAGCGGAATCGCCGCCTGCGCCACCTGCTCCGCGGCCTTCATATACTTCTCCGTCAGCATCGGGGAGAGCGACAGAACGTCGCCGATGTTGTCGAATCCGTAGCCGTAGGGATCGGGCGGGAAGTCGTCGGCGAAGCGAAGATTCACGTCCAGAAGGTCGCGCACTGTGTTGTTGTACTCATAGCGATTCAGCCGGTGGGCGGTCGCGTGGCCGGGGTTCAGTGGCGCCTTCGCGTCCAGGATCGCATACTGCTGCTCGATCCAGGCCGTCGCCGCGGCGATCTGCTGCGAGGGCGGCCTCGGCCTTCCCTCCGGCGGCATCTCGCCGGCGCGCAGCTTCTGGATCACCAACTCGAAAACGTCGCGGTTCTTCAGCGCGTCGTCGGTGGACTTGGTAAGGAACTGCTGAAGGTCCAGATCTCCCTTCAGCTTTACGGGATTGTGGCACCCGATGCAGTTCTGCTGGATCAGCGGCTTGACCGAGTTCTCGTAGTCGGCGGCGGTCAAAGCTTGCGGGGGCGGCGTCTGCGTTGGCGCAGGGGCCGTCGCGCCCGGCAGAGTCGCTGCGCCCGGCAGAGTCGCTGCGCCCGGCAGAGTCGCCGTCTGCTGCGCCCCCGCGTAGGCGGAAGTGTCGCCCAGCACCTGGCAGAGCCCGAAGCTCAAACCCGAAGCAATGGCCGCAAGCCCGCCCAACCGGTTGTTCATCTGCTGACTCCTGGCTGCGGGGAGGCTGGCCGCAACAAGCCTCGCATCAGCTTGTTCGGCGCTGAACCATTATCGGCGTCGGGTTCGCGATTGTGAAGTGGATTCCACGGCAAATTTCCGGCACCCGCACCGGCTCAGTCAAAGCCCACGCGCGGACCCAGGTTGCCGAGCGGCCTAGTGGAAGTGGTAGGCAGCGCCAAGGTCCACGATCTTCGGCGTCAGGCCATGAGGCGGAAATCCCATCCATTGCTGGTATTCGAACGCCGCCCTCAGCGTCACGGAACGGCTGACGCGGCAATCCACTCCCACGCCGATGGCCCCGATGTTGTAGGCCAGGTTCGCCCGCAACTTGGGGCCGGACCCGCCGCCCACCGGGGGAAAGTTGAACACGCCCCGGCCGTACATCACCTTGGCGTAAGGCGCAAACCGGCCGTGGTGCAGCACGTATCGAGGCCCAACCTCATAGGAGCGTTCGTAGACGTTCTGGGAGGTATTGGAGCCGTCAAGCTGGTGAAACTCCGACTCAAGGCCAAGGTGATATCGGAAGTCGAAGCCGGAGTAGAAGCCGAATCCCCGAAAGCGCTCCGGGGCGTAGTCCGAGTCTGCGTCCTGGTACGTGCCGCCAATCTGCAGGTCTCCCGATCGGGTCGCGGTCGGCTCCGCCTGGCCATGGGCAGGCATGCGGGCAACGCCCATTAGGCAGATCAACGCGAGAATGCCCGCGATCGGCGAGGTCTTTCCTGGACGGCGAGGCCGTGGATGCGCATGAGCCATGTTCATCCCATGAATCCCATGTAGGGGCTTGTGCCAAAGTTGGCGAAGTTGGGAAAGACCTCTTTGATCTGGCTGTCCGAGAGCCCAAACCAGCGGGCCAGCGTCCCCGCATACTGTTCGACGGAGGTGGTGGGGATCAACCGCCCCGCGCCCGTGTCGTTGGCCTGGTTTGACCCGATCACGGGATACTGGCCGTACATGTCCTGCCCCTTCACCGCCCCTCCCGTCACAATGTGGTGACTGCCCCAGCCGTGGTCGGTGCCGTCGCTGTTGGCCGTCAGGGTGCGGCCAAAGTCGGACGCGGTGAAGGTCGTCACCTGGTCGTTCATGCCCACCGCGGTCATCATTGCATCGAAGTACTCCAGTCCCGACCCGAGCTGGGTTAGGAGCCGCGCAATCTGTGGCGCCTGGTTGTCGTGCGTGTCGAAGCCGCCCAGCACCACATAGAAGATCTGCCGGCTAACCCCGAGCCCGCTTCGCCCGCCGATGATCCGCGCCACCGTCTGCATTGAGACGGCAAACGGGTTGTTGGTCAGCATATTGGTGATGGGATCGAGGTACTGCGGCGGGTTCGGCACGCCACCCACTCCGGCCGTCAGCATCGAAGTCGCCAGCGCAGCCTGGGCCGCGGTCGAACGATTGACCACCACCTCATACTCCTTGGCAAACAGGTTCGCTTCGCTGTTCGTCAGAATCGACGCCAGCGCGTTCGATCCAGCCTGCTGACCGAACAACGGCTGCGCCAGCCCGGAGATGGGGATCGGCCCGGCCGAGGTAACGTTAAGCTGATACGAAGTCTGCCCCGAAAGAAACAGGGCGATCCCCGCGGTAGAGATGCAGGTGAAGGCCGAGTTGGTGTTCATGCTAGCGATCAGGTCCGCCATCGCGCCGCCCCAGCCGGTGTGGACTGCGCTGCCCCCATCGGCGGTAATGGCCTGCCACGCCGCCGTCTGGTCGAAGTGCGAATAGAGCGAGGCCGGCAGCGGGACCGAGTTGGCCTGGATCTGCGCCTTGGTGGTGGGAGCGATCAGCGTCCCCGTGTTGGCGATGATCGCCGCGCGTCCCGCGTTGAACAGGTTCCACACCCCGGTCAGGTAGGGATTCAGCGCAAAGCTGCGGCCGCTCTGCGGAGTCATCGGCGCGATGGGCAGAAGCGCGCTTTGGTTGTACGCCAGCCCCGGCGCCCCGGAGCGCGCCGTGGTGAACGCACTGAACGACGCCGGGTCGGTCGCGATCACTGTCCCGTGCCCGTCGTTGCCGCCCGACAGAAAGACGCAGACCAGCGCCTTGTAGTCGGATGGCGTGCTCTGCTGCGCCATCGCGACCACAGAGTTGAGTTCCAGCATAAAAGGACTGACCGTCAGTCCTGCCATCGACGCCATCGAAGCCGATCGTAGGAATTGCCGCCGGGAATGTTCGCATTTGTTCGTCATGTGTACTCCGTTAGAACTGTGCCGCGTAGGATGGCGACGCCATCGTCAGATAAATTGCCGTCTCCACCCGTGCCAGCAGCGCCGCGTTGATCGCGGCCTGGCCGCTCGTTGGGACCGCGATCGAGTTGACAGCCGAAAGAATCTCGCTCTGCAATGTGCTGTCCATCTCGCCCGCCATCAGAAGCAGGTTGATGCGGTCGAGCAACTGGTCCGGCGTTGCCGCCAGCGCCAGCTCCGCCGAATAGCTCGAGAAAACATCCGGGCCGCCCGCCGCATTCGCCCCGATCGCGCTCTGCATGTAGTTCAGGTAGCCAACCACGGTCGAGACATCGGTCATCTCCATCTCCGGCGCCACCAGTCCAGCCGCCGAGATGCTCGTCGCTGGCGGCACATACCCCGGCGCAAACCAGTTGAAGACCGTAGGCGACCGCAGCGACATCTCCCCCAGCGCAAAGATCGGGTCCTCCGTGCTCCCCAGGTTGAAGGAGCCGTTGCGCGACTGCGCCGTAAACGCGCGCGCCCACTCCGCGTAGCGGATCAGCGCCTCCCGCACCTTGCCGTACTGCGGGTTGGCCGCCGCCGCGGATGAGTTGCGCGCCTCGGTGTCCAGCAGGATCGCCTGGATCACCGCCTGCATGTTGCCGCGCACCCCCGTGCCGTCGTTCTGAAACACCGCCGCTACGCGTGCCACATACGCCGGGCTCGGATTGCTCGTCACCAGATGCAGGATCAGTTGCTTGCAGACGAACGGCGGCGTGTTCGGATGGTTGAACAGCGTGTCCAGCGCAATCTTCAGGTCGCCGGCGGGATCGGGATTCGTCGAGGCCGGGATCGTCACCCCAAGGAAGTCCTTCTCGTCCGTCGAGTGGTGGTTGGGGTAACTCTGCATCGGCAGGATGTCCTCGCCAAACCCCGTGCCCACATACATGCAGCAGTTCGACCACGCCGTGTCGCTCGTGTTGCCCGGCACGTTCCAGCTGAACCCCGTAAACACCTTCGCCAGCCCCATCACGTCGTTGTTGGAGTACGTCGGAATCGCATTTCCGCTCGCATCCAGCACCTGCGTGCCGTCCGGGTTGAGTTGATAGAGCCCAATGGTGAACAGCTGCATCACCTCGCGCGCGTAGTTTTCGTCCGGGTCGCGCGTGGAGTCGCCCTTGTCGTTCCCCTGCACCGAGAGGAACTGCCCCATCATCGGGTTCAGCGTTACGTCCTGCAGGAGCTGCCGGAAGTTGCCGAACGCGTCTGCTCCCAGCACGTCCAGGTAGTTCGCCATCCCGCGCGGCATGTTCTGCACAGCGGGGTTCGTGCTGGAGATCACCATCAGCTCGGTGAGCGCATACTTCACCCGCTGCCGCAGTTGGTCGCTTCCCGTCAGCGCCTGCTGCCAGAAGCTCTGCTGCAGATAGCCCTCATCCGAAGCGTTCTGCACAAACAGCGCCGCGTTGCACGTCACGTCGCCCACATTGCACGCCGGATTGTTCAGGATCAGGGATTGCTCCACGGCCGGTTCATGCAAGGTCGGCGGAATGCTGACCTGCTGATTCAGCCACGCCGTAAAGCCGATCTGCGAGAGGTTGCGAATGTCCCCGTCGGTCGCGCCGAAGGTCGCTTGCGCCAGGAATCGCGAGGCGTCCTGAGGCGACGGCACCAGCGTCGGCGGATTGCCGTTGACCAGGGCGATCAGGTCCGCCGAAGCCGCCGGCCCAGGCCCTGGATTCAGCACCTGCAAGTCGAGATCGCCGGGGTTGGCCGCATTAACGCTGGCCGTCAGCTGCCCTCCGCTGTTGAAGGTCGTCGGCGCCGGCGTGCCATTCACCAGCACCTGCGCCCCGTTGATGAAGTTGCTGCCGGTAACAACCACCGTTGCCGGACCGGGGTTGAACGCCATCGGCGTCGCCGCCGCGAGGACCGGGATCGGGTTCATCACCGCGATGTTCTGACGGATCGATACCGCCGGATTGTCCACGCTCACCGCGGTCAGCTGCACAATGTTGCTGGGCGTCGGCACCACCGCCGGCGCGGTATACGTCACGCTGCCATCCGGATTCGCGATGATCGTCCCAATCTGCGCATTGCCGGACGCCGCGCCATTAATCAACCAGGTCACGCCGGTATTGTTGGTGCCGCTTACGTTGATCGCAACGCTGAGGCTGTTGGTCACGCGCACGCTGGTGCCGCCATTGGTCTCGAGCGTCAGCACCACCTGCCCCGGGCCCACCACCTCGGAGACGACACCCGAATTCGCCGCCCCCGGCCCGGGGTTGCCGACCATCAGCGGATACGTCCCCGGGTTGGGCGCGGCAATCGCCGCCGCCAGCTCAGTGTCCGACACAAAGGTCGTCGGCACCGCGACGCCGTTCCAGAAAATCTGCGCGCCATAGACAAACTGCGTCCCGCTGACCGTCACGGTCGTCGTCCCCTCCGTAAATCCTGAGGGCGTGACCGAGCCGATGACGGGGATCGGGTTTAGCACGCTGACCGTCACCAAGCCGGGCGTGTCGTTCGGGAACGCCGTCGCTAGGGCAGTGATCGTCACCACATTGTTCGGCGATGGAGTAATCGCCGGGGCAGTATAGAGGCCGTTGCCGCTGATCGTCCCGACCTCTGCATCGCCTCCCAGCACGCCGTTGACCCAGAACTGCACAGGCGATCCGGTGACCGTCGACTCAGTCGTCAGCTGCAGCGATTGCCCCGCCCGGACAACATTGCTCGGGGCGGAGATATAGGACGCATAGCCCTTGTCAAAACCGGATCCGCAGCCGGTAAGGAATAGGGAAAGGGTTGCGGCGAGGAATCCCCAGAAAGAAATACCCAGAAAAAAAGCGCGCGTATGATTCTGTGGCATAAACACTCCACAATCGTGATAAAGCAAGGCAGGCAATCGAATCTTTCAGCGATACAGGACAACAGTCATTGCGCCATCCCAGCTTATGCGCGATTTCAAAAGAGGCCAGCCTTTTCTCGGCGTCTTGCCTGCCACATAAGTTGTAGCGGGGCACTCAGGGCCATCTCACCCACTCTCGATGCCGGCAACGGCAAGCAGCCAGCGGATCACCGCCGCGCCCGAGTGCGAGACGCAGGAGACGCCGCGCATCCCGCTTATGGAAACTCGCTGAATTTCGGTGGAAATAGGTGATTTTGGCGGAACAATGTACTGCCAACCACTCGCCCCATATTGATCCTTGTAGCTCTTGGTATTTTGAGCGACACAAAATCGACTACACGCGTTTCGCAGTCCCGGAACATCTGGGCATAGGAGGGATATTTCCCCCACGACTTCACGGAGGGTCTCTGCGCCCTGCGAACCCGGAATCCTGTACATTGGTATCTGCCCAAGTCGCCCAAATGCTGAGCAATTAACCGGCAGATGCGCCCGGTTGGAAAGAGAGCGTCCGGCTTGCCTATCCCTCCAAATACTCAAGTCAACCTGTCAAGTCCCCCGACGTTTCGCGTCACTGGAACTAAGTCGCGGCATATCGCTAGGCTCAGCAATATCCCCGTGATAGGTCGCAGTGCCTTGATGGCCCAGTATCAATGGGCCGCGTCCCAGGCGCCGCCCGATTGGAAGTACCCGCGTTTGATTGCGTTCATTCGGATCTGGAAGTGGCTCGTTCCCTACCTCCGGAATCTGGCTCACAAGAACGCTCCGTATGAGACATATCCCACCGGACAGACAGGCATCTTCCCTATCCCCTCGCCACCAGGCGGCGGCCCATTGCGCATTGCCGTCGCAGCCGATTGGGGTACCGGCACGCTGGAAGCGGAGACGGTAGCGGAGAACATCAAGGCTTGCGCGCCTCACTGCACCCTCCACCTCGGTGATGTGTACTACATGGGGGAAAAGCAGGAGATCGACGAAAACTGCAGAGGCAGGCAAACCAACAGTTATTCAGGCGTCTGTTGGCCCCTGGGTTCCAGCGCAAGCTTCGCCCTCATGGGCAATCATGAGATGTATTCGGGCGGCCAGGGTTACTTCAGCGAATTCCTTCCGATCCTGGGCTTGTTGAATTCCGACGCCACGGTGAAGCAACCGCAAAGCGCGAGCTACTTTTGTCTCGACGCAGGACATTGGATAATCCTTGGACTCGATACCGGCTACCATTCCGGTGGGATACCGGCGTTTACCGCAATACCGGGCGTCAACCGCATTCCATTTTTCAATGTCGATGCAAGATTTGATGACAAGATGCTGGCTTGGTTGAATCAGGCGGTGAGCACCTTGCAGCCCAAGGGCAATCTGAAGAAGCCGGTCCTTGTGCTCACGCACCATCAGCCAATCAGTTCCTTTGAACACGCATTTCGCAAGCCGGCGAAGCAGTTAGCTGATTCGGCATTCCTGGATGGGCAGGAATTCGTCTGGTTGTATGGTCACGAGCATCGACTGACCATCTACAACAAGCAGACAATTGCGCAGTCCCTCACTGCCTATCCGCGTTGTGTGGGCCATGGAGGCATGCCAGTTGAAGTTACCACCCTGTGTCAACCGGACAAGCGAATACTTTTGTACGACCCCAGAGAACACGAAATCGACAATCAGGATCCGGGCACCAAGGTTGGCTACAACGGCCACCTCGTTCTTCTTTTCGAAGGAACCAGCCTGACCATTGAGTACCACGACATTGTGGATAACAATCTCCTGCTGACCGAGACATTTACACCGAATGGGAGCGGCGCACTGGAATACTTATCGTCTAAACCGGACAAAAGTCCGCTGGTTTCAGGATCGCAGGCGTTTCGATCTCCGTAGCTCGTTACCGCCCAAAATGCGTTGAAGCGCGAGGTGCTTGTATGAATCGGATATCACGCCCGATTGAAGAAATAAATGAACATTATGCAGTTGTTGTCGTCGGTTCCGGTTATGGCGGCGGTATCGCGGCCTCACGTCTGGCGCGCGCAGGCCAGAAGGTCTGCCTTCTTGAACGGGGCCGCGAGATACTCCCTGGCGACTATCCTAAGCGCCTTGAGCAAGCGACTCTTGAAATGCAAGCGCATACACCCGTTGGTCACATCGGTTCTCACACGGGATTGTATGACTTTCATATCAATCCCGACATCAATGTATTTGTGGGATGTGGATTAGGTGGCACGTCGCTGGTGAATGCAAACGTCGCGCTCAAGGCTGACCCCCGCGTCTTCGAAGACGCGCGTTGGCCTGAGGAGTTCAGGTCCGACCCTCATGCGCTGGACGAAGGCTACCGCCTTGCTGTGGAGATGCTGAAACCACTGCCATATGCCGGGCCGAAGCTCAACAAGCTCGAAGCGCTGAGAGAGTCCGCGGCGTCGCTGCCGGGCAAGTTCTATGCTCCTCCGATCAATGTCAACTTTCAGGACGGGATAAACCACGTGGGGGTGGAGCAGAAAGCATGCATCCTCTGCGGCGACTGCGTATCCGGTTGCAACCACCTTGCGAAGAACACGACCCTGATGAATTATCTTCCGGACGCGGCGAACCATGGTGCAGAAATTTACACCCAGACTGCTGTCAGGTTCTTGGAGCGCAAGGATGATCAATGGCTTGTCCATTTTGATCTGATCGAGGAAGGCCGGGAAGTATTTGATGCGCCCACCCTCTTCGTCCGGGCAGATCTCGTTCTATTGGCCGCGGGTACTCTTGGCTCGACTGAAATACTGTTGCGCTCGGCGGCCAAGGGTTTGCCGCTTTCTGGTCGACTGGGCCATAACTTTTCGGGAAATGGCGATGTTCTCGGATTCGGTTATAACTGCGATCGGCCAATGGATGGGGTCGGTTTTGGCCATCACCCCAAGGAGGGGAGGCCGCCCGTCGGTCCGTGCATTACCGGGATCATCGACATGCGCGACGCGTGCGACGCGCCCAACGTGCGTGAGGGCATGGTGATTGAGGATGGCTCGGTGCCTGGCCCGTTGGCCAGTCTTCTTCCCGCCGCGTTCTCCGCAGCCGCCGCTCTGGTCGGAAGGCCGGCCCACATTGGCCCGCTGGATTGGGTCAAATCGAAGCTTCGCGAGGCTGAAAGCTTGGTCTTGGGCCCCTATCATGGGGCGGTTCGCAACACGCAGACCTATCTCGTGATGGCCCATGACGATGAAGCTGGCCGCATCCTTCTTAAGGACGATCAGTTGCGGATTGAGTGGCCAGGGGTCGGCGATCAACAAGTTTTCAAGACTGCGAATGCCCGTCTCGCGGCGGCGACCGTGCCATTGGCCGGCGAGTACGTCGAAAATCCTACCTGGACGGCATTGCTGCATCACAACCTGATCTCGGTGCACCCGTTGGGTGGGTGCATCATGGGGCAAGAGGCCACACAAGGGGTCGTCAATCACAAGGGGCAGGTATTCTCAGCAGGCAACGGCGATTCCGTTTACGACAATCTCTACGTGTCCGACGGATCGATTGTTCCTTGCTCACTCGGAGTCAATCCGCTGCTTACCATCTCCGGGTTGGCAGAACGATGCGCCGCGCTGATCGCGAAGGATCGTGGCTGGATTATCGACTATTCGCTCCCGGCGCAACCGCAGCGTCCCCAGCAGGGACCTCGCCCCGGGGTTCGCTTCACGGAAACCATGCGAGGTTATGCATCCACCAAAGTCTTCGACGATTTTCAAGTGGCCGCCGACCAAGGCCGCGATGACAACTCGCCGTTTGAATTTACTCTGACTATCGTTTTAGAAGACGTTGAGCAGATGATTTCCGATCCGAGCCACCCGGGGAGGATGGTTGGCACGGTGAGCGCACCTGTTCTCTCCCCCAAACCTCTGGAAGTAAGCAACGGGCAGTTCAACTTGTTTGTGACTGATCCCGAGAGCGTGGACACGCGCCTGATGCGGTACCGGATGGTGCTGAACTCTGAGGAAGGCAAAAAATATTACTTCGAGGGCATCAAAATCGTCCACGATGGGCCCGGCTTCGATCTCTGGCACGACACGACCACTCTCTTCGTAACCCTGCACGAAGGTGGGGATCAAGCAGGAAAAGTGATCGGCAAGGGTATTCTCACAATCGCGCCGGCGGATTTCCTGCGGCAGTTGCGGACCATGGAAGCCATAAACGCAAATTCAGAAGTGGAGCGGCTCAAGACCCTCGCAACATTCGGGAGATATTTCGGCGGAGTGCTGTTTGAGACATATGGCGGGATCTTTGCTAAGTCCACAGTCTTCAATCCAAACGCTCCGCCCCGAAACAAGAGACCCCTGCGCGTGGATGCGCCGGAGGTGCATTTCTTCTACACGAAAGACGGAGTCCAGTTGAAACTCACTCGGTATCGTGGCGGGGGCAATGGGCCCGTGATCCTGGCGCACGGTCTCGGCGTTTCGAGCCTGATCTTCTCCATGGACACCATCGATACCAACCTTCTTGAGTTTATTTATGAGCGTGGATTCGATGTCTGGCTATTGGACTTTCGTGCCAGCATCGATCTTCCGGCTTCTAAAACGCAATTCTCGGCCGATGATGTCGCGAACTTCGATTATCCCGCGGCCGTTGGCAAAGTGAGAGAGGTGACAGGTGCACCCAGCGTTCAGATGGTCGTGCACTGCTTTGGCTCATCGACGTTCTGTATGGCCATGCTCGCCGGGCTGGAGGGTGTGCGATCGGCCGTATGCTCTCAAATTGCAACACACATCAAGTCACCGGCCCTGGTCAATCTGAAGACCGGGTTCCATCTCCCCGGGTTCCTCGATGCTCTGGGAATTAAGTCGTTGACTGCTTATGTGGACGCGCATGCCGACTGGGAGAATAGGTTGTTTGATGAGGCGTTGAAGCTCTATCCCATCCAGATGACACAACGCTGTCATAGTCCGGTCTGCCATCGAATTACATTCATGTATGCGCTGCTGTACCAGCACGAGCAGCTGAATGAATTGACCCACAACTGCCTGCAAGAGATGTTCGGTATCGCCAATATGCGCACGTTCGAGCAACTGGCTCTGATGGGACGCGAAGGCCATCTCGTGTCCTTCAATGGGGCCGATGTCTACCTGCCGCATTTGAATCGGCTGGCAATTCCGATTACGTTCATTCACGGTGAGCGCAACGATTGCTTTTTGCCGGAGAGTACTGAAATCACCTACGAGTTACTGCGAAAGGTCAATGGCCCCGGCTTATATACACGCAACGTGATCCCGGGTTACGGGCACATTGATTGCATATTCGGTAAGAATGCGTCCACAGACGTCTACCCATTCATACTCGACCACTTGGAGGGCGCGGGGAAATGACGCCGTCCATGCCGGAATATGACACCGTCATCATAGGCTCCGGTTTCGGCGGCTCCATCAACGCACTCCGCTTGTGCGAGAACGGAAAGAGGGTGCTCGTACTCGAGCGCGGCCGGCGTTTTCGGCCCGGAGAGTTCCCACGCAATGTTAAGGAGACCGGCAATCTGTTTTGGCAATATCCGAGGCTTCCGGAATCGCGGGGACTATACGAGGTGCGGTTCTTTTCAGGAATTGCCGCGGTCGTGGCGAGCGGGGTGGGTGGGGGATCGCTCATCTACGCCAACATCCATATTCGCCCCGATGAGGTGGTTTTTGACGATCCAAAATGGCCGCGCTCAATCAACCGCTCCACGTTGGATCCGTACTATGACCGCGTCGCGGAGATGCTCTCTGTCTCGCCGCTCCCGGCTGCCATCAACCTGCCAAAGCGCTCGCTGTTTCACGACGCCGCAAATCGGATGGGCCGCCCCGTGTTCGATCCTGACGAGGCAGTCAATTGGCAAGGCCCGGCGCAACACGGCCGGGAGTCCTGTCGGCTCTGTACAGAGTGTGAGTTTGGCTGCCAATATGGCGCGAAGAATACTCTCGATTTCACATATCTTGCACAGGCTGAGAAACTGGGAGCTCAGATTCTCACCGGCGCCCTTGTCTCCCATATCGAAGCTGCGCATCCCGGTTATCGGGTGCATGGCGTCGACCTTGATACAGGTAAGAAGTTTCAAGTCACCGGCAAGCGTGTGGTGGTCTCGGCTGGCACTTTGGGCACGAATACGATTTTGCTTCGCAGCCGCGACATCGAACGGACGTTGCCCAATATCAGCCAGAAACTCGGTCACGGCTACTCTGGCAATGGAGATTTCCTTGGTTCGCTTCAGAATTGCCAGGCGGATCTGCGGCCGTGGGAGGGCCCTGACGTCACTTCGGTTATGCGTTTCTTCGACGGTCCTGCCAAATTTACCTTGGCGGCGCCGACATTCAACCACGCAGTAATGTCTGTGCTGGCCTCGCTGGGGCAGGTACAGGCGAAATGGATTCGCATCTTTTCGCCACTCTGGCCGCAACTGGAATGGCTGATTCCCTTCCTGTTTCGGAAAGGGTTCCTCAGCCAGCCAAGTCGCTTTCCTGCACCGCGCGCCGGCGATCCAAGTCGTATGACGAACCTGTTTGCCATCGGGCGCGACAACGCAAATGGCCGGATGTTGCTTAAGAATGGGAAACTCGCAATCGAGTGGGACTACGCAGCTGAGAATAAGTTGTTGGTCGACCAAATGACGGATGCGATGCAGCAGTTTGCGCAGATTTATCGTGGCACGTTTGCGCCGCTGATTACCTGGAGCATCTTCCGCAAAATCATCACGGTGCACTCCCTCGGTGGCTGCCACCTCTCTGAGTCGCCAGCGAACGGAGTAGTGTCGCCGTTCGGGGAGGTACACGGCTATCCTGGCATGTTTGTCGCAGACGGATCGGTGATTCCTACATCGATCGGATTTCATCCAGCGATGACGATCTCTGCGATCTCGGAGCATATCGCCGATTCGGTAGTCGGCTCCTATTAGGGTTGCGAGTGCTGAATTTAAGGTTGTGCGGACCATCTCAGCTACCGCGGAATCCAGGATCATCGCCTTAGTGGCTCTGGCGGACGGCCCACGCGGCGACGTCGATTGCGGCCTCGAAGCCATCGTACTGGCGCATCTTGCGACCGTCGGCGTACTCGTTGTAGAACCACGGGTCGACGATACCCATCACGACTCCCTTACCCGCGTGCGAGATCGCGATCATCACGTCGCCGTTGCTGGTGACCAGCGGCTTCGCCGCGCCAGTGGCGGTGATGGTGCTGGTGTCTTTCATGTAGGCCGTGAAGCCGCCTTTTGGAATGTCGAACACGCCTGTATTGGACGGGATGATAACCTCGCCCGGGCCGAACTCGTGGCCGACGACATGGTGCGACAGAACGGGGTTGAAATGGATGCCGAAGCGATCGCTCAGAGTGTTGAAGTGCTCGAACTCCGTGTTGTCGCGGTCGTTGGAGAAGAGCAGCAGAACGCCGCCCGCCTTGACCCAGGCCTCGATGGCGTCGCCGCTGGCCTTGTCCATGGAGTGCGGGTTGGGATTCTTGACGGGAATGTCGGGTGAGGCGATGACGTAAATCTGCGCGTGGGCAAGCGTGGCCGCACTGGGCGCGACGGGGAGTTGCGCCAGGTGGACACCGTATCGCTCAAAGGCGCGGCCGAAGAAGGAGTAGCCGTTGTCGGAGTCGTCCGACCACTTGTAGTGGTAGAGCTCGGTCTGGCCGAGCGCAGTCTCGCGCGTCTGGGAGTTGAACCAGGCGTCGACGAGAGCGGTCTTGCCCTGGCCGAGAGATTCGGTGGAGGCTTGCTCCATCTCCGAGCCGGCAAGGAGGAATGCGCCAACTCCTTTCTTGTCCTGATCGACCACCGGCTCATGGATGTAGTAATCAAAAGTTCCGGAGCGATAGGGCGTGCCCCCGAGGCCGCCGACTTTGACGGTGCCGTGGAGGGTGAGCAAGCCGTCGGCGTTAGCTGTGACGAATTGCTTCTGGATGCCGGCCCAGGCGCGAGTGGCATTTGCTTCGTCGGGCTGAGGGAGGTAGCCCATGCGAATGCCTTTGGCCAGGGCATAGGTGAACATGCAGCTTGCGGAGGCCTCGAAGTAGTTACCGAGGGCGTGTGGTTGGTCGAGGACCTGCCACCAGAGGCCTTCGTCCGGGTCCTGGACCTTGAGTCCCCCGGCAATGGTGTTTTGGAAGGCGGCGAGGAGGGCGGGGCGCTGGGGGTGGTTTAGCGGGAAATCGTCGAGGACGTCGACGATGGCCATGACGTACCAGCCCATCGCGCGTCCCCATGCTTCAGGCGAGAGGCCAGTTTTCTTGTCCGCCCAGGCCATCTGCTTGGACTCATCCCATCCATGCTTCAGCAGCCCAGTCTTGGGGTCGCGCATGTGGTCGTACATGAGGAGGAGTTGCTTGGCGATGTCGTCGAAGTCTTCGGGGGTCTGGAAGGTGACAGCGTACTCGACGCGGAAGGGCTCGGCCATGTAGGCGCCGTCGAGCCACATCTGGTTGGGGTAGACCTGCTTGTGCCAGTAGCCGCCGCTGGGGGTGCGCGGCTGCACGGCGAGCTGCTGGTGCAGGAAATGCGCGGCCTTGGCGTACTTGGCCTGCTGGGTGACGCGGTAGCAGAGCAGCACAGCGCGGCCCATCTCGATGTCGTCGAGCGTGTGGCCGTCCGCTTTATAGCCGCGAATTGCTCCGTCGTCGGTTACATATTGGTCGACGATGGCCTGGATGTAGGCGAAGTCGGCGTCGTCGGCAGTGGCGTGCCACTCGGCGGCCATGCCGTCGAGCAGGAAACCGAGCTCGTAACCCCAGACGTTTTTGTTGGTCGGGCCGGCGGGCCACTGCTGGATGACGGTGGCGGCCATTCTTTGGGCGGGGGTGGTGGGCTTGGCCGCCGCGGCCTGCGCGTTCGTCCGGATGGCCGGGCCCACACCCAGGAGCAGCACTGAAGTTGCTACGATTGTCTTTCCCAGTGGCAACATGGGCCTCCAGCCTATGGATGCTGCCTACATACCGTCAAGCGGCAACTCCTCGCCGGAGTCTGAAATTCTGGTCGGGGCGGTCAGATTCGAACTGACGACCCTCTGCTCCCAAAGCAGATGCGCTACCAGGCTGCGCTACGCCCCGACGATCTCAATCTTATCCCACCGCAGCGGCCGTCAACTTACTCGCGTGCGTTCCAGGGCTCCGCCGCGAATGCGCTCACAGCGCGGCAATCGCGTGCGCCAGATGCACCGTCAGCCAGCCCAGCAGCAGCATCGGCAGCACCAGCATCGCGCCCAGCAACGCGCACAACCCCACAAAGAAAAACCAACTGCGCCGCCGCGTGCCCTGCGGGTCAGCCAGTCCGCTGGTCAGCAGTTTATAGTTGCGCCGGTTCGCCTTCCATCCAATGTCGAAGAGGTTGCCCAGCACCGGCACCGCGCCTAGCAGCACCTCAATGCCCCAGTTCGCCAGCATCCGCGCCAGCGTCACGTACGAGACCCCGCGCGCCCACGCCGCAACAATAATCACGCACGACGCAATCCCGCCGATCACATCGCCCACGCCGGGAATGAAGCCTACAATCCCGTCGAGTCCGAACCGGATCGCCGTCCCTGGGATGCGGAACCAGTCATCCAGCAGGTGCGAGAGCAGGTCCAGATTCTCGTCGTCAAACGCCTTCGCGCCCCGGCGCATGCGCGGCGAAAGAATCTCCGGCGCCGCGGTCGTCCGTCTCGCCGTCGCAGCCTGCATCGCCCGCCCCCACGCATCCGCCGCGCTCGCTCGCGCGCCCGCCGATGCTATAATTTCAGTATACGGCGGCTATAGTTCAGTGGCAGAACGCCGCTCTGTGGCAGCGGATGTCGTGGGTTCGAAACCCACTAGCCGCCCCAAATCCCCCTCCACATGGCATCCATATCCGAGTCCGCGCGGTCTGGGATCTACGCGCGGACTTCCGCGGGAATCTACGCGGGCACCTCGGGCTGGGCGTACCCCACCTGGAAGCCCGCCTTCTACCCCGCAGGCCTCCCCGCCAGGCGCTTCCTGGAGCACTACGCCTCGCGCCTCAACTCCGTCGAAGTCAACTACACCTTCCGCTCCCTCCCCACCGCGAAGATGATCGACACCTGGCTGGCCGCCACGCCCGCCAACTTCCGCTTCGCCTTCAAATCCCCTCAGCGCATCACCCACTTTAGCCGGCTCCTCGGCTGCGATGCCGCGGTCGAGCAATTCGTCACTGCGCTCGAACCAATTCGCGCGGCCGGTAAACTCGGGCCGCTGCTCTTCCAGCTTCCGCCCAACTTCAAAGCCGACCCCGCCCGCCTCGCAACCTTCCTCGACCTCCCCACGCTACACGGCCCCGCCGCGCCCCTCCTCGCCTTCGAGTTCCGCCACGAGAGTTGGTTCAGCGAAGAGATCTACGCAATCCTGCGCGCGCACAACGCCGCGCTCTGCATCGCCGAAAGTGACGACCTCAAGACCCCCGACATCCAGTGCGCCACCACCCACGCCTGCTATCGCCTCCGCCGCGCGGGCGGCTACAGCCCCGCGGAGATCGAAGCCTTCGCCGAAAAATTCTCCGCGCTCGCCGCCACCCGCGAAGTCTACGTCTACTTCAAGCACGAGGACGAACCCACCGGCGCGCTCAACGCCGTCGCCTTCCTCGAGGCCTGCGCCGCCGGGGCAGGGAAGCGATGACCGCGGACAGCGCCAACCCCTCCAGCGTCGCCGATGAGCCGCCTCGCGAAACCGCACCCCCCGCCCCCGAACCCCAACCCTTCATCCCCACGCCTTTTATAACCCGCCGCTTCCTTTCCAACCCCCACCTGCAAACCATCTTCGGCAACTTCCTTCCCCGCGCCGACCATCTTCCCCCGCCCATCGAAGAGCTCGTCGAAGTCGCCCCCGCCCTCGGCGAACAGATCGCCAGCCGCGTCCTCTGCCTCTGCCACTGGCAGCCCGAGCCCGTCCGCGCCGCGCGCCCCACCGCCATCCTCCTGCATGGCCTCGAGGGCTCCGCCCACTCCCAGTACGTCGTCGGCAACGCCAACAAGCTCTGGCGCGCCGGCGCCAACGTCATCCGCATGAACATGCGCAACTGCGGCGGCCCCAACTACCAGATGGCCCGCGAAACCCCCACCCTCTACCACTCCGGCCTCTCCTCCGACGTCGCCGCCGTCATGCGCCACTTCCTCACCCGCGAGCGCCTCCAATCCATCGCCCTCATCGGCTACTCCATGGGCGGCAACCTCGTCCTTAAGCTCGCCGGCGAACTCGGCCCCGACGCACCGCCCCAGCTCCACTCCGTCACCGGCGTCTCGCCCGCCATCGACCTCGGCCCCTCCTCCGCCGCGCTCCATCGTCCCATCAACCGCCTCTACGAAGCCCGCTTCCTGCGCGCGCTCTTCCGCCGCTACCGCTCGAAGGCCCGCTTCTTCCCCCGCGCCTACGACCCCAACCGCCTCACCGGCATCCGCTCCCTGCGCGACTTCGACGACCGCATCACCGCCTTCTACTCCGGTTTCGCCTCCGCCGAGGACTACTACTACCGCGCCGCCGCCGCCCGCGTCATCGACCGCATCGCCGTCCCCACCCTCATCCTCTCCGCGCTCGACGACCCCTTCATCCGCTTCACCCCCGCCACCCTCGCCGCCCTCCACGCCAACCCCCGCATCACCCTCCTCCAACCCACCCACGGCGGCCACTGCGCCTTCCTCGCCCGCCGCAACCCACCCACGCCCAACCCCGCCATCGCAGACTCAGACGACGGCTACTGGGCCGAAATCACCCTCCTCCAATTCATCCTCGCCCATGCCGGATCCTCTCAGTCCCGGCAGCTGACCGCTGAAAGCTGAAAGCTGACCGCTGTACTCGAAAACCTCCCCTGCGATAATCAAGCAATGCACGCCGAGTGGTCCGCTGAATGCTCCCCCGACGACTCCGTCCTCGTCGTCCCCTGGCACGATCCCGAAACCCACGCCGCGTTCGTCGACCTCCGCGTCAATCCCTACGACTTCGACCGCATCCCCGAAGCCGAGCACCACCCGCCCCTCATGCAGGCCCTGCGCGCCCTCAACGCCACCCGCTCCCCCGTCTTCACCGCAAAGTGCGACGCCTGGGCGATGGATTGCGATGAGGTCGCGCACCTGCAACTGGAGCTTGATGGTGCGGAGCCCCACGATGCGCCGTCCGCAGGCCACCCCAGCCAAGGCTTCGCCAGCTACATCGACCTCCTCTGGCGCGACCGCTCCATCTTTGCCTCATTCCCCAAACACGAGCGCACCCTCCGCCGCCTCACCCGCCTCGCCGCCCCGCTCGCCCACCCCGCTGCGCTCGAGTGCGTCCTCCGCCCCGCCGTCGTCGACCTCGACGGCGCGCGCGAAGGCTTCGCCGTCAGCCTCTACGTCAAATCCCTCGGCGCCGACCTCCACTCCGCCGAAGTCGAGTGGGCCGCCGCCCTCACCGCGATCGTCGCTCTCCTCCGCAGCAAAGACCTCTAGCCACGGGGAACGGACAACGTAGAACGGACAACCAGCGGCAGCCCTAAGCCGCCCACTGACTCACAACTCACAACTACCAACTCACAACTGCTTCTACGCCATCGCCCGCGTCGGCTCCGCTGCGCGCTGCACCGCAATCAGCCGCGTCGCCTCGCCCATCATCCCCATCGGCACCGGCTTGGCGAAGTAGAAACCCTGGGCCTCGTCGCACCGCCGCCGCAGCAGGAAGTTCAGTTGGTCGGTGGTCTCCACGCCCTCTGCCACCACCTTCAGGTTCAGCCCATGCGCCATCGAGATGATCGCGCGCACAATCGCCGCCGCTGTCGGGTCCTCCGCCGAGCGGTTCACAAAACTGCGGTCGATCTTCAGCCGGTCCACCTCATACTGGAGCAGATACGAGAAGCTGGAGAAGCCCGTGCCGAAGTCGTCGATCGCAATCTTCACCCCCAGCTTGCGCAGCGCGATCAGCGTCTGCTTGGTCACCTCGGAGTTCGTCATCAGCGTCTGCTCCGTAATCTCGATCTCGAGGCTCCTCGCCGGCAGCCCCGACTCGCGCAGCGCCAGCTCCACCAGCGCCGGCAGGTTCTTCTGCCGGAACTGCCGCGGCGAAAGGTTCACCGCAATCACCAGCTCCCGGCGCAGGCTGTCCTGCATCTCCTTGCCCTCGTGGCACGCCGTGCGGATCGCCCACTCGCCCATCGGCACAATCATCCCCGTCGCCTCCGCCAGCGGGATAAACTGCGCCGGCGGCACGTTGCCCCGCTTCGGATGCGTCCAGCGCAGCAGCGCCTCCATGCCGATCACCTCGCCCGTGATGCAGGAGACCTGCGGCTGGTAGTGCAGCGAGAGCTCGCCGTTGATCAGCGCATGGCGCAGGTCGTGCTCGAACTCCAGCTTGTCCGTCGTCGCCTCCGCCATGCTCTCGCTGAAGACGTGGTACGTGTTGCGTCCGCTCTCCTTGGCCTCGTACATCGCCGCGTCCGCGTTCTTCAGCAGTCCCTCCGCGTCGCGCGCGCAGTCCGGAAAGATGCACAGCCCCACGCTCACCGTGATGTTCACCTCGCGGTTGCCCAGCAGCGTGGGCGTCGCGACCTTGCGCAGGATCGCCTCCGCGCAGCGCTCCGCGTCCTTCTGGTCGCGGAACTCCGGCATCACGATCACGAACTCGTCGCCGCCCATGCGCGCCACCGTGTCCGTCTGGCGCACCGCGGAGCACAGCTTCTTGGCAACCACATCCAGCAGGCTGTCGCCCGCCGCATGGCCCAGCGAATCGTTGATGCGCTTGAAGTGGTCGATGTCCGCCATCAGCACTGCCACCTTGCAGTGGTTGCGCTTCGCCCGCTGGATCGCCTGCCGCATGCGGTCGTCCAGCAGCACCCGGTTGGGCAGCCCCGTCAGTTGGTCGTGGTGCGCCAGGTGGTTCACATACTCGGTCAGCTTCTTGCGCTCCGTAATGTCGAACGCAATCCCCAGATAACCCGTGATCTTGTCGCCCTGCGCCCGCATGGCCGTCATCGCCAGGTTCACCCATATGCGCGACCCGTCCTTGCGCACGTAGGTCCACTCCCGCTCGTCGGTCTGTCCCTGCTTTGGCTTCTCAATCAGCGAGCTGAACCCCGCCGCGATGGGCCGGCCCAGGTCCTTGCTCAGCTGAACCGCGCGCGCGCTCACCTCCGCCGTATCGTGCAGCATCACCATCGAGTGCTGCCCGATCAACTCATGCTTGCGATAAAACGTCAGGCTCTCCGCCGCCGGGTTCATCGCCGTCACCGTCCCAGCAGGGTCGGTCGCGATGATGGAGAACGGCGCGTTCTCGATCATCGATTGGGTGAACTCGTTCAGGTTCTCGATCTCGTGCTGGCGCGCGCGCTCCTCGGTCACATTGCGGTTGGTCACCATCACGCCGTCGCCCAGCTTCACCACCTGCATCGCAATCCAGTACGGCTCAACCCCCTCCAACTCAATCAGGCGCTCCTCGGTCAAGGGGGTCCCGCTGGTCACGACCTCCCTGTATCGCTCAATCAGTTCGCTTTTGAGCGCAAAGGGAAGCTGGTCGCTCAGCAGCGTGCCCAGCAGTTGGGTGCGCGGCTTGCGCAGCCGCTTCTCGCCGTTCGCATTCACGTAGGAGAAGCGGAAGTCCACAACGTCGTCCGCGGTGTCGCGCACGCTGTCGAAGAGGTAGAAGGCATCCAGGCTGCTCTCTGCGGCCACAATGAACTGCTCATGCTCCTTGTTGGCCGCAATCACCGCGCGCACCATGGAGCGTACATAGGGAAACAGCACCGCCAACCCCATCGCCACCACCACCGAGGCGGCCGCGCGCACCAGCGGAATCTCCCCGCCCAACCCGCGCAGCCGTCCCCACAGAGGCAGGTAGCCCGCCAGCCGCTCCAGCGCGAAGCACACCAGAAACAGACCCAGCAGATAAGTCGTCAGCCCGAACGGCACGCGATCCCGCAGCAGGTGCGCGAACCGGACAATCATGAAGCAGGCAACCAGGCAGGTGATCCAGGCCAGTCCGTCGGCCACCAGGGAGTAGACCAGCGCCGCATGTCCCGCTCCGCCCGCAACGCCGTCCGAGAGGCGCAGGACGGCGCTCGGGTCCGGCCCTGTCAGGATCAGCAGGGCAAGCGGCGCGAACACCGCGAACGACACGATCATCTTTGTCCGGGGGGACATTGAGTGATTGCTGGTCAAGGCCAAACTCCACGTCTCTCTCAACTCGATTCGGGGCCCCGATTCCTCAATCATCCGCTCGGCGATGCCTTCACGATACCCGCTCCGTGAAGGCCCCGCCCCGCGATGCTGCAGGCGTTCCGATTTGGTAACTTGGTTCTTTTCGCCTGGCAAGAGGCAACCCAGCGCGCAGATCTCGACCGTCGAAGGATAGGGCCTCAACGGCTGAGGAAAAACCGTCCCTTACAGGCAAATCCCAAGGCCCGGCCACGCCAGACCGTTCTCTTGTGGTCGCGCAGCGAAACCCGCGGGCCTCACGCCGTTTCTCCTCAGGAAATACGGCACTCGCAAACATCCGGCCTGGGTGCGGGAAGTGCTCTAGTAGCTGCCCGCGAAGATCGCTCTCAGCTTTGCGCGCAGCCCCTGCTCCTCGCTGGCGCGTCGTACTTGAGTACGATGCGTGTAGAGTAGCATTCCGATGGCTACGGCGTACTCCGGCCGCGCAAGTTCTTGCGGCATCCGCGACAGAGGCACCGGAGACCCCACCCGCGAAGGCACGCGCAGCAGGCTCTCCGCGTTGTCCAGCAGCCCCGCCAGTTGCGCGCCGCCGCCGGTCAGCACGCAGCCCGCACCCAGCGCATCCAGCACCCCGCCTTGGCGCAGGTTGTCCCGCAGCATGGTAATCAGCTCGCGCGCGCGGGGCTCAAGGACCTCGGCCAGAAAGCGCTGCCGCACCAGCCGCGCCGGCTGCGCCTCCCCGCTGAGCGACCCCATCGCCAGGTTCGACCCCACCTCAATCTCATTCAGCTGCGGCACCGACGTCACCACGCAGTGCCCATACACCCGCTTCAGCTCCTCCGCCTCCTCCACCGAGACGTGCAGCCCCACCGCAAGATCGTTGGTAAAGTGGTCGCCCCCGATCGGCAGCACCGCCGTATGCGCAATCGACCCCTCAAAGTAAACCGCCAGCTCCGTCGTGCTTGACCCAATGTCCGCGATGCACACTCCCAGCTCGCGCTCATCCGCCGAGAGCACCGCCTCCGCCGCCGCAATCCCCTCAAAGATCGTGTCCTGCACCTCCAGCCCCGCCCGGTTGGCGCACGTCACCACGCTCTGCGCCACCCCGCCCGAACACGTCGAGAGGTGCAGATTCACCTCCAGTTTGTTGCCCACCATCCCAATCGGGTCGTGGATTCCCGCCTGGTCGTCCAAAATAAACTCCTGCGGCAGCAGATGCAGCACCTCGCGATCGGGCGGAAGCGCGACGGAGCGCGCGCGATCGACGGCAGCCCGCACCTCCTCCCGCGTGATCTCGCGCATCCGGCTGCCCAACGAAATCCCGCCGCGGCTGTTCACGCCGCGCACGTGCGTTCCGCCAATCCCCACCACCGCCGTCTCAATGCTGCCGCGCGCCACGCGCTCCGCGGTCAGGGCCGCTTTATTGATTGCCTCCGCCGCCGGCCCCAGCTCCGCGATCAGCCCGCGGCGCATTCCGCGTGCCGCCTCAATCCCATGCCCGCGATAGCGCAGTACGCCGTCCTGCACCTCGGCCACCAGCACGCACACCTTCGTGCTTCCCGCGTCCAGCACAGTAATCAGGTTCGCCTGCCGGGGATTCATTGCGGAGCTCCCGGTTGCCTTGGCGCTGGCGCGGCGGTCTTGCCGGCCGGCTTTGTTACCTTGGATGGCGCCGTCGCCGTCGCAGCCCCCGCCCTCGGCGTCGCTCCGTCAGCCTTCACCCCAGCCGGCCGCGTAGGGAGCGCGGCGCCTGCACTCTGCGGCGCTGCCGCATTGGCAGCATCGGCAGGCGGAGCCACCGGGCCCGGTTGCATCTGCAGCACCGCCTGCTGTTCATAGCGCATGTCTACCGCCGCCAGCCTGGGATACTGCGCGCGCCACTCCGCCAGATGTGCCTCATAGCGCTGGTACCGCTCCAGATACTTCTCGTTGCCGAAGTGGACCAGAATCTCCCCCGGCTTGTCCGCGGCGTTGCCCGGTGCGCTGCTGGGAACGATCGCCTTCACATCCTCCGGATCGGAGAGATCGACCTCGCTCACCCGCTGCGACAGGTTCTCGCCCGACGCGTCCAGCGCCTGCACGAAGCCCAGGTAGATGCTCATGCGCGCCGCGCGCACCGTGCGCGGTTCCGCCGCCGAAACGCCCGCCAGCACAGGAAAGGAGTAGCGCTCCGGCTTCGCGCCGCCCCTGCCCTCGGAACCGGAATCGGAATCCCCATCCGACCCCGGCATGTCCAGCAGGACGCCGTTCGCATCCACCAGCCCAATCTGCGACCCCAGGTGCACGAAGGCCACCGGCGTCCGCTCCACGATCGCCACCCGCACCCGGTTCGGCAGCAGCCGCATCACCGTCGCGTGCGCCACCCAGGGCAATCCCTCCAGCTCGGCCCGCCGCTGCGCCAGCGGAATGTTGAAGACGTTGCGCTCCACGTCCTCGCCAAAGACGCTGAGCAGTTGCCCGCGCGTCAGATGGCTGTTGCCCGCGATCTGGATCGCCGCCGTGCCCGGCACCATGAAGTGCTCGTCGTGCAGCAGAAAACTGCGCACCGCAAGGACCCCGGCAACCGCGCACCCGGCCAGCGTCAGAAGCCCCGTCCCCGCCGCAATCCGCCCCCACAGTGTCCTGGGCAACAGCGCGCCGCGCAGCCGCAGCCGCACACCGCGCTGCCTTCTCCGGCCCGCGTACTCGCCGTCCCCATCCAAGCTGTCCGTGGAGTCGCCCGTAAAGCCCGGCCCGCCTTGAACGCGCCCCGGCTCCGGCGCATCCAGCACCGACGGGCCACGCTTCGAAAACAAATTGCCTGATCGCACGTCCTGAGCAAGGGCGCGAGGAATCGCCACGCCCATCATATCGCGCACCCCACCCCACCCCCACCGTAAACTCCCCCACGTACCCTTTCAGCAACTCAGACATTCCCACAGACGCGCATCGCACAACGAAGAACACACAACGGTCAACGGTTCTTGAGCGCCTTGAGCAGCATCCCACTCGCCTGCGACACACTCCCCGCCCCCAGCGTCAGCACCACATCGCCCTCGCGCGCGCCCCGCGCCAGCGCCTCCACCCCCGCCGCCATCGACTCCGCAAAGCGCACACCCCCGCCCACCGTCCCCGTCCGCCCGATCGCCTCCACCAAGCCCAACGCATCCACCCCCGCAATCGGCTCCTCGCTCGCCGCATAGATGTCCAGCACCTCCACCGTGTCCGCATCCGCAAACGCCCGCGCAAACTCCGGCGCCAGGTCGCGCGTCCGCGTATAGCGGTGCGGCTGGAAGAGAACATGCACCCGCGCGTACCCCGCATCGCGCGCCGCGCGCAGCGTCGCCAGGATCTCCGTCGGATGGTGACCGTAGTCGTCCACCACCGTCACCCCGCGCACCACACCCTTCACCTGGAACCGCCGGTCAACCCCGCGAAAGCTCTTGAGCCCACGCGCAATCCCATCCGGCGCAACCCCAAGCTGCACCCCAATCGCCACCGCCGCCGTCGCATTCAGCACGTTGTGCCGCCCCGGAACATGCAGCGCAAACGGCCCCAGCACCAACCCCCGGTAGTTCACCTCAAACCGCCAGTGCCCTGCATTTCCACTCCCACCCGCACCCTTCTCCAACCCCTGCAGCCGGAAGTCCGCCCCCTCCCGCTCGCCGTACGTATACACCCGCCTCCGCACCCGCTCCAGCGCCCCGCGCAGCAGCGCATTATCGACACAAGCCGTCGTCGCTCCATAGAACGGCACCCGATCCATGAACTCCACAAACGCGCCCTCCACATCCGCCATATCGCGGTAGCAGTCCATATGCTCGCGGTCAAGATTCGTCACCACCGCCAGCACCGGCGACAGCTTCAAGAATGACCGGTCGCTCTCATCTGCCTCGGCGACGAGGTACTGCGAGCTACCCAGCCGCGCATTCGATCCCAGCGCATCCACCCGGCCCCCCACCACCACCGTCGGGTCCAGATTTCCCTCGCCGCCCCCCGCCCCCATCACCGCCGCAATCATGGAGGTCGTCGTCGTCTTGCCATGCATCCCCGCCACGGCGATGCCATACTTCAGCCGCATCAGCTCCGCCAGCATCTCCGCGCGCTGGATCACCGGAATCTTCCGCGCCCGCGCCTCCAGCACCTCTAGGTTCGCCGCCGCAACCGCCGAGCTCGTCACCACCACATCGCTCGCCGCCGCATTCCCCGCCGCGTGCCCCTCGTAGATCACCGCGCCCATCCCCGCCAGCCGCTCCGTCGCCGCTGACCGCCGCAGATCCGACCCGGACACCGCATACCCCATCGTCAGCAGGATCTCCGCAATCCCGCTCATGCCGATCCCGCCGATGCCGATGAAGTGGATACGGTGGGACGGAGCAAACAGGAAATGGCCTGGCACGGACATGCGAAACACCCTCTCGTCGACGCGCTGGCTTCGCTCCTGCGCCGCGCTCGAACTTCACTCTACCAGCCATTCCCCGAGCCGCCGGTTGTGGCCGTGCCCGCAGTCGCACCGATACCTGGGGTGTTGCCGCCGCCAGCCGGCCCGCCACTTCAGCTCCCCCGCACGGCCAGGCTGATCCCGTTTCCCGTTTCTGCCGATAGGCTCTCCACGCCCAAGGCCCCCACGGCCCGCGTGCCTTCCCGCTCCTGGATGCCTCGGGAGCCACTGACGTTCCCAGCCTCGCAGCGGCGCTAGCCGCTCCAGGCTGGACTCCGGCCGGTTCCGGAGTGCAGGGTACCCCATCCATCCAGCGCAACCAGCTGCACGGATGGGGTATCGCGCAGCCCCTCTCGCACACTCCCCCGCGCCTCCACCGAAACATCCTATCTCGCATGGCCCAAGGGAGATAGCGCCGCGTGCCGCACCGCCGCCAATCCAGCCGCCCGCCCACTCCATCAAGACCCTCGCCTTCCGCAACCAAAAGGCGTAAATTGTGTCTAATTCACTGACAGTTCATCCGGGACGGGGTCCCCAAAGAAGCCAGCAGACTCCGGGCCGAATGGACTCGAGTGCTGCCATCCGCGCAACCCGCAGTTCCAAGGCACGAACGGGCAAGCGAAGGAGAAGCAGGGCAGGGAACGAATATGAAGATCACGCGAGTTTTGCAAAGCACAATCCTTGCGGTAGCGATCGCCGGAGCCCTCTTGATCACACCCACAGCGGCCAACGCGCGGGTGTTCATCTCGGTTGGCTTCGCTCCTCCGCTCATCCCGGTCTACGCCCAGCCCATCGCCCCGGGCTACGGATACATCTGGACCCCCGGCTATTGGGCCTACGGCGATGACGGCTACTACTGGGTCGATGGCGCCTGGGTCTATCCGCCCTACGTTGACGCCCTCTGGACCCCCGGCTACTGGGGCTGGGGCGGCGGCGCCTACTTCTGGTATCCCGGCTACTGGGGCCGCCACATCGGCTACTACGGCGGCATCAACTACGGCTTCGGCTACTTCGGCACCGGCTTCTACGGCGGATACTGGAACGGCGGTCGCTTCTTCTACAACGGCGCCTACAACCACCTCGGCTTCAGCAACGGCTTCGTCTACAACCATCCCGTAGCCGGTTTTGACGGACGTCCCGGTGGCGCAGCCATCGCCCGCAACGAGGGCGCAGGCGCGCGCGGTGGCGCTGAGAGCTTCAACCGTGGCTCCGGCCTCAACGGCAACGTCGCCGCCAGCCGCGCCGGTAACAGCTTCGCCGGCGGCGCATCGCGGCCCGCGGTCAGCGGCAACTCCTTCGCCGGCGGCACGCGCGGAGGCTACGCGGCTCCGCAGGCCCGCGGATTCTCCGGTGGCGGCAGCTACGGCGGCGGCGCCCACTTCAGCGGAGGCGGTGGCGGCGGAGGCTTCCACGGCGGTGGTGGTGGTGGTGGCGGGCACGCCGGCGGCGGACACCGCTAAACCAACCCGCGCAACCACGCGGCAAAAGTCAAGGGCTGGGGAGCGACAATCCCCGGCCCTTCCTCTTTCCCCTAGCCCTTCCTTTATCGTTTGTCATTCCGCAGAGCATATCGCTTGTCATTCCGTAGCCCAGCGAAGGAATCTGCTTTTCAACCCCACCGACGCCCCTCAGTAGCCACTAACCACTAACCACTACCCACTGCCTCAATCATCCCCGCAATCTCCCTCACTGCATCCGGCCTCGCCATCCCTCGCGCCTGTTCGCCCATCCCCCGCAGACCCTCCCGGTCCCCCAGCAACCCCACCAACTCCTCCAGCAACCGCTCCGGCGCAAACTCCGCCTCCATCAACATCCGCGCCGCACCTGCCTCCACCATCGCCTCCGCGTTTCTCCGCTGATGATCGTCCGCCGCCGCCGCAAACGGCACCAGCAGCGACGCCCTTCCCGCCGCCGCCAACTCCGCCACCGTGCTCGCCCCGCTGCGGCACAGCATCAGGTCCGCCGCCGCAAACTCCGCCGGCATGTCATCCAGATACGCCTGCACCCGCACCCCCAGCGCCTGCATCCGCTCCGCACCCTCGCCCGTCAATCCCGCCGCCGCAAACTTCGAAGCCGTCTCCCGCTCATGCCGCCCGCCCGCCTGATGCACAATCTCCAACCCCGGAAACCGCTCCAGCAGCCGCCCCGCAATCTGCGGCATCGCCTCATTCAGCACCCGCGCGCCCTGGCTTCCGCCGAACACCAGCAGCCGCAACCCTCCCGCCGTCTTCGGCGCAATCTGAAAAAACTCCCCCCGCACCGGAATCCCCGTCACTCGCGCATTGCGAAAATACCTCGCCGTCTGCGCAAAGTTCACCGCCGCCGCGCTCACCCATCGCCCCAGCCACCGGTTCGTCATCCCCGGAACCGCGTTCGGCTCGAACGCCAGCGTCGGCACGCGTTTCAGGATCGCCGCCAGCATTCCCGGCCCGCTTGCATACCCGCCCACTCCCACCACCACCTGCGGCCGGAACTCCCCGATCAACCGCACGCACTCCACCACCCCCAGCGGCAGATCGACCGCCGTCCGCACCCGCGTCCGCAAACTCACATTCTTCAGCTGTCCCGACCGCACCAGCTCCAGCGCAAACCCCGCCTCCGGCACCAGCCGCGTCTCCAGCCCACGCGCCGTCCCCACAAACCGCACCTCGGCCCCATGCGCATCGCGCAGCTCGCGCGCAATCGCCAGCGCCGGAATCACATGCCCCCCGGTCCCCCCGCCAGCAATCAATATCCGCACTTGTTCTTCGCCTTTACTAACAACTACCAACTACCAACTCACAACTGCCCTCAATCAATCTCCCGCGTAATATTCAGCAGCACACCCAAACTCGCCAGCGTAATGAACAGCGAAGTCCCGCCCGACGAGATCAGCGGCAGCGTGATCCCCTTGGTCGGCAGCAGCGCCAGCACCACGCTGATGTTGAAGAACGCCTGCACCAGGATCGCCGTCGTAATCCCAAACGCCAGAAACCGCGCAAACGGGTCGGTCGAGAGCACCGCCGCACGCAGCCCGCGATATCCCAGCATTACAAACAGCGCCACCACCGCCAGCGCGCCGATCAGCCCCAGCTCCTCGCAGATGTTGGCGAAGATGAAGTCCGTATGCGGCTCCGGCAGGTAGAACAGCTTCTGCACCCCTTCCATCAGCCCGCGCCCAAACACCCCGCCCGTCCCCACCGCAATCAGCGACTGCAGGATATGGAAGCCCGCTCCCTTGGGGTCCAGCTCCGGGTTCACGAACGCCAGCATCCGCGCCCGCCGCCACGGCACCCAGAACAGCATGTAGTACAGTACCGGAGACGCCAGCGCCGCCCCGATAAAGAAGTATTTGAACTGCGCGCCCGCCAGGTACAGCATCAGCGCCGTCACCCCCGCGCACACCAGCGCCGTCCCCAGGTCCGGCTCCTTCAGGATGAGCGCGATAATCACCAGCGGCGGCAGCGCGGCGCGCAGGATCGTGCCCTTCCAGTCGTCCATGGCATGGATGCGCGTCTGCAGGAAGTATGCGAGGAACAGCACCAGCACCGGCTTCGCAATCTCCGACGGCTGAAACGTAAACCGCCCGCCAAACCGGAACCAGCGATGCGTATGGTGCGAGTCGTGCATCAAAAACACGCCCACCAGCAGCACCGTCGTCACAGCGACTGCCGCCGCCACCACCGCATAGCTGTTATACCGCCGGTAGTCCACCTGCATCAGCGCGAACAGCGCCGCCAAGCCGAGCAGCGCCCACAGCGCCTGGGTCTCCACATACGAGTAGGGCGACCCCAGCGTCTCCTTCGCCATCACCGCCGACGCCGAAAACACCATCACCAGCCCGAACAACACCAGCAGCAGCACCGTCCCGAACAACCACTTGTCAACCCCGACCCGCTTCGCCATTCAGAATCAAGCCTCTAGCTCTTAGCTTCTAGCCATTAGCTAAAAGCTAAAGGCTAGAAGCTAGGAGCTGCATTACAAGTTCTTTGAACACCCGTCCCCGATGCTCATAATTGTCAAACTGGTCGAAACTCGCGCACGCCGGCGCCAGCAGCACAACATCGCCCGCGACCGCATCCTCCGCGGCCTTGCGCACTGCCGCATCCAATGTCCCGGCTGACACCATCTTCACCACTCCCGCCAGTTGCCGCTCGATCTTCTCCGCCGCCGAACCAATTGTGTAAACAATTCTCACCCGCGAGCGCACTAATTCCGTCAGTTCCCCATAATCCGAGTCCTTATCCTTCCCCCCCAATATCAAATGCACCCCACCCGCAAACGCCTCCAGCGCCTTCCGCGTCGCATCCACGTTCGTCGCCTTCGAGTCGTTATAAAACTCCACCCCGCGCGCCGTCGCCACGTACTCCAGCCTGTGCTCCACAGCCTTGAACCCCCGCACCGACTCCCGAATCGACTCCGCCTCCACCCCGCCCAGCCGCGCCGCGCACACCGCCGCCAGCACATTCTCCACGTTATGCGCACCCCTCAGCGGGATCTCCGCCACCGGCATCACCGGCTCCGCCCTCCCGCCCTCCTTCGCCACAAACAGCACACTCTCCCCATACACAAACGCCCCCTGCTTGATCGGCCGCCGCCCGCTGAACCAGAACACCTGCGCGAGCGTCTTGCCGGCAATCATCTGCGTCGCCTTGTCCTCCCCATTCAGCACCAGAAAATCCCCCAGCCCCTGCCGCGCCGTAATCCGCGCCTTCGCCGCCGCATACGCCGCAAACGTCCCATGCCGGTCCAGATGGTCCGGCGTAATGTTCAGCACCACCGCAATGTGCGGATGGAACTCCTCCACCGTCTCCAGCTGAAAGCTCGACACCTCCAGCACGGTCATCGTCGCCGCAGTGCTCTCTCCCACCAGCTCAATCACCGGCGTCCCAATGTTCCCTCCCACCAGCGTCGCCCTTCCACTGTCGGCAAATATCTTCCCCACCAGCGCAGTCGTCGTCGTCTTCCCATTCGACCCCGTAATCGCCACAACCTGTCCCTGCAGGAACCGGCTCGCCAGCTCCAGCTCGCCGATCACTGGCAGCCCAAACGCCCGCACCTGCTTCAGCTCCGGCGTATCGAACGGCACCCCGGGCGACACCACAATCAGGTCCTGCCGCCGGAACGTCAGCAGCCCATGCCCGCCCGCCTCCACCATAATCCCCGCATCCAGCAGCGCGGGAATCTCACCCGCCAGCGCCGCCATGCTGCGCGCCTCCGACGCCGTCACCCGCGCCCCCCGGTCGCGCAAAAAAAGCGCCGCCGCCATCCCGCTCTTCCCCAGCCCCACCACCAGCACCCGCTTGTTCTTCAGTTCCATGCCTACCACTGTAGCGCGCCGCGCCGGGCCCGCACCCCATCCCAGCCCTAACCGCAGCCCCCATCCCAACCCGCATCCGAGCCCGCATCGCAGCTCCCATCCCAAGCCCCCGTCAACCCCGCCCGCGCGCTCCCAAACCCTTCAAACCAAAACCTTCGGTCCAGGCGTATTACCACGCTCCGCCGCTCTCGGCAAGCACACTTTTCGTGCCTTGACGGAGGCCGAATGGCCGAGTCATCATTTCGTGGCATACGCTCAAAAAGATGAAGCCGATCGGTGCAGACAAAGCGTTTCTCCAATACCGCCCCGACCTCGACGGTCTGCGCGCGATCAGCTGTCTGCTCGTCTTCTTCTACCACGTCAACCTCAGCAAGTCCTGGCACGGGCGCTTCCCCTGGATCGCGCTCCTGCAGGGTTGGGTGGGCGTCTATGTCTTCTTCGTGCTCAGCGGATTCCTCATCACCTCGCTGCTCATCGGGGAGGAGAGAAAGCTCGGGCGCATCCACTTCGGCCGCTTCCTCGCCCGCCGCGAGTTCCGCATCGTCCCCGCCTACTACGCCACCGTCGCCCTCTACGGCGTCCTCTGCCTCACTCCCATCGCCCGGCAGTACAGCGCCCAGTTCCGCGCCGGCTTCTGGTACTGGATCCTCTACTGCGGCGACATCGCCACCCAAATGAAAGATGTCGGCACCCTCTTCGGCCACAGCTGGTCTCTCGCCATCGAGCAGCGCTTCTACTTCATCTGGCCCATCGCCCTGTTCGGCTTCTACCGCTCCCGGCGCTTCCGTGTCGCCATCTTCGTCATCGCCGCCTGCGCCGTGCACTTCCTGCCCTGGGGCAACGCCTATCTCGCCCTGGTCATGGGCTCCGCCGTCGCCTTCCTCTATGCCGACAGGCTGGGCGCCTCATTTCTCCAGAAGCTCCCCGCCGCCGTCCCGGCGGCCGCGCTCCTCCTCTGGGTCGCCGTGCTCCACTGGCATCCCGACCTCATCGTCCCCTTCTCTCTGCTGGCTGCGCTCCTCGTCTATCACCTCACCGTCCGGCAGAGCATGGTCAGCCGCTTTCTCGCCATCCCACCCCTGGTCTGGCTGGGCCAGCGCTCCTACTCCTTCTACCTGCTCCACGTCATCTGTCTCAACATCGCTCTGCGCCTGGTCGACAGTTCAAGCGTCCACGGCGCCCTCGCCGCCATCGCTCTTGGGCTCGCCCTCACCACCATCGCCTCCGCCCTCAGCTACCGCCTCATCGAAGAGCCCTTCCGCCGCCTCGGCAAGAGGCTCGCCGATCCCAAGCCCGCCTCCCTGCACGCCGTCACACCCTAACCCCAATTGCCTTCATCCGCGTTCATCCGCGTAAATCCGCGGTCGTCCTTGCCCTCACCTCAGCTTCAGCGTCGTCAGCGCAAACAGCGCAAACACCAGCGCCAAAATCCAAAACCTCGCAATCACCTTCGACTCGCTCCACCCCAGCAGCTCGAAGTGATGGTGCAGCGGCGCCATCTTGAAGATCCTCTTCCCCCCGCGCAGCTTGTAACTCCCCACCTGCAGGATCACGCTCGCCGTCTCCAGAATAAACACCCCGCCAATAAACGGCAGCAGCAGCTCCTGCTTGATGATCACCGCGACCGTCCCAATCGCCCCGCCCAGCGCCAGCGACCCCACGTCGCCCATAAACACCTCCGCCGGGTGCGCGTTGTACCAAAGGAACCCAATGCTCGCGCCCACCATCGCCCCGCAGAACACCGTCAGCTCGCTCACCATCGGCATCCGCTGCAGCTCCAGATAATCCGCGAACACCACATGCCCGCTCACATACGTCAGCACCGTCAGCGCGCCCGCCGCGATGATCGTGCACCCGATCGCCAACCCGTCAAGCCCATCCGTAAAGTTCACTGCGTTGCTGGTCAGCGTCAGCACCAGCATCACGAAAATCACAAACGGCAGAAACGCCAGCCAGTGCAGATGCGGGATCCCACCCATCCACTGCCACACCAGGTCCGGTCGCAGCCGCTTTGCAAACGGCACCACCAGCCGCGTCGAGTACTCCCCCTTCACCTCCAGCCGCACCAGCGTCACCGCCACCGCCGCGCTGGTCAGCATCTGCAGTGCGAACTTCTGCCGCGCCGTCAACCCCTTGCTGCGCTTGCGCACCACCTTGATGTAGTCATCCGCAAACCCGATCGCGCTGAACGCCAGCGTCGCCAGCACCACCACCCACACATACGGGTTCGAGAGGTCCGCCCACAGCAGCGTCGGCACCAGGATCGAGATCACGATCAGCACCCCGCCCATGGTCGGCGTGCCGCCCTTCTTCAGGTGGGTCTGCGGCCCATCGTCGCGCACATATTGCCCGATCTGGAACTCGCGCAGCCGCTCAATCACAAACGGCCCAATCAGGAGCCCGATCAACAGCGCCGTCAGGCTCGCAAACACCGTGCGAAACGTCAGATAGCGGAAGATGCGGAAGACACGGAAGTAGGGAAACAGCTTCTGGTACAGCAGCCAATAAAGCAATGCGCTCCGCCTTTGCTGGGCGCCGGCCATCCCAGCCCGCGCGCCGAACTCATCGCTATCTTACTGCGCAGCGCGCCGCGACCGGGTGCCCATGTCTCGATTCTGAGACACGGGAATACGCGCCACTAACCCTTTGGTGCCCCATCCATGGAAGCGATGAGTGGGATGTAAAACGCCCGGGTGCCCCATCCATCGCGCTCCTGCGATGGGTGGGATGTAGGAAGCCTGCCAGCCCCCCTACGCGATCGTCTGGTCCGCCCCCGCCCTGCTCCACAGCACCCGAATGTCCGTCGAGTTATTGAACGAGAACGCCGGCGGCGAACTCGGCGCCGTGATCGCAAAAAAGTCCGCGCGATGCACATCGTCCGTATAGATCGCCGGCCGCGCGTCCGCCGCCGCCGGCTCAACCTCAATATGGCTCATCTCCAGCCGCTTCACATGCCGGAAGTAGAACCCATGCGCCGGCAGCGAACCCAGCATCCCCGGCTCCGGATAAGCGTTCTCCTTCTCCGGCACCACGATCGCATTCATGTCCGCCGTGCCCCCGCCCACATGCTGCACATAGACGTCGGATATCTTCAGGTCCTCCACATAGTACCCCGGGATCCCCGTGATGTTCGACCCGAACTTCGCCGCCGAATTGTAACAATTGACGTTGCTAATCAGCACCCGCTTCAGCGTGCCCACTACCGTGCTCTGGTCGGTCCCCCCGGTCCCCTTCGGCCCGCGCAGCCGCGCCCCCAGCCGCAGGTAAATCGGGCAGCTGATAATGTCGCGCATCGTGATGTTCGTCACCGTGATGTCCTCCAGCAGCGCCCCATCCACCGTCTCCATCGCCAGTCCCTGGCAACCCTCAAACACGCAGTTCGAGATCGAAATGTTCCTGAACCCGCCATTCGACTCGGTCCCGAACTTGATCCGCCCCGTCCCGCCCACCTTATGGTCGGTCTCCATCGTGAACTTCTTCCACGTCCCATCCAGCACCGAGCCCAGCGTGTAGCAGCCCGAGACAAAGCAGTTCGTGATGTTGATGTTGTCGCACGGCCGGTTATACCCCAGCGCAAAACTCGCCTTCGGCACAATCGCGTCGTCCCACGGCGAGTTCACCGTGCAGTTCGACACGCGCACATTCTTGCAGCAGTCGATGTCCATCCCATCGCGGTCCGTATCGATCTTCAAATTGTCGATCGTCAGGTTGTCCACGCCCGTCACCAGGATCCCGAAGTGCCCGCCCTTCAAAATCGAAAAATCGCTCAAAATCACATTGCGGCAGTTCTTCAGCGCAATCGATTTATTGCCCACGCCCGGCTGCTCCGCCTGATACATCGGATAGTTCCCGCGCGCCCCGCGTCCCGCAGGCCTCGCCGCCGCCCCCGCCGCACCAGCCGCGCCGGCAGCTCCACCCGCACCTGCTGCGCCGCCGCCGGATACGCCTCCAGCCGCGCCAGCTCCCGCCGCGCCCGCTCCGCCACCAGCTCCCGCACCACCCCCACGCCCCGAAGCATCCGGCCGTCCCGGCCCAAACCCGGGCCCGCTCGCCCCCGCGCCCGCAGGCCCACGTCCCGGCCCCGCGCCAAAGCTCAACCCGCGCCCCCAGATCAGCCCCGGCCCCGTAATCGAAATATCGTTGATGTCCTCGCCCCAGATCAGCGAATTGTGCCAGTGGTTGTGCCCGTAGTCCTGGTACGCGTCGTAGCTCGTCTTCGGCTCCGCCGGGTCGTACGTCCCGCCCATGTATCCCGTCGTCTCGCCCGGCTTCGGCGAGTCCGCCGCAATAATCGTCGACCCCTGCGTGAGGTACAGATTTACGTGGCTCTTCAGCCTTATCGAGAACGAGACGTAGCTCCCCGCGGGAAACACCACTGTTCCGCCGCCCGCAGCTGCAGCCGCGTCAATCGCCTTGTTGATCGCCGGTGAGTCGATCGTCTTGCCATCGCCCTTCGCGCCAAACGCGCGCACATCGAACATCAGCGGCGCGGCTGCGTGCAGCGGTGCGCGCGTGGCCTGCGCGGCCCCGATCGCGGGGATGGCAGATGCGGCGGAAGCGGCGAGTCCCATGCTGCTGAGTCTCAAAAGATCACGGCGGGCGGAGTCGAAGGTTTTCATATCGCCGTCATCGTAGCAGAGCCAGCGTGCGAATTGGAAATTGTTCCCATTGGGAAACCACAGACCGAAGACCGAAGTTTCATCCGCCGGGACCGTCGGCGCAACCCTTCTAAACCAGCGCCTCCGAGTCATCGCTCACAACTCATCACTCACAACTCACAACTGCCCTACTCCCACCGCTCCACCTCCACAAACCCTCCCGCCCCTTCGCCCCCCACCACCGCCCTGTCGCCCACCAGCAGCCATGTATGTGCAATCAACTCGCCGTTCGCAGACCGCGTCACACCATAGACCATCGTGCTCGCAACTCCCCGCCGTCGCAGCATCGCATACGCCGCCAGTGTCTGCGGAAAGCAAACAAACTTCGCCGGCGAGTTGCGCGCCACCGCCTCCACCGCCCACCGCACCCGCATCGCAATCGCAACGTCGTGCTCCGAGGCGTTGCCTGCGGCTTCCGCACCCGCTCCAACCCTCCGGCGCGTAATCGCCCCGATCAACTTATGCACCGGCACCACCGCCAGCCCTACACGAAACACCGCCAGCAGCACAAACGCCTCCGCTGCCAGCAGCCACTCGCCCGGCCCACGTCTCGCACTCGCCGTCATGGCTCGCTCAACGCGGAGGTACTCAGCTCCTCCCACGTCCCCGCCCGCGCAATCCGCCCGTCCTCCAACTCGTAGACCCGGTCCGCCCGCCGCACCGTGCTCGCCCGATGCGCAATCATCAGCACCGTCAGCGCCTCGCGCCGCACTCCATTCGCGCCCACGCCCGTCTTCGACTCCACAATCGCCTCGCGAATCGCATCCAGAATCCGCGCCTCGTTCTCCACATCCAGCGCATTGGTCGCCTCATCCAGAATCAGCAGCGCCGGCCGGCGCAGCAGCGCGCGCGCCAGCGCAATCCGCTGCCGCTGTCCGCTCGAGAGCAGCACCCCGCGGTCGCCCACCACCGACTCCAACCCGCCCGGCAGCTCATACACAAACTCCGCCGACGCCCGCTCCAGCGCCTCGCGCATCTCCGCCTCCGTCGCCTCCGGCTGCGCCCACAACAAATTCCGCCGCACGCTCTGATGGAACAACACCGTCTCCTGCCCTACATACCCCACCTGCCGCCGCCATTGCCGAATCTCGCTCGGCCCCATCGCGCGCCCGTCCAAGATCAACTCGCCACGCCCCGGCGTCAGCAGCCCATTGCAGATGTCCGCAATCGTGCTCTTGCCCGCGCCCGACGGCCCCACCACCGCCGTCAACATCCCCGCCTCAATCGCAAATGTAACCCCGCGAAGCACAAACTCCGCGCCGTCTTTACCGTCGCCTCCACCCCCACCCCCACCCACCCGATACGCGAACCACACATCCTTGAGCTCCAACTCCCGCTCCAGCCGCAACTCCCCAACCGCACCCGCATCAACCCCCTTCGGCTCCGCGTGCGCCACGCACTCCGCCTCCATCCGCAGCACGTGGTCGAACGACGGCAGGATGCTCGCGAACTGGTGCGCCTGGCTCTGCATGCTCGCCAACTGCGGCATCAGCCGGGTAAAGATCGCCAGCAGCAGCAGCATCGTTGCCGGCGCCACATGCAGCACGCCCAGCGCCAGATAAATCGCCGCCGCCAGCGCCATCAGCGACCCCACCTCAAACCGAAAATCCGCCACTGCCCGCTGCTTCGCATTGCCCACCGCATGGCGCGCCACGTCGCCGCACAACTCCGCGAACAGCGCCACATCGCGGTCCTCCGCGTCGTACGTCTTCACGCTCTTCAGGTTCAGCAGGTGCTCCTCGGTCGCCGCATACACCTCACCCACGCTCTCCACTAGCTCCTGCCCGCTCGCGCGCATCCGCTCCAGCGATCCCCGCTGCGCCAGCATCAGCGCCCCGCCCAGCGCCAGCACCAGCACGGTCATCGCCCACGAGAGCTTCAGCGCCACCGCCAGGTACAGCAGCGTCAAGCATCCCATGCTAATGATGGTCAGCGAGAGCGTCGTCGCGTCCGCCACGTGGCGCAGCTCCTCCGTCAGCAGGTGGGTAAACCCGCCCCCGCGCTGCCGCACCAGAAACCCCCACTGCGCCTTCACCACCGCCTCATACACTCGCCGGCTCAGCGCCAGTTGCACCCGCGTCGTCGTCGTGTACACCATCATTGCCTGCGACCGCCGCAGCACCCCTCGCACTGCGCCCACTAGCAGAAACAATCCCAGCACCGCCGGCAGCCACAACCCATGCGGCACCCGCATCGCCGTCAGCAGCTTCTGCGATTCAGCCGCCAGCCGGCTCGCCGCATTCGTCCCCGAAAAATTCACCCCCGCCGCCGCCAGCAACGGCAGCAGCAGCACCAGCCCCGCGCCCTCCGCCAGCGACCCCCCGATCGCCGTCGCCACCGTCGCCGCATACGCCCCCGCGTCCACCCCCACCGCAAACCGCACCAGCCGCCCCGCCGTCTGCAATGTCGACCCCGCCGCGCGCTCCTCTACCGACCCCGAATCCTTGCTCGTAACGGCAGTCAACGCCATGCCTGCTACGTTACCAGACCGCTTCGACTCCGCCGCGTGAACCGACCAACCTGTCCGCGCGTCTCAACCATGTGCCCATTTGCCGTTCGAACCGTCCAACAGCGACTGGAGGACCCATGCGCCCAATCGACCACCTAGGCAGATTTCTATCGCTCCTCGCCTCAGCCTCGCTCGCGCTTGCCGTCGCCGCACCCGTCACGTATGGATTTCTGGGTATCGTCCCCATCTACGGCCAGGTGCTCCACGCGCCCGGGCCTCTGCCATCTTTCGAGGTCGTCGTTATCAAGCCCTCGCAAGATCAGCCCCATGGCTCTGACGCCAACGGCGAAGAGATCCACCTCCTCGTCAACGCAAAGCTCCTCATCCAGATGGCCTACGGCATCAACGGCGGCGGCGCCCGCCCCACCGACCTCCAAGTCCTCAACGGCCCCGATTGGACTAACACCGAGGTCTTCGACATCCTCGCCAAGACCGCCTCTGCCACCTTCACAGCCATGCAGACCATGTCTCGCGCCCAGCGCAACCAGCAGCGCCAGCTCATGGAGCAATCCCTCCTTGCCGACCGCTTCCAGCTCAAGCTCCACACCGAGACCCGCGATCAGCCCATCTACACCCTCATCGTCTCCAAAGGCCTCAAGCTCAAACCTGCCCAACCCGACTCATCCATCCCCGCGACCGTCATCCTCTCGCCCGGCGGAACCTCCCTTACCCCCGAGACCCTGCGCAAAGGGATCCTGGTCCGCGCCACGCCGCAGGGCTACGAGATGACGGCGAAGGGAGTGACCCTGGACACCTTCGTCCATGCCCTCGCCACCTATCCCGAGCTCGCCGGCCGCGCCGTCGTCGACCAGACCAACCTCCCCGGCGCCTTCGACTTCACCCTCACGTGGTCCCCTGACCAACGCGCCTCCACCCCCAACGCACCGTCGCCCGACGCCGCCGCATCTACCGATGCATCCGCCTCCACACCAACCGGCAACGAGCCCCTCGACGTCCCCGCGGCTCCCCTTTTCACTGCAATCCAGCAACAGCTCGGCCTCAAACTCACCTCCGCCAAGGGCCCCGCCGAGGTCGTAATCGTCGATCACATCGAAAGGCCCTCCGAGAACTAACCTCGCAGTCGCTTTGATCTGTGTTCATCCGCGCAGATCCGCGGTCGCTTCTTCTTCTTCTTCTACCCGCCGCACAAAGTACCCCACCGCCATCCCTCGCGGAATCGCCGACTGATACACATCCGCCCGCTCCATAGCCTCCTCCGCCGTCTTCGGCCATTCCTCCAGCGCCGCCCGCAGCCGCACAAAATCAATCAATCGCCGCGCGCCCGAGCTCTTCTCCTCCAGCGCCAACTCCCCCAGCAACTCCCCGCGGATCGCCCCCAAACACTCGTACCAATCCGCCGCCTGCGTGCCCTTCTCCCTGCGGTCGAGCGTCGCATCCGGCAGCCTTCCCCGCATCGCCCGCCGCACCAGCGAGCGCCCCCGCCCATCCGCTACAAACTGCTCCGCCGGAATCGCCGCACAGAACTCAAACACCCGTTTGTCCGCCGTCGGGTCCCTCGCCTCGATCCCCCACCCCGCACCCGTCGCCGCGTTGTAATCCCCATACTGGTTCAGCTGGAACTGCGTCTCCATCAGGTGCGGCAGCCCGCCTCCGCGCACAAACGAGTGCCGCCGGAACTGCTCCGCGGCGTCGAACTCCCGCGCCGCCTCCGGCCGCACCGCACTCCACTCCACATCCAAATCGCGAATCATCGGATCGACCCGCCTTCGCACCGCCCACGGCAGCGCGCCAAACACCGTCTGCGACGCCGCATCGCGCCCCGACGACACCCCCGCCCGCCGCAGCGCCCACCCCCGCCGCACCATCCTGATCCATCGCCCTCGCCGAAACAAGTCATGCAGCTCATCCCCACCCGC
>JBEKDS010000028.1:0-49519 GCA_050014235.1 Acidobacteriaceae bacterium
CCACTCACCACTGCCCTACTTCGGCCCTTCCCCCGGCCCATACAACGTAGGCGCCTTCCGCGGAGCATCCGGCACCGCATCCCCCTCCGCCACACTCCCAGCACCCTCCGCCGCCGCGGCAACCGGAGCCGCCGCCGCCGCAGGCACATCTGCCGCCACCGGCGCCGCCACTCCTCCCGCATCCCCCGCTCCCGGCCCGGCACTCGACAACCGCATCAGCGCCTCATCGATCCGTGCCCCCGTGTCCTCCGGAGCCATCGCATCCGCTGCCTTCACCGCCAAGCGGTCCTTCTCCGTCAGCGCCGGCAGCGCATACACCTCGACCGCCGTCTCCTTGTCCGTATACGCGGGGTCGTCCTGCGTCGCCGCGTGCCGCACCATCGTCTCCTGCACCGCCGCCAGCTTCAGCCCATCCGGCGAGATCGCAAAGTTCTGCCCCGCCCGCTCCACCGGCGAGCAGCCCACCCGCAACAGCATCCGCCCGCTGTAACTCTGGTACACCCGCACCTCCTGCGAGTTCACCTCATTCATCAGATTGTCCGATGTCACCGCCCCATCCAACACCGTGCGCCCCAGCGCAAACCGCCCCGCCTCCGGCGCAAACGCAAACGTCGGAAACAGGTGCGTATCGAAAAAATTCTGCTGCCACATCGCCTCGCCCTTCAGGTTGAACCCCGCGATGTCCTGCTTGTCCGCGCTGCCCCGGCAGCCAAACGCCACAAACTCGCCCTTCCCCACAAACGTCACATGCGGCACGCACGTCGTGTCGAACGCCGCCAGCTCACGCACCTTCCCCGTGTGTTCATCGAAGTTGAACATCCACGTGTCCCGCCCACCCTCCAGCACATCCAGGATCCCCGTCGTCGTCAGCGGCAGCGCCACCGCCGAGCGGGTGCGAATCACCCCCGCCGAAGTCGCCTGCATCCCCCCGCCATCCAACCCCTTCAACCGGTAAAAATTGATCTGCACCGGCTCCGCGTTCTTCTCCTCCGGGTCCCACACCACCCCCGGCTTGGTCGTCTCCACCGTCAGCAGCTCGCCATCGGCCGAGACCAGCGCCGCCTCAATCCGCCGCCCCATGTGCAGAAACGGGTGCTCCACAAACGCATCCTCCAGCCGCGCCCCGCCCATCGGCGCAATCACCGAGAGATCGTCCCGCACCCGCAGCAGAAACCGCCCCTGCCCCAGACTCCACAGATACTGCGTCCGGTCATGCACCCGCCACTCCGTCCGCGCCAGCACCCTGCCCTTCGGCAGCTCCACCAGATACGCCCCAATCATCCGGTCGTCATCCCCCGGCGGCGCGTCCACCACCCGCTTCATCAGCCGCCGCAAACAAAACGTCACCAGCAGATGGTCCTTGTCCACAAAGTCCACCGTCAGCATCGAGCTGCCCGCCACCAGAAACTCCTGCTGCAAACTCTGGAACCCCATCGCCTCCAGCCTCACCGTCGCCACCGGGTCAGGGTCCCGCGCCATCGCCATCCCCGCGCTCAGCCCCACCCACGCCGCAACCGCCACGCGCAACCACCCACGCGCACGCCCCCGCGCCGCTCCACTCCGGCCCATCCCACGCACTGTCCCCGACCCCATCATCGCTCTCGCTCTATCCTGTAGACGCAACGCCGCGACGCCCGGCGTTGCCGCTCCCCTACTCTTTCACACACCCCCAACCCCCGCCAATCCCCACCCCAAGGCAGCCGTTGTCATCCTGAGCGGAGACTGGCGCCCGGTGCCCCATTCATCGCACCCTCCTCTGCCGTCATTCTGCGCGACGCGCAGAATCTCCGTAGTTGCACTTCATGCCCCCATCAAAAGCCCGACGCCCCATCCCTGCCCAATCCAAGGGCTGACGGCCCAAGCCCCGACCACCCTCTTCCCATATCATCGAAAGAAACCCGCTCTCGTCCTTAATCCGTCTTCATCCGCGTTAATCCGCGGTCGTCTTTGCCCTCGCTCCGCTCACCACAACCTTCCATGCAAAACCGCACCCTCGGCTTCGCCTCCTGCACCCTCGCCAGCGCCCTCTGGGGCTGCGGCTTCTTCTTCGGCAAAATCGCCCTGGCCGAAATGAACGTCGGCGCCATGGTCCTCTACCGATTCGCCTTCGCCACCCTCGCCCTCGTCCCCCTCCTCATCACCCACCCCCCGCGCTTCACAAAAAAAGAATGGCGCACCCTCCTCCTCTGCGCCTTACTCGGCATCCCCCTCCAGTTCCTCATCCAGTTCTCCGGACTCGCCCGCACCACCGTCTCCCACGCCTCCCTCATGGTCGGCACCCTCCCCGTCATCCTCGCCGTCGGCGCAACCCTCTTCGCCCACGAGCGCATGGACCTCACTGGCTGGCTCGCCCTTGCCGCCTCCACCGCCGGCGCCGCCTTCATCGCCCTTAGCACTCAGAACCCAGCCGCCCACACGCCCCACACCGCAACCGCGCAGGCCTTAACAGACAACCCAACCCTCACCGGCGACCTCCTCGTCGTCCTCTCCATGTTCATCGCCCTCGGCTGGATCCTCCTCAACAAGCGCCTCATGCGGTCCCACTCCGCCATCACCGTCTCCGCCTACGGCATCACCGCCGGCACCCTCATGCTCCTCATCCTCGTCCCCCTCCTTTACCGCGAACCCTTCGGCCCACTCCCCATCGCCCAAATCTCCACCCGCGCCTGGCTCGCCCTCGCCGCCAGCGGCCTGCTCTGCACCGCCGCCACCACCCTCCTCTGGAACTGGGGCCTCACCCAGGTCCCCGCCTCGCAAGCCGGCGTCCTCCTCAACATGGAACCCCTCATCGGCTCCCTCCTCGGCGTCTTCCTCCTCCACGAAACCCTCGGCCCCTCCGCCCGCCTCGGCGCCCTCCTCATCCTCGCCGCCTCCCTCGTCATCACCACCCGCTCCCGCACCACCACCCCGAACAACTCTCTTTGACCTAGCGGTTGGACGGCGGCAACAGAGAGCGGTCTCGTAGTTCTGCTGCCCGTCGAGCAGTCCCGCATGCAGGCCCGCCTCGCGCACAATTACGCTGTGCTCGCAGCCAACCGGGACAAGGTATATGACGACTGCCAGGCCATCCTTGCCATGCGCCAGCGCCTCGCCCACGCCGGTCCTCCGGGAACCGGCGACGCCTGGACGATGGACCCCGAACAAGCGGAGAAGTTTGCCGCTACAGCCTCAGAGGCCAAGGTCGACATCCAGGGACTGCTCTTCCGGCTGCGCTGGTCGGAGGTCTACGAGGACGGCATCGCCCGTGGCGAAACCGATGACGACCTCAAGATGATGACGATCGATCAGACACGCTTCGAGGATCCCCCCGACCAGTAAGCCCGCCGCGTGCGATGCATCGCTTCTGAGATATTGGCGTTCGCGAAGCTAACCGCCTTATAACCTGCAACTCCCCTAAACCCGCCCCACCCCCCTCCGCACCGCCCCGCCCCAAACCCCCACCAAACTCACCCCCGCCACCATCAACCCCAGCGCCAGCCCGATCCACAAACCCACCGCGCCCATCTTCCGCCCAAACCCCAGCCACACCCCCACCGGCAGCCCCACCACCCAGTACCCCAGCACCTGCACCGCCAGCCCCGCGTGCGTATTCCCCACGCCCCTAAGCGCGCCCGTGGCCGTCACCTGCACCCCATCGAAGAACTGGAACGCCGCCCCCACCAGCAGCAGCGGCACCGCCGCCCGAATCACCATCGGGTCGCGCGTAAACCCGCGCGCAATCCACCCCGGCACGCTCACCAGCACCGCCGACATGCACAACATAAACCCCGCCCCCAGCCCAATCGCCGTCCAACCCGCGGCCGCCGCCTCGCGCGCACTCCCCCGCCCCACCGCCTGCCCCACCCTCACCGTCCCCGCCGCCGACACCGCAAACGGCACCATAAACGTCAGCGCCACGCAGTTCAGCGCAATCTCATGCCCCGCCAGCGGCACCGGCCCCAGCAGCCCAATCAGCGCCGTCACCGCCGCAAAGATCGATATCTCCACAAAGATCTGCCCGCCCACCGGAGCCCCCAGCCGCACCAGCCGCTTCACCCGCACCCAGTCCAGCGTCCATCCTGCCGCCACGCCCGCCGCGCGCACGCCATACCCATGCCTCCGGTCCAGCCACCACACCGCCGCCCCCACAAACCCCGCCAGATACGCCCTCGCCAGCACCGTCGACCAAGCCGCGCCCACCACCCCATACGCCGGAATCCCCACCGACCACCCCATCCAGCTCCACCGATGCCCATACAGCAGCAGCCAGTCCAGCCCCGCATTCACCGCATTCGCCGTCACCACCGCCGCCGCAATCGGTCGCACATGGTTGAACGCCTGCAAGTATCGCCGGAAAGTCATGTACAGAAACAGCGGCAGCGTCCCCCAGTTCAGCGCCGCCAGAAACCCCATCGCCTGCCGCATCACCTCGCGGTCCACCGGCAGCAGCCGCATCGCCGCCGGCCCCACCCACACCATCGCCATCAGCGCCGCGCTCAAACCCGCCGCCAGTGCCACCCCGCTCACCAGCCACTTGTTCGCGTCCTCCCACTCCCCCGCGCCATGCGCCTGCGAGATGTAAGTATCCAGCCCCAGCAACACCCCACCCACCCCAAACGCCAGAGTGTTGTACAACACCTGCCCCAGCGCCACCGCCGAGATCGTCTCCGCCGGCCGCGGCAGATGCCCCACCATCACCGTATCCACCACCCCCATCGACATCCACCCCACCTCTGCCATCACTAGCGGCAGAGCCAGCCCCACCATCCCCCTTACCTCCCGCCGCACCACGCCCATCCCCCGATCCTACCGCCAACTAGGAGCAACGGCCGCAATTGCTACGCTACCGCTCCCCGCTTGGGTGAACCGCCCTGTCCAACTGGAGTCGAAGAAGCTTGCGCTTCAAAATGTCGGCAAGACCGTCCGTGTCGACCAAAGCGACTACCTCAGAGCGCGTTACTAAGAGAATCTTTATTCCGTCTCTAATGAGCGCTCCGAGAATCTCGCTGTGAGCCGAGGTGTCTTCATTACCCGTCACCCCATTTAGGGCGACGAGGATACCAAAGTGTGCCCCGCGATCTTGAAGCTTTCTCACAAACCAACCGACCTCAGCGCTACCGACCGGCATTTCAGATGCCTTGCACTCGACAATCACGACCGCATCTAGAAAGTAGAGCTGGGAAATCCTCTGGTCGTTCCAAAACGCCAGATCAAGCTCATGCGCCCGCGGAGCATCAAGAACATTTTGCCGCGCGCACTCAACACCCCGCACTTTCTCGAACAAATACCTGGCGAAGCGTTCGAGAGCGGCCCCCTTTGAATCAGAAGTCCCAGCTGCGTCCACCTCAGCAAGCAGGAACTCGATGCGTGCTCGGGAATAACGAGGCATCAGCTGTCCAGACCATGAACGATTCGGTTGCGCCTTTCGGCTAGAACCTCGCCGAGGTTCTTTCGCAGTATCTCGATGGAGAAATCTTCAATATCAAACCAAAGAACCGAGGGATTCCACGCGCCCGGACTACCGAATCGCCTGCCTTTTCTTTCGAGATAAAGGAGGACACCAGCCGGGGACCCCGACTCAATTACTTGTTTATTTAACCTGTCGTACGCCGACTGAAAACTAATCGGATCGATTGCAGCAGCCTTTACCTCGATCAGAACCGGCCCTCCAAGCGAATCCCGAAGGGAATCACTCCAGACCGCGAAATCAACTCCCTTATCATTCGAGTCCTCAACCGCAGTTACTCCTGCCGACTGGAGGACCCTAGCAACAAACTCCTCCACTTCGAGCGGGTTACCCGCCCTTCGCAAGTAAGCGATTCTTTCTGTGAGGCTCTGCACAGGGAGGCTGTTATCGCGGACGAGAGGGGACGTGTCAGGGCGAGGAGATTCACGAGAGCGGCGGCCCTTGACCTTGCTTAAGAAGCGTGTCAGCCCAAGCCGCAGTATTTCAGTGTCACTGCCATCGGACGTCAAGTAGTTCATCGGCGCTACGAAGGTTGGGGGAGCAACGCCGGGAGGCAACAAGACAAGAACCGGCTTGCGAAGTCCCACAGCTAGCCCTATTTCGAACAAGACGTTCGGCGCTCTATCGGCTAGAACCGCTATAACCGCATCGGCTCTCTGAATTTCAGCACGAGCTGTGGCCGTGACGCCGCCCCCAACGGAGGGATCGAACGAATCGCGGAAAGACACACCATCCCGTTTCAACAAATCCTGAAGTCGCCCGATTTGTGATCTTGCCGAATGGCTAATGTAAACATTCATAAAAGAGGCACCTGCACCGCTTAGAGCAGCACCACAAATGCACAAGGCACGATATCGATCGTACCTCGTCTGCCGCATTGTGCTCTATCCACTCAGGGACGCGGCCCGCACGAACAAGCTCTCATGCCTCCCTTAACAACTCCGTCTTATACTTCCCCGCCAACCCCACCGCCTTCGCGATAAACGCCTTCTGCCCCGCCTCATCCAGCTTCGGCGGGGCCGTCGTCCGCGTCGCCACCTTCACTCCCACCTCGCGAAAGAAATCCTCCTGCCCCGCCGGCGAGCACACACACAGCATCCGCACCGCCCCATCCGACGCGTTACGAAACTGGTGCGGCGCATTCGCCGGAATATGCACCGTCTCGCCCGCCCGCACCACCGTCTTCTCCCCGCGGAACGTCGCCACGATCTCCCCTTCGAGCAGCACAAACGTCTCCTCAAAGTCGTGCCGGTGCGGCGGCGGCCCACCCCCCGGCGGAATATGCATATCGATCAGGCAGAACCGCCCCGCCGTGTCCCTCCCGCTCAGCAGGATCGTGTACGTGTTCCCCACCAGCCCAATGTGCTCCAGCCCCTCATCCGTCTCTGGCCGCGCCACCACCAACAACCGCGCCAGATCATCCGCAGGAATTCCCATCGCCCGCCTCCTTCGCTCAAAAGAATCGTCGTGCGTGGCCCATTTTCGCAGAATCCGCAGCCGCCGTTCTCCGCGCTTGGCTCTCTGTCCCGGTAAGAGCCCGGCGTCCAACCCTACCCAACAAGCAACGTAGAACGGACAGCCGACAACCCAAAGCGCCCTTACTCCCCGCGCTCCAACACCCCAATCCCCTCCCGATACCCCATCGCCGAGACCCCCGCAAACCCGCTCAACTCCTCCTCAATCTCATACCGGAACGCCTTAAACACCAGCGCCCGCCCCGTCACATCCACCTTCAGCGACGTAATCTCCCAATCGCCCGGCACAACCTCCGCCTGCTCCAGCTCCACCGTCCCACCCTTGTTCACCCGCCCCAGGATCCCCAACCCAAAGTTCACCTCCGCGGTAAAGTGCGCCTCGAGCTTCGTCAGCCGCTCCGCCCCCTTCGCAATCCACACCTCGCCTGAAACCCCCCGCAGCAGGTCCGCCTCCATATCCGGCGCCTCCCACCCCGGCTTCGGCGCATAGCTCAGCCGGTAGCACTCCCCCGCCGCGCACGCCTCCACCCCCTCCATCTTGTACACCAGCGCGTCCGGCAGCAAACTCATCACATGGTCCACCCGCGCCTCGTCCTTCTCCTCGCCCTTCTTCCTGTGCGCCTGCATCTCCGGATTCGCCGCCAGCGCATCCAGCCGCGCCCGCTCCGCCCGCTCCTCCTCCGCCGTGAGCGCCCGCCCGCCCAACGCCACCAGCCGAGCCACATCCCCGTCCCGCGTCTCCACAATCTCCTTGGTCGTCTCGTGCCGCTCATCCTTCAAATGCACCACATACTTGAGCGGCTTATGCCCCTTCGCCTCCTCCAACCGATGCCCCACCGCCCGCCTCACCAGCGCCACCACATCCACCTGCCCCGCCCCACTCTGCTGCTGCGCCGCGCCCTGCCCCCACGCAACCCCACCCAGCGCGCACACCACCGCCCCAACCCAAACCGCCCGTCCTATCCCACACACTCCCACCCTACAATGCTACCCGACCTGCCGGCACTCGCCGCTCGGGTGCCCCATCCATCGCAACGCGATGGGTGGGACGTAAGACGCTCGCACACCCACCGCTCGGGTGCCCCATCCATCGCATCCCGCCCCCACCGTCATTCTGCGCGACGCGCAGAATCTCCGTAGTTGCAGTTCATGCTCCCACCATTCGCGCGCCCCATCGCAGCTCTGGCGCGATGAGTCGCTGAGAACGGAGAACGTACAACGGACAACTTCACTCCCTCCCCGCCCTCTCCAACTCCCCAATCACCAACTTCTTCATCCCCATCATCGCCTCGATCGCCATCGGGCTCTTCAGCAACTCCCCAATCCGCGCCGGTACCACCTGCCATGACAATCCAAACTTGTCCTTCAACCACCCGCACTGCCCCTCCGTTCCGCCCCCCGCCGTCAGCTTCTCCCAGTACTCGTCCACCTCCGCCTGCGTCTCGCACCGCACCACAAACGACACCGCCTCATTGAACTTGAACATCGGCCCGCCGTTCAGCGCCGTAAACCTCTGCCCATCTAGCTCAAACGCAACCGTCAGCACGCTTCCCTTCGCCACCGGCCCGCCGTCCGCGGTCATCCGCAGCTCGCTCAGCCTCCGCGAGTTCCTGAACACCCCGCAATAAAACTCCACCGCCTCCTCCGCACTCCCGTCAAACCACAAAAACGGCGTAATCCTCGCACCCTGCCCCAGAGCTTCCATCTCAATTCTCCTCATATGTATCAGTTGTTGTTACAATATGGCCAAATAACGATCAAGTTAGGTTACATTTTGCTACTTCCACTCCTTCATCCCATTAAACGCCGCGTAAATCGCCATCGCATGCCCATGTCCCAGGCCGAAATCCTTCTTCAGCCACGCCACAATATCACCCGCCTTAACGCCCGGCCCCAGCAGGCCCTTCCCCTCGGCAATCTTCCGGAAATCCTCCGGCGTCTTGCCCGTCTTCGTCCTGATGTTGTCGATGTACGCCTGGAATGACATAGCTTCGATTCGCTCCCATCTGCCTCTACGCGCAACTCCCGGCGGGCAGTTACCCCGGCGCCCGCCGCCCTTCCACCAACGCCGCCAGTTGCTCCGTCGCAATCGCCCATCCCGCATGGAATCCCATCGCCTCGTGCGCCTCGCGGTCTTCCACCGTCCAGTGCCGCACCCGCGCCGTATACCGCGTTCCCGCGCCCTCTCGCTCAAACGTCAGCACCACCGTCATAAACGCCTTTGCCGCCGGCTCCCACGCGCTGGTATACGCATTCGTAAACACCAGCCGCTCGCCCTCCGCCACCTCCAGATACACGCCGCGATTTGGTGCCTCCGCCCCATCCGGCCCACGCATCACCACCAGCGTCGACCCGCCCGGCCGCACATCCATCTCCGCCCGCACCGTGCTCCACGGCGGAGGCGTGAACCACTGCACCAGCAGCGCCGGATCGGTCCACGCCGCATACACTTGCCGCGGTTCTGCATCCATCCAGCGCGTCACAATCAAATCGCGCCCCTCAGTCGCCGTCGTCGCTCCGCTCACCGCAATCACATCTGTTGTCATCTCTCTCTCCTTTTTTAATCAAACGAATCGTTCTCAAGCCCAAATCTGAAAACAACACCCGCGCAATCAACCGCTCACTCCCGCCCAAACAACCCCTCCAAATACCTCCTCAGATGCCCCAGATTCTCCCGCACCACCAACGGCCCCTGTCGCGCCTTGGCAAAAATAAACGACCCCTGCAGCACCGCCTGCATAAAATTCCCCACACTCTCCGCCGTCCACTCCGCCCCCGGAGCATACCTCGCCCGCGCCTCCTCCACGTCCCGCGTCAGCTCCGCCACATGCCCCGCCAGCCCGCCCTCGCACGCCTCCCGGATCGCCGGATGCGTCGCATACGTCTCCTGCACCAGCGTCCCCAGCAGACACGTATATTCCGCCAGATCGCCCGTCAACATCTCCTCGCGAAAGTCCACATACCCCAGCAGCCGGTCCACCGGATCCGCCGCCTCATGGTATTTCGCCCGCGCAAACAGCCCGCCCGTCATCCGGTTCCACAACTCCACCGCCGCCAGCGCCAGGTCGTCCTTGCTCTTGAAGTGGTGAAAAAAGCTCCCCTTCGTCACCCCCGCCGCCCCGCAAATCTCCTCCACCGTCGTCGCCGCATACCCCTTCGCCCGGATCACCCCGAGCGCCGCATATAGCAGCCGCATCCGCGAAGGATGCTCCCTACCCGCCGCGACTCCCATCCCGCCCTCCACAAAATCCCGCAAAATTAACTTGCCTCCATACCAATTGGTATGCAATAGTACCGATCAGTCGGTATGCTGTCAAGCAAAAATCCTCAGCGCCGCATCCTACATCGAGAGGACCACCCCCATGAAACTCACCCCCTACCTCAACTTCAACGGCAATTGCGCCGAAGCCTTCGCCTATTACGAAAAACACCTCGGCGCCAAAACCACCGCCTCCATGACCTACGGCCAGATGCCCGGCGCCACCAGCCTCCCGCCCCAGCAGGTAAACTTCATCGCCCACGCCCGCCTCGCCATCGGCGAATCTACCCTCATGGCCTCCGACGTCCCGCCCACCACCCCCTGGGAGCCCATGCGCTCCGCCTACCTTACCCTCGGCTTCTGCGACTCCGCCGAAGCCGAGCGCGCCCACCTGGCCCTCGCCGAAGGCGGCCAGATCTTCATGCCCCTCCAGGAGACCTTCTACGCCCACAAGTTCTCCATGCTCCGCGACAAGTTCGGCATCAACTGGATGATCATCCACGAAAAGCCCATGCCCACCCCCGCCTAACACGCCGCATCGCTGACCGCCGATCGCTGACGCCCGATCGCTGACACCCAATCGCTGGCCGCCGATTGCTGACCGCCGATCGCTGATCGCTGACAGCCGATCGCTGGCAGCCGATCGCCGGAATCGAAACCTCCCTTCGACCGGCCCCTGACCCTGAGCCGGGTGCCCATTCATGCGCAGCTCCTCCGCGCATGGGTGGGGACCTGACCGCGGCGTGCCCCATTCATCGCAGCGTCATCGCGACGAGTGGGTTCTGCCGTACCCCCTTGAACCCCGAACCTCGAACCCGCCCCACCCCTACAATACCCACATACCCGTGCCCACCCCCGTCATCGCCCCCCGACTCATCGCTCTAGACATGGACGGCACCCTCCTCAACGAGGAGGGCCACGTCTCCCCACGCACCCTCGCCGCCCTCCACGCCGCCCACCGCGCCGGCATCGAGATCGTCGTCGCCACCGGCCGCCGCCACGCCTACGCCATGCGCATCCTGCGCCCCCTCGGCCTCCACCACGCCCTCGCCCTCATCAGCTCCAATGGCACCGTCACCCGCACCCTCGGCTCCGCCACCGAACCCACCCAACTCCTCGCCCGCACCCACCTCCCGCTCCCCACCGCCCTCTGGCTCTGCGACCACATTCGCGGCGAGGGCGACCTCAACTTCCGCAACGCCCTCGTCCTCACCTTCGACCGCGTCGGCCCCGACGGCGAAGACACCCGCGGCGCACTCGTCGTCGAGCACCTCGCCGAACTCCACGCCTCCATCGGCCGCTGGATGGAGGTCAACGAACCCTACATCGCCCACGTCGTCCCCATCGAATCCGCCCTCAAACCCCACCCAGACCTAGCCCTCAACGGGGACCCCGCCAACCACCACGCCCCCATCCAGGCCATGCTCTGCGGCACCCTCGACCGCATGACCCACGCCGAAGCCCGCCTCCTCCAACACCCCGGCGTCTCCGCCTCCGGCCACCCCTCCGGCCGCTCCGGCACAAGCTCCCAATCCGGCCCACCCGACAGCCGCCCAACTTCAACTGCCGTCATCCCGACCGAGGCGCAGCGCGCCGAGCGGAGGGACCCCCGCATTTGTCCTTCCTCAGACCCCCAATCCCTCCTCACCCTCCACCGCACCGAATACCCCGCCCGCAACCTCTCCATCCTCGACATCCTCCCCGCCAACTGCTCCAAGGGCGCCGCCCTCCTTGCCCTCGCCGCCGCCCGCAACATCCCCCCCACCCGCATCATGGCCATCGGCGACAACTGGAACGACGTCTCCATGCTCGAAGCCGCCGCCCACCCCATCCTCATGGCCAACGCCCCCGACGACCTCCGCGCCCTCGCCCTCACCCGCAACTGGCCCATCACCCCCTCCAACCGCGCCGACGGCGTCGCCCTCGCCATCGAATCCGCTCTCACCTAAGCGAAAGCTCGCCGAAGAGGAAGGACCTGCTGTTGTCTTGGACATTGTCATCCTGAGCGCAGCGAAGGACCTGCCTCTCTTGTTTGTCATCCCCGAAGGGGATCTGCTTCTCGCTCGGCGCCCCATTCCCCCGCTCGTCACTCTGCGCGACGCGCAGAATCTCCGTAGTTGTCCTTGTCCCGCCACCACCCCGGTTGCCCCGCTCATCGCGAAGTGAATCGCCGTTCCCGCCAGCTTCGCTGGTGGGGTGAGATGGGTGGGCTATCGCGCGCAGCGCGACCGCCTTCTACGAGCATTGAACCCCCACTACCATGCCAGCGGTGAAACCAGGACGAACGCGGCTGCGTCTTCCTATCGGATAAGGAGCACCGTGTGAATCGACGCAAATTCGTACAGGCCGCCGGAGCCGCCGCACTGGCTGGCCGCAGATGGCTGCGCGCCCAGAGCGCTCCCATGCCGCAGAGCGCCCCCGCCGCGCAGAGTGCTCCCGCCCCAAAGATCGCCCGCGCCGCCGCAATTCCCGCCTCGGTGCCCTGGAGGCAGTTTGAGGTGGAAGCAGCCCTCTACGCCTGGGACCTGCACGACGAGGGCGTCGAGCAGGTCCTGGACAACGTGCAGTCGATGGCCGCCGTCAACTCCGTCTACATCATCGGCCAGATGCATCCGGAGCGCCGGCCCGAGACCTCCGCGGCCTATCCCCACAATCCCGTGCGCCCCTTCTGGATGGCCGAGGACGCGCGCGCGAACTGGTTCTTCGATCCCAGGCGCTACGGCCGCATCAAGCCGCGCCCCTCGGACTTCGCGTGGCTGGCCGACACCGACTGGACACGCGTCTTCGTCGACGCGGCGCGCAAACGCGGCCTGCGCGTGGGCTTCGAGTTCTCCCACTCACTGGTCGACAAGCAGCGCGTGGAGGGCGAGTTTGCCGATCTGGCCAATCGCAACCTGCAGGGCGAGATCACCCACGTGCGCAATTGGCTTCGCCCCGTCTGCCCCAATCAGCCGGATGTCCGCGAGTATGCGGTCAACGCCTTCACCGAGGTGGTCGAGAAATACAAGGTGGACTGGGTCGAGTCAGCGATCGTGCTGATGGACGAGGCGGTCGGCGGCAGCCCTGCGCGCGGCGGCGGATGCTTCTGCGCGGCATGCAAGAAGGCCGCGCCCGCGTTCGGCATCGATCTCGACAAAATCCAGGCGGCTTTGCTGAAGGATCCTGCGTCGCAGCCGGAGCTCGCCCAGTGGCAACAGTTCCGCTTCGCCTCCGTGGCCGCGTTCTACAAAGTGCTGCAGCCGGCGGTGCACAAGGCCAAGCCCGGCACTATGCTGCGCTATAACATGCACGCCAAGAACCCTCGCGACTTCGGCGTGGACATCGTGCAGCTGAAACCGCATCTGGATGCACTCCGCATCCAGGACTACGCCGAGCAGACCGGCGAGGCAGCAGCGATGGACGGCAAGCGCACCTGGCTCACCGAGGAGCGCGCAAACATGGGGCCCGCGTTCAACGTCGTCAGTGGAGTCGCGGTGCGGCCGCGCGCAACGCCGGAGTTGGTTCGGCAGGGCGTGAAGATCGCGGTCGAAACCAAGATGAACGGCATCATGCTGGGCTTCTACGATGGCGCCGACTTCCCCAACCTGCGCGCCGTCCGCGCCGGCCTGGCCGACGCCGGCCTTCCCCTACCCCCCGCCTAGAGAACCGCGACGAGAGCAGTGCTCCCCGTCGGTGCAGAGAAAGACACCGCTCTCGACGAGACCGCAACTGCTCACGCCAACGCAGCAGCCATCTCCGGCGCGCCGACCCTCCGCGTACCCGCACCTTGCGCCGCCGCCTCGGCCAGCTGCGCCATCAGTCCGGCATTGTCAAACTGCAGCCAGTGCTCTTCGATCCGGCCATTGCCCAGCCGATAGAAGATCATCAGGCCCGCCGACACCGTCTTCCCCGTCGGCTCAAACCCCGCGAACGCACCCAGGTGCTTTCCGCGAAACGTGCCTTGCATGGCCACCAGGTCGCCGTCCACCGCCATCCGTTCGCAAAGCAACTCGTAGCCGGGGAACGCAGCCTCCACCGCTTCGATATGTTCGATCAACCCTGGGTCGCTTACAAATTGCGTGATCGTCACCCTCGTCTTCGTGCGGCCGCTCATCGCTTGCAGGTAGTCCTGCATAAACTTCCGTGTCTCGTTGGCTGAGCTTGTCATCTCTTCCTCCCTTAATTTTGAAACTGATTTCGTAACCCGATTGGGAAACGGTGAGCCGATCCTATCCCCGCGCCCGCTCCACCGCGCATCGGGAATATGCTGGAAAAATCAAACTAAAATCAAACCATGGAAGAAAGCGCCTACCGCTTCTCGGAGTTCTCCCTGTTTCCCAGCGAGCGGCGGATTTCACGCGCAGGCAAGAGCATACCTCTGCCTCCCAAGGCGTTCGACGCCGTGCATCTCCTGGTGCGCAACCACGGCCGCCTGGTGCTTCGCCAGGAGATCGTCGGCACCCTTTGGCCGGACGTTCATGTCACCGGCGCCAACCTCACCAACACCATCGTCCTTCTGCGCAAGGTCCTCGGACGCGACGCCATCCAGACCGTCTCGAAGTATGGATACAGGTTTACCCTGCCCGTACTCGGAGAGCCGGGAGTCAAGGCTGCCGCCTATGCCAGCTTCGTGCGCGGCAAGGAGCTGGCAGCCGAGCGCTCGCTCGATTCCGTCCTCCGCGCCCGCGATCTCTTCAGCCTCTGCGTCGCCAATGACCCGCACTTCGCCGCCGCCTGGGCATGGCTTGGCCGCTGTTACCGTCTGCTGGAGAAGTTCCGCGCCGGCCCCTCGATCAACCAGGACCTCGCCGTCGCCGCCCTCCAGCGCGCGCTTGCCATCGAGCCCGGCCTCGCCTGCGCCCATCACTTCTACACCCAGCTGCAGGCCGATAGCGGAGAGGCGCAGCAAGCCATGACCCGCCTCGTCGCCCGCCTCAAGCAGCAGGGAGAAGACCCCGAAACCTTCGCCGGCCTGGTCCACGTCCTTCGCTTCTGCGGTCTGCTGGAGGAGTCCGTCGTTGCCCATAAGCGCGCCGTCGCTCTCGACCCCACCATCATGACCAGCGTCGCCCACACCCACTTCCTCGAGGGCGAATACGCGCAGGTCCTCGAGACCTACACCGCCAGACACTACTATCTCGATGCCGCCGCATGGGCCGCGCTCGGTAAGACCGGCCATGCCCGCGCGCTGCTCTCCGCCCGCTTGGCCGAGCCCGAGCTGTCGCCTCTCATGTCCGGCCTCATGGCCTCGCTCCTCGCCGTCCTTGAGGGAAGGCCCCAAGCCGCCGCCGGCATCATGACCGAAACCGAGGTCGTCCACGAGCCCGAGGTGCTCTTCTACTTCGCCCGCCACTTTGCCATGCTCGGCCTCCCCGCTCCCGCCATCGAAAGCCTGCGCCGCGCCAGGCTCGCGGGTTTCTGCAGCTCCCGCGCCCTCGAGCGCGACGCCGCCTTCGCCGCCCTGCGCGCCCACCCCGGGTTCGATCGCGAACGGCAAGCGTCCAAAGAGCTTGAGACCGCCTCAGACCGCGCCCTCCGCAACGCATTCGGCGGCAACTTCCTCGCCTGCGTCGGCGCCCCACGCCGAACCCCCGCACTCCGCCCCGCATAACTCCGCATCATTCATGCGCAGCTTCACCGCACCGCCCGCGGCAACTTCTCCAGCGCCTGCGGCAACTTGCTATAAATCCCCCCAAACCCCCCATTCGACAAAATCGCCACCACATCCCCGCTCCTTAACTCCCCCGCGATCCCCGCCACAATCGCATCCGCATCCGCATACACCGTCGCCTCCTGCCCCCGCGCCCGCAACGCCGCCGCCACCCTCTCCGGCTTCAGCCGCTCCCCCTCCGCAATCGCCTCCGACTTGAACACCCCCGCCAGCACGCTCCGGTCCGCCAGCGCCAGGCTCTCCACCAGCGCCTCTTCAAACACATTCCGCCGCAGCGTATTCGACCGCGGCTCTAAAATCGCCCACAGCCGCCCGCCGCCTTTACCAGTCTCCGGATACGCCGTCCGCAACGCCCTCAACGTCTCCCGTATCGCCGTCGGATGGTGCGCAAAGTCATCGATGATCGTCACCCCACCCACCTCCGCCCGTACCTCGAGCCGCCGCTTCACCGACCGAAACGACGCCAGCGCCTCCACAATCGCCCCCGCCTCCACCCCCTGCCCCGCCGCCAGCGCCGCCGCCGCCGTCGCATTCAGCGCATTGTGCTCGCCCGCCATCGGCAGGCGCAGCTCTGCAAACCGCTCGCCCCCGCGCAGCAGCGTCCACCGGCTCTCCGCTCCCTCATGCACCAAATCCACCACCCGCCACTCCGACTCCAACCCAAACCCATACCGCTCTACCTTGCAGAACGCCTTCGCCACACACTCGCTCACACTCTCGCTCCCGTCGAACGCCACCACCCGCCCCCGCCGCGGCACCAGGTTCACCAGCCGCTGGAACGCCGTCTTCACCGCCGTCAGGTCCGGATAAATGTCCGCATGGTCGAACTCCACATGCGTCAAAATCGCCGCATCCGGAAAGTAGTGCAGAAACTTCGGCCCCTTATCGAAGAACGCCGTATCGTACTCATCGCCCTCAATCAAAAACGGCCCATCCCCATCGCGCACCATAAAGCTCGTGCCAAAGTTCTCCGCCACCCCTCCAATCAAAAACGATGGCGCCCACGCCGCCCGCTCCCGCGAAGCAGTTTCCCCGAGCGAGGCATCGCCTCGCGAAGCTACTTCAAAGATCCAAGCCAGCATGCTCGTCGTCGTCGTTTTCCCATGCGTCCCAGCCACCACCAGTGTCTCCCGCCCTTGCAGGAACTCGTCATGCAGCACCGCCGCCATCGACGTAAACGGAATCCGCTCGTCCAGCACCACCTCCAGCTCCACATTCCCCCGCGAGATCGCATTTCCCACAATCACCAGCTCCGGCCGCGGCCGCAGATTCGCCTCCGCGTACGGCTGCATCAGCTCAATCCCCAACCCCCGCAACACATCGCTCATCGGCGGATACGCCGCCGCATCCGACCCCGTCACCCTGTGCCCGCGCGCCTGCAGCATCCCCGCCAGCGACGCCATCGCCGTCCCACACACCCCAATCAGATGCACCCGCTTCGCCTTCTCCAACTCCCGCTCCTAGCTCGTCCCCGCCCCACTCCTCGCTGAAAGCTGCGCCTCACTCCTCGCTGATAGCTGACAGCTCACAGCCGACAGCTGATCTCCAAAACCGAACCGCCACTGCGCCCCAACGAACAACCCAGAACGGTCAACGGTCAACGTACAACGCCCACTCACAACTCACCACTCACAACTCACAACTGCACCGTCGCCCCCTCCAAGAAATCCAACCGCGGCACCTCCCTCTCCCGCAGATCCAGCCTTACCCTCACCCCCAGCGGCACCGTCAGATTCGCCCCATCCACATGCCCCGACCGCAACCCCATCGCCACCGGCCCCGCAAAATCCCGCAGCGCGTGATAGATCGCCTGCTCCAGCAGCGGCATCTCCTCCGCCTCCACGCACTTCGCCATGTCCCCAAACACAATCCCCGTCACATGCTCCATCATCCCCGCATAGCGCAGATGCAGCAGCATCCGGTCCCACTGGTACGGCTTCGTCCCCACATCCTCCAGAAACAAAATCCGCGGCTCCTCGACCGTCGCCGCCAACGGCCCATACTTGGTCCCCAACCCCTCCGCAAAGATCGAAAGACACCCGCCCGCAATCCGCCCCTCCGCCACACCCCCGCGCAGCACCCGCAACCCATCCATCGCTCCCAGCGACCACCCCGCATCCCCGCCCATCGCATGGCACCAGCTCGTCGCGTCGAACCCATCCTTGCGCGCAAAGTCCGCCGCCGCCATCGGCCCATGGAACGTCACCAGCCCCGTCTCCCGCGCCAGCCAAATATGTAACGAAGTGTGATCGCTGTACCCCACAAACACCTTCGGGTTCGCCCGCACCAGCTCCGCATCCAGCCGCGGCAGCAGCTCCGCCGACCCCCACCCTCCCCGCGTGCACACAATCCCATCCACCTCCGGATCGGCAAACGCCTCATGCAGGTCCCCCACCCGATGCTCCACCGTCCCGGCATAGTAGATCGGCCCGCGCTCCAGCGTGTGCGGCATCACCACCACCTCATACCCCATCCCCGCCAGGCACAACACCCCCGCCTGCACCAGCTCCGCCTTCGCCGCGCTCGCCGGAGACACCACCGCCAGCCGCGACCCCACCCGCAGCCCCCGCGGCTTGACCACCCCGCTCAAGACGCCTCACCCCGGCACACAATCTCCGCCGGCCCCGTCAGCAGCATCGCCGCATCCTTCGCCGGCCACACCGTCCGCTGCGATCCTCCCTCCGCAATCGCGACCAGCTCCCGTGCCGTCCCCCGCAGCTCCATCGCCGCCGCACTCGCCGCGCACGTCCCCGTCCCCGACGACAGCGTCGGCCCGCATCCCCGCTCATAGATCCGGAACGCAATCTCCTCCGCCCCCCGCACCCGCACAAACTCCACATTCACCCCCTGCGCAAACAGCGGACTCCCGCTGATCCGCGCCCCCACCTCCTGCCACGTCATCCCGCGCACACTAAAATCCTCCCCCTCCACAAACACCACAAAGTGCGGGTTCCCCACATTCACCTCCGCGCCCGCAACCTCCCCAACCCCCGGCGCCACAATCGTCCGCGCCGTCACCCGCGGCACGCCCATCTCGCTCTCAATCAGGTACACCGCGCCATCCGCATCCACCACCCGGCAGCGCCGCACCCCGCCCTGCGTCCCCAGCGCCACCGCCGTCAGCCCCTCGCTCTCCGCCAGCCACGCCGCCACGCAGCGCGTCCCATTGCCGCTCAGCTCCGCCTCGCTCCCGTCCGCGTTGAACAGCCGCAGAAAATGTCCCCCGCCGCTCTTCCTCTCCAGAAACTCCACCCCATCCGCCCCCACCCCCGTATGCCGCGCGCACAGCCGCCGCGCCAGCACCGCGTGCGCCCCGCCCGCAACCCCCTCCTCCACAATCAGGAAGTCGTTGCCATTGGCATGCGCCTTCACAAACGGAATCATCCGCAACCCGTCCCCAATACTGGTCCTGATGACTAATCCTCCTCCTCATCCCGGAACGAGACCACATGGTCCGTCGCATCGCACCCAATCAGCTCCGCCAGCAGCCTCCTATGCCGCCCGTCGTTCACTGACACCGTAAACGTCACCCGCTCCTGCGCCCCCACCGTGTCCTGCTCCACAATATTCAGCCGGATATGCTCCTTGTCCAGCGCGCACAGGATCGCCGCAAACATCTCCCGTATGTCCGTCCCCCGCACCTCATACAGCATCGCGTAGATCTTCCACCCCGACCGCGCCTCCAGCAGCCCGATAAACCGCAGCGCCACATACACAATCCCCGTCGCAATCCCCGCCTCGATATACAGCCCCGCCCCGCACGCCATCCCAATCGCCGCCACCACCCACACCGTCGCCGCACTGGTCAGCCCCAGCACCCGGTTCCGCGTATGCAGGATCAGCCCCGCCCCCAGAAACCCGATCCCCTGCACAATGTTCGACGCAATCTGTCCCCGGTTCGGGCTCCCATCCCCCGCAATCACCGCCGACAGCATCGTAAACATCGCCGCGCCCATGCAGATCAGCATGTTCGTGCGCAGCCCAGACGCCTTATGCCGCCGCTCCCGCTCGATCCCCACCACCGCGCCCATCGCGCACGCCATCAGCAGCCGCGTGGTCGTGCCTTGGGAGAAAGCAACCTGCTCAATCGTGCTGAAATGCGTCGGTAGAGTCGCCAGCATCGTCCCCATCAGCTCTTGCATGGATTCCGGAGAACTATCGTTGCCGATGCTATCACCCGCCCCACCCCACCCCACCCCTTAACCCCACCCCGGCACCACCCTAAGCATCCGCGCCCACGGGATCGACCCCCTTAGCTCCTCGTCCTGAGCGAAGCGGCTCACGCAAGTGAGCCGCGCAGTCGAAGAACCTGCCCTGAGCTTGTCGAAGGAACCCCGACACATTCCTACCACCCCAACCGCCCACACCGTTCTGCTCGCAAAAGGCCGCCCCGTGCTGCCACCAACCCATGCGCCTTCCAGCCAAGCCCCCCTACGCGCCCACCTCCACCCGCTCCTCCGCCGCCGTCTCTCCCCCCTTGCGCAGCAGAAAGTACGCCAGCAGCGCCGCCCCTGCGATACCGCTCACCACGCAGTCCGTCCCAGCCAGCCCCCGTGGCCCCCACCGCTGCGCACCCCAGCCGTCGAGCACCAGCATGTACAGCACCGGCGCATTGCCGCTCGCGTTGATCACGCTGTACCGTCCGCTCCCGCTCTTGCCCGAAGCCCCCAGAAACTCCAGCACCAGCGCCGTAAACAACGCATAGCACGCCCCAATCGTGAACAGATACAGCGTCACCCCGCTAAAGTAGACCCAAGGCCGCAGCGGCCCCAGCCACAGAACGCAAAGCACCGCCGCGTTCACCAGACACAAGCTCAGATAACTCACCGACGCCCGTATCCGCGCCGGGATCAGCGGAGTCAGCAGCGACCCCGCCGCCATCAGCAGCGCCCCGCCCACCCCGTTCATCCAGCCCACCTGCCGCCCGCTCACGCCATAGCTCCCCGCCACCGCCGGCAGCAGCCCAATCGCCGCCCCGCTGCCCATCGGAAATGCGCACGCCAGCGTGTACGGAATCGCCTCCCAACGCCAGAACGTCGCCTTGCACTCCACCCAAAGCCGCTCCATCGTCTCGCTGAACGAGCCGCCTGCAATCAACTCCTGCTTCGGCGCCGCCAGCGCAAACATTCCCGGCACGCCAATCAGCAACCCCGCCGTCAGCCCCAGCAGGTCCAGCCGCCCGCGCTCGCTCACCCGCAACAACCCCCCACACCGCAGCCGCGCCCAGCCCCAGCGACCCGGCCTGATAAAACCCGCTGGCCACGCGCTTGGACACCTCGCTGCGGAACGCCCCCATCATCCCGCCGCAGCTCGACACCACCACTCGCCCGAAACACGCGCTCGCAAAGATCAGGCCCAACGCCCGCGTCGACGCCAGCGACGGCTGCAACAACCCCGCAGCCATCGACAGCGCCGCCCCCGCCGTGCCCACCAGCAGCCACGTCCGCCGCCGCACAAAAAAATCCGTAATCGGGCTCCACAGAAAATACAGCGTCGTCGGCAGCCCCAGAAACGAGATGATCTGCGAGGTCCGCCCAATCCCCACATGCTGCTGCGTCAGCAGAAACCCCAGGACCCCGCCCTGGATCACCCCGTTCTCCACTACCGCCGAAGGCGCAACCAACAGCCCGAAGATCCATGGCCGCTCACCCCCCGCGCCCTCACCCTCCGCGCCCTCAGCCCCCGCCCCGCCAGAGACGCCCACGCCCTCACTCAATCAAGTGTCCTCGCGTTAACTGGAGCCATACTACCAGCGAGTCGACGGCCGACCGCCGACCGCTGACCGCTGAAAGCTGAAAGCTGACAACTGACAACCAAAACACCTTACTTCCCCCCAAACACCGTCGACCGGTAAATCCGCGCACACCCCTGCCCCGTCCCGCACAAAATCGTCAGCTCCTCCAACCCCTCCGGCCGCTCCGCCACCGCCTTCGACACCGCGTCCCCCGCAAACGCCACCACATACTGCGCATGGCCCGCCGGGTCCTTTAGCGCCGCGTGCCAGCTGTCGTAGTCGCTCTCATTCACCGTCTGCTTCAGCGCAATCCCCGCATCCTCGAGCGCCCCCACATGCTCCCCCTCCGCCATCAAAATCGCCGACCCCGCCGGAAACTCCTCCAGCACCAGCGCCAGGTCGCGCTCAAACGGCACCCGCGTCGTCGCATTCACCAGCGCCTCCTTCAGCACTAATGGAGGCGAGTAAACCTGCATTACAGTGGACGCCCTCCGCTTCACCATCCCCACCACCCCCTCCACCCACCCCACCCCATACACCATCGCCAGCGCGTTCAACCCCACCAGCCCCAGCGCAACCCCATACACCCACCGCCGCGCCCGCCCCGCAACCCGCCCCTCCACCCACGCCGCCGTCACCCCCCCAAACAGCGCCAGCGCCGGCAGCAGCTCCATCCCGTACCGCACGTTGTAGTACGAGTGCGGCCACAGCTGCGGAATAAAAATCGGCACCGAGCCGTAAGCAATCGAGTAGACATAAAACCCCAGTGGCGCCCACAACAACATCACCCCCATCCCCATCCGCCGCCGCACCGCAATCCCCACCCCCGCCAGCGCCGCCGCCATCGCCGCAAAGCCCGTCTCCCACCACGCCGCATCCACCTGCGCCGCCCGCGTATAAAACAGCAGCGCCCACCCCATGTTGTGCCAACCCCGATAGTGCCGCGCCCCCGGCGGCGACGTCCGCCTCTCAATCGCCGCCGCCGAGTAAGGCCCCCGCACAAAGTCCAGCCAATCGTGAAAAAAATGCTGGTTGTACCACAACCAAACCACCGGCCCCATCACCGCCAGCACCGAAAAGGTTACAAATGCCCCTCGAACCTCGAACCCCGAACCTCGAACCTTCCACACCTCCCTCCCCACCACCCCCCACACCGCCGCGCCCACCACCCACCCGTCGTACCGCGTAAACACCGCCGCCAGAATCAACGCCCCCAGCCACACCATCCGCCGCCGCGCCACCCCCGCGTCCCCCGCCCGCAACGCCTCCACGCACTCCACCGTCAACAGCACCATCCACACCAGCAGCGCCAGAAACAACGGCTCCGTCATCGCCGTCGTCGCCAGATACAACAAATTCGGATTCAGCCCATAGAACGCCGTCGCCGCCCACGCCCAGCGCGGCACCAGCACGCGCCGGCACAGCCGGAAAAACCCCACCACCCCCGTGATATAACACAGCAACGAAGGCCACGCCCCCGCCAGCCCACTCTGCCACCACTCCATCTTCCACACAAACGGCAGCATCAGCAGATGCGGCAGCGGCAGCCACACCCCGCCCAGCTGCGCCAGCCCCGGATTGCGCGAGTCCAAAATCCGCCGCGCAATCCCCAGGTGCGCCACCGCGTCCCCGTACAGCAATACGTAACCTTTACTAAAACAAATCACCAGCGCCGCAAACCCCACCAGCAGCGCCCCCATCGCCGCCGGCACCGTCTCCTCCCGCGTCGCCCCCCGCACCTCATCCGCACCCGCCGCCGCCGCTCGCCCGTTCCATGATTTGTCATCCTGAGCGCCTTTTTTGAAATTGTCATCCTGAGCGGAGCGAAGGACCTGCTTCTGCCTTTCTTTACCGCCAACACCGCCCCCCGCCCTAGACCTCCGCGTCGTCAAGATGCGAGATCTCCCGGAACAACTCAAACCGCGCCTCAATCTCCTCCCACGTCGCCCCTTGCAAGCGCTCCGTCCCAAACCGCTCCACGGCAAACGACCCCATCACCCCGCCATAAAACATCGCCCGCCGGAACACCGCCGGCGTCAGCACCGGCTGCGATGCCAGATACCCATAGAACCCGCCCGCGAACGAGTCGCCCGCGCCCGTCGGGTCCACCACCTCCGCCAGAGGCAGCGCCGGCGCGCGAAACGGCCGCGGCGTCCGCGCATCCGCAAACATCCGCTGGCTGAAGAACGCCGTCGCCCCATACTCCCCATGCTTCACCACCAGCGCCTTCGGCCCCATCTCCATCACCCGCATCGCTGCGCGCACCGGGTTCGTCTCGCCGGAGAGCATCCGCGCCTCGCCATCATTAATCAGCAGCACATCCAGCTCCCGCAGCACCGCCGCCAGGTTCACCGCGTGGTCCTTGATCCAGTAATTCATCGTGTCGCCGCACACCATCTTCACATTCGGCATCTGCTTCCTCACCCGCGCCTGCAGCGCCGGATCGATGTTCGCCAGAAACAAATACTCGCTGTCCAGATACGCCGCCGGAATCTTCGGGTCGAATCTCTCAAAAACATTCAGGTCCGTCCCCAGCGTCTGCGCCTCGCCCATCGCCCCCGCATACGCCCCCGCCCAGTGGAAGCTCAACCCCGGCGCCCGCTCCAACCCCCGCGTATCGATCCCCCGCGCCGCAAACACCGCCTCATGCTTGGGCAGAAAGTCCTCGCCCACCACCGCAATCACCCGCACCTCGGTAAAATAACTCGCCGCCAGCGAGAAATGCGTCGCCGCCCCGCCCAGGCAATGGTCCACCCTGCCAAACGGCGTCTCAATGCTGTCGAACGCCACCGACCCAACCACCAATATCGCCATGCTCCCCGCTCTCTCCGTTCAATATGTAACCAATCTTGTCCAATATGTACCCAAACTTGACCCGATCGCGACCACAACCGCACAATATGTAACCAATCTTGACTCGTACGCGCACCCGCGATCCACTCATGCAACCCAACCCATTACAAATACCTCCTCAACAACAACCCCAGCCTCTCCTTCGCCGCCTCCGGAATCGCCGCCCTATCCGTCAAAATCGCATACTGCAACGCATCCCCGCACCCGCACACGCGCTCCTTCGGCATCACCCGCACCGCCTCCTTCACCACCTTCGCCGCATTGTCCGCGTTCTGGTGCAGCACCGCTACCACCTGCTCCACCGTCACATCGTCGTGCCCTTCGCGCCAGCAGTCGTAGTCCGTCACCATAGCCACCGTCGCGTAGCAGATCTCCGCCTCACGTGCCAGCTTCGCCTCCTGCAGGTTCGTCATCCCAATCACGTCCGCGCCCCAGCTGCGGTACAAATTCGATTCCGCCCGCGTCGAAAACTGCGGCCCCTCCATGCATACATACGTCCCGCCCAGCTTGCCCACCACCCCAACCTCCGCGCACGCCGCCGCAAACACCTCCGCCACCGCCCCGCACACCGGATCGCCAAACCCCACATGCGCCACCACCCCCTCGCCAAAGAACGTCCCCACCCGCGCAAACGTCCGGTCGATAAACTGGTCCGGAATCACAAAATCCGTCGGCTTGTGCTCCTCCTTCAGCGACCCCACCGCCGACACCGACAAAATCCGCTCCACCCCCAGCGTCTTCATCGCATAAATATTCGCGCGAAAGTTGATCTCGCTCGGCAGCAGCCGGTGTCCCCGCCCATGCCGCGCCAGAAACGCCACCCGCCGTCCCTCCAGCTCGCCCAGCATCAGCGCATCCGAGGGCTCGCCAAACGGCGTCTCCACCACATGCTCGCGCACGCCCGTCAGCCCCGGCATCGCATATAGCCCGCTGCCTCCGATGATCCCAATCTCCGCCGTCTGCAATCCCTTCGCTCCTGGCCGCTCACACCGCGCGCAATTGCACTTGGCCCGCCAACTCCCTCAAGGCCGAACCAAAGTATATCGCCCCAAATCCCCCAACCCCACCTTCATCACTCCCGCCGACGAAAACTCCCGCACCAACCGCATCCCCAAGTCTTCTGCCGCACGCCCTTCTGCCGCGCGCCCCTCAACCGCACGCCCCCCACCCAAACCAGCCACCTGCAGCGGCCCCTCCGACTGCACCGCCCCAATCAGGTCTCGCAACTTCCGCGCCAGCGACACCGGAAACCCCTCGCTCACAAACACCCCACTCCCCTCCCGCGAGAGCAGCACATCGCCCTCGTTCGTCGTATACACCTGCTCATCGTCCGCCTCGCCCCCATCCGCCTTGTCCCCCGTCCGCCGCACCAGTGTCGTGTACTTCCGCGCCAGCTCGCCCGAATACACCCGCAAAAACGTCCGCGCCGAATCCGCATTCTTCCACTTCGACTCATACAGCAGCCCAATCGACCCCGTCGACTCCTTCGCCTCCGCCGTCACCGCCGACCGCCGCTGCGCCGCATAATAAATCCCCCCCGCCCAGTTCGGCGCCAGCGCCTCCGCTATCTCCTCCCCGCCAAACAGCTCCGTCAGCACCTTCACGTCGAACTCGCCCATCACCCCCACGTCGTACGCCGTGTACTCCCCATCGATCAGCGGATGGATGTCCGGCATCGCCAGCACCGGCACCGGCGCATGCGCCATATACGCCGCCGGCGTCATGATCTCGTAGCTAGACCCCGGCGGGTTCTTCAGCACATCGCCAAACGCCCCGTCCTTGCCCTTCTTCAACAGCACCGCGCCCTCAAAGCTCAACCCCTCGCTGTACGGAAACGTCAGCGACTCCTGCAGCAGCAGCGGCGCACGCGCCATCACCGGAGACCCCGTCGTGTCCGACATCGACTCCTTCATCTTCTCCAGCATCTCCGGCGTATTCACAATCGACCGCCCCATCGGCTTCAGCGAGTAGTCCAGATACACCGCCGTCGCCTGCCCCTCCGCCACCGCGTCCCGCGCCGTGTCCGCCTCGTCCGTCTGGATGTGCCGGTTGTCCTCCGCCACATTCTTTGCGATGTCCTGCGAGCTCACCTCAGACCACTTCGTCAGGTTTACGGTCTGGTCCTGCAGCGCGTGCGTCAGCTCATGCGCCAGCACCGGCTTCTGCTCCTCCGGAGCAATCCAGTCCAGCAGGTTCACCGTCTTCGTCTTGTTGTCGTAGAACCCCGCCACCTGCTCCGTCAGCAACGAAATCATAAACGGCCGCAGATGAAAGTCCCGGTCCAGCAGCCCGAACTTCTTCAGCACAATCTCCTCGCGCTCCAGCCGCTTCGCGCCCTCGTCCTCGTCGAACTTCTGCCGCAGGAACTTGTTCACCTCGTCGCGCGTAATCAGCTTGCGCTTCACGCTGTGCTCAATCGTCAGGTCCGTGTCCCCGCTCACAAACGTCAAAATCTCGTCCACCGACTTGAACAGCTCCTTCGCCTGGTCCTTCGTCAACCGCGCATGGTTCTCCTCATTCGTCTCCCCCGGCGCCGTCGTCGGCAACCCATCCCCCGCACTCCCACCCGCCTTGCTTTGCGGTGGCTGACTCGCACCGCCTGCGCCACTCCCCCCACCACCCTGCGCCCCTGTCTGCGCAACCGCCGCACCGCAGCACCAAGCCGCCAGCAAAACCGCCAGCACCCCGCGCGCAACCCACCGCCCCAGCCGCCGCAGCAGTCCGCGGTAAAACTCGCCGCCTTGAAGGGGCGGGACTTTAGTCCCGCCGTAAACCGGCGTGGTTTGCAATGTGGCTTCAGCCACTGAGGAAATGGTCGCGCGTCGAAATCCCATTGTTCCGCAGCCCCTCAATCCCGCATCCATCGCGCCCATCTCCACCCATCGCCTCCACGCAACCCCATCCATCCGGTCGCTATAATCACCAGTGTACGCAGTTCCGCGCCCCCGATATGCCCGCCACCCTCCAAACCGAAACCCTCAGCCCAGCCGCCCAGCTCGACGCCCTCCTCCACCACGCCGCCATCGCCCCGCTCGACGACATCGCCTGGCTCCGCGTCACCGGCGCCGACCGCGTCCGCTGGCTCAACGGCATGGTCACCAACTCCATCCCCTCGCTCGCCCCCGGCGAGGGCAACTACAACTTCGCCCTCAACGCCCAGGGCCGCATCCAGGCCGACCTCACGGCCTTCGTCCTCGAAGACCAGATCCTCCTCGAAACCACCCGCGAGCAGCTCCCCAAACTCCTCGCCCACCTCGACCACTTCATCATCATGGACGACGTCGAACTCACCGACATCACCGCCGACCGCACCGGCATCCTGATCGCCGGGCCTGACGCCCTACACGCCCTCCAGGAACTCGGCGGCACTCCTTGCTCCACACCGCCGTCGGCCACGCAACTCCCAGCAATCGTCAGCCTCAAGCAAACCGCATATCGCGGCGCACCCGTCCATCTCATCCAGGCATACAGTCCTCTGGTCCCGCGCTTTGAACTCTGGGCCGCCCGCGAGACCATCTCTCAGATATCCACCGAACTCGCTTCCATTCCAAAGGCCACCCCCGAAGCCCTCGAACACCTCCGCCTCCTCTCCGGCACCCCCCGCTACGGCATCGACATCCGCGACACCGAAAAATCCCGCGACCTCCCGCAGGAAACCAACCAGCCCCACGCCCTCAACTTCACCAAAGGCTGCTACCTCGGCCAGGAGATCGTCGAGCGCATCCACTCCCGCGGCGCCGTCCACCGCACCCTCACCGGCCTCCTCCTCACCGGCCCCCTGCCCACCCCGGGCACAGTCATAGAAGCCGTCAGCCCCGACCCCACCTCCGCCCCCAAGCCCGTCGGCGAGATCACCTCCGCCGCCGCCATCCCTCTCCCCGCCTCATCCGCCACCCCCGCCCACACCATCCACCTCGCCCTCGCCTACCTCCGCCGCGAGGCCCTCGCCGAAGCCCGCGCCCACCACCTCACCCTCACCTACCCCTCCGGCACCGCAACCCCCATCGCCCTGCCCTACCCCCTCCATTAAAATTGCCCTTGCCTTTCTTGCTTGTCATCCCCGAAGGGGATCTGCTGCTGCCCTTGCCTTTCTTGCTTGTCATCCCCGAAGGGGATCTGCTGCTATCGCACCCCACAGACCTGCTATTGCATCCAACCCATCTGAATTCCTGCACAAAGTGAGACACTGTAATCATGGCCGAGCAAAACAAACCCTTCGTCGTCACCGACCGCCGCAAGTTCACCCTCGACGGCACTCCCCGCCCCGACGCCGACCCCACTCCCGAGCGTGAAGAACAGACGGCCGCGCCCACCGCCGCCGCGCCCACCACACACGAACCGCCCCTCGAATTCAAATCTCCCCACCCCACCACCCCCACCCCGGAAAGCGCTGCCCCCACCCCACCTCCCGCCGCATCCCAACCCGACCTCCCGCCCCCACCCACCCCCGCCGAGATGGAGCAGGCCAACGCCGCCTACCGCATGACCTCCGAGCGCCTCGACACCGCCGTCCGCGCCGCCAACCCCGGCATGGACCGCCCCCCCGACATGTCCTTTGAGCAGATCGTCCAGTCCATTTATATGACGACGATCTTGCAGCTCGGCGGCGCCACCCAGCCCGGCCAGCAGCCCAAAATCGACCTCATGGGCGCACGCTCCAGCATCGACATGCTCGCCATCCTCGCCGACAAAACCCGCGGCAACCTCACCCCGCCCGAGTCCCAGCTCCTCGACAACGCCCTCTTCGAAGTCCGCATGGGCTTCCTCGAGGTCACCCAGGCCCTCGCCCGCTCCGCCGCCACCCGCCAACCCCCACCCCCCGGCCCCGGCCCCGGCGCGTCCCCCACCCCCGGCCGCCCCAGCATCGTCCGCTAAATCGTCCCACCTAATAAAATTGTCATCCTGACCCTGAACGGAGTGAAGGGGAAGGACCTGCTGCCGCTTTTAGAATTGCGTTGGCGTCTCCGGCCGGCGCGGAAAGGGAGGATTGCGCGTGAGTTATGAGCTGAGGGAGGCGCGGGGGTTGGCGGTGGTAGGCATTGCCGGGCGTCGAATGCGGCGCCGGAGAAGATTGGCGACCTGTGGCGCAGGTTCGAGGGCATGGGCGGGGCCAAGGCGATTGCCGGGCGGCTGGACGATGCCGTGTACGGCATCTACTGCGACTATGCGAGCGACTGGACCGGCGAGTACACGGTGGTGATCGGGTGCGAAGTGGATGCAGCGGCGCCGGCGCCGCCGGACGGGATGCGGCGCGTGGAGATTGGGCCGGGCCGGTTCGCGGTGTATACGCCTGCGGGCGTGCTGCCAATGAGCGTGTGGGCGACCTGGGCGGAGGTCTGGAAGACTCCCCTGAAGCGGCGGTATGCAGCGGACTTCGACCGGTATGGCGCGGATGGCGTGACCGTGTGGGTAGGGGTGAAGTAGCGGAGGCGCTCAAGGCTCGAGGTTCGAGGTTCGAGGTTCGAGGTTCGAGGTTCGAGAGGTGGACGGTTTGGGTGACGAGATTTGTGTGCGGGCGCGGGGGTTGCTGTTCGATATGGACGGTGTGCTCGTGAGCTCCATCGGCGCGGTGGAGCGGTGCTGGGCGCGGTGGTGCCAGCGGTATGCGGTGGTCGGCGCGCAGGAGTTTGCGGTCCCGCACGGCACCCGCGCGCTGGACATCGTGCGCATGTTGCAGCCGGAGTGGACCGAGGCGCAGGTGGCCGAAGGGCTGCGCGCGATCGAGGACCTGGAGATTGCCGACACCGAGGGGCTGCGCGTGCTGCCGGGGGTCAAGGCGCTGCTCGACCGGCTGCCCAGGGAGCGCTGGGCGATCGTGACCTCCGCCACGCGCAGGCTGTTACTGGGACGGCTGGCGGCGGCTGGGCTGCCTGTTCCCGAGCGCATCATCTCCGGAGACATGGTCGCCCGCGGCAAGCCCGACCCCGAGCCCTACCGCCGCGGCGCGGCGCTGCTGGGCTTCGCGCCCGCGGAGTGCGTCGTGGTGGAGGACGCTCCGTCCGGGGTGGGCGCGGGGATCGCCGCGGGATGCCGGGTGCTGGCGGTCCTGGGGACGCACACGCTGGAGGAGCTGCGCGAGGCGACCTGGGTGGTGCGGTCGGTGGAAGACTTGGAGGTGACGGTGGTGGGTGAGGTTGTCCGTTGTACGTTCTGCGATTTACGTTGCGTGGAGGTTCGAGGTTCGGGGCTCCAGGTTCGAGATTGAGCGGGTTCAGGCAAAAAAAGAACGCCGGGGCCAGAGTGGAAGCTGGCACCGGCGGTTTGAGTGGGGCAGTCGTTCAAGAGGCGTGGGGCTTGGTACCCACAGGGCAAACTCGGCTAGTCGAGCTCATCCACATAGTGCGCGAGCAGGACGACCTGGCCGTTGCTCGGGTTCTTGACCAGCAGGCCGACGACGCGGACGTTCTCGTTGGCGCCCAGGCTGCTGGTTGCCGTCAGGCCGTCGCGGAAGCTGGTCACGCTGGAGACGTAGACGGTGACCGTCTCCGGGACCAGCAGGCCGGCAAACCCGGTCACCTGCATCTGGAACGTGCCTGCACTGGTGTTGATCGAGCCCGGCACGACCGTGCCGTTATATCCCCAGTGGTGCAGCGAGACCCGGTTGACCGTGACGGCGTTGGCGTTGGTTGCTCCGCTGGCCGGGCCACCGACCGCAACAGCCTGCCCAGGCAGCAGCGAGCTCGAGTTGAACAGGAACTGGGTCAGCGGGTTGTGCATCCAGTAGATGAAGAACTTCTCTGAGCCGGTGAGGTTGATCTGCGCAATCTGCCCAAGGGTGAGGCCGGTGGTGGTGGGCAGCAGCCCGCGGACGTAGAGGTCGAAGCTGGTGGCCGCGCCCGAGGCCGGGGTGACGTAGGTGATCTGGCCGTCGGCGTAGAAGCCGTTCTGCGAGAGAATGGCGACTTCGTCGGCATCGATGGTCGCGTCGACCTTGTCCAGGATGCCCGAGACCCGCACGATGCTGCTGGTGGTGAGCGAGCTGATCGACTCGCCGTTGTCCCACTCCGTGGAGCCGCTGGTGCTGATCGTGAAGTCGCGGCCATGCGGGCCGGTGACCACGAAGGAGCTGGCCGCTGCGTCGACGCTGACAACCGCCGCGTCGAACTGGTCGATGTAGGCGCCCGAGTCGCCGGTGGCAACCACGCCGAGGTTGAAGGTTGGCGTGACTTCACCGGTGATGGCGCCGCTGGTGACCTGGATCGACTTGGCCAGGTCGAAGTCAAAGTGCAGGCCGATGGGCTGCGCCGCCGTGACGATCAGCGGCGACGCCAGAGCGATGGTGATGGTCGGGGTCTGCGAGGAGGTGGTGTAGGTGGCGGCCTCGGTGGCGATGGTGGGCGCCGCGCCGGAGACCTGATTCAGGTAGCCGATGGTGGCCGGCCCCAGAGTGACCGCGATGCTGGTGTAGGTGCCGACTGGCACGTCGTTCATGTCCAGCAGGGTCTGCAGTCCGTTGAACCGGGCGAAGTCGACAGTGGGCGTGCCGGAGAGAAGAGAGACGCTGGAGCCGGTGGACGTGATCGCGTCGATGCTCTCAATCTGCACGGCGAAGGAGGTGACAGAGGCCAGCGGAGCGTCAGTGCCGACCACAAAGGCCGGGCCGGTGACGCCGCCGGTGGTGTTGGCTCCATCGCTCGAGGTGCCGCAGCCCGTGGCGATCAGGGTGGCGGCGGCGAGGGCGAGCAGGCAGACGAAGAAGCGGGTGCGGGGTTGGGAGGTGAGGGCGGGCCGGTTTGCGAGGGGCCGGTTGGGGAGGGAAGAAGAGGACTGCGAGAAGAGAGACAGGTCCTGCATGGGTCACTTCGCTTTCTGCGTGCTCCGCGGCTTGTTGAAGACGAGCGCTCAAGTTGGCGTATAGCCACTCTGCCCAGGGACCGATGCTGCTGGTGTGGGTGCGCTCGGTGCGGAGTCATCGCCTAAATAACAAGATTTTTTTGCCGGGCGGCGGAGAGCACTTACAAGTTACTCACTCGCCCGTCCCACACCAGAAGACACTGGGCGCGATGCTTAGTTGTGCAGGGTAGATTAAAAAAGTTTTAGACGCATGAGTCTTTCGGGGGATAGGTGGTAACACGATGGATTGCAACGGGAAAAATAGCAACGATGGGGCGAGACTTTTTAGAATCGCCGGTGTTGGCGGGGGTTTTGCAATAGTTGCAGGTCGCGAGTTGCGAGTGGGTGCGCGCTACGGCTGGGGTTCGCGCGGAGGGCGGAGGATGGCTTCGACCTCCGCGAGGTCGGCTTCGCTGTCGACCCCGATAGTGTCGTGGGCGGTGGGGACCACGTGGATGGCGATGTCGTTCTCGAGGAAGCGCAGTTGCTCAAGCCGCTCCGTGCGTTCGAGGGTGCTCGCGGGGAGCGTGGGGAATTCGAGCAGGGTGGCGCGCCGGTAAGCGTAGAGGCCGAGGTGTTTGAAGTAGGTCGTCGGTTCTTCACTCTCCGTTGTTCGTGGCGCAGTGTCGCGGTGGTAGGGGATCGTAGCGCGCGAGAAGTAGAGAGCGCGTCCGCTGGAGGTCGTGACAACCTTTACGGCGTTGGGGTTGGCGATGTTCTCCGGAGTGCACGGAGTCTTGAGCGTTGTGATCTGGATTTGTTCGTGCGGGCCATTCTCGTCTGGGTCGTTGAGGAAGGGCGCGATGAGCGCAGCGATGTGCTCGGCGCGGAGCAGGGGTTCGTCGCCCTGGAGGTTGACGTAGAGGTCGTAGGCGTCCCACGGCGCGATCTGCGCGACGGCGTGGATGCGGTCGGTGCCGGAGGGGAGCGCAGGCGCGGTGAGCTCGCAGGGGACGTTGAGGGTGCGGCACAGCGCGGCGATCTCTTCGGAGTCCGCCGCAACAAGCAGCGCATCAAGCTGGGGGCAGGCGCGTGCGGCCTCGACCGTCCACGCGAGCAGGGGCCGGCCCGCGACGGGTCGGAGCAGCTTGCGCGGCAGTCGCGTGGAGCCGAGACGGGCCGGGATGACGCCAAGCGTGCGCAGGGCCATGGGGCTAGGGTAATTGTTACCTATGCGTTCGTCGCCTTCTGATGCACTGATAGTAGCTGGGTTGCGAGCGCCCCCGAAAGCAGATTCTCCATCGCGGAGACGTCTTGTTTGCCTTGTTTGAGAGCCTCGTCCGCGGCGCCAAGGGCGCGTAATACTGGGTGCGGTCTCTTTCAATCTGTTGGGCGATGGTGTTTATACCGGGAAGGTTGAACCCCATCCTCACGTTCAGCAGCAGGTAGTTACGACCTACGTGTGAGCCCTCGAGAACGTCCCGTTGAGGGACAGATTGCGGGTCTTACTTAGCGTCGCACATATCTACTTCGCCCACGCGAGGCCGTCGGCCCCAGGGCCCGCGGCGATGGTGGTGCGAAGGCTGAGGCTCGGGATGTCGAGGACGGCGACTTTGCCGGTCGCGTTGCAGGAGACGTAGGCGGTGGTGCCGCCGGGTGGGATGAGCACCTCCTGCGGCGCCGAGGGGACGTCGATGGTGCGCGCCAGCGTGAGGGTGCGCAGGTCGATCACCGCAATCTGCCCGCCGCTTGGGCCTGAGCCTGCGCCGGCCGGCTTGGTAACCGTGGGGATCGCGAGCAGAAGGTAGCGCCCGTCCGGCGTCGGCGCGGACCCATACCCGAGCCCGGGCAGGGGGATGTAGGTTTTGACTTTGTTAGTCGCCGTGTCGATGACGGCCAGCCGCGGCTGGGAGTAGTCGGAGGTGAAGACCAGCTTGTCGTCGTTCGAGATCGAGATGCGCTGCACGGTCGGCGCGACCGGGATAATGGCGAGGGTCTTGTGCGCGGCCAGGTCGAGGACCGACACCGTGCCCGGACCGACGTTGGCCGTGTAACCGCGGCGCCCGTCGTGGCTGATCGCCAGCATATGCGACTCAGGCTGGCCGGTGGGGACTTTAGCGACAATCGCGTGCGTCTTCGGATCGATGACGGTGATGGCCTGGTCGAGCTCGGTAGTCACATACAGCAGCCCCGTCGAGGCATCGTAGGTCGGCTGGTGCGGGCGGACGCCGTGCCCGAAGTCGACGCGCGCGGTAATGGTGCGCGACGGGATGTCGAGGATCAGCATCTGCGCGCCATCGATGCCAGGCTTGCCCACGCCGGTGCTGCCGTAGATGGGCAGGAAGGCGGTGCGCCCATCGGGGGTGACGGCAGCCTCGTGCGCGTGCACGCCGGGTGTGTTCTCCGCGATCGCCGCGATCTGCTGGTTGGTGGCAGGGTCAACGAGGCTCAGCGTGCTATTGCCCTGGTTGACGACGAGCAGCGTCTGGCCGTGGATGGGAGCGCAGAGCGGAAGCGCAAGCGTGAGAACTGCGGGGGCGATTCGCATAGGGGGGAAGTATACGCTCCCCCTATCCCGGAGGCGAGATGTGGGAAGGGCGTGTGTAGGATGAGGAGCAGCTTGGGGCTCACGCCGCGTGTTTGCGATGCAGGATGCTGCGCAGCGATCCCTGGGCGGAGGCCGATCCCACCAGGGTGGTTACCTCGTCGACGATGCAGACCAGCGTATCGGTGTGCTCTTTCAGAGTGCCTACGGAAGCTGCGCTCTGCTGCGCGGATGCAGCGTTGCCCTGGGTCACGCGGTCCATCTGGGTCAGGGCGTTGGCCATCATCTGGATGCCGCGGGTCTGCTCGCCACTGCCCAGGTCGACCTCTTCGACCAGCGACTTGAGCTTCACCGAATCTCGCGTCACCATCTCGATGGCGCAGACCACTTCATCGACTTTGACGCGGCCCTCCTGGGTGCGTGCAATCGATTGTTCGATGAGATCGGCGGTGTCGCGCGCCGCGCTGGCGCAGCGCTGGGAGAGGCTGCGCACCTCGTCGGCGACGACCGCGAAGCCCGCGACAGCCTCGCCCGCGCGGGCTGCCTCGACCACCGCGTTCAGGGCCAGCAGGTTGGTCTGAAAGGCAATCTCGCCGATGACCTTGATGATGCGGGAGATTTTTGCGCTGCTGTCGGCGATCCCGGCCATCGACCCGACCATCTGGTTGAGCAGTTCGCTCTTAGCTTTTTGGTCGCAGGTGCCGCCCCATACCATGAACCCGTCGTGATTGGGCCGCCAGGGCTTGAAGGGGCTCGGTATAATCGCAGGACTTTGGGAGAGCGCGGTTGGGGGTTGAAGGGCGAGAGCTGGGGCTTGTCGGCGCGGGAGCTGCGCACCCTGCGGGCGCTGAAGACGCCGGCGCGGATCCAGCGGTTTCTCGATGACCTCACCTATCAGTATGCGGACACCGCGTGGTCGCCGCGGCGCGCGCTGCGCGAGGGCAAGGGGCATTGCCTGGAGGGCGCGCTGCTGGCCGCCGCGGCGCTGCGCGTGCACGGGCATCGCCCGCTGCTGATGGACCTGGAGGCGGTGCGCGACGACGACCACGTGGTGGCGCTCTACCGCGAGCGGGGCTTGTGGGGCGGAATTGCCAAGTCGAACTTTGCCGGGCTGCGCTTTCGCGCCCCCGTGTACCGCACGCTGCGCGAGCTGGCGATGAGCTACGTGGAGCACTACTACAACCTGCGCGGCGAGCGCACGCTGCGCCGCTACTCGGTCGCGGTCGACCTGGCGCGCCTGGACGCGCAGCGGTGGATGACCAGCGAGGAGAACGTATGGTGCGTCCCGGAGCTGTTGATCGCGGCGCGCCACTACGCGCTATTTCCAGAGAGGGTCGCGCGCGGCCTGCCCCGGCTGGACAAGCGGAGTTTTGCCGCGGGAATGCATGGGCGGGTGAAGCACTGATCGTGCTTCCGCCACGATAACCCGCCAACCCGCCGATACTTCGCATGGAAGGGGCACCCGGCTTTCACTAGGCCTCGGCGTTCCGGTATCATAGAACTCGCTGCGTCTTTGAGTCTGTCGGTCAGGCTTGGGCGCGCGCGGCCGGTTGTCGCCTCCCGATTCCCGGCTTGGCACAACCTCCTCTTCACCCGGCGGTGTAGCTCAGATGGTTAGAGCGACGGACTCATAACCCGTAGGTCGGCAGTTCGATTCTGCCCACCGCCACCAAGAGACAGCCGGCCTTTGGTCGTTGCTTGTAGTCCGTCGTGAGTAGTCCGCTTTCCATGCCCGCATCGGGTCTTGGGTACCACTATTGGGTGAGAATGGGAATTTAGCGTGGGGCTGCGCTAAATCTGGGGTATATCATGGGCTATCGGCGTGGGTCGCGGTGCGTCTAATCACGATAACCACGACCGGCGGCTGCGAGAGAGTCTGTCCTGAGGGGTGTTGCGGGTATGCCGAAGATTTCGAAGATTTTGTTGCTCGCCGTGTCGGTCGTGCTGGTGCTGGCGGTTTTCCTTGGAGTCAACTCGCCGGGCGTGCGGGCGAGCTCGGATGGCGACGGCGCCTACCGGCAGATCAACGTATACACCGAGGTGCTCCGCCACATCCAGACGGAGTATGTGACCGACCCGAACATCCCCGCAGTCACCAATGGCGCGCTGCGCGGCCTGCTGGAGTCGCTCGACCCCGACTCGAGCTACCTGACGCCGGAGGAGTACAAGCAGTACAAGGCGGACGTGGCCGCGGACGGCGCGGCCAAGGCGCAGGCCGGCATCAACGTATCGAAGCGCTATGGCTACGCCACCGTGGTCTCGGTGGTGCCCGGCAGTCCGGCGGACAAGGCCGGCCTGGTCGATGGCGACGTTCTCGAGGCGATCGACGGACAGGACACCCGCAACATCTCCCTGCCGATGATTGAGTGGATGCTCGAGGGCGCGCCGGGGTCGACGCTGACCGTGGGCGTCGTGCGGCCCAACAAGGCGGAGCCGGACAAGCTGACCATGACCCGCACGATGACGGCGGAGCCGCCCGTGGGCGAGACGCAGTATGAGAACGCAACGATTCTGTATCTGAAGCCGCTCATCCTGGACCACGACCACGTGCAGCAGGTGGAGACCAAGCTGAAAGGCATGCAGAAGGCGGGCAACAAGAAGGTCCTGCTGGACCTGCGCGACGTGGCCGCTGGCGACATGGCGGAGGCGACGCGCCTGGCCAACTTTCTGCTGAAGAGCGGCACGATTGCGACCCTCGAGGGGCAGAAGTTCCCCAAAGAGGTCTTTACCGCTGACCCGGCGAAGACGATCAACGCGACCGCGCCCGTAGTGGTGCTGGTGAACCGCGGAACGGCGGGCCCGGCCGAGCTCGTGGCCGCGGCGCTGGGCGACAACAAGCGCGCGGACGTGGTGGGCGAGAAGACGTTTGGCGAGGGCGCGCAGCAGAAGACGTTTGAGCTGAAAGACGGCTCGGCGCTGATCTTGTCGGTGGCGAAGTACGCGTCGCCCTCGGGAAAGAAGCTGCAGGACGATGGCGTGACGCCCGATGTGCTGGTGGCGTCCGGCGCGGATGAAGGCCCGGACGCGGAGGAGGCTGCCCCTGGGGTTGAGGGCGCCTCAAGCGCGACGACCCCCGCGGCGAAGCCCGCTGTAGGCGTCCAGGTCGATGAGCAGCTGACCAAGGCGCTGGACATTCTCAAAGGCAAGAGCGCCTAGGGCAGCCGCAAGCTGGCAGTTGTGAGTTGGTAATTATGAGCGGCAAGGCCCGGGGCTAAAAGCCCCGGGTTTTCCTTTGCGCCACGCCGGCAGCTGGGCGGCTGGCAATTCCAAAAAATAAAGCAAGCCCTTCGCCACTCTCAGGAGGGACAATCCCGAAAATTGATGGCGGCTCCCTTGGGCATGGCGGCGGTGCTATGGTGGGGCTGTGCCCAGTTTATTCAGTCAGGATGAGCAGGAGAAGCCGGTACGCAGCGGCCGCGCGCCGCGCGGGCGCAAGGCCACGCAGTGGCTGCGCGGGGTCACCCTGCATGGCCCGGAGTATGCCTCGCGCCGGATGGCCGCGCGGGCCACGTTTCTCGTCCTGCTGGGGCTCTCCGCCGTCTGCGGGGCCCTGGCCGGCCTCATGCTGGTCTACTCCATCGACCTCCCGCAGATGGAGGACCTCGCAAAGTACCGCCCGGACACCACCACCGTGCTGCTGGATCTGAAGGGCCGCGAGATCGGATCGTTTGCCCTGGAGCGGCGCGTGGTGCTGCCCTACACGGCGTTTCCGCCGGTGCTGCGCGCCGCGCTGATCTCGATTGAGGACAAGACGTTTGAGCGCAACTGGGGCGTGAACCTGGTGCGCGCGGTCGGCGCCGCGTGGCGCGACGTGCATTCGCGCAGCCGCGCGCAGGGCTCCTCGACCCTGACCATGCAGCTGGCGCGCAATCTCTTTTTGTCCAGCGAGAAGACCTATGGGCGCAAGATCCAGGAGATCCTGCTCGCGATGCAGATTGAGCGCGTGTACACCAAGGACCAGATCTTCCAGCTGTATGCCAACCAGATCTATCTGGGGCACGGCACCTACGGGTTTGAGGCTGCGTCGGAGTTTTACTTCTCGAAGCACGTCGGCGATCTCACGCTGCCCGAGGCCGCTTTGCTGGCAGCCCTGCCCAAGGGCGCCGAGTACTACTCGCCCATCAACCACCCCCAACGCGCCCTGGAGCGCCGCAATTTAGTCCTGCGCGAGATGCGTGGCGACGGCAAGATCACGGCCGCGCAAGAGGAGGCCGCCGAGGCCGCCCCGCTCGGGTTGAAGATTGAGCCCGCGCCCAACTCCCTGGCGCCCTATTTTGTCGAGGAGGTGCGCAAGCAGCTGGAGAAGGAGTTTGGCGCCGAAGAGGTGCATGGCGCGGGGCTCAAGGTTTATACCACCCTCGACCTCGACCTGCAGACCGTGGCAAACCAGGCCGTGCTGTATGGGACGGCCGCGTATGAGCGCAGGCACGGGTGGAAGGGGCATCTCGAAAATGTGCTGGATGAAGGCAAGGACCCCGACCGGTGGGAGCACCCGGACTGGGAGACGTCGATTGAGACCGGCGGATACTATCACGGCCTCATCACGGAGGTGGGCGCGGCGCGCGTGGTGGTCAAGCTGGGCGCGGTGCGCGCGGCCATGGGGCCGGCGGACTGGGCCTGGACGGGCATGGGGTCGGGGCGCGCCGGCGCGGGCAACTTCCTGCGCGTCGGGGATGTGGTGTATGTGCGCCTCGGCGCCGCGGATGCGAAGAGCACCGCGGACACGAAGCCCGCCGCAGATGGAAAGCCCGCAGCAGACGCAACGCCCGCGCCAGACGGCGTCTTCCATGCGCAACTGGAGCAGGACACCGGCGTCCAGGCCTCGATGATGGCCGTGGACAACGCCAGCGGCGAGGTCCTGGCCATGGTGGGCGGCCGGGACTTTGCCCTGTCGCAGTTCAACCGGGCGACGCAGTCCGAGCGCGAGGTGGGCTCGTCGTTCAAACCCTATGTGTATACCACGGCGGTGGAGGCGGGCGCGAAGCCCACCGACACGATCGTCGACGGGCCGGTGAGCTTTGCCACGCCGAGCGGGCCCTACACGCCGCACAACTACGAGGGCGACTACAAGGGGACCATGACGCTGCTCGATGCGTTTGCCGAGTCGCGCAACATTCCCGCGCTCAAGCTGGCCGACCGCGTGGGCATCAGGAAGGTGATTGAGACGGCGCACCGCTTCGGAGTCACCAGCAACATCCCCGCGTTTCTACCCGTGGCGATCGGCTCCGCGGACATCTCGCTGTATGAGCAGGTGCAGTCCTACAGCGTCTTTCCCAACGACGGCATACGGATTGAGCCGCACTACATCCGGCGCGTCACCCAGGCCGATGGGCTGCCGCTGGATGAGGCGCCGCCGCAGGTGAATGAGGTGATTGCGGTGGAGACAGCGCGGACGATGATGGAGTTCTTGCAGGCCGTCACCCGCATGGGGACCGGCGCCGCAGCCGCGGCGCTGAAGCATCCGCTCGGCGGCAAGACGGGGACGACGAACGATTTTACGGACGCGTGGTTCATCGGGTTCTCGCCGTCGGTGACCTGCGGCACATGGATCGGGTTCGACGACCGGCAGACGCTCGGCGAGAAGGAGACCGGCGCAAAGGCCGCTCTGCCGATGTGGATGGATTTCATGAAGGCTGCGATCGCAGGCAAGCCCGACGAGAAGTTTCCCGTGGGGAACATGCCGAAGAAAGAGCTGGATGTGCCGCTGCCGGAAGCGGGCGCGGTGCAGGAAGCTCCAAAGCCCGCGGACGACGCAAATCCAGATGGTGCCGATGCAGAGCCGGCGGACGCGCCCAAGCCCGCGGAGCAGCCGGCCGGGACCCCGCAGTAACGTTGAGATTGTCGAATACCACGAGGGAGGGCGGCATGCCGAAGAGCTTTGCGATTCATCCGGGCGAGATTTTGTTTGCGGAGTTTATGGAGCCGATGGGGCTGTCGTCGTACCGCGTGGCGAAGGAGCTGGGCGTGCCGCTGCCTCGGGTGTATGACGTGGTGAAGGGAAAGCGCGCAATCACGGCGGACACCGCCCTGCGGCTGGGCGCGTTCTTCGGTTTGCCCGCGCAGTTCTGGCTGAATCCGCAGAACGAGTACGATCTGCGGATGGCGGATGCGGTGGGAGTGGGGCGGATTCGGCGGTTTAAGGCGGCCTGAGCGGGTAAGCAAGTCACACGGTGTACTGCGCCTCGCTGACAGGTTCCAGCCAGTCGACGACCTTGCCGTTGAGCCGCTCCTGGATCGCGATGTGGGTGAGCGGCGTGGTGGCAGTCGCGCCGTGCCAGTGTTTTTCGTTGGGGGCGAACCAGACCACGTCGCCCGGGCGCAGCTCCTCGATCGGGCCCCCGAAGCGCCGCGCCCAGCCGAGCCCCGCGGTGACGATCAGCGTCTGGCCGAGCGGGTGGGTGTGCCAGTGCGTGCGCGCGCCGGGCGAGAAAGTGACGGAGGCGCCCTGGACGAGAGCAGGTTCGGGCGCGGAGAAAAGTGGGTCGATCCGGACTTGGCCGGTGAACCAGTCGGCGGGGCCGGGCGTGGAGGGCTGCGTGCCGTTGCGCGTAATGTGCATGGGAGGATGATACGGCGCGCGGGCGCGCAGCGGGGATGTCCGTTGTGCGTTCTGCTTTGTTCGTTGAGTGAGCCGAGCCGCTAGCTGCCAGCTCCAGGCCCTGGCTACGCACGGCCGAGCGCGCGGCAGAGGGCGAAGTAGTGTTGCGCGCGGGCGATGTCCTGGGCGATCTGGGCGCGCAGCGTGACGGTCGAGTCGAAGCGGAGCTCGGCGCGCAGGCGGCGCAGAAAGGTGAGGCGAAGTGGAGTGCGCTCGGAGAGAGATTCAAGCCTGGCGGCGTCGGGGTTCAGCAGGTGGGTCTCGATGGCGAAGGAGTCCGGACCGAACGTCGGTCGGTTGCCGATGTTCGTGACGGACTCGAAGCTCTCGTCGCCGCCAAGCCTGAGGGTGGCGATGTAGACGCCGTGGGCCGGCAGGAGGTCGGGGTACGCCGCGAGGTTGATGGTGGGCACGGTGTATTTGGCGCCATAGCCGCGGCCGGGGGCGGGGTGCGAGTCGATGGAGAAGGGACGCCCCAGGAGCGCGCGCGCCTCGGCCAGCGCGGCGGCGCGGGTCGCGGCCGCTTCAGCAATGAGGCTGCGGATGCGGCTGGAGGAGACCGGCGCGCCGCGCAGCGTCAGCGGCGCATAGGCGGTCACGCGGAAGCCGAGCGCATGGCCGAGCTGCGCCAGTCCGTCGACGCCCGCTTCGGCGTTGTGGCCGAAGCGAAAGTTCTCGCCCTCGTGCACCTCCGTGACGTGCAGCGTGTCGCGCAGGATGCGCTGGGCGAAGTCGCGCGCGGACGTGTGGCGCAGCGCCTCGTCGAAGGGCAGCACGAGCGTCGCGTCGAGGCCGGTAGCCGCCAGCAGCTCAAGCTTGCCGGGCAGCGGCGTGATCAGCGGGCAGGGCTCCGCGGGGCGCAGAACCTGGGCAGGGTGCGGGTCGAAGGTGATGGCCAGGGATTGCCCGCCCAGGAAGCGCGCGCGCGCAATGACCTCGGCGATGACGGATTGATGGCCCAGGTGCACGCCGTCGAAGTTGCCGATCGTCGCAACAGCGGGGGCCTTTGCCGCCGGGACCTCTTCGAGTTTGCGATAGATCTTCATGCGTCCGGGGCGATCTCAAACGTGAGTTGCAGGGTGTCGTACGCGAGGTGGACGTTGGCCGGCAGGATCGCTTCGGTGGCGGCATGGTCCAGGTCGTGCGACATGTGCGTAAAGTAGGTGCGGCGCGGCGCGATCAGCGCGACGAGCTCGAGGGACTTTTCCAGGTGGGCGTGCGTCGGGTGGGGCTGGAGGCGCAGCGCGTCCAGCACCAGCAGGTCGAGATTGGCGAGCAGGGGGAGGCTGTCGACAGGAATGTCGTTGAGGTCGGTCAGGTACGCGGCCGAGCCGAAGCGGTAACCGGTAATGGTGTGTCGGCCGTGCGTGACCGGGACGCGCAGAAAGGGGACGCCGAAGAGGTCGATCGCTGCTCCCGGCGTGTCCGCGATGCGGTGCAGCGTCACGCGCGCGCTGGTGGGATAGCGGGAGTTGGGGTCGAAGGTGTAGCTGAAGATACGCTCAATCGTGTCGGCCGTGGGCGCGTCGGCGTACAGGGGGAGATTTTCCGGCGAGTTCTTGAAGCTGAGCGGGCGCAGGTCGTCCAGGCCGAGGATGTGGTCGGCGTGCGGGTGCGTGTAGAGAACCGCGTCCAGACGGCGCAGGTTGGCGCGGATCGCCTGCGCGTGGAAGTCGGGGCCCGTGTCGATGAGGACGTTGTGCCCGCCCCACGACACCAGCACACTCGGCCGCGTCCTCCGGTTGCGCGGATCGCCATCCCCCGAGACGGCGGACACACAAACCGCGCAGTCGCAACCCAGGGTCGGGACGCCCATGGAGGTGCCGGTTCCGAGGAAGGTGAGGGTTGCGTCCATAAGGCGAGCCGTAAGTTTGAAAAGAGCATACCCCAGGACCCAACGCCCTGGCCTGGCGGCTAAAAGCTAAGAGCCAACTCCCACCACTCCCCAACCAACAACGTAGAACCTAAAACCTACAACTCGAACCCCGAACCCACTCGCAACTCAACACTCACAACTCACAACTCGCACCTACCCCTCCAACACAAACCCCTTGGCCCCCTCCAAAATTGCCGCCACGCTCAACACCGAGCAGCTCTCGCAATACACCCGCAGCAGCGGCTCCGTCCCCGAAGCCCGCAGCAACAACCACGTCTCCGCCGCATTCACCTTGCCCTTGCACTCCGGGTTGTCCAGAAAAAACTTGATCCCATCCATCGTCTCCACCCGCAGCACCTTCATCCCCGCAAACATCCCACCCGCCGCAATCTTCCCCGCCCGCGCAATCGCCCCCTGCTTCACCCCCTCCTCAATATGCATATCCACCCGCCCATACTGGTGCTCGCCAAACTCCTTCTGCAACGCCGCCACCAGCTCGCCCAGCGTCTTCTTCTCATCCGCCATCACATTGGCCAGCAGCAGCGCATTCAGCAACCCATCCCGCTCCGGCAAATGCCGGCTGATCCCCACCCCACCCGACTCCTCCCCGCCCATCAAAATCTCCTTCTCCAGCATCAGGTCCACTACATACTTGAACCCGATCCCATGCTCATACAGCGTCCTTCCATACTTCGCCGCAATCCGGTCCAGCATCTTCGTCGTGTTGAACGCCCGCGTCACCGCCCCCGGCCATCCCTTCCGCTCCAGGATCCACTTCAGCAGCACCGCATAGATCTTGTGCGCGTCCACCACATTGCCATGCTCATCCACCGCGCCAATCCGGTCCGCATCGCCATCCGTTATCAGCCCCGCATCGCACTTCTCTCGGACCACCACCTCCTGCGTCAACTTAATATGCGGCAGTATCGGCTCCGGATTGATCCCCGGAAACAGCGGATTCAGCTCGCTCCGTATCTCCACAAACGGCACCCCCGCCCTCCCAAAGATCCCCGCAATCACCCCCCGCCCGCACCCATACATATCGTCGATCAGGAATTTGTAACCACTTTTGGCTATCCCATCCAGGTCCACAAACTTCGCAATCGCCGTCACGTACTCCGGATTGAAGTTCACCTCTTCAATCTCCCCGCGCTCCCGTCCCACCGGCAGCGGCGTGTTCAGATACCCCTCAATCGCCGTCATGATCGCCGGCGTCCCCGACCCCCCATAACTCGCCTTATACTTCACCCCGTTCCACCGCGCCGGATTGTGGCTCGACGTAATCATCACCCCGCCCGCGCCGCCTAGCCGTCCTGACGCTTTCCTCTCCCGCACCGCAAAGCTCAGCGCCGGCGTCGGCGTCACCTCCGTCGCCAGAAGCACCGGAATCCCCGCGCCCGCCAGCACCTCCGCCACCACCCCCGCAAACGCCCGCGACCCAAACCGCGTGTCCCACCCCACGCACACCCCCGCCGCCGCGTCCTCATGCTTCAACACATAATTCGCAATCCCCCGCGCCGCCACGCGCACATTCGCATACGTAAAATCATCGGCAATAATGCCGCGCCACCCATCCGTCCCAAACTTTACTACCGCATCCGCCATTGACGCCCCTAAATTCAGCTCACATGCTTCTCGTTTTTCTGCTTGTCATCCCCGAAGGGGATCTGCTTCTCGCTCTTCCGCCTCGCCATCCTTATTCCTTATGAATTGTCATCCTGAGCGCAGCGAAGGACCTGCTGTTTGCTCCGGTCCGGCGATTCAACACCAGCGCTGAAAAAATCTAAAGGCCTTTGGAGAAGTCACCGATCGCGATCCTTTGTAACGTGCCATGCAAAACAACTAGCCAGCCTTGGGGGAATGCCCGGAGCATTCTTGAGCGTCCAGCTTTTAATGCTTTGCTCCTCATTCCACCCTGCGGCACCGCTCCATAATGTGACGTAACGCGTACGGAGCGGGTCATCCGAGTAAAAAAGAAAAGCCTCATCCGAGTCGTGCGAATCCACGTAAAGAATGGTCCAGCCGTCGAATCGAAACGACTGCAGTACATCGACCTTTTTTTGCGCGGAGTTGCTTCGCAATCACGGGGGAGTACACCGCCTTGCTTTCAGCCGTTAGGCTTCGATCCACCTTGTCACATGGTGACGCCAGCCACGCAGGCTGCGTCACGACACACATGATTAACGAAACAACGACACTTCGCACAATCCTATTCATGTCTGGATACCAGAAAGCTAATGGCCAAAAGCTAGAAGCTAACAGCTAGCAGTTCCCGAACAACGCACAACCCACAACCCGAACCTTGAACCCCGAACCTTGAACCTTGAACCTAAATCAAACTCCCCTTCCCCATCCCCTTCAACTCCGCCACAACCTTCCCCACATCCTGCGACCGCTCCCTCGTCGTCACCAACAACGCATCCTCCGTCTCCACCACCACCAGATCACTCACCCCCACCATCGCCACCATCTTCCCCGGCGCATACACATAATTCCGCGCCGCATCAATCGCAACGCTCCCCGCGCCCTCCACCACCGTCTCCATCCCCCCATCCGTCAGATGCTCATGCAGCGCCGCCCAGCTCCCCAAATCATTCCACCCAAAATCCCCAGGCACACAATAAATCTCCGACCGCCCCTCCCCCTTCGCCGACCGCGGCTCCAGCACCGCATAGTCCACCGAAATGTTCTCGCACAATGGATACACCTCCGCAAACACCCTCTCAAAATCCGCCGTCCCCCACGCCGCCGCAATCTTCTCGAGCAGCGGCGCCATCGCCGGACAGTGCTCCCGGATCGCCCCCGCCAGCGTCCGCGCGCTCCACAAAAAAATCCCCCCATTCCACGCATAGTTCCCCGACGCAACAAACTCCTCCGCCCGCGCCCTATCCGGCTTCTCCGTAAACCGCTTCACCCGCCGCACCACCACCCCGGGTGCCCCATTCATCACAGCACTATCGTGATGAGTGGGTGAGTCCACCACCCCTCCCAGCTCCACATACCCATACCCCGTCTCCGCCCGCGTCGGAGGCACCCCCACCACCACAATCCGCTCGCCCCCCGCCGCCCACTCCACCCCCGCCCGCATCACCTCCGCAAACCGCGCCCCATCCTTCACCACCTGGTCCGAAGGAAAGATCCCAATCACCGTCTCCGGCTCGCTCCGCTCTAGCAGGAAAGCCGCCAACGCGCACGCCGGCGCAGTATTCCGAGCCACCGGCTCACTCAGTATCTTGGCTCGCGATAACTCCGGAAGCTGCTCCGCAATCACCCCTTCCAGCAGCCCATTCGTCACCACCCACACATCGCTCGCCGCCGCCAGCGGCCTCAGCCGCTCCACCGTCTGCTGGATCATCGTCCGCTCGCCATCCAGCGCCAGCACCTGCTTGGCCCGCGCCCTCCGGCTCCTCGGCCAGAACCGCGTCCCACTCCCCCCCGCCAAAATCACCGGCGCAAACCGAACCCCCGCCACCTACAAAATTGTAAGTCGCCATTACTTCCCACTTACCACTCGCTCTAACTCACAACTCACAACTTCCCCAAATACTCCCGCATCCTCCTTACCCCCTCCTCCACCACATCCCCCGAAACCGCATAACTCAACCTGATATGCTCCTTCGTCCCAAACGCCTCGCCCGGCACCACCACCACATGCGCCTCCGTCAGCAGCTTCGCCGCCAGGTCCGCCGCCGACCTCACCCCGCCCCGCCCAAAAAACGCGCTCACATTCGGATACACATAGAAAGCCCCCTGCGGCACCGTGCAAGTCAGCCCCGGAATCGTCTTGAACCCCGCCAGCACCTGGTCGCGCAGCTTCAGATAGTCCGCCCGCATCTCGCTCACGCACTCCTGCGAGCCCGTCAGCGCCGCCACCGCCGCCTTCTGCACAAAGCTCGTCGTATTCGACGTACTCTGCGACTGCAGCTTGCTCATCGCCCCAATAATCGCCTTCGGCCCCAGCGCAAACCCCGCCCGCCATCCCGTCATCGCATACGTCTTTGAGAGCGACCCCAGGATCATGATGTGCTCCTTGCAATCCGTAAACGTCCCTCCGCTCACCACCGCACCGGTAAACGTCAGGTACACGTAGCACTCATCCAGCAGCACATAGATCCCGCGCGCGTGCGCCAGCCGCACAATAGCTTCGAGGTCCGCCGGCGACACCACCGCCCCCGAAGGGTTCGACGGCGTATTCAAAATAATCGCCTTCGTCTTCGCCGTAATCGCCGCCTCAATCATCTTCGCCGTCAGCCGAAAATCCTCGCGCTCGTCCGTCTCCACCAGCACAACCTTGCCGCCCGCATACTGGATCATGTCCTTAAAACTCACCCAGTACGGCACCGGCAGAATCACCTCATCGCCGTGGTCCACCAGCACCTGCATCGCGTTGAACAGCGCCAGCTTCCCGCCCGCCGTAAACACGCACTCCTCCGCCGTATACTCCGACCCAAAGTCGCACGCATGGCGCTCCACCACCGCCTTGCGCACCTCCGGAATCCCCGCCACCGCCGTATACCGCGAGAAGTTCTTCTCAATCGCCTCGATCGCCGCGTCCTTAATATGCCGCGGCGTCGCAAAGTGCGGCTCCCCGGCCCCGAAGTCCGCCAGGCTGGTCCCCGCCGCCTTCATCTTCAGCGCCTCGGCCGTAATCGCCATCGTCGCCGAAACCTCAATCCGATTGATCCTGTCCGTCAACACCTTCGCCGCCACACCACTTGCACTCACGCTCATCGCACGGTACTCCCTGCCTACAGTCTTTCAGATTTTGCCACCCAAAGAAAGCGGTGCCAACATCCGCCCAAGTCCTACGGCCCATCGGATGTAAGCCCTCTGCCCATACCCCAAAATCAAGCGCCAAAGGCGCGCCCACATACCAGCCTAGGAAAAGCCCCAAGAAGCAGATCCAAGGGCTGAAAGCCCGACACATAATCCTCTAATCCCCCACCAGCCTCTCCACATGCTCAACCGCCAACCCCTCCACCTGCCCCTTCGTCGACTCCAGCTTCAGCCCCAGCTGCTCCTGCACCGCCGTGAAGATCGAGGGCAACGCCGCATCCTCATCCGAAAGCGGCTGCATCTGCCCATTAATCACCGGACGCATCGCCTCCGTCGGCGCGGCATGCAACGTGAAATCGTACCTGCCCGTCAATCCAGTCTGGTCCACCACCTCGCGTCCGAAGCCAAGCCTCGACAGCATCTGCACCAGGACCCCCATTTGGACCGCCTGCCCTTTCACTCCCATCGGTGTCGGCACCAGCGTCCCCGGCCCCGCAGGCCTCCCATCCTGATACGTCGAGCCATCAGCGTACTTGTCCCCCGGAGTCGCCTCCTTCATCTTCACCCCGCCCTTCGCCACCACCAGCGCATAGATCGGCACCTCCTTTGGCTCGCGCCGGACCTTCAATCCAAACCGGTCCGCAAGCACTGCCTGCAACATCAGCCTGCGCTGCCCCTGGTCCAGCTTGCGAAATGCCGCCACACCCGCATCCGCAACCTTCGCCGTAAGGTCATACGTCTGCGTCGTCGCCCAGTCCGGCAGCCCCGAGATCAGCTCCGGGCGATGGAAGTTATACGCATACTCAATCAACGCCTCCACGGTCGCGTTGCCCACCGTCAACCCATCCCCATCCGGCGGCGACTCGATTGTCGTCCCATCCCTCGCTACCTTGGTCAAACCCACCGACACCACATCGAACTTCAGCGTCGGCGTCGCCTCACCGGCAGTCGCACTGGCAGTAGATCGAGTTGCGACCGAAGGAGCCGCCCCAGAGCCGGAGCCACTCCCTTGCCCCACGGACGGCAGAGCCATCATGCACACACACATCGAGGGCAGCAGCAAACTCCGTCTGAAATCCAACCCGCTCGTAACCCAATTCGCCTCCATCTGACTTCCTCCTCTGATACCCACAATCCTCCAACCCCCAAAATCCTTGTCAACCCCCCAAACCCACCCAAAATCCTCCAACCCACACAAACCAAAAGCGAAAAAACTTAAAAATACTTGGCATACTAGTTATTCTCCACAGCGTACAATTTAATCAGGATAGAAGTTCAGCAGGCCCGGCGATCGGGCGATTTTCACAGTAGCTGACAGCGAGGCAAGACAAGCTTGTGTGGTTTTTCCCCCAGGAAAAACCACACGGCACGATCTTCCCCGCTGGCAAGTAACTGTGAAAAGCGCCACCCCGCCGGGCCCTCGCATTTAACCCTCGTCGAAGTCCCCGACCCACTTGGGACTTTTCGCCGAGACTAACCCACGTCCCTGCACAATCTTGGGACTTAAAGTATCCCCCCCGGAGGCCGGCCATGC
>JBEKDS010000029.1:0-82958 GCA_050014235.1 Acidobacteriaceae bacterium
GCCATCGCCGCCGGCGCCAACATCGTCATGATCGGCTCACTCTTCGCCGGCGTCGACGAGTCGCCCGGCGAGACCATCCTCTACCAGGGCCGCAGCTTCAAGGCCTACCGCGGCATGGGCTCCCTCTCCGCCATGGCCCAGGGCTCCGGCGAGCGCTACTTCCAAAGCACGCAGGACATGACCGAAGCCGCCAGTACCGAGCGCACATCACTCACCGCGCGCGAATCCAACGGCCAGAACCGCCTCGCCAAGTACGTCCCCGAGGGCATTGAAGGCCGCGTCCCCCATCGCGGCCCGCTCGAGGCCATGGTCTACCAGCTGGTCGGCGGCCTGCGCTCCGGCATGGGCTACCTCGGCTGCGCCTCCATCGAGGAGCTGCAATCCAACGCCCGCTTCATCCGCATCTCCAACGCCGGCCTGCGCGAGAGCCACGTCCACGACGTCATCATCACCCGCGAAGCCCCCAACTACCACGCGGAATAAGTAACCATTTTTGATCTCTTCGCCCGGCGCCAGGAACTCGCAACGCACCAAGCGCCAAAGGCGCCTCACACGCAATGCAACGAGAGGTAACTCGCACTCAGGCATGCCACACGCCAAGCGCCAACGGCGCGACGACATATCAGCCTAGGCTGAATCGGGGTCCCCGGCGGGCGCATTCGCCCGCGGGGGTGAGAAGGCCTAGGTTGGCGACCAGGGGAAAACCCAAGGACTGTAAGCCCGGCACAAGACCTCGCTACACACCATCAAGGAATCCGCTCTAAGGGTCCAGCGCCACCGCCGCGCCCACACCAGCCTCCGCGCCGCTCTCCGCCGCCACTCTCTTCAGACTCACATGCTCCACCCGCGCAAACACCAGCCCCACCGGAATGATCGAAAGAAACGTCACCCCCAGCAGCAGCGCCCCGCACGCGGTCGCCGCCTCAACCGGCGCGCCATAGAACGCATTCATCGAGACCGCAGTCGCCGCAATCTGCGTAAACCACCCCAGAATCGGAAACTGCAGCAGGCTCGCCCCAATGCTCGCGCCCATCAGCAGCATCGCGCGCGAGAACGTCACCCCCGCCAGCTGCGGCGTCTCCACAAACGCGTGCAGCGTCTCCACGTACGCCCCGCCAATCAGCCCCCATATCGCCAGCGAGATCGTCGCCGTCACCAAAAAATCCCGCGCCGACGCAACCGCATTCAGCCCATCGCGAAACCCGCGAATCTTCTCCGCCACACTCCGCGCGATCCCTTCCGAAAGCCCACCCAGCAGCCGTTCCACCACACTCGCAACCGCCCCGCCCGCCACCCGCACCACCACCGCAAACACCGCAATCGCCGCCGTCCCTGCCAGCGAAATCACCCCCGTCCGCACAAAAACCTCATGGTGCGGCAGGTCCTTCGGCGCAAACAGCAGCGCCCCGGAAAATAGAATCGCCGCCGCCCCCAGGTCGAACATCCGCTCAATCGTGTACATCGCAATCTGCGAGGCTACCGGCAGCCCCACCCGCTTCGCCACCAGCGCCGGCCGGATCACATCCGCCAGCCGCCCAAACAGCGCCACCGCGGTGAAACCGATAAACTGCGCCCCCACCAGCACCCACGGCGACACCCTCTTCGTCGCCGCCAGAAACACCGACCACCGCATCGAGCGCAGCCAATAGGTCGAATAAATAAGCCCCACCCCCGCCGCAATATGCCCCCACGCCACATGCCGCAGCTGTAACCAGAACATCGCCCAATCAAAATGAACGCGCCCACGGTTCGCAAACACCACCACCGCCAGCACCAGCAGCAGCGCGCCCACCAGCAGGCCCTTGCGACTCTTCATGCGGGACCATCTCCTCGAGTCAAGCGAACTCAGCCGAGCGTACCGCCCGTTACTTCGCGGCCGCCATCAACCCAACCCCAGCCGCTCGCTTCCTCCGGTTGAACTCGCGAATCACCCGCGCCACATACGCCTGCGTCTCGGCATACGGCGGAATCCCATGGTACCGATCCACTGCCTCCGGCCCCGCGTTGTACGCCGCCAGCGCCAGCTTCATGTTGTTGCTGTAGCGCGTCAGCATCTCATCGAGATACGCCGTCCCACCCCCAATGTTCTCCTCCGGCGCAAAGCTGTCCTTCACCCCAAGCACCGTCGCCGTCCCCGGCATCAGCTGCATCAGCCCGCGCGCTCCAGCCCGCGAGACCGCCCGCACGTCGCCCGCGCTCTCCGCCTCGACCACAGAGGCCAGCAGATCGGTATCGATATTGTGCCGCGCCCCCGCGCGCGCCAGCATCTGTCGCATCTCCGCTGGAGTAAGCGCAGCCACCGGCATCTGCGCTGGCTTACTCGCAGGCGCCGCAACGGGCCCGTCCGCCACCGCCATCGGCGGATCGGGAATGCTCTCCACCCGCAGCACCGCGCTCGCCGCAACCTCAATATAGTTGGCCCCGACCGCCCCCGCACCTCTCGCTGCCGCCCCGCCCACGCTCGCGCCCGCCACCACCCCCGCGCTCGGCATCAGATACAGCCGCACCCGGTCGCCCGCAGCCTCGCGCCGCACGCAATCCAGCTCGAACCCATTGCGCAGCGTCACGCGCTCCGCCGCAAACGCCCGCGGATGACTCGCGGCCACCACCGCCAGCGTCACCGCTCCCAACCAGAATCTCGAGCGCAGATTCATTCCAAAACCAGCCTACCATCCCCACGAAGCCAACCGCCGCCGCGCGTGGCCCACACGACCGCCAACTACCCCAGCAGACTGATCTTCGGATTCTCCATCACCCGCAGACGCTGCAGGATCTTCCGCGCCAGCCCCGTCAGCGGCAGACCGGTGAGCCGCGAGGCGCGCACCCAATGCAGGTCCTTACCCGCGGCGGAGATCGCCCGCCGCAGCGCGTAGGCCTCGAAGCGCGCGTAGCTGCCCCCGTGCAACTCCTGGTGCCGCGCCGCGAACACCTGCACATAGTAGTTGGTGTTGGTGATGGCGTGGCGCACGCGCAGCACTGGCTCGCGTCCCTCCACCGCCTCCAGCGGCAGCGGCGGCAGCTCGTACATCCCTGGCATCCGCGACGCGTCGTCGGCGCGCCGCTCCAGCAGGACCTCGGTCGCCGGCCCGCGCTTCCGCAGGTCGAGCAGGTACGCCACCGGCAGGCTGCGCTGCGGCGCGCGCTGCGGTGTGGGGTGCTCGCCGCGCGTGCGGCACAGCGTATACACCGGGCACTGCAGGCACAGCGGCGCGCGCGGCAGACACACCGTCGCGCCCAGCTCCATTATCGCCTGGTTGTGGTCTCCCGCGGCGCCCCGCTCGACCTGCGCCGCCGGGCCATCGCCGCCGGAGCGGGCAACCGGATGCGCGCTCGCTGCAAGCGCAATCCGCTCGCTCGCGTCCCACGCGCTGTCGCCGTGCGGCCGCGACGGCTCCTCCGAGACAAACTGCGAGTCCAGGTGCGAGGAAAGCAGCGCCGCATGCGGCATCAGCGCCTGCGCCTGTACGCGCACAAACCCCTGCGCCGCCGCCGTGTCCTCACCCGCCCGCCCCGTCAGCCGCAGGATCACCCGCTCCACATTGCCGTCCACCACCGCAACCGCCTCGCCGAACGCGATGCTGGCGATCGCCGCCGCCGTATACTCGCCGATCCCCGGCAGCGTGCGCAGATCGGCCGAGCTCGCCGGCAGCCGCCCATCCCGCTCCAGCATGATGAACTGCGCCGCCTTGTGCAGCATCCGCGCGCGCCGGTAGTAGCCCAAGCCGGACCACGCCGCCAGCACATCCTCCTCCGGCGCCAGCGCCAGCGACACCAGCGTGGGAAACCGTCGCACAAACCCCTTGTAGTGCTCGATCACCGCAGCCACTCGCGTCTGCTGCAACATCACCTCGGACACCCAGATGTGATATGGGTCGGTCGTCCCGCGCCACGGCAACTTGCGCGCGTTCACCCGGTACCACGCGCTTAGCCGCCGGCGAAATTCAATCGGATCCAACTCGGGGGCCGCATCCTGCACGCCGTCGTCGGATCCGTTCAAATCGACAGTGCCGGCTGCGCCGCCTGCCTGCCGCCTGGAGGACGCGGATCGCTTCGTTTGCTTCCTGGGCTTCGCAGCCCTGGGGACTTTCATTGGACCCGGGGCCGTCGCGCCCTCCGCGGAGATACCTTCGGAGTCTGCGAACTTCATCCTCCCAGTCTATTCCGCCTATTCCGCTGCGGCGACGCTTCGCCCGGCTCGGCACCTATCGGTTAACCACTCGAGAGTCATACACTGAGGGCATGAAGAGGAGCATTCACCGGCGCAGTTTTCTCAAACAGACTGCGCTTGCCGCGGGAGCAACCGCACTCCCATTCGCCGGGATGCGCGCCTTCGCTGAACTTAGGCCCCAGCAGGCCGCTGCGGCACAACCGGCAACCGCACCGCCCGCCCCATCGGCCCATCCCCGCTTCCCCACGCGCAATCCCGCCTGGCAGACCACCTGGGACGCCGCGCTCGCCGTCCTCGCCGGAAACATCCACCTCATGGCCCGCTACGACCACCCCGTCCTCGTCGAAGGCGCAGTCTACCCCGGCATCTGGCAGGAGTGCGCCCCGCAGGAGGGCCTCGTCTACGGCTCACTCTCGAAGTACATCCCCACGCAACCAAACACACCCTCGCCGCTCGAAGTCGCCCGCGCCAACCACATGGCCTTCTTCGCCCAGCAGAAGCCCGACGGCCAACTCCCCGCCTCCATCAAGCTCGCCGACAAAGTCGGCACCTCCGGCGGCTACGGACAGATCCAGATGGTCGTCCCTATCGCGGCAACTGCGTGGGAGCTCGCCCAGCAGACCGGCGACCACGAGCTCCTCACCACCGCCTACAACGCCTGCAGCCGCTGGGACGCATGGCTGCGTCAGTATCGCGACACCCGCAAGACCGGCCTGGTCGAGGGCTTCTGCACCTACGACACTGGCCACGACCACTCCCCTCGCTGGAACGGCATCCCCGCCCAATGCCCCAACGCCGACGCGCGCAAGTGCCCCGACCTGCCCACCATGCCGCGCCTCTGCCCCGACCTCTCGGCCACCGCCTACGGCGCGCGCATTGCGCTGGCGGCGATGGCCAACGCCCTGGGCGCGCCCGACGAGGCCGCGCGCTGGCAGACCGATGCCGACCACATTCGCCGACTCATTCTCTCCAAGCTCTACAGTCCGGAAGATGGAGCTTTCTACGACCTCGACGCGCAGAACAACTTCGTGCGCGTGCGCAGCGACGTCATCAGCCGCGTCCTCGGCGAGCACGTCCTCGACCCCGTCCATGACAAAGCAATCTTCGAGGCCGTCTGGACGAAGGAGATTCACAACCCCAAAGCCTTCTGGGCGCCCTACCCCCTGAGCTCTATCGCCATGGACGACCCCACCTTCGTCCGTCCGATCCCGCGCAACAGCTGGGGCGGCGCAAGCCAAGCCCTCACCGCGCTGCGCGCCCCGCGCTGGTTTGCCTTCTACGGCAAGCAGGCCGAGCTCACCCACATGATGCAGCAGTGGTGCTCCGCCATCATGCGCAGCGGCGGATTCCGCCAGCAGATGGACCCCCTCACCGGCGCCTTCACTATGGCCGACCCCAGCGGCTACTCCCCCGCCGCCCTCACCTTCCTCGACTTCGCCCGCCGCCTCAGCCACGGCTAGACGTTCGCAGCACAAAAACTTCGCCGCATAAAATTGTCATCCTGACCCTGAGCGAAGCCGAAGGGGAAGGACCTGCTGTTTAGTTGGATTCGGTCGCTAGTGATGATTGGCCGTCAACAGATCTGATTACTTCTAATTCCGCTGCTTCCCCTCCCCAATCCACACCATCGCCTGCGCGATCCGCCGCTCCCGCGTCTCCGCGCGCTTCGCCTCCGCGATCCACCGCACATACTCCCGCTGGCAACTCGGACTGAGCCCCGCATACTTCGCTGACACCTTCCGGTTCTTGCGCAGCGCAGCGGCAAATTCCGCCGGCATCGCATCCACCTTGGAATTGGGTTTGGATTTCGCCACGACAGCAGTTTACACAGCGGCAGGCCTTCAAACTAACGCTTCACCTCAGCCATCGCCAGCCGCAGCGAATCCCTCCACTCCGGCATCCGCCACCCCAGCACCCGCTCCAGCTTCCCACAGTCCATCCTCGAATTCAGTGGCCGCTTCGCCGGCGTCGGATACTCCGCCGTCGTGATCGCCTCCAGCGTCGCCAGTTTCGCGTCCGGTTCCAGCCGCTGTGACTCAGCAATCGCCGCCGCCGCGAACCCATGCCACGTTGACTCACCGGAGCCGCTAGCGTGGTAAATTCCACTTACCGGACGAATAACTGCTTCGACCGACGAGTTACTCCGCGCCGCTAACTCCTCAAATCGCGCAACTACATTCGCCGTCATCCGCGCCAGGTCGTAACTCCACGTCGGCGCGCCGTGCTGGTCCGCCACAATCCGCAGATGCTCCCGCTCCCGCGCCAGCCGCAGGATCGACAGCAGAAAATTGTTTCCCGTAGCCCCATACACCCAACTCGTCCGAAAGATAAAATGCGGGACCCCGCTCGCGCCCAGCGCAACCTCGCCCGCGAGCTTGCCGCTCCCGTAGACGTTCAACGGCCCGGTCGCATCCGTCTCCACATACGCCGTCGCCTTCGTCCCGTCGAAGACGTAATCAGTCGAAAAGTGGATCACCGCCGCGCCAACCCGATCGGCTTCCTCCGCAATCACCGCAGGCGCTGCCGCATTGATCGCAAACGCCAGCTCCAGCTCACTCTCCGCCTTGTCCACCGCCGTATACGCGCCCGCATTCACCACCCAGCTCGGCTTGAACTCGCGCATCACCCTGCGAATCGAATTCGCATCCGCGAGCTCCAGCTCTCCCCGTCCCGGCGCAAACACCTCGCCCAACCCCACCAACGTCCGCGTCAGCGCCTCGCCCACCTGTCCACTGCCGCCTGTCACCAGAATTCGCGCAGGGTCCGTTGCAGCCGGCATCAATACACCTTCTCTTCGATCACCCGCTTCAGATAGTGCCCATAACTGCTCTTGCCCATCTTCGCCGCCAGCGCCTGCAACTGCTCCGCGCTGATGTACCCCTGCCGGTACGCGATCTCTTCCAGGCACGCGACCTTCAAGCCCTGCCGATGTTCAATGGTATGGATAAACAGCGACGCCTCGAGCAACGAGTCGTGCGTGCCGGTATCCAGCCACGCCATCCCGCGCCCCAGTAACTCGGTGGTAAGTTGACCGCGCTCGAGATACCATCGGTTTACATCTGTAATCTCTAACTCCCCGCGCGGCGAAGGCTTAATCGACTCTGCCACGTCAACAATTTGGTTGTCATAAAAATAAATTCCCGTCACTGCATAGCGCGACTTAGGCTTCGCCGGCTTCTCCTCCAGAGAGATCGCCTTGCGGTTCTCATCGAACTCCACCACGCCGTACCGCTCTGGGTCCTGCACCGCATAGGCAAACACCGTCGCCCCCGAACCCCGCTCGGTCGCATCGCGCAGCGCCTTCGCAAAGTCGTGACCGAAGAAGATGTTGTCGCCCAGCACCAGGCAGCATCCTTCGCCCGCCAGAAAGGCCTTGCCGATCAGGAACGCCTGCGCCAGCCCGTCCGGCGAAGGCTGCACCGCGTACTGGATCGAGATCCCCCACTGCTCGCCGCTCCCCAGCAGCTGCTCAAACCGCGGCGTGTCTGCCGGGGTCGAGATCACCAGGATCTCGCGGATCCCCGCCAGCATCAGCGCCGAGAGCGGGTAGTAGATCATCGGCTTGTCGTACACCGGGAGCAGTTGTTTCGAGACCGCCTCAGTCACCGGATGCAGCCGCGTCCCAGAGCCGCCGGCCAGAATAATTCCCTTCATCCCATCTCTCCACTTACAATTCGCAGGCATTCATCGCCACGATCCATCTGATATCCGGCCCTAACTAAACCCGAGACGCATAATTTCCTTTAATCCACTCCCGATATTCCCCGCTGACCACCTTCTCCACCCACTTGGGATTGCTCAAATACCACTCGATCGTCTTACGAATTCCCGTAGCGAACGACTCCCGCGGCTTCCATCCAAGCTCGCGCTGTAGCTTTCGGCAGTCGATTGCATACCGCCGGTCGTGCCCGGGCCGGTCCTTCACATACGTAATCAGCTTGCTGTGCGGCGCGCCCGAAGGATGCAGCTCGTCCAGAATGGTGCACAGAATATTCACTACATCCAGGTTCTTCTGCTCGTTCAACCCGCCCACGTTATACGTCTCGCCGGTTCTGCCGCCCTCAAGCACCGTAAGAATCGCATCGCAATGGTCGGCGACGTAGAGCCAGTCGCGCACATTCTGCCCATCCCCATACACCGGCAGCGCCTTCCCGTGGACCGCATTATGGATCATCAGCGGGATCAACTTCTCAGGAAACTGATACGGCCCATAATTATTTGAGCAGTTCGTGGTCAGCACAGGCAGGCCATAGGTGTGGAAGTACGCGCGCACCAGATGGTCCGACCCAGCCTTCGACGCGGAGTAAGGGCTGTTCGGCCGGTAGGGCGTCTCCTCATGGAACGCCGGCTCGTCGGGAGCGAGCGAACCATACACCTCATCGGTCGACACATGCAGAAACCGAAAAGCCTTCTTCCCCGCATCGTCCAACCCTCGCCAGTGCCTCAGCGCCGCATCCAGCAGCGTGAACGTCCCATTCACGTTCGTCTCAACAAACGCCGCCGGGCCCAGGATCGACCGGTCCACGTGGCTCTCCGCCGCAAAATGCACCACCGCGTCCGGCCTATTTTCCGCCAGCAACCCGCCCACCAACGGCCCATCCAAAATCGAACCATGCACAAACGCATGCGCAGGATTGCCTTCGAGCGACGCCAGATTCTCCATGTTCCCCGCATAGGTCAGCGCGTCCAGGTTCACCACGCGATGGCCGCGGTGCACGGCCTCCAGGACGAAGTTGGACCCGATAAAGCCCGCTCCTCCTGTCACTAGCAAGACTCTCTTACCCATGCATTCCTCTCGTTTCGACGCGTAGTCCTATTGTAGATGGGCAGGTCGAAGAGGAGCCGCAAATTCGAGCCGCTCGCAAAATGCCGCCTAAAGCGCGCCAGACGACGAATAGGTCTCCGCGTCCGCCAGCAGCGCGCCCGCACGGTCTTTCTCTGAGAGCGTCGGCTCGCCTTCGAGCGGCCACTCGATCCCGATCGCAGGATCGTTCCACAGCACCGAACGCTCATACGCCGGCGCATACAGCTCCGTCGCCTTGTAGGAGACCTCGGCAAACTCGCTCAGCACCAGAAAGCCGTGAGCATAACCTGGCGGAATCCACAGCTGCCGCTTGTTCTCCGCGCTCAATACCAGCCCAAACCACCGGCCAAACTGCGGCGAGTCTCGCCGCAGATCCACCGCCGCGTCGAAGATCTCCCCGCGCAGCGCGCGCACCAGCTTGCCCTGCGGCTGCTTCAACTGGTAGTGCAACCCGCGCAGCACCCCCTTGCGCGAGCCCGAGTGGTTGTCCTGCATAAAGTGCGTTGGCAGCCCCAGCGCTTTGAACGTCGCCTCGTTATACGCCTCCAGAAAAAATCCACGCTCATCGCCGAAGACCTTTGGCTCCAGAATCAAAACATCCTTCAACTCAGTCGGGATCAACTGCAAGATAGGTTCCTCCGCTCACAGACGCATATCACAAGTACACACTGCGCACACCAATACCGACCAAGTTCAATTCGTCCGATGCGCCGTTGAAGCGCGGTCCAGATGCACATACCCGCCGTCCACAAACACATGCTGCCCTGTGGTGTGCGACGACTGGCTCGACAGCAGGAACACCACCGTCGCCGCAATCTCCACGGGCGTCGTCATCCGCGACTCCAGCGGAATATTGCGCGTAATCACCGCCTTGCGCCCCACAGGATCGGGGAACGTCGCCAGCCACGCCTCATACGCCGCCGTCCAAACCTCCGCTGGAACAATCGCGTTTACCCGTATCCCATACGGCGCCAGCTCCACCGCCCACTCGCGCGTCAGCGCCAGCACGCCGCCCTTCGCCGCCGCATAGCCCGAGGTCTCGCCCTGCCCCGTGTACCCCACCTTCGACGCGGTATTCACAATCGTCCCGCGCGACTCCTTCAACGCCCGCAGGCAATAATGCGCCATCGAATAGTAGTGCCACATATTCCGCTTCACTGACTCCAGAAACTTCTCCGGCGTGCCATGCTCCAGTCCCACGTGGTCATTCACGCCGATGTGGTTCACCAGCGCGTCCACGCGCCCAAACTCCTTGAGCACCTGCTCCACCGCCGCCTTGCAGCTCTCCGGCGTGTCCAGCCACATCGGCACAAATCCAAACCGCTGCCCCGCATGCCGCATCACCTCCAGGTTCGCCTGGATCGCGTCGCCATCGTTGTTGATGATCACCGGCACCGCGCCCTCGGCCGCGCACGCGTGCGAGATCGCCGCGCCAATCCCAAAGCCGCCACCCGTCACTACCACTACTTTGTCCCGCAACCCCAGGTCCACTTGGCTCTCCACCGCAGGCCCAAAGAAATCCGCAACCCGCAGCCATCATCATAAAGGCTAGTCGAACGTAATCATGATCTTCGTATACGCCGCCGGATTCTCGCTCCACGCGCGCAGAATCCCCGGCGCCTCCTCCAGCGGCACGGTCGCGCTGATCGCCTCCGCCGTCGGAAACCGCCCCTGCTCAAACATCCGGATCACCTCTCGGAAGTCCTGCGGCAGCGCATTGCGCGAGCCCAGAATGTCCAGCTCCTTCTGCACAAACAGCCGTGTCTCATAACTCACCAGGTCCTTCGCGTACCCGATGTAGACCACGCGCCCCGCGAATCCAACCTCCTCCACTGCCGCGCGAAAGGTCTCCGGCCGCCCAATCGCCTCAATCACCACATCCGGCCCATGGCCCGCGGTAATCTCCTGCAGCCGCGCATTCACATCGTCGCGCTTCGAATGGATCAAGTGGCGCGCCCCCGCGCTCTTCGCAATCGCCAGCTTCCCATCGTCAATGTCGATCGCAACCACCGTCGCCCCGCGGAACGCCGCCGCCGCAACCGCGCCCAGCCCCACCCCGCCGCATCCGTAGATCGCCACCGTGTCCGCCGCGGTCACCCGTCCGCGCGCCACCGCGTGGCAGCCCACCGTCAGCGGCTCCACCATGCACAACTCCTCGATCGGCAGCTTCGCCGCGTACAGCTTCTCCAGCGGCATCGAAATCCGCTCCATCATCGCGCCATCGCGCTGCACCCCCAGCGTCTGGTTGTGGCGGCACGCATTCACCCGCCCCTGCCGGCACGCAGTGCATTGCCCACAGCTCGTATAGGGCGACATCGTCACGTCCATGCCCTCCGCCAGCCCCACCTCATTCGCAGGCACGCGCTCCAGCGTCGCGGCAATCTCATGCCCCGGAATCCGCGGATACGTCACCAGCGGATTCTTGCCCAGGAATGTGCTCAGGTCCGTCCCGCACAGGCCAATCCGCCGCACTCGCATCGTCGCCTGCTGCGCGTCGCCGGACCCAACCGGCCCTTCCACATCGATCACCCGCGCCTCGCCCGGCCGCTCGATCACAAGCGCTCTCATCGGCTCTGCTTGTCCCCTTTCACGTCACGCCGAGCAGCCACGAACCCGGCGTATCCTGCAAATTCCCGGCCTCGATTCGTCGCAACCGAGGCAACCGGATTCTCCATTTATCCTAGGCCCTCTGCGCGCCTGCAATCGCTTCGTGATAAACCACCGCGAGCTTTCTGCCGATCGAAGCCCAGCTTTCAACGATGCCGTAGTCAATATTCTCCGCATCGGTGTTTCCGCTCCTGGCCAGTGCGGCGAGTATCCCCCGCTGGATGTCTTCCAGCGAACCTGGGTCGACATACTCCGCTGCCCGCCCGCGTAGAATCTCGTGTGTTCCGCCACACCGCGAAGAAACCACCCGGCATCCGCAAAGGTAAGCCTCAATGTCTACCAGAGAAGACACCTCAAACCAACTGGCTGAGACATGCACTCTCGCCCGGCGCATGATCCTCACGATCTCGTCATGCGGCGCCCCACCGAGGTACACCGACCTGGAACTCGCGATCCTCCTCTTGAATTCCTCGCAATAACGCCGATGGTTCTTGTTTTCCCCTCCTGCGAAGGTCCCGGATATTCCGAGATCGTCCAGGGCGTTCAATATCTTTATCTGGTTCTTTCTCGCCTCAATCCTTCCCACCACGCAGACGTCGATATCGCGCGACGCATCGCCGCCGCTGGCACTGGACGTGAGATCGCCTTCGAATCCATTGCGTAGCAGGACACAGGCCGCCGCGGGCACGTCGCCAATATCGGCAATGATGTCGTTGCGCTCCTTTTCGGTCAGGACCATCACCAACCTGGCGCCGGACAGGACCGCCGCCTGCGCTTCGCGCATACCGTGGGTCGCCAACACGATCGTCGGTACCAGCAATTGAGGATACCTTGCCGACCGTACAATCGACCGCAGATACTCCAATCCGGAATACCCTAGAGTGCCGGAAACGAGGCCAATCGCGCCGCCGCGCCCTTCCCGCTCATACCTCGCGATCTCCCGATAGGAGTGATGGATCGTCGTGATGACAACGGGTCTGCCCGCGGCCCGCGCCGCGCGATACGAATGATAGGTGTCGACTGGGCGGTCTATGTTCGTCAAATGGACCAGATCGAATCCCGAGAAGTCGGCCTGGAGATCGGTGATGAGCTCTCCATCGAATATCGCGAAGCCGCCCGGTCCCGGGTTCCTCCCTGCCTTGATAAATTCCTGGACGGTAAACAGGTCCCCTCCCGGCTTGTCGAGGGCATCAACCCTCATTGGGTAAGCGATTCTCACTGACTGCATCCTTTGACTTGTACTCATTCATGCCATGCCAGAGCCACAGCAGGAGCATCGGCTTGTAGCTGACAAAAATGTCGATGAAAATCGCCGTTCCCAGCATGATGAAGACATACTCCCGAAACTCCCAGAAGGAGTCGCCATGCGCCGCAAGCAGGCTCTTGGCGAACCATAAGAAAAACACAAGACCTAACACTCCTGTCTCCACGAACACCCGGACAAAATATCCATCTACGGCTATTGAGCCAAATGAAGGGCCAAGCCCTAGTATCGTGCTGTCCAGCGAGCCCAGGGCGCTCTTGATCAGGGTTGTCCATCGCAGCACCCTGATCAGCCCGCTAACGTCTCCGCTGCCTTCCAAAGCCTGCCCACTGGCTTCGTGGAACTCCCCCTCGAAATAGTCAGCCGAGTTTCGGTATACAGGAACTCCCTGATATGCGGAACCCAATGTATTCAGCGATATTCCCGTCGACGCCGCCGAGGAAAGACGGGCAGCCACGCCGCCGCGGCTATCCGCTGAACTGTTGGATAGGTAAGGCGCTGCCATTAACCCAACTAGCCCCACCACTGCAAGTCCGCCCACGCCAAGCATCAATGCGCGCTTCGATCTCGGCCGTTGAAGCGTGACCTTCCCCACGCTGAAAGCAGCGGCGACAAAAGTGATCCTCGATGCCGATAGGAGTACGAGGAATAACGAAAGCGCACCCCTGATCCAGTTCCTCCTCCTATACCCGAGATAACAGAGCAGAAACGCAGCGACGGCGGCCATCTCATAGGGCCCATTCGTATTTCCAACTGCCCTTGAGGTGATCCCGCCAAATACGCCAGGAACCGGGACCAGGCCGAGCATCTGCAACGGAACCACTGCACAGAGGATTGCCAGGTAGGTCTGCAACATCTTTGAAATAGGAATCCCACCCCTCGCGATCGCAGACCCGATGTAGTAGAACACCATGTACTGGACCAATCGGGCAACAAAAAGCAATGACACCGTGGGATTCACCCGCCCACTGGAAGAATTCCAAACCGTCGATAAAAGGCTCGCTGCAACGAAACAAAGGTATGCGTTAAACGCGGCGGATCGCTTAACTGTGAGTAGGTCCCCCCGGAGCAGCAGCAAAATAAACGCAAGGAAGATCAGGAAATCGTCCGCGCGAATGCCCGACTCGCCTACCCCGATCAGAATTACCTTAAATGAGAAAATGCACCAAATGAGAATCGCGTAAAGCACGCGGGTGATTAAGCGGCTCTTGAGAGTCATTGCGCCTTAGTCGTTATCCTGGGAACGCGAGAGACCACCGAGGTGCTCATGGGCAACCTGACTTTCTCACAAAGAATCCGGAACATGCTAGTGCATTGAAGCACGTTCCCTGATCACTCCGCCAGTATCAACATTGAAAGGCCCCCGAAAAGCCGGGCTACCATCCTGGGGCTCAGTTTCATCAGGGCACGACGCGGAAGATTTGCCAGGCGCGTTCTAAGCGCCTTGTTATGCTGCGCAAAAACGCCCGTTGTCAAAATGTAATCCACCACACAATGTCCGGTACGTTCAAGCGACTTAATCGCCGTCTCCATCGTGAATAAGTGGAGGTGACCTGCGGCGTTCCAACTATTAACCCCTCGCAAGATCGCGCTGGCATGTGCGTCCAATGGGATGTGGTAGAGCTTCCATCGCCCTCTTGACTTGGCCCGCCGCAGAAATGAGAAGCAGTCCTCCACGTGTTCAACCACGTCCATCACCAGGACAAGATCGTATACGGAAGGGTCGGCAAACGCGTCGCCCAGGATATACTTGCAACGGTCATTCGCGAATTGTTCACTAAGGGCATGGGCTTGGGGGCTGATTTCATAACCCGTGAGAACAACATCGGGACCAAGCAGCTTTTGCAGCTCGGATAAAATTCCGCCCGCGCCGCACCCGATCTCCAGGATCGTGCGGGCTTCAATCTCCGGGTGCCGGCGCAACATTCGCAAGACCTGACCGGCCTTGAACGGCGAATCTTCTAAGTGCCAGGTGCCTCCTGTCTTCTCCAGATACGAGCCGTCTGTGTAGACGCTTGGGAGAAATACCTCTGAATCCTCGCTCATCGCCCACTCCTCCGGCCCAGGTTAGTACCAGGTTAGTTACCAAGCTAGTACCGCTCAGCGTTCGAATAGCTAAACCCATCCTGATACCGCCAGATTATACGTCGTTGGTTTGCATCGCAAATCGGCGGCCAAATGGTTATGTTTTCTTCATCGCGATCGAATCACTCTTCCCGGCACGCCCACAACCACCGACCGTTCAGGGACCGACTTGGTCAGCACCGTTCCCGCGCCAATCACCGATCCCTCACCCACCGTCACTCCGTCCAGCACAATGACGTTGTTGCCCATCCAAACGTCCCTCCCAACGGTGATTCCCTTGCGCACAACGCCCTGGCTGTAGATGTCGCCCCCGCCGGAAAATTCATGGTTCTCGGCGATCAGCGAAACGTTCGCGCCAAGTTGGCACCTGTCGCCGATGGTCAGTTGCGCCGCGGCCCCCAGGATCGCTCGCGGCCCGATGTAAACATTGTTGCCGATCGTGATACCCGCGCCGGGGTTGTCATAGTGGCTCGTCAACTGCAGCCAGCAACCCTCCCGGATAGTGACGCAGTCGCCGATATCGACGCCGCTCACCGACAGGCAATCGAGGTAGCCGTAGCTGCCGATATAAACGTTCCTTCCCATACGTAACAGGCGCCGGTTGATGATCCTGCAACCGCGCCCAAGAAAGAAACTCCCGCGTGAGGCCCCAAGCCATGGCTTCACCCAGAGGCCGCGGAGATAGGATCCGAGCCCCTTCTGCGCCATATTGATCAAGACTTCCGAGGAAGAGATCGTCGGGGCAATTTCCACCTCCCTGCCCCGGACGCGATGCAGCAGGAAGGAAGCGATGCGGTTACTCAACACGTCGGCAGACTCCCCTGTTCCCCAAAACACGCAGGGGCATTTGATGACATTTCATCGTGCCCTCTGCGTTGGTCTCGAAGCTCTCCAGAGATACTAACTGAAACGAGTATCCGGCCTTCGCGATCATCAGTACCCGGCCCTCGCAGTCATCAGTATGTAGGGGACTGACTCATAGACGCCTAAAGATGCCGATGCAATAATGAATCTCTCCCAGGTCTGCACGGTTTTCCTCCGGACCTGAGCCTTAGGTTTCGTGAGGTCGAAAGGAAAAAAGGCGCCGCCAGGATGCAGATTTTATTCGACCATCAATCTTTTTCGCTGCAGAAGACGGGCGGCATCACTCGATATTTCTATGAAGTTATCCGGCATCTGAACCTAATTCCAGACTTTTCCACGATCACCCAGCTTGGCTTGTCCACCACCATGTGGCCCCTCGAGCAAGCCTCTCGGCCCAATGGCTCCGTCCTCCACTGGGGTCCGCGCCTGGTCAACTCCGGCGTCGGCACTTACCTCATCAATGAGGCGCTGTTGACCCCATACAACCTGCTGCGCCGCCCGGTCGACATCTATCACAACACACTGTATCGGTTCATGCCCGGCATCCGCGCGCGCAGACGCGTTGCCACGCACCACGACTGCACGCTGGAGCGGTTCCCGGAGCTCTTCCCCGCGCCGGAGTTCAAGCTGATCGTCAGCGCCCGGCGCAAGATGTTTGAGCAAGCCGACTTGATCTTTTGCGTGTCGGGGGCCAGCAGCCGCGACATGCAGGAGCTCTATGATGTGGAGGCATCGCGAATCAAAGTGCTGTGCAATGGGCCATCGCAGCTCGACCGCTCGGAAGCCGGAAGGAAGGAGTTGGACGCACTGGTTGCCCGCCCCTTCCTGCTGTACGTCGGCACTCGCTTCCTATATAAAAACTTCAACGCGCTCGTCTTCGCGTTCGCTGAGTCGGGACTTCACAATGAGTATGACCTGCTCGCCATCGGCGGCTCACCCTTCACCAGCGCCGAGCTAAAGTACATGGAACAGCTGGGGGTCCGCTCCAAGATCATCTCTGCCCCGGGCGCCAGCGCAGGCCTGCTCGCGGAAGCCTATGCGGCCGCATCGCTCTTCGTGTATCCGTCGCTCTATGAGGGGCTCGGCCTGCCGCCGCTGGAGGCGATGATGATGGGTTGCCCGGCGCTGGTGGCGGCATCTCCCGCGACCCGCGAGGTATGTCAGGATGCGGCGCTCTTCTTCGACCCCGCCAGCCAGTCCGACTTCAATGCAAAGCTGGCAACGGCGGTTGAAGACACACCCGGGCGACGCGCCATGATCGAGCGCGGACATGCACTGGTAAAGCTTCGCCAGTGGCCGGTCATCGTGGAGCAGATGGCCGCCGCCTACGGTTCGCTGTTCTGACTCGGCGAAGGAGCCAGTCGTCTTCGTCGCCCCACGCCTCACCGCCCCGCAGCCGCTCCAGCCTCGTTCGGCGACCGAAAGAGATTCACGCCGCCTCGTGCGAGGATCACGAAGCTGCCGGCGATCTGCAACGCCTCGATCATGCTCATGGCCAGCACTCCGCCAAGCGCACCAAGGCGAGGAATTAAGACGCACCCAAACGCCAGATTCACCAGGCCGATGCCGAACAACAGCCGGCTCTGCGCGCGGTCGAAGCCAAATGGGATGAGGATGAGCACGCCCAGGATATAGCTCAGGGAGGCGAACAGCGGGAACGGAGACAGGCAGCGCAGAAGCGGCACCACTGCCGGCCCATTGTGGCTGAACGCGAGATGCGCCAGCGGTCTTGCCAGAGCCAGCACGCTCAGGCCCAGCAGCGCGCCCAGCCCGGCTCCGCCCAGCAGGGTCTTGCGCAGAAAGGCGATCGCCCCGCGCCGCGACGTGCCGATCAGGCGGATGACGTGCGGGTAGGCCGCCTGAATCACCGGCGCAACCAGACCGGTAACAGCGCGGATGATCTTATCGGCGAGGCTGAAGTACCCGGCCTGCACATTCCCCGCCAGAACGCCCACTAAGAAAGTGTTGGTGTTGCTGTAGAGGCTGATGGCCGCGGAGGTGAGGAAGAGATGCCGTCCCTCCCGCAGCGAGCTGTGGATGTCCTGCCTTGCGGGCCGGACAAAGTGCGGCACATGGTTGCGCAGTGCGACAAACATCCCGACCAAGCCTGCAATCAGGAAACCTGACGAAAGCAGCAATGTGGCAAGAAATGTGTCCTTGGGGCCGTGAACGAGCAACACCACCAGCGCCGCGGATGTAAGCTTGGCCAGCCCCGTGATGATGGAGATGGAACGCATGCGCTCCATGCCCTGAAAGAGCCACTGGGGAAAGATCGCGTTGCCGATAACTCCCACATAAGCAGCGAAGTACACACTCGCGTCTGGGTGAAGTCGAGGAAAAGTGAACACCGCCGCCGCCAGCACTACGGCGCCCAGCAGAAGCAGAATGCCTTTAATCGTGAGTACCGTCCAGAACACGCGGGATGTCTCGCGCTTATCGTCGCGGCTCCGCGCAATCGCCCGGGTCGCGGAAAAGTTGAATCCATAATCGGTCGCGATATTGAAGTACTGCGCAATCGCCTGGGCAAATGCAATCAGGCCATACTGCTCCACTCCCAGTACTCTGACGAGGTAGGGAAGCAGCAACACCGGAATCAGGTAGTTGAGCCCCTGTAGACCATAGAGCCAGGTGATGTTGGAGGTGAGAAGAGATTTTTCCCTTAGCTTTGCCAGAGAGGACAGCTCCTGTAGGCAATTGTAGCCGGTCGACCCCCCCTGGCCGGCCGGCCCGCAACGCTTCCCCGCCTAGGGCGCCTCCGCGCCGCGTTCAGGATGCAGCGTGATCTGAAACGTCGCCACCGTGTCGTTTTGCTCGGACGTCTCATACACCGGCGCCTTCCACCACTCATGCTCCACCTCCACCGAGAGCTCCACATCGTGGCGAATTCGCTTCACCGCCCGCACGTCGAAGCTGTTCTGCGTCGTGCCTAGGGGTACGAAGTCGTCCGCAACTTTGGCATGCCGAAACGAGGTCTGCACCATCTCGAGCGGAGACAGATGATACGTCAACCATCCCTGGCCTCCCTGGGCTTCGCGGCCGATAGCATCCCCCATAATGGTGCCCTTATTGGTGTATCCCTGCTTCTGAATGAATTCCGTATAGAGAAAATTTCCTCCAAAGCTCCGCCCGGTATCCGGGTCCGTGTTCACCCCTTCGATCCTGAAATCGAGTCGCGCAACGCCAGGAATGCGCGACAGGTAGATTCCAGGGCGCACGCCTGCGTGGCGCGGCGCATCCGTTGGGCTTATGTCGTCATGGACCATCGAATCCGTGTACAGCATCATCCAGTGGTGCAGCCAGGGAAGCCGCCAGCTGAAGTCGAATGAAGCGAACCGGGCCCCGGGGTCCTGCGCCGACTCCTTTTGCGCCGTCGAGACGTTGGCGGTGCTGAAAAAGCTCCTCAGGAACGTCTTGATCGTGATCGGCTCATGCCCCTTGCCGCCCCAGATCACGCTGCGCTCGAACCCGAACTCAACATTGGGCGTGGGCTTGAAGTTGATCTTCTCCACATGCATCCAGGGATCGTTCGGATCGGTGTGCCCCTTCAAGCTGCCAACAAAAAAGTCGTACCGGAACGGCCCCGTCAGCCGCGACAACAGGGGAATATACAGCGGCTCGGTGCGATCGATCTGAAAAGCATAGATATTCTCCGCATTATTACTGTAGGTGAACGCGCCGCCCGCCGTTGGCGCTAGCCAGTGATCGCTCTTGCCAAACGACACCTCGTGATTCAGCAACCGGTAGGAGAGGTTCGCCTCCACGATCCGCAGGACATTGGTAGACGCGATCGGCCCCGCCGGTATCGTCGCCTGCACGGGGTTGCTGGCCAGAGGCACCGCATCGATATTCGACAGCGTCGCCACCAGGCCGGGCGAGTAGCTCGCCGCGCCCGGCGCATGTTGATACTCCCCCCGCGCATACAAACTGAAGCGCCCGTACTCCACGCTCCCGCTCGCCCCATCCACCGTGTTGAACCCCGGCTGGTACGGCCGCCCATAGTCGTTCACCAAAGTCTGCCCCAGATGAAAGCTGTCCCGCAGCGTCAGGCCTGCAATCCCCTGCATCCTCGTATAAAGCCCCTCACACGCATACTGGTAGTCGCTCCCGTCGTCATCCGCTTCGTCGCCCAACTCGCGCTTGAGCGCAGCCACAATCTCCAGCGCCTGCGTGTCGCCCTGCAGGCCTGGATCCTGGGAGGTGTCCGCGATGATCCGCTGCATGCTCCGCCGCGTCCACGGCCGCAACCCAAGGAAAGCGGTGTCAGCGTAGCCCAGCCCATGCAGCCGGTCGAGAGCCGGATACATCCAGCTGTCCATCGGCAAGTAGACGTCCGCCGGACGGTTCGCCCCGGGCCCAGTCTTGCACGGCGGCAATTCCATGGCAGGACCCGCCGCGGCAGCTACGCTCGCGCAGGCAAGCGCCATCCCCAGCGCCACCGCGAAACTTACACCTCGCTTCCAGGATCCTGCTGCAACCGACAACGCAATCACCTCAGCCAAGGGCCCATCTTCCTCGACGCACGGCTCCGGCTAGTCCACTGGACTTGAAGTGAGGGATGCACGCAGCGCGTGAACGTGTTCGCGTATCAGCACCCAGACACAGCCCGCAATCAGCCCAAACACCAGACCACCCAGCATAATGTACATCCGCTTCGGCGACGACTTCATGTCCGGATACGACGCCGGATCCAGCACCTGCAGCACCGGAGCGTCGCGCGCCTCGTCCAGCCGCGCCGTCTCGTACTGGCGCGAAAGCATGTCGAACAGCGCCGCGTGATACTTCACCTCGCGGTCCTTGCGCACGAACTCCAACTCCAGCTCCGGCACCTTCGACGTCGGAATCGAGATGGCGGACTGGCTTCCGCTGCCCCGCTGCATCCGCGCCAGCTGCCCCTGCAGATCGTCGATCTCGCTATGCAGCCGCACCACCTGTGGATTCTCTTCCGTGGCCGCATCGCGCAGCGCGGCCAGCTGCACCTGACGCACTGCAATCGCCGCCTGCATGTCCGCGATGCTCTTGATCTCCGATTCCGTCTGGCCCGTCGGCGCAATCAACCCCGACTGCTCCTCCGTCTTCTTGAACGCAACCTCGGCATCCTCCAGGTCGTCCTTCTCCTTGGCCAGCTGTTGCCCGAAAAAAAGCCGCCGCTGCGAAGACTGGCTCAACGCCAGCCGGCCATTCGTCTCGCGCAAGGCATCCGTATAGGCATTCGCAAGGTCCTGTGCGCGCTGCGGGCTCTTGTCCGTGACCTCGACCGTGACAATGGTGGACTTGGTATCGACCGTAACCGCCGTATTGGAGCCGAGCGTCTTCTCTGCCTGACTCTCCCTCCTCACCCCATAAACCTGCTTCAGGTCGAACCGCTGCACCAGCTCGCTGGCAATCGATCGGCTCTTCAATATCCCGGCATATAAGTCGCCGGAATTCTTCGTCTCGCCCAGAAGGCTGCCCGCTCCCAGTGCCGAGAGCTCTCCCGCAACCAACGCCGCATTTGAATTGATGCTGCCGCCCGGAGGAATGAATGAGACAGTCGAAGTGTAACTGGGGGGCAGCAGAAACGCCGTCGCTGTAGCCACAATGCAGGATGCCAGAGCTACGATGAGGATGCGGCGCCTACCTCGACTCAGTGTCCGGAAAAGTTCGCCGAAATCGACAGAGATATCTTCGTTATCCAGCAAAGTCGTCCCATTCCCCACAACCACGCCGCTTCGACTGCCGCTACCTTCAGCCATTATTTACCTTTTCGCCGGGATGAACCGAAGAGAATGGACACTCGTCCTGCCCAAACAATCGTCACTGCGTCTGCCTGCCCGTAAGTTTACATTTATCCCGAAGCCATTGAAGAGACTTCTACCGCCCCGGCATCGCCAGCTGCCGTGTATGCACGCTGGTCTCCGTCTCAGGAACCCCGCCGTCGTTTACCTCCACCTCCTCCGGCGTGCCCGCAAAGACGATGCGGGTGGAGGCGCTCGACCGCCCGGGAATGCGCAGCCGCTGCGTCTGCTTCGCCGTGGACGACCGCACCGTCACCGGCACCTCCGCCTCGGCGTATCCGTCGTTATGCACCTCAACCGCGATCAGCCATCCCGCAGGCAGTCCGGCATGCGACTCAAGCTGGCTCGGTGTGACGCTGACGATGCTCAGGACGGGCAGGCCAAGGTCGCGATACACCCAGTCGTCGAAGAACCAGCGCAGGTCCTGGTGCGCAAATTTTTCCAGCGTACCTTCGAAACCCACCGGGTCGCGGTCAAGCCGCGCATCCAGCCGGTACGCCTGCAGCGCCTGTTCGAGCACGCGGTCGCCCACCATCCCGCGCAGCATCCACCAGACATCCGCGGCCTTCGTTCGATAGAAGACCTCGCCGGTCGCGGCGGCCACGCTCGCGCCCGCCTCGCTCACCGCCGGCTTCGGGGCCTGCGCATCGCTCTCCACAGCCGATAAACTCGACGCCGGCGCTGCGTCCGCGCTCGAAGAGCTCGAAGGTCCCAACGGCCCCGCTCCGGGCGCATCCATCGGCGTCTCCGGTTCAGCCAGCGCCAGCGCCCGGTTTGCCTCCTGCATCGCATCGAGCGCGGCTGCGCGGCCCTGGCTGCGCTCCGTCCACAGCAGCCCGGCAAACTCCGCCAGCCCCTCATCGATCCACGGCCGGCTCGAATGCACCCACGCGTGCGTAAGTGAGTGCGCCAGCGACGCGGGGTCGGCCGCGCGCATCGGCCGCACCAGCAGTGCGTCGTCCTCAAATGGCTGCCCCGCGTGGTCGAGAATCGTCAGGCTCTCCAGCGGCTGCGCGCCAAACCACTCAGCCAGCATCGGCATCACCATCCCCGCCGCAGCGGAGTAGCTCGCCAGCGCGTCATCGTTCCCCGTCACCGCTTCGATCGCAGCCGGGTCCGCCGTCGGCCCAGCCGCAATCGGCGGGTGTCCCGAAACAAACAAACTCATCGGCCGGAATCCCAGCGGCCACGCCTCAAACACCGCCGTCGCCATCCCGCGGGCCTCCGCGACCGGCACATCCGCGTTGTCGCTGATGGCCATCAGCTGCTCGCGCCGCCCGCAGAAGAACGCCGCATCCGGCGGCTCACCCGCATACTCCACCGCCAGCCGCAGTCGCACCGTCGCCGTCGACTCGCGCAGCTTTGCCCGCCCCACCGCCTGAAAGAGCTTCGCCCCATCGCCCAGAAATACCGGCGAGGCCGAGACCGGATACCACATCACATCGCCGAAGCCGCGCAGCGCCGTGCCCTCGCCAGGCGCATCCGGCCCGCTCGCCGCCACCGCGTCCCAGTCCTCGTCCAGCGCCTTGTCCGCCGGCGCGCCAATCCGCAGCAACCGCTGCGCGGACTGCGCAATCGCCCCCGAATACAGCGCCGTCAGCGTCATCGTCGCCCCCGGCGCAAGCGGCTGCGGCAGAGCGACCACTGCCTCATCCATTCGTCCCGTGTGGTCCGCGTCCGTATCCAGCGCCGCGACTGCGAACTTCAACGGCACGGCCCCGCTCGACCCGCCACTCACCATCGAGACCGCGTCCCAGTGCAACGAGGAACTGATATCCAGCGCCAGCTCCTTCAGCGGCACCGTGCCATCGTTCCGCACCGTCAGCCCCGCGCGCACCGCGATCCCCGCGGAAGCCGGGGTCAAATGCACATCCAGATCGTAAGCCGCAAAGGCAAGCGCATCCCTCTCCGCGTCCGGCACCCCGTCCGAATCCCCGTCCGAATCCCCGCTCGCGGCCGGAGCCGCATTCGCCGGCGGGGCCTCAACCGGGGCCCCGTCCGCAGGCGTATCGGCATCCCGCGAGAACAAGACCTTGCCCTTCGCAGGCGCGGGCGCCGCCGTCCCCTGCTCCGGAGTCTGCGTGTCCGCCCCTGCTGCCCCCGCTGCCTGAGCCGCCCGCGCAACCGCGCCCACCCCCGCCAACCCCCACGCCAACACCAACCCCCAAACAACCAAACCGCGCCTCACGACCCCAGTCCCTTCCGAGGCTGCTTAGACTCCCTCACCACCGCAACCCGCTCCTCCACCGCCGCCCGCCGCTGACGCATCGCCTCATACATCACCACCGCGCCCGCCACCGACACATTCAGCGAGCTCACCCGCCCCGCCATCGGAATCCGCAACAGATGGTCGCAGGTCTTCTTCACCAGATCGTGCAGCCCCGAGCCCTCGCGTCCCAGCACCAGCACGCAGTCCGTGCGGAAGTCGAACTCCGTATAGTCCGGTGTCCCGCGCTCGTCCAGCCCCAAAACCCACACATTCGCCTGCTTCATCTGCTCCAGCGCGCGCACCAGATTGGTCACCCGCGCGATCCGCACATGCTCCGACGCCCCCGCCGAGGTCTTCGCCACCGTCGCCGAGACCGGCGCCGACCGCCGCTCCGGCAGCACCACCCCATCCACCCCTGCGCCATCCGCGGTGCGCAGCAGCGCCCCCAGATTGTGCGGGTCCTCAATCCCATCCAGCGCCAGAAAAAACCGGTTCGACCCCTTCGCCCCCTCAACCCCCTCAGCCTTCCCCTCCAGCAGGTCTTCAATCCCCAGAAATGCCCGGTCCCGCACCACCGCCAGAACCCCCTGGTGTGCGTCCGTCTTGGCCATCCGGGTCAGTTGGTCGCGCGGCTCCAGAGACACCCGCACCCCCGCCGCCTTGCACATCTCGGCCAGCCGCTCCAGCCTTGCGTCCCGCCGCTCCCGCGCCAGCACCACCTGCTCCAGCCGCCGCGCACCTGACCGGACCGCCTCCTCCACCGGATGCAGCCCGTATAGAACTTCCATCCCCCCAGTTTACCCATGAAATTCACCTCGCCAAATTCGGCAAACGGCCCTACAATTATCGTTAACGCCGTCTTAACGCCCTCCGGTCCACGCACGCTCGCATTCGAAGGGATTTCGATGACTTTCCTGTCTCGCCGACAAAAGAGCAGTCCCGACCGAGACTTTCCGGCACGTTTTGGCGTCTCTACCTCTATGCATAGCGCGGCGATCGCGATCTCGGCAGAACAAGCGGAGCAGAGCCAGCGGGAGAACGCAGCCATCGCGCGCGGCCTCAAGTGCCAGGACCCCGAACTCCTCGACCGCCTCATCGAGCTCTACCAGCATCGCCTCCTCCGCTATCTCCTCTTCCTCACCGGCAAACGCGAAGTCGCCGAGGATCTCTTCCAGGAGACCTGGATGCGCGTGCTGCTGCGCGGCAGCCAGTACAACGGCAAGGCCCGCTTCGACACCTGGCTGTTCACCATCGCGCGCAACCTCGTCATCGACCTCTCGCGCAAGCGCACCATGGCCTCGCTCGATGAGATGAGCGAGCCCGGCGACGACGGCCGCGCCTTCGAAATCGCCGCCGACGGCCCCTCCCCGCTCGACCAGTTCCAGCTGCGCGAAGACCGCGCCGAGGTCGCCGCCGTCCTGCTCAAGCTTGAAACCAACTACCGCGAAGTCCTCACCCTCCGCTTCCACGAGGAGATGTCGCTCGAGGAGATCGCCAGCGTCACCCGCGCCCCGCTCTCCACCGTCAAGTCCCGCCTGTATCGCGGCCTCGCAGCCCTGAAGCCCGAGATCGAGCGCCTGCGCCAGTCGCGCAGCGCCCTGGAGGCGGCCGGATGAATGCTTCCTTCAGCTCCCAACTCGACTCCCAGCAGCAGAACGAAGCAGCCGCATTTGCCCAAAGCGAACTGAGCGGCATTCATCCCGTGGCCCGCGCCGGAGTCGTCAACCGCACCCATCGCGTCGTGCGCCAGCGCGCCAGCGTCCTGCAGGAGCGTCGCAGCCGCGTGCGCACCCTTGTGGTGCCCCTCGCCGTCTGCTCCGTGCTTCTGCTCTTCATCTGCCTCGGTCTCTGGATCGGAATCGACCAGTACCAGGCCGTTGAGATTGACGATGTCGCCTCCCTCGCCACGACCGAGGCCAGCCGCCACTTCCTCGTCGTCCTGCTCTGGTTCGTGCCCGTCTCCCTCGCCATGCTCGCCGCCGTATGGTTCCACCGCGCCCGCGGTAGCGAGGTCCAGCGATGACCGACCTCTGGAACCGCCGTACCTCAAGCATCCCGGAACCGGCTCCGTCCGGGGAGGGCGACGGCATCAAAATGCTCCCCCTCTGGTCCAGCATCCTCGCCGTCGTCGTCTTCGTCGGCTGGATGGTCTTCATGAATCGGCCATCTTCGCCCCCGTCCACGGCGACGCCGCCGCCTGCCTCGGCTTCCGCGCGCACGCCTCCAGCCGCGCCTGCGCCCCATCCCCCCCACCACCGCACCCCGCTTGAGCAGGCCAGCCATCTCGCCTTCGTCTTCACCACCGGCACCGCGCTGGCCAGTTATATCCTGCTGATCGGCTACGTCAGCCGCGACGTCAAGCGCCGCGCCATGTCCGCCCCGCTCTGGATGCTGATCGTCCTCGTCATGCCCGGAGGCATGGGTGCGGTCGTCTACTTCCTGCTGCGCCAGCCCATCCTCATCCGCTGTCCGCACTGCACCACGGAGCTCCCCGAGGGCGTCCACTTCTGCCCCCAGTGCCGCTTCCAATTGGCCCCCGTCTGCGGCCAGTGCTTTCGCGGCGTCCAGATCACCGACGCCTACTGCCCCCAGTGCGGCCACGACGTCGCCGAAGACCTCGCCCCCGCCCGCCTCCGCGCCTACAGCGACACCTAGTTGCAGGTTGCAGGTTGCAGGTTGCCGGTTGCAGGTTGCAGGTTGCAGGTTGCAGGTTGCAGGTTGCAGGCTAAGTTTGATGAAAAAGTCCTAGGGTATTTCGGATTAGCGTAGGGCTTTAGCCCTACGAATAAGGCCTGCATAATTAGCGGGCTTTAGCCCTGGGTCCTTTGCCTGTCGCGCCGGTCGACTTTTCAGCACTCTCTGCAAGTCTCCCTGCCGTTTCCCTACCGGCAAAGCGCGCATACTAGCATCAGTGAGCCTCAGCAGCTAGATTGGTTGCTGAGGAACGACCGCGCGTTCGTCGCAATCCAACCAACAACCAACAACCTGCAACTAACCACTCGCCTTTGCTCACCGCCCTCATCATCGACGACGAACCCCTCGCCCGCCAGGAGCTTCTCTACCTCCTCCAGTCCGCCGAGGGCATCGACGTACTCGCCCAGGGCACCAACGGCATCGACGCCGTCGACCTCATCCGCACCCACAAGCCCGATGTCGTCTTCCTCGACGTCCAGATGCCCGGCCTCGATGGCTTCGCCGTCCTCAAAAAACTCCTCGACAAAAAATCCCACCTCCCCCAGGTCGTCTTCGCCACCGCCTTCGACCAGTACGCCGTCCGAGCCTTCGAGGTCAACGCAGTCGACTATCTCCTCAAGCCCTTCGACCGCAAGCGCGTCCTCAAGACCGTAGAAAAAGTCAAAATCCGCCTCGCCGACCGCGCCGAATCCGCCGCCCAGCAACGCCCCGACCCGCGCCTCGACGCCCTCCTCCGCCTCGTCGAGACCCGCGCCCAGCCCGCCAAACCCTCCACCGGCAAGGTCATCGTCCGCGCCCTCGGCCGCCTCCTCCTCGTCGATCAGCGCGAGATCTGCTTCGCCTCCATCGAGGGCGGCGCCATCTCCGTCGTCACCCGCAGCCTCGAGGGCCAGTCCAACTGCCGCACTCTCGAAGAGCTCATGGACCAGCTCGATCCCGAGGCCTTCTGGCGCGCCCACCGCTCCTTCGTCGTCAACATCCAGCACATCCGCGAGGTCGTCCCCTGGTTCAAGTCCAGCTACCAGTTGCGCATGGACGACCCCAAAAAAACCGAGGTCCCCGTCAGCCGCGCCCAGACGAAAAAACTCCGCGAGCTCTTCAACCTCTGAGCCATCCCAAGGCCGCGCCCTACCGCAGCGGAGTCAACGGATAGTCCCGATAGTAGAACGGCTTATAGCGGAAGACATTCGCCGCCGCCCGGCAAGGCGTCAACGGCATCAGCGCCGTCAGGATCAGCTTGTTGTGCGTGCGCTTCCAGATGTGCGGCATCACGTACTTGTCCACCAGGTCCTCCGTGATGTTCCACCCCAGCCCATACACCGGCGTGATCACAAAGTCCTGAAACCCCGTCTCGTTGGTGCTGCGCCCCACCACGCGCGGCGTGAAGTACGTATTCAGCCCGCTATTGCCGATCGCCGCCTCGCTCGCCGGACCGATCTTCCACTGCACCTCAAACAACGCCACCACCGCCATCGCCTTCAGGTGCGCCCGCCAGTAGTTGCCGTTGTTCACCCAACCCAGCCCCCGGCTCTTCGGGTCGTTCTGCTCGTAGATGCTGTACACCATCGCGCCCTGCATCGGATGCCCAATGTCATGCACGATGAACGGCGTATCGTCCGACCACTGCCGGTAGCGATACTGGTGCACGCACTTGATGTACGTCGCCCAATAAGGATTCGTCACCAGATCGTGCCGCGTCTCCGTGTCCAGCGCAATATTGCCGCCGTTCTCCGCCGCCGTCTCCTCGAACATCTCCCACAGCATCGGCAGCCAGCTCAACTTGCACGGCTTTCCCCACAGCGCGCCCGACTGGCAGGCCCCATCCACCTCCCGCTGCGTCATCTTCCCCTGGGGCGTCTCGCCCACCGCCGCCGACTCAACCGCCAGGGCAGCCGGCCGGGATTTCCCCACAGCCTCAAATGAGGTCAATCCATCGCCCTGGCTCGCCGCGAGCCCAAAGCCCGGCGCATCCGGCAGCCCGTCCGCCGCAACCGCCCCACGCCCCGCGCCCACGCCAGGCGCCGCGCCCGCAAACGCAGAGACACTCGAAGACGCCATAGCGGCGATCGCGAAGATCACCCGCAGGGCCCGCAACACGGCAAACACCGAATCCCTTGTACTCACCCTGAGACTCCTGCGCCGCGCTCAACCATTCCCTCCAGGTCCAGCCTGGCGCCATGCCATCCCAGTCTACCCGCGCCGCCTTCCCACCCACCTGCAACCTTAGCGGAGGTTGTGCCGGTTGAAGTCGAAGCGATAGACAATCCCAGCCGTCCCCACCTTCGACCAGATCGCCCCCGAAGGCGTCGGCACCGACGTCGACGCCCAGCGTTGAAACTGCGCATCCACCTTCACCGCGAGATGTTCGCCCAGATCGTAGTCAAACCCGGCCCCAGCCGAGTAGACGTTGGTCGTCGTCAGTTCATAGAAATTGTTGTTGAACATGTACCCATAGGGCGTGTAAAGCATCTCCCCGCGCCCGAACAGGAAGTCGCCATAGGGATGCCACCGGTGGCCCAGCAGGAAATCCACTCGCAGCCCGCCCATCGCGCTTTTCTGGTTGTCCACCAAACCCCGGTCCGTCGGGTAGGTGCCGCGCGCCTCCAGCGTCGGCCGCACCCCGTGGAACGGCGGCAGGGCAAGGTCCGCACCCGCGGTAACGCTGAAGTTCTTCCCGCCCCCAAGCCCGGTAAAAACTCCGCTGACCGCGCCAAACGCCGACAGTTGCAGCCGTTGGATGGCCGTCGGGTTCTGCCCCTCCGCAACCTGCCCCCACGCTATCGCCGCCAGCAGCACCGCCAACGAAACCAACACTCTTCCTTGCTTCATCTCGACCCCGGCCCCTCAGCCTCGCGTTCTATCGTTCCAGACACACAACTCCCTATCATCTCATCTTTGAGATGCCGCGCAGCGCCGCAAAAACCAATCGCGATCCAGCTCGAATGCGGAAATTCCCAACCCCCTTACACCAGCCGCGGGTTCCGCTCATCAAACTGCCGCTGATGCCAGTACGGCCACGCCATCGGCCGCTCGCTCGCCTTGTCCAGCTTCGCCACCTGCTCCGCCGTCAGACTCCAACCCACCGCCCCCAGGTTCTGCTTGAGCTGCGCCTCATTCCGAGCCCCCACGATCACCGTCGCCACCGTCGGCCGCCGCAGCAGCCAGTTCAGCGCAACCTGCGGCACCGTCTTGCCCGTCTCCTTCGCCACCTCGTCCAGCGCTTCCACCACGCGGTACAGATGCTCCTCTTCCACCTGCGGCCCAATCTCCACCACCAGCTTCGAGTTCAGCCGGCTCTCCTTCGGAATCCCGGTCTCCCGCCGGATCTTCCCCGTCAACCGCCCCCACCCCAGCGGCGACCACACCAGTGCGCCCACCCCCTGGTCCACCGCCAGCGGCATCAGCTCCCACTCATAGTCCCGCCCCACCAGCGAGTAGTACACCTGGTGCCCCACATACCGGCTCCAACCGTACCGCTCGCTCACCGCCAGCGACTTCATCAGCCGCCATCCCGAGAAATTCGAGCACGCAATATACCTTATCTTCCCCGCGCTCACCATCTCATCCAGCGCCTTCAGCGTCTCCTCCACCGGCGTCAGCGAGTCCGTCTCATGCATGTGGAAGATGTCGATATACTCCGTCCCCAGCCGCCGCAACGACCCCTCCACCGACTGCACCAGGTGGTACCGCGACGACCCCACATCGTTCGCCCCCTTCCCCAGCCGGAACGTCGCCTTGGTCGAGATCAGCACCTCCTCCCGCTTCAGGTGCCCGATCGCCTTGCCCAGCACCTCCTCGCTCCGCCCGTCGGAATAAATGTCCGCCGTATCGAACAAATTCATCCCCGCGTCCATGCAGATGTCGACGATCTTCCGCGCCTCGCCCACATCGCCGGTCGCGCCCCACGCGTCGAAGAACTCATCCTTGCCGCCAAACGTCCCACACCCGAAGCAAAGCTCCGGCACCTTAAACCCCGACCGCCCCAGCAACCTGTATTCCATGCCGTATAGGATGCCACGACTAGGCCACTAGACGCACAGCCCAATAGGGTCGGGTAAGCTTGCAACGGGAGATTTCAGAGATGAGAAAGCCGTGGCTTCTCCTTACCGCTAACCTGCTGATCGCAGTGCTAGTCGTCTTAATTGTCTATGCGATCCTGAACGCTCTAGGCGCGATGGCGGCCTATGTGACGACTTGGCCGCTATTTGTCCTCTTAGGACTCGGCTTTCTCGTCAGCTTCTTCGCGTTCAGGTCCCTAAGAGGCGTAAGGACGAGGATTTTGGGACTCGTGCTGAACGGTGCCGCGCTCACCCTATACGCGCTTCTGACATGCTTCATTGGCTGGCAGTTCTTAAGCGCGACACGGGAGCGCTTCATACTTCCCCAGGGATATCAGGGCGAAGTCTATGTCGTGCATAGCGTGCCAGGCGGGGCGCCGCCGGAACGATCATTCTTCGGAACCATCACGTACAGGATTCCAAGCGACGGGGTGTTGCTGAGCCAAGTGCCAATATCCACCTACACCCGCTCTGAGTATTTCTACGAGTCCAAAGACGGCAAGCTGACCAAGATCGAATACGCATGATACTCAACGATAGAGAGCAACCCAGAAAACCTGAAAAATAACAAAGACGTTGGCATGTATTTCCCGCGAAGGGCCAACGGCGGAGACAACTACTACGGTTGTAATGGATCTGCAGACCTCTTTGAGATAGGCACGCCTGCCTTCCTACTATCGAGGCATCCGGGAATCGACCTCTCAGCATACCTCGCGAAACATGCGGCACAGTGCGTCAAGCACTGAACAGGCACTGGGGTGGTACTTTATAAAGTACATGCGCGCCTCTCGACATATGGGTTCACCATCGACGACTTCATGAAGGACGAAGGCCTCTTCGAAGAAGCCCAGGCCCAGGCCATAAGAGAGGCCATCGCCTGGCAGCTCGCCGAAGCGATGAAGGAGCGCAAGATCTCCAAGAACAAAATGGCCACGCTGCTCAAGACCAGCCGCACCCAGGTCGACCGCCTGCTTGACCCCAACGACGACATCACCCTCTCCAGCCTGCAGCGCGCCGCCGCCATGGTCGGCCGCCGCGTCCTCATCGAGCTGGTCTAGAGCGCGGCCCGCCAGCCACACCCCGCAATCTCTTGCACTTCCTTATGGACCCCATCGCAAACATTCGCCCGAAATTTTCCTTCCCAGGCCGATACCTCCCGAATTAAGATTCCCGGTATGAACCGCCGCCGGCTCGCCGTACCGTTGGGTCTCCTCGCCTTCGTCCTCTCCGCGCCCTCGCTGCTCGAGGCCAAGCGCAACCTCGCCGACTACACCCTCCGCCTGCACATCTACGGCTCCAACTGGACCCACAACGGCTTCGGCTACCACGGCTACGGCCGCGCCAACCTCTTCGACGAGCAGGGCACACCCCACGGCGTGGAGTACACCTACGACTGCGACGACCACCTCATGGTCTCCTCCGGAAATGAAGCCTACCCCGCCAAGTGGAAGAAGCAGGACCTCTCCCTCGAAGTCATCTTCGGCGAGATCGGCGCCAAACCCGACTCCTTCCGCGCATGCGAGTTCAAGGTCGCCGAGAAGTCCTTCGTCTTCTATCGCCACAACGGCTTGCTCGAAACCGAGAGCCCCCAGGAGTTCCTCGCTCACCACAAGTCCGAGGCCCCCGGCCCGCCCACCCCCGCCGACATCCCCACCTCGGCGACTCCGCACCAGGGTTTCTGATTCAGTAAGCCCTCGCCGCGCGCCCCTTCAGCAGGCGCGCCTCGGAGTGTTCGCTGCGTCAAGGGCCAGTGGTCGCTGGGGGGTTGTTCGGAGCGACCTGAGTGGACGGCAGGATGGTGGCGGTGGCGGTGAATAGCCGGCAGTCCGAGTAGGTGGCATCGAAGCGGCCGGTGAGGTCGCCGTCGTAGACCTCGGAGACGACGCGGCGGGAGAGGCGGTAGGTGCGGCCGTTGAGCTGAACGGGGGCGAGGTCGACGGAGGCGAAGGGGGTGAGGCGGAAGTCGAGAGCGGACTGGATTGGCACGGTGCGCTCGATGTGGGTGACGTTGCCCTCGGCGTCCAGCAGGGCGAAGCCGCGGACGCCCTCGGCACGGCAAGGCGGGCGGGATTCGGCGTCGGGAGCGGTCGCGAAGTTGATGCGGCGGGAGGAGAGGGAGTAGAGATAGCACGGCTGCTGGGCCGGCAGGAAGTAGGCGAGGGCGCTGTCAAAGCCGCCCTTGGAGAAGAAGGGGAAGGGGTAGCCTGGGTTGGGGGCCGGTTTCCCCTTAATCTGGATCAGGGTGAAGGACTCGTTGAGTCCGGCCTCAGGGGTGCGGACCGCGCGGAGGGTCGCGGCGAAGGCGACGCGTCTGAGGGTCTTGCGCTTCCGAAGAATCTGGCTGACGCCGGATTCGGTGCAGGTGATGCTGGGCAGGGAGTGCTCGAGCGATGCGGCGGCGCCGCCGAGGCGGTTCAGATCCTGCAGGAGCTCGGAGGGCGCAGATGCGTCCGGACGGGATGCGGGCGTGGCGGGGGCGTGGGTATCGGATGCAACCAAAGGGAGGTCGTTCCCGGATTGCGCGGCGGCGGGGCCGGGGGGTAGGGCGGCGCAGAGCGCGAGGGCTGCGGCGGCGGAGATGAGGCGCGGCATCATCTTGCCTCCCAGTGTAAGGAGCCGCAGGAGGCGTGAGGCGAATCTTTGGTACCCCGTCGGAGGGCCAAAGGGCATTGCTTCCGGGCCTTGGCGAGTGGGTACTTTGGTTTGCGCCGCGATCGGAAATGGGAGGTTACTCAGGCTGGCGGTGGGTGGTGCGGAGTTTGCGGCGGGGCGGCGGCCTTCACACCCGCCCTGTCCGAATCCCCCCTCCGCGCGGTACCATCCAATCAGCATGTGCCCCGCAGCCATCCCGGTGGACCCCTCCCGCGCGACCACCCCCCGCCGCCCCCAGCACTAGCTGCGCCCAATCGCACACACCCGCGCCCGTTCTCGCGCCCGCGCCCCTCCAAGACCAGCCAGTCCGACCGCATAGAGCAGCCCCATTTGAGAAGCTAGGAGCACCCCCCATGTTCGACCGCCTGGACCAACTCGAAGCGCGCTACGAAGACCTCGGCCGCCAGCTCTCCGACCCCACCCTGGTCAACGATCAGAAGAAGTTCCAATCCGTCGCCAAGCAGCACCGCGACCTCGAACCCACCGTCGAAAAGTTCCGCGAGTACCGCAAGCTCAAGGACTCCATCGCCGAAGCTCGCGCCATGCTCGTAGATCCCGATCCCGAAGTGAAGGCAATGGCGCAAGAGGAGCTCGCGATCCTCGAACCCCGCCTCGCCCCAGTCGAAGAGGCCCTCAAAGTCCTCCTCCTGCCCAAGGACCCCAACGACGAGAAAAACGTCATCCTCGAGCTCCGCGCCGGCACTGGCGGCGACGAGGCCGCGCTCTTCGTCGCCGAGGTCTTCCGCATGTACCTGCGCTTCGCCGAGCAGCACAAGTGGAAGGTCGAAATCCTCTCTCAGACCGAGTCCGGCATCGGCCACGGCCTCAAGGACGTTACGGCCATCATCGAGGGCGACCGCGTCTACTCGCAGCTCAAGTACGAGTCCGGCACCCATCGCGTCCAGCGCGTCCCCGCAACCGAGACCCAGGGCCGCGTCCACACCTCCGCCATCACCGTGGCGGTGCTACCCGAGGCTGAAGAGGTCGACATCAAGATCGAGCCCAAGGACCTCCGCGTCGACACCTTCTGCTCCTCTGGCCCCGGCGGCCAGTCCGTCAACACCACCTACTCCGCCGTCCGCATCACCCACCTCCCCACCGGCACCGTCGTCAGCTGCCAGGACGAAAAGTCGCAGATCAAGAACCGCGAAAAAGGCATGCGCGTCCTCCGCGCGCGCCTCTACGAGGTCGAGGCCGAGCGCATCCACCAGGCGCAGGCCAAGGACCGCAAGCAGCAGATTGGCTCCGGCGACCGCAGCGAAAAAATCCGCACCTACAACTTCCCCCAGAACCGCATGACCGACCACCGCATCGGCCTCACCAGCCACCAACTCGCCACCATCATGGAGGGCCAGCTCCAGCCCACCATCGACGCCCTCATCGCCCACGACACCGCCGAAAAACTCAAAGCCGACAACGCCACCGCCGCGGCTTAAGCCATGTTCGCTAAAGCGTCTCTCTCATGGGTGTAGAACAACCTCCGTCATCTCGACCGGAGGCAAACGGTCTTATCGTTTGGCGTAGCGGAGAGACCCCCGTATTTTTCCCGTCTCAGCCGGGAACTACACCCACTGGGGAAATGCCCTAATCAGGTACCGTCCACCCCGCCATCGAACTCGCCAGCGTCACCTTGCCCATCCCCGCCCCACTCGTCGCCACCGCCATCGCCGGAAACGCCGCCCGCATCCCATCCGACTCAGCCCACACCGGCACCTCATCCATGGTGTAGCGATACGTCACCTGCGTCTCCATAAACCCATCCGCCTGCGCCGGCGGAGTAAAGCTGTCGATGCTCGCAATCATCCGATGCCCATAGCAGAACCGCGGCGCGGCGCGCGCACCCGCGTCCGTCGGCGTATACCGGCTCACGTGGATGCTGGGCTCCACCTCCGTCGTCAGCATCTGCTCTTTCACCAGAGCATCCATCGGCTTCATTTCCGCCGGGTCAGTCGCCTCATACGGAAAGCGCGGGGCCTGGGGAAACAGACACTCCGGATGCTCCATGAAATACGCGTTCAGCGCCACGACAAAGTTCGCTGGCGTCGCCGCCGTCTTCGAGTGGCATCCCACAGCGGCAAGCAGAACCACCCCGCCTGCAAGCAACACCCCCGCCTTCGATCTGATCCTCGTACCCATTCGAGTGGAATGCATAGCCCTACCTCCTCCGCGTTTGTTCTCACTCCATTGGATGCGACTTCCCCAGCTCCCACCGCGTCCTCTCCGACCCGCGCAGACATTTCACCCACATTTCTCCGCGCCCCCGCTGCACGCAGCGCACCGAATGCGTTACCTTCTTTACCAGACCTTTTCTCGAACCCCGCAACTCGAACCTCGAACCTCAAGATCAGGAGAACAAAAATGGACCGCACCGCAAGCGCAGTATGGAACGGCAGTTTGAAGGAGGGCAACGGAACCATCTCCACCCACAGCGGCGCGCTCAAAGACACCCAGTACAGCTTCGCCGCCCGCTTCGCCGAGGGCGTCGGCACCAACCCCGAGGAGCTCATCGCCGCCGCCCACGCCGGCTGCTTCTCCATGGCCTTCTCCGCCGAGCTCGGCAAGGCCGGCTTCACCCCCGACTCCATCGACACCACCGCCGTCGTCACCCTCGACCTGCACGACAAGCCCACCGTCACCAAAATCCACCTCACCACCAAGGCCAAAATCCCCGGCATCGACAAAGCCAAGTTCGACGAGATCGCCGCCGGCGCCAAGGCCGGTTGTCCCATCTCCCGCCTCCTCGCCGCCGCCGAGATCACCCTCGACGCCACTCTCCTCTAACCCCGAACCCGCACACGCCCTTGAACCGATAACCTCGAACCCGCCCCGCCTTGAAGGGGGCGGGACTTCAGTCCCGCCGCAAACAGCATGGATTGCAGCGCGGCTTCAGCCACTGAAGGGGACTGTCTCCCACCCTCGAACCCCGAACCTCGGACCCGCCCATGTCCAAAGTCTTCCCCGGACGCTACGCCGCCCAGATCGAGGGCCCCTTCGTCGTCTTCCTCATCGGCATGAGGATCAACCGCCTCTTCGCCATCCACAAGTGGCTCCCCGTCGCCCGCTCCATGCCGCCCATGCTCCAGGAGGTCGCCGCCAACAAAGACTCCGGTTTCCTGCACGCCGAGATTGCTCTCACCTGGCGTGGCGTCGCCACCATCCAGTACTGGCGCAGCTTCGAGGCCCTCCACGCCTACGCCCACGATCGCGACGCGAAACACATGCCCGCATGGGCCGCCTTCAACCGCGCCGTCGGCAACAACGGCTCAGTCGGCGTCTGGCATGAGACCTTCCAGGTCGCCCCCGGCCGCTACGAGTGCGTCTACGTCAATATGCCCCGCTGGGGCCTCGCCGCCGCCGCCGAACACGCCTCCGCCATTGGCCGCCTCAACAACGCGAAGTCTCGCATGGCCGCCAGAAACTCCGCCCCGTAAACCCCGTCAGTATTGTCCGGCGCTAATGCAAGTGCTCATGCCCGTGATCGTGGTGATGGTGCCCGTGCGCGCCCACCGCCTCCAGCGCCGGCGGGATCGTCGTATGCGTAATGTGGAACCCATCCCGCAGCGCGCAATTGATCGCATCCAGAATGCTCGCGCACTCCGACACCGGCATCTCCTCAATCGTCACATGGCTGGCCAGAGCATGGCTCGCCGACCCCAGCGACCAGCAGTGCAGGTCGTGCACGTCCAGCACCCCCGGCACACTCGCAATCGCCGTCCGCACCCTGCTCAGCGCCACCGCCCGCGGCGTCCCCTCCAGCAGAATATTCAGCGTCTCGCGCACAATCGTCGCCGAGCTCCACAGGATCATCCCCGCAATCAAAATCGACAGCACCGGATCGATCCACATCATCCCACTCAGCAGGATCCCCAGGCCGCCCGCAATCACCGCCGCCGTCGAGAGCGTATCGCCCAGCATGTGCAGAAACACGCTGCGAATATTCACGTCGCCGGAAAACTTCCACAGCAGCCCCGCGATCGCCCCATTCATCACCACGCCCGCCGCCGCCACAACCATCATCAGCCGCGGCGCAACCTCCACCGGCGCATACAACCGATGCACCGCCGACACCGCAATCCACCCCGCCAGCACCATCAGCGTCAGCGCATTCACAAACGCCGCCAGCACCCCCGCCCGCTGGTAGCCAAACGTCTTCTCGTCCGTCGCCGGCCGCCGCTGAAAGTACACCGCCACAAATGACAGCGCAATCGCCAGCATGTCCGAGACGTTATGCCCCGCCTCCGAGATCAGCGCCAGCGAATGCGCCCGCAGCCCAAAATAAAACGTCGCCACCACATAGCAGAACGTCGCGCACAGCGACACCACCAGCACCCGCTGCATCTTCCCCGACGCTGTCGCCACCATATGCATCCCCTCTAGTTTAGTCCCATCGCCGCGCGCCCACATCTCGATTCTGGGATGTGGGAGTACCGACACAGCCTCGGGTGCCCAATAGCCTGCCCAGAGGCTGCCCAAGGATCAGGCTGTCTCACCGCCTGGCGTGGGAATACCACCCCCCGGTCGCCAATTCCCCCGCCAATTGGCGATATACTGAACGTTGCATGAATTCGACCTTGTTTGATCCTGCCGCGATCTCGCATAAGAACACTCCGACCGAACCCTTAGCCCATCCCCTCGACCTCGGCCCCGACGAGCGCGGCCACGCCCGCCGCGTCCGGTCCACCACCGTCCTCTGCGTCCGCCGCGGCGACACCGTCGTGATGGCCGCCGACGGCCAGGTCACCCTCGGCGCCGCCGTCATGAAGCACTCCGCGAAAAAAATCCGCAAGCTCTATCAGGAGAAAGTCCTCGCCGGCTTCGCAGGCTCTACCGCCGACGCCTTCTCGCTCTTCTCCCGCTTCGAGGGCAAGCTCGAGCAGTACGCCGGCAACCTCGGCCGCGCCGCCGTCGAGCTCGCCAAAGACTGGCGCACCGACCGCATGCTCCGCCACCTCGAGGCCCTCCTGATCGTCTCCGACCTCTCCGCAACCTTCGTCCTCAGCGGCAATGGCGACGTCATCGAGCCCGACGAAGGCATCGTCGCCATCGGCTCCGGGGGCAGCTACGCCCTCGCCGCCGCCCGCGCCCTTTTTGAGAACACCTCGCTTACCGCCCGCGAGATCGCCGAAAAAAGCCTCAAAATCGCCGGCCAGATCTGCATCTACACCAACGACCAGCTCACCATCGAAGAGCTCAGGCTGCCCGAACCGAAATCGATCCTCAAAGGCCCCACGCCGCGCTCCCTCGGCTGAGTCCCGCGGCCCGCGACCGCATCTGAAATACATGGAGCGAAAGTAGCTACAAATGGCAATCTTTCTACCCGGAACCGCCGACGACCAGGCCCTCGCGCTCGATGAGATGACCCCGCGCGAGATCGTCACCGAACTCGACAAATACGTCGTCGGCCAGCACGCCGCCAAACGCGCCGTGGCCATCGCCCTGCGCAACCGTATGCGCCGCCAGAAGCTCTCCCCCGAGCTCGCCGACGACATCATGCCCAAGAACATCATCATGATCGGCCCCACCGGCGTGGGCAAAACCGAGATCGCGCGCCGTCTCGCCAAGCTCACCAACTCCCCCTTCCTCAAGGTCGAGGCCTCCAAATTCACCGAGGTCGGCTACGTCGGCCGCGACGTCGAATCCATCGTCCGCGACCTCGTCGAGATTGCCATCGACATGGTGCGCGAAGAAAAAATGGAGGACGTCGAAGACAAGGCCGAGATCAACGCTGAGGACCGCCTGCTCGACCTGCTGCTCCCGCCGCCTCCCGCGCAGCCCACCGCGCCCGCCGCCTCCTCCTCGCGTCCCACCGTCGTCGCCGTCACACCCTCCGGCGTCCGCGCCATGCACCTCGACCTCCCCGCGCAGCCTCAAACCATCGACGCCATCGCCGCCATCGCATCCGACGACCAGCCGCCACAGCAAAAATCCGACTCCAAACCCCGCGAGCAATCCAGCCACGAGCGCACCCGCGAGAAACTCCGCCAGCAGTTCCGCGAGGGCCGCCTCGACGACCGCATGGTCGAGCTCGACGTCCGCGATCGCAACCAGCCCAGCTTCGAGTTCATGCAGGCCCAGGGCGCCGAGGACATGGAGACCAACCTCCGCGAGATGCTCCCCGGCCTCTTCGGCCAGCGCACCAAAAAGCGCAAGATGAAGGTCGTCGAGGCCTTCGACTACCTCGTCCAAGAGGAAGAGCAGCGCCTCATCGACATGGACCAGGTCACCCGCCTCGCCGTCGAGCGCGTCGAAGACTCGGGCATCGTCTTTCTCGATGAGATCGACAAGATCGCCGGCCGCGAGGGCTCCCACGGCCCCGACGTCTCCCGCGAGGGCGTGCAGCGCGACATCCTGCCCATCGTCGAAGGCACCACCGTCAACACCAAGTACGGCATGGTCTCCACCGACCACATCCTCTTCATCGCCGCCGGCGCCTTCCACGTCTCCAAACCCAGCGACCTCATCCCCGAGCTCCAGGGCCGCTTTCCCATCCGCGTCGAGCTCCAGTCGCTCACCATCGAGGACTTCGTCCGCATCCTCACCGAACCCAAGTCGTCGCTCGTCAAGCAGTCCACCGCACTGCTCGAGACCGAAGGCCTCAAGCTCGAGTTCACCCCGGAGGCCATCGCCGAGATGGCCCAGTTCGCCTTCCGCGTCAACGAAACGACGGAGAACATCGGCGCGCGCCGCCTGCATACAATCATGGAGCGCGTGCTCGACGAGATCAGCTTCCAGGCCCCCGACCTCTTCAAGAGCCCGCGCTCCGAGGCCACCGAAGAGGGCGTCGTCGCCCGCGTCAACTCATCCGCCCCGCTCACCTCCGAGCCGCAAAAAGCCTCGCCCCCGCTGCCCGTCATCGAACGCCGCAAGGACGACGGCTCCGTCGAAAAAGTCATCGTCGTCGACCCCGACTACGTCAAGCAACAGGTCGCCTCCATCGTCAAAGACCACGACCTCAGCCGCTACATCCTGTAATCTCGGTTCCAACCGTAGCCGCGCGAGCGGCGTTGCACCTTGTCGATAGCTGAGCAGTTCAAGGAGCGAGATTGAGTGTTCGTCGACGGATCAGAATTGGATCGCTACTTCGAGACGCCCGAAGGCATTATCTGGGTCACTGGTCTGATTCGGATTCAAGATGCCACCTTATTCCTTCAACATCTCCCGATCTATCCGGCGACAGGCGCGAGACTCAGAATCGGTGTACCTCAGATGGCCCAAATCCTGCGCAGCCTCAAGAAGGAGGGCATAGACCAGGGGCTGTCGGCCTATCCGGTCGAGGCAGCCCGAATGCGCTTGGGCAGGCCCGCGCGTATGATTCGTATCAACAGGAGACTGGGATGAAAAGCTACCCCGCGCCGCCCATCCCTGAAGCCACCATCGCCGCCATGCAGCAGCTTGTCGATGGCGGCGCGTCGCAAACCGAACTCATCGCCGCATTGCGCGATGCCGGCCTCAGCATTGTCCCTTCGATCAAGCTCCTGTCCCGCTTCTACAGGCTCTCATCGAGCGACGCCAAATCCGCAGTCCACCTCAGCGAAACATGGGCTAACTGCCGCGAGAGCAACGACGCCCTGCACGACACCGCCGAGACCGCGGCCAGGGAACTCGGATTCAAAGAGACAACCACGGCAGTCGCTCGGGAGCAGGTCGCCCGCTAAGCGCGGAAGGCAACCACCTTTCAGAGATCGCCGCTCAGTGCGCCCCCACCGGCTGCTTCTCGCTGATCTCGCTCAGCCGCTTCGCCAGCAACTTCTCCAGGTCCTCCAGCGCCTTCGAGAAGCCCTCGATCCCCTCAGCCAGCTTGTCGTTCGCCATCCGGTCCGACGCATGCATCTCGTCGAAGATCTCCTTGCTCATCGGGATCTTCTCGATCGGCATGGTCGCCGCCTTCGTCGCATCGAGCTTGCGCTCCAGCACGCCCTGCTGCGCCTCCAGCTCGGCCAGCAGCTTGGGCGCAATCGTCAGCAGGTCGCACCCGGCGAGCTCAACAATCTCCCCGATGTTGCGGAAGCTCGCGCCCATCACCACCGTCTTGTAGCCAAACCGCTTGTAGTAGTTGTAAATCGTCGTCACCGACTGCACGCCTGGATCGTCCGCGCCCACAAAGTCCTTGCCCGTGTCCTTCTTGTACCAGTCCAGAATCCGCCCCACAAACGGCGAGATCAGCGTCACCTTCGCCTCCGCGCTGGCCACCGCCTGGTGCAACCCAAACAGCAGTGTCATGTTGCAGTGGATGCCCTCCTTCTCCAGGATCTCCGCCGCCTTGATGCCCTCCCACGTCGATGCCAGCTTGATCAGCACACGCTCCCGCGACATGCCCGCGCTCTCATACTGCGCAATAATGTCCCGCGCCACCGCAATCGACTTCTCTGTGTCATACGAGAGCCGCGCGTCCACCTCGGTCGACACCCGCCCCGGCACAATCTTCAAAATCTTCAACCCAAACGCCACCGCCAGCGACTTGAACGCCAGCGTGGCAACCTCCTGGTCGGACGCGTTCGGCCCCGCATGCTCCCGCGCCTGCATCAGAACATCGTCCACAATCGGCGCGTACTCCGGCATCTGCGCCGCCGCCGCAATCAGCGACGGGTTGGTCGTCGAATCGATCGGCTTAAACTGCTTAATCGAGTTGATGTCGCCCGAGTCGGCGACCACCTTCGTCATGCCGCGAAGCTGTTCGAGAAGAGTTGCCATAATGAGCTCCTTTTGCGTGCCCCACGATTTTACCAAGCCCGCGCCGGTTGTGCCGCGCCCCCTGCAACCTCGCTAGGCAAGCACGTCCTCGCCAACTGTCCATTGGAGCTCTGCGGGACAGCCGTCATGCCCGCGGCACCGTCGCCGATAAACGCCGTATAAGCACGGACCGGGAATCGCGCTCGATGCGACCCAATTCCAAAACAGGAGAGGCGAAAAGGCATGGGGTCTGGCCGCTCTTCGTGGACCCGCAACAGCCTCGGCGCTCGCCCGTTACCGATCGCTCCGGGCCGCATCCCCGTCCTGTGATGGCCTGCCCCACCGCGGTCGATAACCACTCCATGAAATCCCTTGCCCGCTCCGAGGCCAAGCGCTGATGAGCACTCGCACTGACATGCTGGAGGCCACGCTCGACCTCCTCGAGGAAGCCGTCGCCGTCCTCGACGCGCACGCGAACGTCGTCTTCTGGAACCGGGCCGCCGCCGCCCTCACCGGTTATCCGCCGGACGATCTCCTCTGCCGCACCCTTCCACCCATCCTCTACACCATCGACGAAGCCCACCTGCAGCACCTCCCCCTGGCCGAACGCGAAGAGCCGCTCCAGCGCCCCACGCTCGTCTCCATCGCCCACAAGCACGGCCATCCCATCCCCGCCATGCTGCGCCGCGCGGAGCTCCGCAACGCCCTCAACGAAATCACCGGTCACGTCCTCCTCTTCTACCCCGTCGAGCAGAACGACGCGCTGCCCCACGGCGAGTGCGTCGAGTCCGCCGCCGTCGAGCGCAGCCAGGCCGCAATGGAGGACCGCCTCGACGCCGCGCAGCACCAGTGGCTCATCAACCGCGTCCCCTTCGGTCTGCTCTGGATCACCGTCGACCAGGCCCAGTCGATGCGCAAGAGCCACGGCCGCGAGGCCTGCGAAGGCATGTTGCGCACCGTCGAGCAGACCCTCCTCCGCCAGCTCAAACCCGCAGAGATCATCGGCCGCTGGGGCGACGATGAGTTTCTCGTCCTCACCCATGAGCGCACCCCCGCGCTGCTCGCCGAGCACGCCCGCCGCCTCGCCGGCGTCGCCCGCACCGCCGACTTCCGCTGGTGGGGCGACCGCGTCGCCCTCAGCGTCAGCATCGGCGCCACGCCCGCCTGCGCCGCCGACAGCCTGCAATCGCTGCTGCTCCGCGCTCAACAGGCCATGCAGGCCAGCATCTACGCCGGCGGCAACCACGTCACCGACGCAAAGGGAGAGCTATGTTCGCAATCGTAGGAATCGTCGTCGTCTTCGGCGCTGTAGTCGCGGGCTTCCTCATGGAGAAAGGCCATCTGCTCGTCCTCTTCCAGCCCTCTGAGATGGTCACCATCGGCGGCGCAGCCCTGGGTACGCTGCTCATCGCCAACCCAATCCACATCATCAAGGGCATCATCGCCGCTGTCCTCGGCGTGCTCGGCGGCTCCAAATTCGGCAAGGACCGCTACCTCGACACCCTCAAGATGATGTTCGAGCTCTGCAACAAGGTCCGCAAGGGCGGCCTCATGGGTATCGAGGGCGATGTGGAAAAGCCCCACGAGAGCGAAATCTTCAAGAAATATCCCGCCTTCCTCAAGGACCATCACGTCGAGGCCTTCGTCTGCGACACCCTGCGCACCGCCATCACCGGCGGCGTCGAGCCCTTCGACATGGACCAGATGATGGAGCTCGATATGGAAACCGCCCACCACGAGGCGCTCGAACCCATCCACGCCCTCTCCACCGTAGCCGACGCCCTCCCTGGCCTCGGCATCGTCGCCGCCGTGCTCGGCGTCGTCATCACCATGGGCGCCCTCGGCGGCCCGCCCGAGGAGATCGGCAAGAAAGTCGCCGCCGCCCTCGTCGGCACCTTCCTCGGCATCCTCATGTGCTACGGCGTGGTCGGCCCGCTCGCCGCCAGCATGACCAAAGGCGCCGGCGAGCACAACGCCTACCTCCACGTCCTGCGCGTCATCATCCTCGCCTTCCTCAAAGGCCTCGCGCCCATGCTCGCCATTGAGATGGGCCGCCGCGCCATCCCCGAGCATGTCCGCCCCGGCTTCGACGAGATGGAGAAGGCCTGCAAGGCCGCCGCCGCACCGGCCGCCGCCGCCGCAGCCGCTTAGCGCCTCATCAAGGAACCCATCATGCCCGCAGACGCCAAACAACCCCGCCCCATCATCGTCATCAAGAAAAAAATCTCCGGCGGCGGACACCACGGCGGCGCATGGAAGGTCGCCTACGCCGACTTCGTCACCGCCATGATGTCGCTCTTCATCGTCCTCTGGCTGCTCAACTCCACCCCCCAGATCCAGAAGGCCGTCGCCGGCTACTTCAACGACCCCTCCAGCAGCGGCAAGGAGACCGGCACCAAGACCCTCGGCGCCGGCGAGAGCATCTCCATCGACAAGCAGAACGTCGCCAAGCTCAAGGACGAGATCGAAAAAGCCATCCTCAAGCAAGCCGACCTCAACAAGCTCTCCAAGCAGATCGAGATCACCGTCACCGGCGAGGGCCTGAAGATCGAGCTCATCGAGCAGAGCGGAGGTACCTTCTTCCAAAGCGGCAGCCCCAAACTCTCCGACAGCGGCGTCGAACTCCTCAACGTCCTCTCCACCCAGTTGAAGGCCCTGCCCAACCGCCTCCTCATCGAAGGCCACACCGACGCCCAGCCCTACTCCTCCGACAACGCCTACACCAACTGGGAGCTCTCCTCTGACCGCGCCAACTCCGCCCGCCGCGTCCTCCAGCAGGGCGGCATCGGCCCCACCCAGATCTCCCAGGTCCGCGGCTACGCCGACCAGATGCTGCGCGTCCCCGCCAACCCGCTCGACCCCTCCAACCGCCGCATCTCCCTCATCGTCCAATGGGTCGACCCCGCCGCACCGCCCGTCCCGCCGGCCGCCGCACCAACCGCCGGCGCAGCGACCGACGCGACCCAACCCCCACCCGCGCCAGCCGCCCCCAACCCCCAGGCCAGCAGCCAACCTCAGCCCGCTGCGCCCACGCCGCCCGCGACTCCCACCCCCCAGGCCCCACCCCAGGTTCAGGTCGCGGCGGCTGCTAAGCGCGCGCCGCCGCCGGTACAACCCGGATCGGCCCCGGCAAAGCCAACCTGGACCGCCCGCATCCAGTCCCTCATCCCCACAAAAAAGAAATAACATCCCTGCCTCACTGGACGGCCACCAGAACCAGGGAAGTCACCTCCGCAAAAAACAAAGCACGGGACAACTCCCGCCGGAACCACTCGCATCAGAATTTTGTTCTCACATCTTCAGCCGGGCCGGCAACGAGTTCTCCCCTCGGACAGGCTATGGGTTCGGAGCGCGAATGCTTCACTGGATTCCCTTCGCTCGACGAAGGATCAACACAGGTCACAAGAAGTGTTCGATCTCTTCGTCAGGCCGTCTGGCTCGCTGCCTGGGATTTCCCGCGGACCTTCCTGCGCGGGCAAATCCCCTACGCCCCCCACGCGCCCTACGCCCCCCACGCGCCCTACGCCCCCCACGCACCCTACGCCCCCTACGCACCCCGCATTCCGCCGCTACCCGCCAGCCGGCAGGCAGGCCAGTCCCACGCTCCCCGCTCGCGCGCCGCGCCAGTCTCCTCGCCGCCACGCTCATCCTCGCGCTTCCTCCGTCACCCTCCCTCGCTGAAGACGCCGCGGATTCCCTCGCCTCCGCGCAGGACCCCTACCTCTCCGCCTCGCAGCCCGCCCAGAATCTCAAGGCGCTCTCCCTCCAGCAACTCGGTGACATCGAGGTCACCACTCAGTCCAAGGAGCCCACCGAGGTCTGGAACACCCCCGCCGCTATCTACGTCCTCACCAACGAAGACATCCGCCGCTCCGGCGCAACCACCATCCCCGACCTCCTCCGCACCGTCCCCGGCCTCGAGGTCGCCGAGTTCGAGGGCAACCAGTGGGCCGTCGGCATCCGCGGCTTAAACAGCGCCTTCTCCAAGGACATCCTCCTCCTCATCGACGGCCGCAGCGCCTACACTGAGCTCTTCGAGGGCGTCTACTGGGACGTCCAGGACGTCCTGCTCGAGGACGTCGACCGCATCGAGATCATCCGCGGCCCGGGTGGCACCATCTGGGGATCGAATGCCGTCAACGGAGTCATCAACATCATCACCAAACGCGCCGCCGACACCCAGGGCACCCTCGCCAAAGGCTTCTCCGGCCAGGTCGACCGCTTTATCGGAGCCATCCGCGAGGGCTTCCAGCACGGTCCCAACCTCCAGTTCCGCCTCTTCGGCAAGGGCATCGTCCGCGAGGACGAGCTCAACCCCCACTTCGATCCCTACGACCGCTGGCACCTCGGCCACGGCGGCATGCGACTCGACTGGACCCCCAACCAGCGCGACTCCCTCACCGTCGAGGCCGACGGCTACACCGGCGCCTCCGGACAGGCCGTCAGCGTCGGCAGCCTCTCGCCCTTCGCCCAGATCGCCTTCGACGACACCTTCGCAATCTCCGGCGGAGACTTCATCCTGTCCTGGCAGCGACGCTACGCCGGCGGCTCCGACTTCCACGCCGAAGCATACTTCGACCGCACCAACCGCCAGGGCCAGGAGTTCGGCGAGGGCCGCTCCACCTTCGACCTCGACTTCACCAACCACCTCGCCATGCTCCCGCGCCAGGACCTCATCTGGGGCGCGGGCGTGCGCTTCAGCCCCAGCAACTTCGTCCAGACCCTCCCCACCGTCGACTTCGAGCCCCACCAGGAGACCGATTACATCTGGAGCGCCTTCCTGCAGGACTCCTTCCGCATCGTCCCCGACCACGTCACCCTCACCCTCGGCTCCAAGTTCCAGGACAATAACTACACCGGCTTCGAGTTCCAGCCCAGCGCCCGCGCCCTCTGGAACATCGTCCCCCACTCCATGCTCTGGGGGGCCATCTCCCGCGCCGTGCGCACCCCCGGCCGCCTCGACCGCGACATCCTCCTCACCGACGTCGAGCTCGTCTCGCCCCCGGTCCTCGCCCGCATCTGGGGCGACCCCACCTTCAAGTCCGAGGTCCTCATCGGATACGAGGCGGGCTACCGCCAGCTCCTCATGCACAACCTCTACGCCGATGTCGCTGCCTTCCACAACCAGTACGACAATCTCGAGGGCTTCGGCCCCCGCTTCACCACGGAAAATACTTCGCCGCCCGCGACCATCATCAACATCCCCTTCGCCAACGCCATCAAGGGCGTCTCCGACGGAGTCGAGATCGCGCCCGAATGGAAGCCCCTTAGTTGGTGGGAGCTCAAGGGCAACTTCTCCCACGTTCACGTCGCCGTGCGTGACAAACCCGGGTTCAACGACGCCACCACCCCCGCCACCGACGAGGGCTCCAGCCCCCACCGCACCGCCACCCTGCAGTCGCAGTTCAACCTACCTCACGCCACCGAGTTCGACTTCGACTACCGCTTCGTCAGCCGCCTGCCTGCGCAGAACGTGCTCGCCTACCAGACCATGGACCTGCACGCCAGTTGGAAGCCCTCGAGCTCCCTGCGCTTCACCGTCGCCGGCCGCAACCTCCTCCAGCCCCACCACCACGAGTTCGCCGGCGACAACGATCTTCCCGTAGGCATTCGCCGTACCGTCACCGCCGGCATCACCTGGACCCGATAGCGATCAGAGATTTCATCCCCGAGAACGATGATGCCGTCCCCGCCAACTCGCCCACTGCCCAGCACCCGGCCGAAGCCGTCCATCGGCTTGCCCGGCTGGCTGCTGGCCGGCCTGGTCTGGAGCGCCGCCGCGGTACCCCTCCTCGCGCAATCGCAATCGCAACCCACCGAGGACGACGTCAAGGCCGCCTACCTCTTCAACTTCAGCCACTTCGTCCGCTACCCCGCGACCGACCCTCCCGCAGCAAGGACCTTCGACATCTGCCTGGTCGGCCGCAGCGACATCGGCCCCGTCCTGCATTCCATCGTCTCCAACGAGACCGTCGACGGCCGCCCCGTCCGCGCCCTGCAGATCGACCGCCCCGCCGACGCCCGCGCCTGTGCCATCGCCTACATGGGCTCCTCCGAGGCCTCACGCATCGACAAGGACCTCGCCGCCCTCCAGGGCTCCGGCGTCCTCACCGTCAGCGACGTCCCCCACTTCGCCGACCGCGGCGGCATGATCCAGTTCGTCCTCGCCAACAACCGCGTCCGCTTCGCCGTCAATCTCTCCTCCGCCGAGCGCGTCCACCTCGCCCTCAGCTCTGAGCTGCTCAAGGTCGCCCTCTCAGTCAACAATGCACCCTCACGGGAGGCGCCATGATCCGGCGTCGCCGCTCCATCGCCGCCCGCCTTAGTTGGATGAACGCCCTGGTTAGCGGCGTCGCGCTCCTGCTCGCCTTCGTCTCCTTCCTCGCCTACAACCTGCTCGGCTACCGCCAGGCAGCCGTCAATACCCTCACCGCCGAGGCGCAGATCATCGGCGCCAACAGCGTCGGCGCGCTCGTCTACAACGACCCCACCCAGGCCCAGACCACCCTCTCCGCGCTCAGCAACTCCCCGGACGTGGTCCAGGCCGCCGTGTTCACCCAGTCCGGCCAGCTCTTCGCCCAGTACCCCGCGGACGGCCCGCCCATCCAGCCCCAGGCATTCTCTCAAGGCCAGCTCCTCTCCAGTTGGTTGAATGGCACTGACATCCTCGTCGGCACCCGCATCACCATCCAGACCCAGCGGGTTGGCACCGTCTACATCCGCGCTCATCTCAGCGGCCTCCGTCAGCAGGCCGTCCGCTATGCGCTCATCGCGGCCGCCATCCTCCTCATCTGCCTCGCCGTCGCGCTGGTCATCGGCGCCATCTTCCGCCGCCTGCTCTCGGAGCCCATCGTCTCACTCGCCCGCACCGCGCGCATGGTCTCGCGCTATCGCGACTACTCCCTGCGCTTCGAACCCAGCCAGAGCTACGATGAACTCGACTCCCTCACCGAGGCCTTCAACGAGATGCTCGCCGCCATCCAGCAGCGCGACGCCGCGCTCGAGCAGGCCCGCGGCGAACTCGAGCAGCGCGTCGAGCAGCGCACCGCCCAGCTGCGCGACGCCAACCGCGAACTCGAGTCCTTCTCCTACACCGTCGCCCACGACCTCCGCGGCCCGCTCGAGATCATCAGCAACATCTGTTACCTCATCCAGACCCAGGGCGACGAAGCCCCGAAAGATTCAAGCGCCATGCTCGAGCGCCTCGCCGCCTCGGTCGCCGAGATGTCCCACCTCATCGACGACCTGCTCAACCTCTCCCGCGCCACCAGCGCAGGCCTGCATCTTAGGCGTCTCGACTTAAGCTCCATGGCCACAGCCATCCTCGAAGATCTTGCCGCCGCCCATCCCGGCCGCTCCGTCGAAGGCGTGGTCCAGTTCGGCTGTCACGCCAACGCCGACAAGGGCCTCATGCAGGTCGTCCTGCAAAACCTCCTGCGCAACGCCTGGAAGTTCACCAGCCACCGCGAGTCCGCCCGCATCGAGTTCGGCTGCATGCAGAGTGGCCCCGAGACCGTCTTCTACGTCCGCGACGACGGCGCGGGCTTCGACCAACGCCTCGCCGGCCGCCTCTTCAAACCCTTCCAGCGCCTCCACACCGAAGGCGAGTTCGCCGGCACCGGCATCGGCCTTGCCACGGTCCAGCGCATCGTCACCCGTCACGAAGGAAAGATCTGGGCCGAGGGCGAGACCGGCAAAGGCGCGACCTTCTACTTCACCCTCGGCTCCCCCGCTGAATGATGCAGTCGGCTCCTCCTCTCCTCCCGACTAATACCCGTTCGCCAGCAGATACTCCACCGTCAGCTCCCGTCCTTCCGGCCGCTCCCTGCTCTCTGCATACTTCGCCAGCACATCCACCTCAATATTCACGCCCGTCCCCACCCGCAGCGCATGCAGGTTCGTCGCCCGGTACGTATGCGGCAGAATCGCAATCCACGCCTCATCCTCCTCCACCCCCGCCACCGTCAGGCTCACCCCCTCCACCGCAATCGACCCCTTCTCCGCCACATACCGCCGCAGCCTCTCCGGCAACCGCACCCGCAGCACCCAATCCGTATCCACCGCCCCCGGTCGCACTTCCTCCAGCGCCACCAGCGTCCCCACCCCATCCACATGCCCCTGCACCACATGGCCGCCCAGCGGCGCGCCCGCCGGCGTCGGCAGCTCCAGGTTCACCAACGACCCCGCCTCCAGCCGCGACAGTGTCGTCCGCGCAATCGTCTCCGCCAGCAGGTCCGCCGAGAACCTGGGCGGGAACGCCTCCACCTCAATCTCCAGCGCCGTCAGACAAACCCCGCTCACCGCCACGCTGTCCCCCAACCGCAGCCGCGCCACAATCCCCGCGCCTGGGCGCTCCGCAATCGTCAGCCGCGCCACACCCTCCCCCCGCGCCAACCCGACCACCTCACCCGTCGCCTCAATCAACCCCGTAAACATCCCTCTAGCCTAGCCCATCCCCACCACACTCATCACCAATAACCGATCGCTGACTGCTGACCGCTGACTGCTGATAGCCGACGGCTGACCGCTGACCGCTGACCGCTGACTGCTGACAACGAAGACCCTCTCACTCCCCACCTCCAGCCAAAAGCTAGCCTTCTACCCCATCCCACACATCCCTCAGATACCCACCCACGCAAACATCCGGTCCAAACGCCCTCCGCGTCACCGCCTTCATCTCCTGCTCCAACTGAAGCGGCGATCCCACCCCCGCGGCAAACGGCATCGCCCCCTCCCCCAGCTTCGTCTCCGCATAGAACAGCGCGACCCGGTCCACCAGGCCCTCTCTCAAGAACGCTCCATTCAGCTCCGCCCCGCACTCCAGCAGCACACTCAAACTCTGCCGCTTGCCCAGCGCATCCAGCACCGCACCCAAATCCAGCCGCCCCGCCGAACCCGCCACTCGCGCCACCTCGACCCCCGCCGCCTCCAGAGCCGCAACCCGCTGCGCCTCGGCGAGCGCATCGCAAAACACCAGCACATCCCCTTCCGCCGTCCGCACCAGCTGCGAATCCAGCGGGATCCGCAGCCGCGAGTCCAGCACCACACGCAGCAGCGGTCGCCTCCTCACCAAACCCGTCCGGTCGGTCAGCAACGGATCGTCCGCCAGCACCGTGTCGATCCCCGTCAGCACCGCATCCACGCCATGCCGCATCCGCTGCACCTCGGCCCGCGCCTCCGCGCCCGTGATCCAGAAGGCCTGCCGCTCCGTGCGCGCAGATCGCGGCGGGGCCAGCATCCCATCGGCCGAGAGCGCCGCCTTCAGCGTCACCAGCGGCCGCCCCGTCCGGATCCACCGCGCGAACCCATCGTTCAACGCCCGCGCCTCACCCTCCAGCACCCCCACCGCCACCTCAACCCCCGCATCGCGCAACCGCGCAAATCCCCTTCCCGCCACCGTCGGATTAGGATCGACCGTCGATGCCACCACCCAGCGCACTCCTGCTGCAATCAGTGCATCCGCGCACGGCCCCGTCCGCCCATGGTGACTGCACGGCTCCAGAGTCACATAAACCGCAGCGCCGCGCGCCAGCCGCCCCGCGCGCCGCAGCGCAACAATCTCAGCGTGGGAACGCCCCTCATACACATGCGCACCCTCCCCCACCACCACTCCGTCCCGCACCACCACGCACCCCACCTGCGGGTTGGGCGAGGCCAGCCCAGCCGTTGCACGCGCCAGCCTGAGCGCCTGCCCCATAAACCCTTCGTCGATATTGTTTCGGAAGTCCCCCGTCGGCGGCCTGCTGCTCCCCAATCCCACACCTCACCATGGAAATCCACAAACGCCCGCGATCGGACCGCAGAGTTTGCAGCTTCATATAGAACAGAATTTCCTGGGAGGATCACAAGGCCGGCAGCGCTTCGAGCGTCGCACAACTCGACTGGGCCGATGGGAATCGTTGTCCACACCGGGGCACGCCAACTCGCGAAGCAATAACCGGATCATATAAGGCGATAAGCCGATCGGGACAGCAGCGAACCACGGGAATACTGGGCAGGAACAAAACCAATCATCACCACCCGGTCGAACTTGAACCTCGAACCCGCCCTCCCTTACCTCACCATCGAATCCACAAACGTCCCGCTATCGAATGGCAGTATGTCCTCCATCTTCTCCCCCACCCCGACATACTTCACCGGCAGCCCCAGCTCCGTCGCAATCGCCAGCACAATCCCTCCCTTCGCCGTCCCATCCAGCTTGGTCAGCACAATCCCCGACACCTTCGCCGCCTCGGTAAACAGCCGCGCCTGCTGCAAGCCGTTCTGCCCCGTCGTCGCATCCATCACCAGCAGCGTCTGGTGCGGCGCGCCCGGCACCAGCCGCTCCGCCGTGCGCCGCATCTTGTCCAGCTCCTTCATCAGGTCGGTCTTCGTATGCAGCCGCCCCGCCGTATCCACAATCAGCACATCGGTCCCGCGCGCCTTGGCCGCGGTGCACGCATCGTAGAGCGCCGCCGACGGGTCTCCGCCCGTCTTGGTCTTGATGATCGCCACATCCGCCCGCCCCGCCCAAACCTCCAGCTGCTCAATCGCCGCCGCGCGAAACGTGTCCGCCGCGCACAGCAGCACCGTCCGCCCCTGCCCGCGATACCACGCCGCCAGCTTGCCCGTCGTCGTCGTCTTGCCCGTCCCGTTCACCCCCACCATCATCACCACCTCCGGCGGCGAGCTGGGCACGACAGTCTCCGTCGCCACTCCATCCAGCACGGCTTTCAGCTCAAGTTTCAGCAGCCGCTTCAGCTCCGCCCCGCTCTCGATCCCCTGCCGCAGCGCCCGCTGCCGCAGACTCTCGATAATCATCCTCGCCGTCGGCGCGCCAATGTCCGCGCCGAGCAGCACCATCTCCAGCTCCGCCAGCGACGTCTCGTCGATCTCCCGCGTCAGCGCCAGCACCGACCCGATCGACTCCGCAAACGTCTCCCGCGTTCGCGTCACCGCCTGCCGCATCCGGTCGAACAACCCGCGCCGCGCCGGCACAGCATCACCCGCCGCCGGAGCCTCGGCTACCTCATCTGCATCGTCTGTCGTTTCAGAATCTGATTTGTTCTTGCCAAACAGAGAAAAAGCCATGCCAGCCCTAGTCTACCAACGCGCGCAAAGCACCCCGTCGCATCCCAGCCTGCGGCGTCCGCCCGCGCGACAACGCTACGTCGTTAGCTCTTCGGCCGAAGCGCATGAAGAAAATGCCCAAACGCCGGAATAAACAGGATCGCCAGCCCAAGACACACCAGGATCGTCACGACGAAGAGAATCACAACCAGCCCAAAATTCGGGCCGTTGGGCGCCTTGCCACCGTCTTCGGGTCCTTCAATCTTGTACATACCCGATTTAGATGCCGGTTCCCCACTCCCAGCTACCCATTATCTTGCACCCTCGCAACTCGAACTCTGAACCTTGAACCTGCATTACCATATTCCTAACTGAGGCTTCACCCATGGCAACCTCCACGCCCGTCATCGTGACCCTTGCAGAGTACCTCGAGACCGTCTACCGCCCCGACCGCGATTGGATCGACGGCGAGACGAAGGAGCGCAATATAGGCGAGCAGCCCCACGCCAGCGTACAAGGATTTCTTACACGTGTCCTCGGAAACCGCGCAGCCGAGCTAGGCATCCGCGTCTTCCCCGAACAGCGCGTCCAGGCCTCCGCCCGCCACTACCGTATCGCTGATGTCTGCATCGTCCGCCGCGCCACGCCGATGGAACCCATCGTCCGCACCCCGCCTCTCCTCTGCATTGAGATACTCTCCAAAGACGACTCCCTCAGCGAGATCCTCGACCGCGTCGAAGGCTACCTCTCCATGGGCGTCCCCACCGTCTGGGTTGTCGATCCCCGCCGCCGCCGTGCCTACACCGCAGCCGCAAGCGGCGCGCTTGAGCCCGCGCCCACCGAACTCACCGTCCCCAACACCGAGATCCGCATCCCCCTCCCCGACATCTTCGCCGAACTCGACGAGATGGAAGCCCAGCCCTAACGCCCGCGCCTCTCGACTCACCACTCCCGACTCACAACTCACAACTCACAACTCACAACGGAGTTCTACTCATCCCTCCCCGGTCTCGCCATCAGCTCCCGGATCGCCTCCTTCGGGCTCTTGCCGCGGTGCAAAATCGCATCCATCTGCTCCGTGATCGGCATCTCCACCCCATAGCGCGCCGCCAGCCCCAGCGCCGCCGCCGTGCTGCGAATCCCCTCCGCAACCTTCCCGTTCAGCCCCGCCACAATCTCCGGCAGCTCCCGCCCTTTGCCCAGCTCAATCCCCACCGCCCGGTTCCGTGAGAGCGACCCCGTGCACGTCAGCACCAGGTCGCCCAACCCGGACAACCCAGCCAGCGTCTGCCTGCGCCCGCCGCACGCCACCGCCAGCCGCGTAATCTCCGCAATCCCCCGCGTCACCAGCGCCGCGCCCGCATTGTGCCCCAGGTTCAACCCATGCACCACGCCTGCCGCCAGCGCAATCACATTCTTCAGCGCGCCGCCCAGCTCAACCCCCGCCACATCGTCGTTGGTATACAGCCGCAGCGTCGGCGAGCCGAACTCCCGCTGGATCGCCAACGCAACTCCCGGCGCCATCGCCGCCGCCACCATCGCCGTCGGGATCCCCGCCGCAACCTCCGCCGCAAACGATGGCCCGCTCAGCACTCCGCACGCATTCTCCGTCAGCGACGCGATCACCTGCGTCATGCGCAGCAGACTCTCCTCCTCCAACCCCTTGGTCGCGCTCACCACCACCTGCTCCGGCGTCAGCAGCGGTGCAATGTCCCCCAGGACCCCTCGCAAATGCTGCGACGGAGTCACGCACAGCACCATCTCCGCCTCAAAGATCGCCGCCGGCAGGTCCGCCGTCACCAGCACATCCGCGGGCAGCGTATACCCAGGCAGATACGCCAGGTTCTCCCCCGTCTCCGCCAACTGCTCCGCCACCACGGCCGAGTGCGACCACAGCGTAATCCGGTGCCCGCTCCGCCGCGCCAGCGAGATCGCCAGCGCCGTCCCCCACGCCCCGGCCCCCAGGATCCCGATCCGGCTCATGCCTCCGCCTTGCCCAGGCCCGAACCAGCGCCAGACCCAGATCCAGATCCAGATCCAGACCCCCCAAACTTGCTCTCCGTCCCGCTCAGCAGCCGCCGGATGTTCTCATGGTGCTTCGCAATCACCAGCAGCGGGATAAACAGAAACCCAAACACCACCATCGGCGTCCGCGCCTGCACAAAATGAAACCCAAAGATCGGAAACGAAACCGCCGCCGCAATCGACGCCAGCGACACATACCGCGTCAGCGCAAACACCACCGCAAACACCAGAAATATCCCCAGCGCCGAAGGCCATGTCAAGGCCAGAAACACCCCAAGCGCGCTGGCCACGCCCTTGCCCCCGCGAAACCCCAGCCACACCGGAAACACATGCCCCACCACCGCCGCCACCGCCGCACCCACGGCCACGTCGTAGTTCCCCGGCACGAGGTGCTGCTCAACCACCACCCCCGCATACGCCTTGCCGAGGTCAAGCAGCAGCGTCGCAATGCCCAGCCCCTTCGCCCCACTCCGCGCCACATTGGTCGCGCCAATGTTCCCGCTGCCCTTCGCGCGGATGTCCTCCTTCCTGAATATCCGCACCAGCAGATATCCAAACGGAATCGACCCCAGCAGATACGCAATCGAAATCGGCAGGATCCAAACGCTCACAGAAGGATTCATAGGCAACAATTGGCTCTTGTTTTCTTCGCACTAAAGTCTACCAAGCCCAAACCCCGCCCGTTTTACAACGCGCGGAACAGGCCTTGGCAGCCAACGCACGAGCGCCTTCGCCGAGAGCCGATTGCTCACCGCTGACCGCTGACCGCTGACAAAGAAGACGTCTTCGCTAAGAAACTAGCAGCGAAAAGCCAGAAGCTAAGAGCTCACATCCTCTCCAGCAACCCCCGCCTCAACATCTCCAGCGCATGCTGGCTCGCCCACCACCGGATCCGCTCCCTATCCCCCATCAGCCGCAGCTCCACCACCTTCGCCTCACTCCCCGCAAACGACACCCCCACATACACCAGCCCAATCGGCTTCTCCGCATCCGGCGGCCCCCCAGCTCCTGAACCAAGCGCGCCCGGCCCCGGCCCCGCAATCCCCGTAATCCCCACCCCCACCGTCGCGCCCGTCCGCTTGCGAATCCCCTCCGCCAGCGCCCGCGCCACCGCTTCGCTCACTGGCCCTTCCGTCCGCACCATTTCCTCCGGCACATCCGCAAACGCCGTCTTCAGCCAATCCGCATACACCACCGCGCCGCCCAGAAAATACCGCGAGCTCCCCGGCACCGCCGTCAGCCGCTCCGCCAGCAGCCCACCCGTGCAGCTCTCCGCCGCCGCCAGGGTCATATGCCGCAGCCCCAGCATCAGCAGCACCACCTCCTCCAGTGACTCGCCCTTCGACGAGAACACCGCCTCGCCCATCTGCTGCTCAACCTTCTCCACCAGATCGTCGATCCGATCCCGCGCCTCGCCCTCCGTCGCCTTCGCGCACACAAAGTGCAGTTGGATCTCCGCCGCGCCCGCCAGGATCGTCGTCTCCACATCGCGATACTGCTTGTAAATCGGCGACACCCGCGCATCCACCTGCGACTCCGGCAGCAGCGCCATGCGCAGCATCCGCGTCGCGATGTGCCGCTCCGGCAGCGTCGCCGCCAGCCGCGGCCCGCACTCCGCCGCATACATCGCCTTCATCTCCTTCGGAGGCCCGGGTAGCAGAATCACAATCTTCCGGTGCCGCCCCACCACCGTATCCAGATACTGCCCCGGCGCGCTCCCATTCGGGTTGCGCAGCACCTCCGCCCCGGCAAGCACATCCGCCTGCTTCGCATTGTTCTCCGGCATCACCATCCGCCGCGCCGCCGCCCGCTTGTACAGCTCCGTCAGCATCTCCGTGTCCCGCTTCAGCGCCAGCCCCAGCGCTGCGCCCACCGCCTCGCGCGTCAGGTCGTCCTCGGTCGGGCCGAGGCCGCCGGAGAAGACAACAATGTCGGCGCGCCCGACGGCAATGCGCGCCGCAGCCGTCAGGTGCTCCAGATTGTCGCCCACAATCGTCTTGAACGCCACCGACACGCCCAGCTCATTCAGCCGCTCGGTCAGCCACAGCGAGTTCGTGTCCTGCCGGAACGGCGTCAGCATCTCCGACCCGGCAGCAATAATCTCAGCAATCATCCCTTACCGCACCGCGCGCCCTTCGCCGACAGCTGACAGCTCATAGCTGAAAGCTGGAATCGAAAAATTAACACCTCTCACAGAGCCGAGAAACCTCGAGCAGCCCCAGCGTCGGCCCGACATCTCGCCCCTGAAATGCGGGCTTCAGCCACAGCATCTACACTAACCGCCGTCCCTCCACATCCAAAGCCACATGGTACAGCGCATCCCGCGTCGCCAGTGCCGCGCACCCATCCTCCAGAAACGCCAGCCCCACTAGGTCGTTCCCCGACACCGCCAGCGACGCCTCGCGCTGCGGCGTGATCCGCACAATCCCCCGCTGCCCACGCAGCGACGCCGCCACATACAAATTCCCATCCACATCGAACGCCATCCCCTGCGCCCGCCCCAGCCCCTGATAGAACACCGTCGTCCGCCCATCCCGGTCGATCGCCCACACCGCCTGGTTGCTCGACGTCGTCGGCCCCGTCACAAACAACACGCCCGCATCGTTGAACGCCAGATGATACGCCGCAATGCTCGGCTCCAGCGTCGCATACACAAAAATCTCGCGGTCCGCGACCGCATCTCCAGACCCGCCCAAAACCCCAGCCACTCCCCCGCTCGCCCCGCGCTCCGGCCCCACCTTAAAGATCGTTCCCGACCGGTCCCCCACATACAAATTCCCCTCCCCATCGAACGCAATCCCCGTCGCGATCCCCATCCCCTCCGCATACGTCGACATCGCCCCCAACGGCGACACCCGGTACACCGTCCCCTCCGCCCGCGAGCTCACATACAGATACCCGTCCGCGCCAAACGCCAGCCCCGTCGCATTCAGCAGCTCGCGCACAAACGGCCGCACCTGAAAGTCCCGCGCGATGGAGAACACCGACACCGGCACGCTCTGCCCCCGCCCGCCCGACACCGTCGCATACACCGTCCCATCCGCATCCACCGCCGGGTTCGCTACCGGATGCAGGTTCTCCGCCATCGGAACCGCGATCTTCAGCTCCAGCGCGTTGCTTACCCCGCCATCGCCCCGCGCCAGCACCACCTCGCCCGAGATCGTCCCCTCCGGAATCCGCACCACCGCCCGCCCCGGCCGGCTCAACCCCAGATACACCGGCAAGTCCCCCACCGTCACCCGCGGCAGCGCGAAGCTCGCACCCACCCCGTTCGCACTCGTCCCGCCAACCGCCTTCGCCGAAGCACTCGCCGCAACCTGCAACCCGCTCCCCCGCAACTCGACCTCACCCCCCGGCATCGCCGCCCCCGGGCCCACCGACACCAGCTTCGGCCCATCTACCCGCGCGCCCTGCAGCAAAGGACTCATCTCCCCCTCAGCCTAGCCCCGCTCTCGCCCCAGCGCAAACTAAACCCACCGAGCGAGCAGCAACCCAAGCGCCAGCGCCAACACCCCCGCCGCCACATCGTCCAGCATGATTCCCCACCCGCCCGGCAACCGCTCCAGCCTTCGCACCGGCCACGGCTTCCAGATATCGAACAGCCGGAACAACGCCAGCGCCAGCACCGCATGACGCCAATCCGCCCGCACCCCGATCAGCGCGATCCACTGCCCCGCAACCTCATCCACCACCACAAACCCCGGGTCCCCGCGCCCACTCTCCCGCGCCACAATCCCCGCCGCCGGAATTCCAATCGCCAGCGCCACGCACGCCGCAACTGCAGTCCCCACAGTCAGCCCCACCCCACCCCAAACATGCGCAGCCAGCACCCACAACAACAACGCCGCCACAGCCCCATAGGTCCCCGGCCCCGGCCACAACCACCCCGCCCCAAACCACGTCCCCACCCACCACGCCCACCGCGTCCTATGCGCGGCCACTACTCCCCATCCCCCGACCCAACCCCACCCGAAACCCCACGCCCACGCAGTCCCTCCAACTCATCCAACACATCCGGATCATGAATCGGCGACGAGATCACATACCCCCCACTCGCCCACTTCCCCAGATCGATCACCCGGCACCTATCCGAGCAGAACGGAAAGTCCTCACTCCCCGCCAACACAATCGCCCGGCACGTCGGACACCTTAGCGTCTTCAACCTCTTCCCCATGCAACCATCCTAGAATCTCAGCCCGGCGCACTCAACCAGCAACCTGCAACCTGCAACCAGCAACTCACAACTCACAACTCACAACTTGTATACCTCCACCGCCGTCCCTCCAAACACCCTCCCCCGCTCCGCCTCGCTGAACCCCGCAAAGTACTCACGCAGCAATCCCCACCACTGCCCATACCCCGTCGCCACCAAACACACCGGCCAGTCCGATCCCGCCATCAGCCGCTCCGGCCCAAACGCCTCCACCGCCACATCCAGATAAGGCCGCAGCACCTCCAGCGAACTCGCCCGCGCCGCATCCCCCCGCCAGTCCGCCTCTGTCACCATCCCCGACACCTTGCACCACACATTCTCCCTCCGCCCTAGCTCGCGCATCCGCGCCGCCCACGGCTGCAGCTGACCAGCCCCAATCAAGGGCTTTGCGATGTGGTCCAGCACAAACACCTGCTTCGGATGCTCATCCACAAACTCGATCGTCTGCGGCAAGTGCCGCTCATAGATCAGAATGTCGTACACCAACCCACTCCCCAGCATCGTCCGAATCCCCGAATTAAAATCCTCGCGCAAAATATAGTTCTCATCGATCTCTCCCTGAATCACATGCCTTAGCCCCTTCAGCTTCGCCCGCCCATCGAACTCTTCCATGCACTCCGGAAACTCCTCGCCCGCAATCGGCGCCCACCCCACCACGCCACGTATCTCGCTGTTCGCGTCCGCCAAATCCAGCAGCCAGCGCGTCTCCTCCAGCGTCTGCCGCGCCTGCACCGCCACCGTCCCATCCACCCCCACGCTCGCCATCGCCGCGCGCAGGTCGTTGGGCAGGAAGTCCCGCCGCAGCACGCCCATCTCCTCATCGATCCACCCATACTCCGCCGCCGTATACCGCCACAGATGATGGTGCGCATCGATAACTTGCCCCTCACTCATCCCCCAACCCCCTCCCCTAAAATTGTCATCCTGAGCGAAGCCTCTGAACGAGCCGCAGGCGAGTCGAATGGGGCGCAGTCGAAGGACCTGCTTCTGCTCTTGCAACTCCCATCCCGCCCGCAGCAATTTGTACCATGCCTGTATGGTCCCCACCCTCCAAACCCCGCGCCTCATCCTCCGCCCGTTGGAGCTAGCCGACGCCGCCCAGACCCAGCTCCTCTTCCCCCACTGGGAGATCGTCCAGTACCTCCACACCGTCGTCCCCTGGCCCTTCCCGCCCGACGGCGCCCACACCCATTACCGAGACAAGGCCCTCCCTGCCATGGCGCGCGGTGAAGCCTGGAACTGGACCCTCCGCCTCAAGTCCAACCCCGCCCAGATCATCGGCGCCATCGACCTCCGCCTCCACGCCGACAGCAACCGCGGCTTCTGGCTCGCCCTCCCCTTCCACGGCCAGGGCCTGATGACCGAAGCCGCCCGCGCCACCACCGCCTTCTGGTTCGACGTCCTCCATATGCCTGAGCTGCGCGTCTCCAAGGCCGTCGCCAACACCGCCTCCCGCCGCATCTCCATCTCCAGCGGCATGACCCTCATCGCCCTCACCGAGCGCAACTTCGTCTCCGGCCCACACCCCACCGAACTCTGGTCCCTCACCGCCGAAACCTACCGCGCCCGAACCACCCCGGAATTGTCATCCTGAGCGGAGTGACTCACACCGTGAGTCACGCAGTCGAAGGACCCCGAAAACTCTCACGTCACCCCAACCGCTCGAACCGTTCCGCCACAACCCCGCCTTCCCTCACCACTTACCACTGCCCACTTACCGCTCGCCCCTACAGCGGCCCCAACCCCGGCCCCCCTGGCTGCTGCGGCGCACTCCCCGGAGCCGGCGCAGGCGCACCCGCCCCTGGACCCCCAGCCCCCGCAGACCCATCAGCCCCACCCGGAGCCCCCGGCCGCGGCGGCCTCGGCCCCCTTGGCCCACCCCCAGCAAACAGCGGCGCCAGATTCAGCGAGTCCGCCGTATCCGGATGCGCCGGATCGAAGTCCTTAAAATCGTCCACAATGTAATTCGCCAGGTCCAGCTTGTTCTGCTTGATCCCCATCACGATGCACTTCGCAAACTCATACCCGCCATACGCCGTCGAGTGCGTCCCGTCCGCCAGGATCTTCGGCGCGTCCGCCCCCGCCGACTCATAGAACGTGTCGCTCATGCTGTACAGATCGATGAACGGCACATGCTCCTCCTCCGCCACCTCCTTCATCGCCTGCGGATACCCGTCATGCCCATGCGTCGGCAGCCCCGTCCCGCGCTGCCCGCGGTCCATCGCCGTCACCAGCACCGGCGTCGCCCCGCGCAGCCGCGCCTCCGCGATGTACACCTTCAGATACGCCTTGTAGGTCGTCTCCGGCTCCACATACGTCTGCGGCCAGCTCGCCTTCGAGTCGTTGTGGATGAACTGCATAAACAGGTAATCGCCCTTCTTCATCTGGCTCAGCATCTTGTCCAGCCGCAGCGCATTCATAAACGACTTCATCGTCTCGCCCGACTGCGCATTGTTCGCCACCGCCACGCCCGGCTTGAAGAACGCCGAGAGCATCTGCCCCCAGCTCACGCCCGCGCCGTAGTCGCGGTCCGTCATCGTCGAATCGCCCGCCAGAAACACCGTAATCGCCGTCGGCGCCGACACAATCTCAATCGAGCGCAGCGCCGCATGCGGACTCACCACCTCCACCGTCAGCTTGTCGTCCCAGTCATGCGCGCTGCTCGGGTCGAACTGGTCCAGGCTCACCTCCTCGCGCCCCGTCGCATTCATCGGCAGCTTGGGCAGGTGCGGCGTCCGCACATTGGTCGTAAACGTACGCGTCTCCACCTTCCCCGCAGGCACCTCGTCGCGCACGATCATCAACCGGCCAGATTCGGCCTTCAGCGTCGTGGTCGTCGCCACCGTCGAGTCGCCGAACGTGACGATCACATTGAAGTCGCCCTCCGGCACCTTCGCCGAAAATAGAAACGGCTTGTCGCTGGTCGTGGTCTGGCCGTTGTCGCCGTTCGTCACGGTCGCGCCCGGCTCATACCCATAGCCCACATCATCCGAGTACACCGCCCCCGGCGTCACCCGCGTGTACCCCTCCTTCGCCGCCCCCGCGCTGAAATCGAACTTCAAATCGATCGGCGGCGACAGCGGCTGCATCAGCGACGGAGGGTTCCGCGGCCCCTGCGGCCGCGCCGGCATCGCCCCACCCGCGGCAGCCGGAGCAGCTCCCGCACCCGGACCACCCGCTGCACCCTGCGCTCCCACCCCTACCGGCAGCGCCAAACCCACCATCACCGCCGCACACACCACACCAATCCGCCCAAATATCGTCATAGAAGTTTGCCTCTAGGAGATTTCAAAAAAACTCCGCATCCAACGCCGCCAAATTCTACACGCCCCACACCAACCCATTCCACCTGGGCGTCATTACTCACAACTCACAACTCACAACTACCAACTACCAACCCACAACTGCCTTCACGCCCTCCCCGCAAACTCCCCCGTCTCCGTCGCCACCTTCACCTTCTCTCCCTGCTTGATGAACAGCGGCACCCGCAGCTCGAGGCCCGTCTCCAGCCGCGCCATCTTGGTCCCGCTCCCACTCGACGAGTCGCCCTTGCCTCCATGCTCCGCCTCCACCACCTCCAGCTCCACAAAGATCGGCAGCTGCAGGGCGATGGGCCTGCCGTTGTACTTATGCAGCTGCAGCAGCGCGCCCTCCACCAGATACTCCCGCGCCCCGCCCACCATCTCCTCGCCCAGCGTCAGCGTCTCGTAGCTCTCCTGGTCCAGAAAGTGCGACCCATCGCCATCGCGATACAGATACGACACCGGCACCAGCTCCAGGTCCGGCTCCTTGAACTTGTCGCTCGCCTTGAAGGTCTTCTCAAACACCGCGCTGGTCAGCAGGTTGCGCATCTTCAGCCGCACCAGCGTCTGCCCGCCGCGCGCCGTCGGGCTGGTCACCTCCGCCTCCAGACACGCATACGGCACATTCTCAAACTCAAACGTCGCCTTCCGCTTCACATCGATCGCATCAATCAACGCGCCCACGAATCCCTCCGAACCCCATCATCCAAACCCACCAAGTATAAATTCGCCGTCCCTCGCCCCTGAATATAAGTAGAATCCTATGTCGAAGGTTGTTCTCATCGCTTACCGGAGTCCCCATTGCGAACGCTCCTCCTCCTGCCCATCCTGCTCGTCTCCGTCACCAAGCATGCACAAGACTCTCAAAACGCTTCTTCAGACTCGCCCAATCTTCGCATCGTGAAGCAGACTGACCCCGTATATCCTCCGATCGCCAGGGCTGCCCACGTCTCGGGCCAGGTAAAGCTTCAGATCGAGATTGGAAAAGATGGCCGCGTCACCAACACGAAGACGCTAAGCGGCCCGCCCATGCTCGCAGGCTCCGCGCAGGACTGCGTAAAACAGTGGATTTACGAACCACCCTTGATTGACGGCAAGCCAGTTTCCACATCGACGACCGTGACGATCAGATTCGACCTGCCCGCACCTGTGAATCCGAACGATCAAACGATCGCGTCCAGATTCTTTCCACTAAATCAGGCTTGTGTCAAAGCGGTCTCCTCCAACGTAGATCCCGACCAACAGGCAGATGCCTGCAAACAGGCGGCGGAAGTTGCGCAAACTTTTTCCGATCAGGAGCGCTTCATCGAACGCCGCAGTGCGTTTGTTTATGCGTCAACCGCAATGCGGCGGGATAAGAAACTTGAGGCAGCACTCGACTACGCAAATAAGGCCGTCTCCGTGGTCGCACAGGGACACGACGACGGCTCCGGCTCAAGCGCCGCATACGGCGTCCGCGCGCAGGTCGAGGCGCAGATCGGTGACTTGGCTTCCGCTTCGGACGATCTCAGTAAATCAGAGGATTTTGAGAGAAGCGCCATCGCCGAAATGTCCAAAATGGACGCCGATTTCGTTAAGCATCAGTACGTGCCAGTGTTAAAGGGGCTGCTTAACTTCCATGCCCAGGTGCTATCAGCAATGGGAAAGCCGGAAGAGTCACAAGCGAAAGCTGCTGAGGCGGCAAAGCTTTAGAGGCAGGTCCCTATCCATTCCCCCTGAGGGCCGCGATTCGGCAAGGTCGCCCACAGCCTTATCTGGCCTACGCGACGGACCTCTATTCCCTTCACCGCCGTTTCGTTCTATCCTCATCGGATACCCTAAATCGTCAAACCCCTATGCCCGAACCCGGCCCCATCGTCGGCACATCCCCCATCCGCAAGGAGGGCCGCGCCAAAGTCACGGGCCGCGCCCAATATATCGACGACATCACCCTCCCCGGCATGTGGCACGGTGCGACGGTGCGTTCGACCATTGCGCGTGGTCGAATCAAGTCCATCGCCTACGCGCCCGAAATCGACTGGACGCAATACACCATCGTCACCGCCGCCGACATCCCCGGCGAGAACACCATCATCCACCTCACCAAGGACCACCCCTGCCTCGCCGCCGAATTCATCAACCACCCCGCCGAGCCCATCCTCCTGCTCGCCCACCCCGAAAAATCCGCCCTCCTCGCCGCCCTCGCCGCCATCCATATCGACTACGAAGAGTACCCCGGCGTCTTCACCATTGAAGACTCCGAGGCCGGTGCCGCCGGAGACGAAGCCAAAATCATCTGGCACGGCGACGATCCCAAACACCACGCGCCCAACACCTTCAAGACCTACCTGATGCAGAAGGGCGACGAACCCCTCGCCGACGCCGAGATGGAAAAAATCTTCGCGTCCGCCGACTACGTCGTCGAAGGCGAGTACCGCACCGGCGCGCAAGAACAGCTCTACATCGAGAACAACGGCATCATCGCCGAGGCCTTCCGCGCCGCGGGATCAGGAACAGACGGCCCGCTCGAATCCGTCTGCGTCTCCGGCTGCATGCAGTGCCCCTACTACGTCGTCCACGCGCTCGAGCTCGTCTTCAACCTCCCCGCCGAAAAATGCCGCGTCATCCAGACCGAGACCGGCGGCGCCTTCGGCGGCAAGGAAGACTTTCCCTCCGTCATCGGCTCGCACGCGGCTTTACTCGCGATGAAGTCCGGCCACCCCGTCAAAATCACCTACGACCGCGCCGAAGACCTCATCGCCACCACCAAGCGCCACCCCTCCCGCACCCGCCATCGCACCGCCGTCTCGCGCGACGGCAAACTCCTCGCCGGCCAGATCGAGGTCGTCATCGACGGCGGCGCCTATGTCACGCTCTCACCCGTCGTCCTCTCCCGCGCCTGCATCCACGCGCCCGGCCCCTACCATTGGCCGCACCTCACCGTCCGCGCCAAGGCGATGGCGACCAACGTCGCGCCCCACGGCGCATTCCGCGGCTTCGGCGCGCCACAGTCCCTCTTCGCCCTCGAGCGCCACATGGACAAGATCGCCAGGGTCGTCGGCCTCACCCCCGAAGAACTCCGCCGCCGCAACTTCCTCGATACCGGCATGAAGACCGCCACCGGCCAGCACCTCACCGACAAGGTCGACATGCAGCACCTCCTCACCCGCGCCCTCGCCGAATCCAACTACCACGCCAAGCGCACCGAGTTCGACTCGACCAACCCCACCTCCCCCATCAAGCGTGGAATGGGCTTCGCCGCCTTCATGCACGGGTCTGGCTTCACCGGTTCCGGCGAACGCCGCCTCAACTCTCTCGTCAAAATCGAACTCACGGCTGAAGGCCGCCCCAACATCCTCGTCTCCTCCACCGAATTCGGCCAGGGCACCAACACCATCCTCTCCCAGGTCTGCGCCCAAACCCTCCGCATCCCCTACGACGAAGTCCTCGTGGCCCAACCCGACACCGCGGTCGTCCCCAACTCCGGCCCCACCGTCGCCAGCCGCACCGCCATGATCGTCGGCAAGCTCGTCGAACGCGCCTCGCAAAGCCTCCTCTCCACCCTCGCCCCCTATTTAAGAGACTGTCATCCTGAGCGCAGCGAAGGACCTGCTTTCGGCGACTTCCGCGCCGCCGCCATCGCCTACCTACGCGACCACGGTCCCCTCACCGCTGAAGCCCGCTACGAACTCCCCCCCGGCTCCTCCGTCTTCTGGGACGACGACGCCTACAAAGGCGACGCCTACCCCACCTACGCCTGGGCCGTCTACGTCGCCGAGGTCGCCGTCGACACCCGCACCTACTCCGTCGAGGTCAAAGAATTCCACGCGCTGCAGGAGGTCGGCAAGGTCATCCACCCCATCCTCGCCGCCGGCCAGATCGAGGGCGGCGTCGCCCAGGGCATCGGCTACGCACTCTACGAAAAATGCGTCTACGTCGACGGCCTGATGCGCAACAACCAGATGACCAACTACATCATGCCCACCTCCGCCGACCTGCCGCCCATCCACGTCCACTTCGAGGAGGTCCCCTCGATCCACGGCCCCTCCGGCGCCAAAGGCATCGGCGAGCTGCCCATGGACGGCCCCGCCCCCGCCATCCTCAACGCCATCGAACACGCCACCGGCATCTCCTTCACCGAAGTTCCCCTCCTCCCCGAAGACATCTTCGAGCGCATGACCCGCACCGCCGACTCCGGCACCGAAGACCTCAATCCACGCATCGATCGCGACACCCGCGTCGAGGTGCCCGTATGAGAACCCTCTCCTTTGCCGCAGCGATCTGCCTCATCGCCCACGCCGCCGCAGCACAGCTCCCGGCGATCAAACCCGGCGATACCTGCGAAAAACTCCGAGCCAGCTACGGTAAAGAGGCCTCGCAGGAAGGCCCCGCACACGTTTGGAAGCAGGGCCCGCTGACTATCCGGGTGCTCGTCCGCCCCGGTGGCCCTTGCGTCGCCGGCTCCGTCAACTTCATCGTTGAGCCCGGCGGCACCTTCGCCACGCGCGACGGAATCGTTCTCGGCCGGGACACCATCGCCGCCGCCGCCCTCAAGCTGAAGGGCCGCATCGACAACACCAGCTACGTCTTCCTTCGCGGCGAAGGCAAGGCATACGGACAGATTGTCGTCCAACCCGTCCCAGCCTTCCCGTTCAAATCCACCTACAGTTGGCAACTCAATCAAGCCGCTGCCGGCCGGCTCAGGACCACACCAACCCTCGCGGACTTCACCAGCGAGTCCGTCAACTACTACACCCTCGACCCGCCCGATCCGCCGGGGATGCGATGACGACGACGATCCAATTCACGGTCAACGGTCAACGCACGACGGTCAACGCCCCGCCAATGAAGCGCCTCCTCGACGTCCTCCGCGAGGACCTCCACCTCACCGGCGCCAAGGAAGGCTGCGGCGAAGGCGAGTGCGGCTCCTGCTCCGTCCTGCTCGACCGCGGCGACGGACACGCCGAACTCGTCAACTCCTGCCTCGTCCCCATCCTGCAAACCGAAGGCGCCCGCATCACCACCATCGAAGGCCTCGCGCATCTCACCCAATCCGGCGAAAAACTCCATCCAATCCAGCAATGCTTCCTGGAGCGAGGCGGAGCCCAGTGCGGCATCTGCACCCCAGGGATGATCCTCGCCACCCACCACCTCCTCGAAAAATATCCGCAACCAACCTTGTTACAAATTCAGGAAGGCCTCGCCGGAAACCTCTGCCGCTGCACCGGCTACATGCGCATCTTCTCCGCCGTCCAAGCCGCCGCCACAGCAAGCCCGTTAGTCCCATAACGGCCTAGCATCGCAGATGCCATTGCTATCATGCTCCAAGTCGCCAATCCAAGGCTGCTATGAGTCAACGGAGCCGTCCATGAAATCGATAGTGGCATTCTTCTCTATATGTCTCGCATCAACCGGGCTGAGTTCTCGTGCCCAGAAGCAAGCACCACACAATGTGGCTATCAGCGAATCACGCGCCTGGATCAAGCACGCACCCGGAGGAGATACATTTGTCACCGAAAATGCTGCATTCGATTTCATCCGGCTTCAAAGCGATGACGGTCGGAGTTACTCCCAGCTTCTCGTCCGTCAAATAGATCACAACGAGTGGTCTGAAGGCCGGGAAGGCATCAACGGGACGGTAACGGTAACCGCGACTCATAAACCCGGAGACCAGAAGACCCTTTGGACATTTAACGCTCCGGGAAACAGCGGTCGCTCCTTACCGGGTCTTGATCTGTTCCAAGTATCAAGAGTGCCATGCTGTAGTGCTCCTTTCCAGAGCATCTATTACAGTCTTCTAAACGGAAAGCGCCTATACGTCTCAAACGGCCAACCGGACGAAAGGAGTATCACAGAGGACTCGGGCCTTATCAGAATCGACGGCGGTTATAACGGCAAAGGTTACACCCAAACCCGCTATATCAGCTTCGGCGCGATAGACGGCGAGGAGATACCGTCGCTGCAATATGGTACTGAAAAGCTGATCAAACAGCGGCTCTTCTTGCGTGGGCACGAATACGGCGATAACTTCGATGTTCCCAACCTATCAATCACACAGGACGGAACTAAACTGGAAAACTCAATGAGCCTAGAAGGTCCATTCAGTTTCATCATCATAATTAGATTTAACGAAGTTCCCGAAATTCGCATTCCCGTCGAAAATGATGTGGTCCTCGCAGATCGGGCAATTCTTCCAAGCGGTTACACGTTAAGTTTGAAGTAAGGAGGAGGCCAGCGACTATGCGATCGAATGTCTCAGAGTTCCGACTAGAAGCGGCTCCCACGCTCGAAGTGACGCTCGCCCTATTGTCGCTAGGCAAACACACCCCCATCGCCGGTGGCACCGAACTCATGGTCGCCCTCTCCGCCGGCCGCCTCCCGCAGAAGCACCTCCTCTCCATCAACCATCTCCGCGAACTCCGCTTCATCGAGGTCACGCCCACCACCATCACCATCGGCTCCGGAGCCACCTTCACTGATATCCGCCGCAACGCTGTAATCGCGAGCGACTTTCCGCTGCTGAGTCAGGCGGCCAGTTGGACCGGCTCCATCGCCAACCAGAACCGCGGGACGATAGGCGGCAACATCGTCAACGCATCCCCCGCCGCCGACTCACCCCCGGCCCTCCTCGCCTACGACGCCACGCTCACCGTCATCTCCTCGTCCGGAACCCGCACCATCCCCTACACCGGCTTTCACCTTAGCTACAAAAAAACCGCCCTCCGCCCCGAGGAACTCCTCCACAGCATCTCCATCAAACGTAACTTCTCCGGTTACAAAACCTACATCCGCAAAGTTGGCGCCCGCGACGCCCAGGCCATCTCCAAGATCGCCCTCGCCTGCCTCGCCCGCACAACTGAGCCCGCGAAACCCGCGAGCGGAGCCGTAGGCGACGCACGCCTGATAACAGACATCCGCATCGGCGCCGCCAGCCTGCGCGAAACCCCCACCCGCTGCACCGCCGCCGAACAGGCCCTCCTCAACCAACCCCTCACCCCCGCAACCCTCCCCACCCTCATCGCCTCTGCCCGCGCCGCCCTCGCCACCGAGGCCCGCCCCATCGACGACATCCGCTCCACCGCAAAATACCGGGCCGCCGTCGCCGCCAACCTCCTCGAAGAATTCCTCCGCAACCTTTAGCCAAACACCCGCCGCGCCTCCGCCAACCCCTCCGCCGTATCCACATCCAACTCCCCACCTACCAACTCCACCACCCGCGCCTCGCGCAACAACTCCCGCGCGCCCGCATCGCCTTTCAGCTCCAGCAACACCCCAAACATCCCTGCCGGAAAATACGCCGGGACCCCACGCCGCCCCGCATACCCCGAAGCCGTCGTCTCGCCTGTGGCCATCAACACCAGCAGATGCTCCGCCGTCACCGCCGGCTGGTCGCAGGTCATCACCACCACCCCTTCCGCATCGCCCACCGCATCCATACACGCACGAACCCCCACGCGAATCGAAGCGCCCATCCCCTCGCCCCATCCCTCATGTACCACCACCATCGCGTCGCCCAACCCGCACGCCGCACGAATCGCCTCCGCCCGCGCGCCCAGCACCACCACCACCGGCACGCATCCCGCCTCACGCGCCACGCGCACCGCCCGTTCCAGCAGTCGCTCTCCGCCCACCATCGCCAATTGCTTCGGCTCGCCCAGCCGCGTCGAAGCCCCCGCCGCCAGCACCACCGCCGCCCTCATACGCTCGGCAAATCCACCGCGCACTGCGCCCGCAAATATTGCGACGCCCCACCCCGCGCAATCTGCTCCGCCACAAACTCCGCCGTCAGCCGGCGCGCCGCGCCCTCCCTGCCCTGCGCCCACGCCTGCACTTGCGCCACCACCGCCAGCGCAATCGCCTCCGGCCCATCGCCGCCAAGGTCCAGCCCCACCGGCGCATGGATGCGCGCGCAGCACTCGTCCACGTTCAACCCCAGTGCCGCCGCCGCCTCGCTCACCAGCAAACTGCTGCGGTGCGCCGCGCCCAGCAGCCCGATAAACCCGCCAAACCCATCGCGCAGCAGCCCCGTCAGGTACCTTCGGTCCTGCTCATAACTATGCGACATCACCACCGCCGCATCCCGCGGTCCCACACCCATCCCCGCAACATCCGCCGCCGCCACCACCCGCTCCGCCTCGGGAAACCGCTCCCGCCGCGCCATCTGCGCGCGCCCATCCGCCACCGTAACATTCCATCCCAGCAGCGCCGCCATCCGCACCACCGGCATCGCATCGTCCCCCGCGCCCAGCACAAACAGCCTCTGCGGTGCGCTTACCCGCTCCACAAACACATGCGAAGTGCCCGTCAGGACCCCCGTCTCCACATTTGTAACCCAATTTGAAGCAATCGCCGCCGCATTTGTAACCCGCACCGAAGCAATCTCTCCCGCACTCAGCGCCTCACTCGCAAACGCCACTCTGCCATCCGCCCCAAACACCGCCCGCGCCAGCCTCCGCCCCTCCTCCGGCAGCCACGTCACCACCACAGAAGCGCTCCCACCCAGCGCCCGCTCCATCGCACCCAGATAAGCTACACACTCGGCAGTCTCCGCCGGCTCAATCAGCACGTCCACCACCCCGCCGCACCCCAGCCCAAACGGAATCTCCGCCGTATCGTCAAACATCGTCGAATAGCGCTCCACTCGTGCCCCCCCGCGCACCATCCACCCCGCCTTGCGCACCACCTCCGCCTCCAGGCACCCTCCGCTGATCGACCCAGCGTACGCACCCTCCACGCCCACCAGCAGATGCGCCCCCGGTCTGCGGTAGGACGATCCCTCGGCGCGCACCAGCGTCACCAGCGCCCGCGCACCGCCCTCCCGCCACTGCCTCACGATCCGTCTTCGCTCCGCCACAACTCCTCCGCGCCAGGAGAGGAAACTCCGCTACATCTTCTCCGAAAAAGTATGGATGCCGCACTCCAGCTTCTTGCCGCCCCAGCGCCCGCTGCGCGCATCCGCGCCCGCCTCAGGAATCGCCGTGCACGGCTCGCACCCAATGCTCGTATATCCGCGATCGTAGAGCTCCAGCCGCGGAATCCCCTGCGCCTCGGCATACGCATCCACCTGCGCCATCGTCCAGTCCGCCAGCACGCTCACCTTCTTCATCCGCTTGCCCGTCGGCGTCCTGTGGTCCTCCACCTTCTTAAGCCCCGCGCGCGTCGGCGACTGCTCCCGCCGCAGCCCCGTAAACCACCAGTCAAACGGCTCCAGCGACCGCATCAGCGGCTCCACCTTGCGGATCGCGCAGCACTCCGTCGGCTGCACAATATACAGCAACCCATGCTGCGCCTCATGCTCCTTCAGCGTCGTCTTCGGCAGCGCGTTGACCAGATTCAAACCCCACTCCACCGTCATCCGGTCGCGATACTCGAGCAGCTCCTTGAAGTGGTACCCCGTCTCCAAAAAAATCACCGGCACATCCGGCAGGTGCAGCCGCAACATGTGCAGCACCACCATGTCCTCCGTCTGGAAGCTGCTGGTCAGGCACACCGGCGCGCTCGCCGCCTCGCGCACAACCTCCTCCACCAGCGCCTCCGCACCCAGCGTCTCATATTCTGTAACTTCTTCAGTTACAGTTGGCAGAGCGCCCGCCGCATTCGTAACCGTTTCGATCACATTCATCCCTTCCCCGCAATCCGCTGCACAATCTCCTCGGCGTCCTCGCCCTCCTCCATCGCCACCGAACCCGCCGCAAACCCCTCAATCTCCTTCACCCTCTCCGCCGTCAGTCGTCGCGCCGTCACCGCCACCACCCCCGCCAGCTCCAGCGCCCGCACCACCGCCGCAACCGCCCCATCCGGGATCAGCTCATCGTCAATCACCACCGCCCGCTCGCCCCGCGCCACCAGCCCATCCTTCACTAGCCCCGCAACCTCGGCCCTCCCCGGCACCACAATCAACGCCGTCTCCAGCGCCTCACCTGCTCCACCCGCCGCGCCATCCGCCGGCCCCACAATCATCGCCGCGCCCACCGTGGCATTCGTCAGCGCATCGATCAGAATCAGCGACCCGGTCCACCGGCACTCGCGATAGCTGTCGAAAAACAGTGGCAGGTTGGTTTCGAACTCCACCTCCGCAATCTCATTCATCGCCAGCGCATCCGCCGCCCCCCGCTCCAGGCTGTTCACATCGACCCTGAATTCAATCGCCCGCGCCGTCGCCCGCACCGTCCGCGTCGTGTGCTTCGCGATGTACGTCCGCCCCACCACAAGCGGCTCTTCATTCATCCACACCACCATCGCGCGAAACCGGCTGCTCACCTCAGGCTCTGCCTCGCCCGCGGTTTCCGCCGCCACCAGCATCTCGCCGCGGCTCAGATCGATCTCATCCTCCAACTCCACCGTCACGCTCTGCGGATACGACGCCGCCCGCAGGTCCCCGTCATACGTAACAATTCTGCGCACATTTGTCTCGCGCCGCGAGGGCAGCGCCATCACCCGGTCGCCCGCGCGCAGCGTCCCCCGCGCCACCTGCCCGGCAAACCCGCGAAAACTCGCGTCCGGCCGCAGCACCAGCTGCACCGGAAACCGCATCGGCCCCGTCGTCTCCGCCAACGCCAGCGGCACCGTCTCCAGATACTCGAGCAGCGTCGGCCCGCTGTACCACCCCATCGCTGCGCTCGGCGTCACCACATTGTCGCCTTCCAGCGCGCTCACCGGAATCATCGCCACATCCGCAATCCCCAACTGCTCGCACAGCGCGCGAAACTCCGCGCAGATCGCCGCAAAGCTCGCCTCCGAGTAACCCACCAGGTCCATCTTGTTCACCGCCGCCACCACATGCGGAATCCCCAGCAGCGACGCAATATACGTGTGCCTGCGCGACTGCGGCAGCAGCCCCCCGGCGCGCGCAAACGCCTGCGCGTCGATCAGAATAATCGCCACATCCGCGGTCGAGGCCCCCGTAGCCATGTTCCGCGTGTACTGCTCATGCCCCGGCGTGTCCGCGATGATGAACTTCCGCCGGGCAGTGGAAAAGTAACGATACGCCACATCGATCGTGATCCCCTGCTCGCGCTCCGCCTTCAACCCATCCGTCAGCAGCGAAAAATCCACATGCCCATTTGCCGCGCGGTTCACCCGGCTCTTCTTCACCGCCGCTAGCTGGTCTTCATACACGCTCTTGGTGTCGTGCAGCAGCCGCCCAATCAGCGTTGACTTGCCGTCATCCACGCTGCCCGCGGTCGTGAAGCGCAGCATCTCCTGCCCCAGATGCCCTTCGAGAAACTCCTCGAACGACCGCACTGGAGCCGCCGCCTCGACCATCCCCACACCCGCAGCGCTCATCAGAAATACCCCTCCCGCTTCTTCACCTCCATCGACCCCTCCTCATCGTGGTCGATGGCCCGGTTCTCCCGTTCGCTCCGCCGGAACCCAATCAGCTCTTCAATAATCTTCGGCAGGGTGTCCGCCTCGCTGCGGATCGCACCCGTACACGGCGCGCATCCCAGCGACCGCATCCGCACCATCATCGGCTCCGCCTTCTCCCCCGGCATCAGCTGCATCCCCTCATGCACCAGCGTCAGCGCGCCTCCGCGCACCGTAATCGGCCGAGCCTTCGCAAAGTACAGCGGCACAATCGGAATCTTCTCCGCATACAGATACAGCCAGATGTCCAGCTCCGTCCAGTTCGACAGCGGAAACACCCGGATGCTCTCGCCCTTTTTCAGCCGCGAGTTGTACAAACTCCACAGCTCCGGCCGCTGGTTTTTCGGGTCCCACGTCCCCGCCGAATCGCGAAACGAATACACGCGCTCCTTCGCCCGGCTCTTCTCCTCGTCCCTGCGCGCCCCGCCAAACGCCGCATCGAACCCGCCCTCTTCCAGCGCATCCAGCAGGCTGCGCGTCTTCAGCAACCCGCAGCAATTCTGCGTGCCCAGCGTATATGGGTTCGCCCCCGCCGCAATCGCCGCTTCATTGCGGTGCACAATCAGCTCCGCGCCAATCGCCCGCGCATACTCGTCGCGGAAGCGGATCATCTCCGGGAATTTGTAACTGGTATCGATATGCAGCAGCGGAAACGGAATCTTCCCCGGATAAAACGCCTTCTGCGCTAGCCGCAGCATTACCGACGAGTCCTTGCCGATCGAGTACAGCATCACCGGCCGCGCAAACTCCGCCGTCGCCTCGCGCAGGATCGAGATGCTCTCCGCCTCCAGCGTCTGCAAGTGGTTCAGCCGCGCCGCACACGCCGCACCCGCTGCGTCCGCCGCGCGCACCCCACGCACCGCATCCGCCGCACGGCCCTCATGCCCCGCGCCCGCCACCTGCTCCCGGTCTGCCACCGCCGCCAAAGTCGTCATCAACGTCGAACTCTCCATCACATCCCGCAACCAGCACCGCTCCTGCAAAAAATGCCGCTCAAAGAACCTGCCGTCCCGTCTGAGCTCCCGCCGCCTCAACTCCCATTCGGTCTGCGGAAAACGCGCCTCTATATATAGAAGAGCCGCGAGAGGAAAAAACCGCGATACAGAACAGATGAGCACCGCGCCCGCCACGAACCAGCGACCAGCACCAACCAGCACCAGAGGCCAGCCGCGCAGGAGCGGCCGTGGAGCCCCTCCGTCATTGACAAAGCCAACTTCGCAAGCCTCCCAGGACACCGCGCCCCTCTCAAAAATGGCGCTCTTTCAAGTATATATCCGCCCCTTGGAGCGGCCACACGCACCGCGCCTCCGGCCCGTCCAAACCACTCGCGACAACCCTCTTCGCCCCAATCTCTGCTAAACTACCCAAGTCGGCACCGCGATCCTCCGCCCTCCCCGGGCCGGATCTCTTCAGACCGCACCCGCCCGCACCCACGCTCTTCTTTTTGAGCGCGTCTCGGCAGCCGGCATCCACCAGAGAGCAGCAAACATCGGGGCGTAGCGCAGTCTGGTAGCGCACCTGGTTCGGGACCAGGGGGTCGGAGGTTCGAATCCTCTCGCCCCGACCATTTAAAAATCGACAAGATACGGCTGTGGCTCGCCAAAATCCCATCCGGATGCAGAATGGACGATCTTCGCAGACTCGTAGATTATTCGAGACGCGGGGTGGAGCAATCTGCGACGGCGACTGACGTTGAATGCCTCGGACGAGTCAGCGGGCACACTGCGTCTTTTGCTTATCCTCAATCCCGTTGAGACCTAGATCGAACGCAAAGGCCGAGGCAGCAAGCCTGTCAAGGCATATTGACCGGTTCCTAGAGCCGCTCTCCGTATCGCATCTTCTGTGTACTTAGATCTCTAAAATGCGCCGCGGGGCTTCTGAGTGGAAGCGTCCGGAACCAGCCGCAGCTGCAGAACGATTTGTGAAGCTTCTTTGTGATTTACCTTCCACTGGTCCTGGACATAGAGGCCGGGAAAATGGTTTCGGTCGGCAAGATTCTCGCTGCCCCCCTGGCCAAATGCGCTCAGATAGCCCATTTGGAAGCCGGCCATGGCGTTCCCTATGGCGTTGGGGCCGTTGGTGACGACACCGGTATCCGTTTCGGTATTGAACGCGAACGTGCCAGGCGTGCTGCCGACGTTGTTTATATCCATCTTAGACAGCTCGACGTGTCCGCCGAATCCTATGTCGTGGGTGCCCTTTATCCAGTGAAAATCGTCGTTGAGAGTGTAATTATTGCGCGCCCAGTAGGCATAACCGCTGCCGGAAACCGTGAAATAGTTAGTTATAGCCAGCGAATTGATGACGCATATCCCCCGACGGTTGATTGACGCCCGTCACTCCGAAGGCCGTAATGCACGGACCTCCGGGGGGCTGCCCGATCTAAGTTGGGAGCGCACATAGGCGAGGCATATTGCCGTGAGGAGCGTCGAACAAAGGGGGCGAGGCAGGATTCCTCACGGCATGAGCGGCGACAACTGGCATGCGCGATCGCCGGCGGTGTCATATCGAAGCTGCCACGCCAAGTCCGCGGCGCGCACAACCACGACGCTCCACATGCAAACTGGACTTCGACTTATGCGTTAGGGACGGTCGTCAACAAACACCGGACCAGCGATCCGGAAAAGATACGTCCATTGCAGAAGAACAGTCGCTGTTGCGAATGGGCGCCGTATCGATCAACCGGCCCAGCCCAGATTGAACCGCCCGCTTCGTGACAGCGACCCAAGCCTCGGATATCGCGGTTCACTCGCCTTGCTTTAAAGTAGAGGTTTACTCTGGCCCTCGACAGAAATCAAGCCTTCACGTCGGAAGGTCAGCGCTTCAGAGAAGCGGTTCTTACTCTGTTGACGGGGCCCTCGAAATACGTGTACCGTCGTTTCCATTGTTGGACTAAGCCGCGTTCGTTCTATTGGAGCGCCATGGACTTTCCGGCTCGGTTGAGCCAACTCAGGCGCGCAATTCCCTCCGCCTTGAATAAGCTTCTCACGGCCAGCCTGCAGGAGTTGGAATCCCAAGGGACAACCGCGAGACGAGACTTTAAGTGGTGTGGTCCGTCATGTTGAGTGCGGAGTATCGGATTCAATGCGTTTTTAAATGATCTCCAATCTCGACCACCTTGCCGAATTCGGACAGTCTCCTCTGGTTCGACTACATTCGAAGATAGACACTTCTTAGAGGCAGCTTGAATTCACTCACCCTATTCTAAGAGGCGTCGCTCCCCAAAGGCTTCCACAATGGCGGGTTCTAAGACTCTATGCGTGCTCGCTCTAACTACCTCCCTTGCTATCGGGGAGCCGATCCTGCGCGCCCAGGCTCCCACGGCGTCTACGGCGATCTCCTCGACATCGGGGTTGCATCCGAATCTGGTCGGCAATATAGGAAGACCGCTGCGCTACCGCCCGGAGAACGGGGACTTCGTCATTGCCAACGGACCCGAGTTCTTCAACCGGTCACTGTATGGCGGCAATACGGCCTTCCGCGTCGACGGCGGAGACAAGCCGGAGTTCATCCTGTACCTGCCGGGGCGGGGCGGCAATCTGCGCCTTGGGATTAAGACCGCCAGTGTCCTGAAGTGGCTGAAGGACGCAAGCCGCGTCGCCACCAGGTATCGGCCTGGGGAACTCATCTACACGGTTCGGGACAATGCGTTCGGCCCGGCGGCGGTCATTACGGTCGAGGTGTTGGCGTATGCCGATACCGAAGGTCTGATCGTTCGCGCGCAGGCGAAAAATCTCGCCAACGCACAGCTTGTCTGGGCCTATGGAGGAGTCAATGGCCAGCGCGGCTCGAGAGACGGCGACATTGGGACTGAGAGAGTTCCTATCAGCCAGTACTTCCAGTTTCAGCCTGCGTTCGCCGGCGGCAACACCTTCACGATCGGCGCGCAGGGCTTCACGCTGAAGAGTCAGCACGCAACCATCGTGGGAGTCGCCCCCGCTGGCGGGAGCGAGCATGTCGCAGACGGAGACAACTGGAACAACTTGCCGGAGCTGCTGTCGGAGCCGGCCACGACGCCCGCACACCCGATCGTCGTAGGCGTTGCTCCCTTCTCGCCGGGCCATCCGCTGTTGCTCTCCTTGCAGCGCGTCAGCGATGGATCTGGGCCAGCCGGCGATCTGAACGTCTATCGCGATGTCACTACTCCCAAAGCCGCCGCTTCGCCGCGGCCGAAGCCCGAGGCTCTGCTACCCGCTTTCGATAGGGAAAAACTGCCCGATCAATTTGCTCTGACGGAGAAGCACTTCGACGACCTGAGAACCAAGGTCCGCATCGAAACGCCCGATCCCTATCTCGACACCGCCATGGCGTCGTTGAACGTGGTGGAGGATGCCTTATGGGATACCGATGCCCACGCAATCATGCATGGCGCAATCGCCTGGCGCACCAAACTGCTCGGCTGGCGCGGTCCCTACTCCCTGGACGCTCTTGGCTGGCACGAGCGCGCACGGCAGAACTTCGAAACGTGGATTCCAAATCAAAACATTGATCCCATCCCAGCCACCCTCCCGCCCGCTGACAAGCAGGCAAATCTCGCACGCAACGAACCCGGACTGCACTCCAACGGCGATCTGTCGAATTCGCACTATGACATGAATATGGTGTTCATCGACGCGCTGTTTCGCCACCTGCTCTGGACGGGTGACGTCGCCTTTGCGCGTCAGGTGTGGCCGGTGATTCAGCGGCATATCGCGTGGGAGAGGCGCCTGTTCCGGCGCGAATATGGGCCCAATAAGCTCCCGCTCTATGAGGCGTATGCCACGATCTGGGCAAGCGACGATCTCTACTACGATGGCGGCGGCAGCGCCTACGCCTCTGCCTACAATGTCTACGCCAATCGCATGGCGGCGCGCATTGCTGTCCTGGTTGGCGCGGATCCGCGGCCGTACACAGAAGAGGCCGATCGAATTGAAGAGGCCATGAACGCTCTTCTGTGGATGCCCGAGGATGGCGCCTTCGCCGAATACAAAGACCTGCTCGGCAACCAGCTGGTGCATCGGGACTATGGGCTCTGGAACTTTTATCACACGGTAGACGAAGAAGCAGCGACGCCGCGCCAGGCCTGGCAGATGGGCACCGCCCTTAAAACTCATCTGCGCGCAATTCCAGTGGAAGGACCTGGCGTGCCAAACGATGCGCCATATCACGTCCTATCGGAGACCGACTGGATGCCTTATTCCTGGTCGATCAACAACGTCGTAATGGACGAGAACATGCACACGGCCCTGGCATTGTGGCAAGGCGGCCATGCCGAGGACGCGTATGCCCTCGCCAAGGGCGCATTGCTGGCCAGCATGTATATGGGGATATCGCCCGGCAATGTCGGGACGATGGATCTCTACGACGACTATCGCCGGGAGAGCCAGCGCGATTTCGGCGACAGTGCCGGAGCCATGTCGCGTGCCATCGTCGAAGGCCTCTTCGGCGTTCATCCCGATGCCCTCGCGGGAACACTCACGATCTCGCCAGGCTTTCCCAAAGATTGGACGCACGCCCGGCTCGATCACCCCGATCTTGGCGTCAGCTTCGTGCGCAGAGGACGCGTCGACACATGGCAGGTCACGCAGCCCGCCTCTCGCTTTTCCAATCTGACGCTCCGCATTCCCGCGGCATTCACTTCCATTGCGCACCTGCAGGTGAACGGCCACGACGCGCCTTGGCGGGTTGACACAGAGGCAGCCGGTCGGCCAGTCCTCGAAGTCGCAACCAAGGCAACGTCCAGCACCCAGATTCAGATCGTTTGGTCCGGCACAAGTGTCACCCCGCAAACCATCGCTGCAGCAACTCCCGGCAAGACCGACGCGGGGTTCACGCAGCGCACCAGCGGCGCCTTTCAATGGTGGGCCGAGACGCCAAAACGTGCGGCCCCGGCAGCTGCGATCGCGAAGCCTGTTGACTGGCAGTCGCCCCGCTCAGGCGGCACGCTCGAAAGCGTGGATCTTACGCGCGCGTTCAATGATCGCGTCAGTGCAATCTTCGCCCCCGGTAAGTATCTCTCCCCTCGCTCTCCAGGGGTCAGTCTGGCGCTTCCGTCCCAGGGGGCTGGCGCCTGGGCCGGCCATCTCACGACCTTGCCGCGAATCGACGATACGGGGCTGCGTAAGGTCGCTGCGGGTCATGGCGGCAAGCTCATCGTGCCCAACGGGGTCTTCTTCGCTACGCCCTCTGCTCCCGGATCGAACAACATCGTCTTTACCTCGCAGTGGGACAACTATCCCCGCGAAGCCACCATCCCCTTGATTGGGTCGGCAACCCACGCCTACCTCCTCATGGCGGGTTCCACCAACTTCATGCAGAGTCGCATGGACAATGGCGAAGTCCTGGTGAACTATACGGACGGCACGTCGGCAAGGCTCGCGCTTAGAAATCCCGAGACCTGGTGGCCCATCGACCAGGACTACTTTATCGACGACTATCAGTTTCCGTTGCAGGGCCCTTTACCCCCCCGCGTCGATCTCGAGACGGGTCAGGTTCGGCTGCTTAGCCTTCCAGCATTCAAAGGACAAGGACGCGAGGTTGAGGGCGGGGCTGCTACCGTCCTCGACCTGGCGCTCGATCCGGCAAAGCAGCTCAGGAGCCTTACGGTAAGAACCATCGCCAACGACGTCGTCATCGGGTTGATGAGCGTGACCCTCGAGCGGCCAAGGCAATGAACGCAAGCCAACAGTGGCGCACAGAGAAGGCAAGCAGTCCCCATGGGGATCGACACAGGTATGCTCGCCATCCGGCGATCGAGGATATTTCGTTCAGCAACATCAACCTGACCTTCGGAGGAGGAGGCACCGCGGACATGGCGGCGCGGCGCGACCTGCCCAACGTGGCCGGAGAATACTTCAGCCTGGGCGCGATGCCGGCATACGGCCTCTATGCCCGCAACAGCCGCGGCGTCTCACTGCAAAGCGTTCGCTTCCAGACCGCGACGCCGGATCCTCGGCCGGCGCTCACCTTCGATCGCGTTGCAAACGCCTCGATCATGGGACTCAGCATTCAGAGTGACAGCGCCGCCGAATCCGCGCTGCGCTTCATCGAGTCGTCGGACGTATTGATAACCGCGCCCCGCTTGCTCACGCCCACAGCGGTCTTCCTCCAGCTGGAAGGCCAAGGCACGAAGAACGTGATAGTCGACGGAGGAGATCTCTCTAAGGCCACATCCGTGACCGCGTTGAAGAGCGGGGCAATCGAAGGTGCCGTTAACGTTCGCGGTTAGGCGATCAACCCTTGGAAGTTTCAATAAACGCCTGAATCGGGTTCGGGACCAGGCGGTCGGAGGTTCGAATCCTCTCGCCCCTGCCAATGTTTTCAATGCTCTAAGAGCACTGCTCCGGCCACCTGCCTTTCGCCCCCGTGCGCTAGCGCTGGAAGGCCCGTAAAACATCGGCTCGCTGTGCATCGGATGCGATCCCCATCGACAATTGCGTCCTCATCCCCCACGCACCGGCCGGCCACCATTGACACTTAGGCCAAGTAGCCTCATGACACTTCTCAGAGCTTAGTCTTGCCCGCCGCTATCCTTGCGTCAATCCGCGCTTCCGCGGCCTCGGCTTCCGCCCATAGCGGCTCGCCGGCAGGATGCTATTCCACGGGACCGGCGAAGCAAGGATCATCGAAGTGTTGGTCGCAACATACGGCATCATCGAATCGATGACCTCCTCCATATGCGCCACGTCCCGCACCGCAACCTGCACCATAAAGGACTCAGCGCCCGTCACCCGATGGCACTCCAGCACCTCCGGCAGCGTGCGCACCAGGCTGGAAAACTTCGCGAGCTTGTCGCCGGCTACCGTTACCTTCACAAACGCCCGCACCGGCAAGCCCACCCGGGCGGGATCAACCAGCGTGCGATACCCCAGGATCACCTCGCGCTCCTCCAGCCGCCGCACGCGTTCAATGGCTGCCGGCGTCGACAGCCCAACGCGACGCCCCAGCTCCGCGAATGGAACACGCGCATTGGCCTGCAACTCCGCCAGGATTGCGCAATCGATATCGTCCATCCGTGCTTCCGCTTCGCTCACACGCCCCTCCGTGCCGCATCCGCCGCTGGCCGTTCTTTGCAGGCAATCGCGGCAATGCCCCTAACATTGTTAGGAAGAACACTCATCCCGCCATGCATCATCGGCCATTTTCACCAAAATAACATAGATCGCTCATTCCACCCCTCCCCGCGATGGCAGTACCCTTGTGCAGGATCAACGACACTGCGCGGCCCGCAACGAATGGGCGCCGCCCGCGATTCTCAGACATCTCGCATCAGGAAACTCCCGCATCAGGAAACTCCCGCATCAGGAAATTCCCGCATCAAGAAATTTCCGCACCGAGAAATTCCCGCACCAAAGAAATTCAAGGAGCAACAATCATGGCTGCAAACGAAACCCGCCGCTCGCTTGGTGATACAGCCGCACGCCAGTTAGCTAACACCACCAAGACCCCTCCTCAACTTACCGCGATCACTCCCCGCTGGCTGGTGCAACTGCTCTCCTGGGTGCCGGTGGAGTCGGGCACCTACCGCGTGAACAAAGCCAAGAACGAGGAGATCGACGTAGCCTGCGGCGCACGCGATGAGCGCCAGCTTCCCGAAAGCTTCGTCGACTACGAAGACAAGCCGCGCGAGTATACCCTCAGCGCCATCTCCACCATCGTCGACGTGCACACCCGCGTCTCCGATCTCTACAGCCATCCCCACGACCAGATTCGCGAGCAGCTGCGCCTCACTGTCGAGAAGGTGAAGGAGCGCCAGGAGCATGAGCTGATCAACAACCCCGACTACGGCCTGCTCAACAATGTGACAGCCCAATCACGCGTCGCGCCCCGCAAGGGCGCGCCCACCCCCGACGATCTCGACGAGCTTCTCGCAAGAATCTGGAAGGAGCCGGCCTTCTTCCTCGCCCATCCCCGCGCCATCGCCGCCTTCGGCCGCGAGTGCACCCGTCGCGGCGTCCCTCCGCCCACCGCCACCATCTTCGGCTCGCCCTTCCTCACCTGGCGCGGCATTCCGCTCATTCCGTCCGACAAGCTCACGGTCGACGACGCGGGCAAGAGCAACATCCTCCTGCTGCGCACCGGCGAGAAGCGCCAGGGCGTCGTCGGCCTCTTCCAGCCCGGCCTTCCCGGCGAGCAGACCCCCGGCCTCTCCGTCCGCTTCATGGGCATCGATCGCAACTCCATCGCCTCCTACCT
>JBEKDS010000030.1:0-41302 GCA_050014235.1 Acidobacteriaceae bacterium
ATGGTGCGGCTGGCGCAGCCGTTCAGCCTGCGGTACCTGCTGGTGGATGGGCAGGGGAACTTCGGCTCGGTGGATGGCGACCCGCCGGCGGCGATGCGCTATACGGAGAGCCGGCTGACGCGCCTGGCGGGCGAGATGCTGACGGACATCGACTCGGACACGGTGGACTTTACGCCGAACTACGACGAGAGCTCGATGGAGCCGACGGTGCTGCCGGCGCGGGTGCCGAATTTGATTGTGAACGGCAGCTCGGGGATTGCGGTGGGGATGGCGACGAACATTCCTCCGCACAACCTGACCGAGGTGGTGAATGCGTGCGTTGCGCTGCTGGAGCGCGACGCGGCGCGGGGCAAGGATGCTGAGGACACGCGCACCGATCTCGATATCGTGCTGGAGCATGTGCAGGGGCCGGACTTTCCTACGGGCGCGTTTGTGTTTGGCAAGACGAATGTGCGGCAGGCGTATGCGACGGGGCGCGGGCGTTTTCTGATGCGGGCGAAGTGCACGGTGGAGAGTATGCCGGGCGGGCGGCAGGCGATCATCGTGCACGAGGTGCCGTACCAGGTGAACACGTCGGTGCTGGTGAAGCGGATTGCGGCGCTGGTGAATGAAAAGGTGATCGACGACATTGCGGACGTGAAGGACTTTACCGATCGCGATGGGATGCGGATCTCGATTGAGCTGAAGCGCGGGGCGCAACATGAGATTGTGCTGAACCAGCTGTGGAAGCACACGCAGATGCAGGAAAGTTTTTCGATGATTTTTCTGGCGGTGCACAACGGCCAGCCGAAGGAGCTGCCGCTGGATGGGGCGATTCGCGCGTTCCTGGACCACAGGGCGGAGGTGGTGCGGCGGCGCACGGCGTTCCTGCTGGCGAAGGCGCGGGAGCGCGAACATATTTTGTTGGGGTACCAGATTGCGCTGGACCATCTGGACCAGGTGATAAGGATTATCCGGCAGAGTTCGTCGCGGGTGGATGCGCGGGAGAATTTGTTCAGCTTCTTTTCCGGCAAGCGGATTACGCTGCGCGGGGCGGAGCTGGCGGGCGTGACGCTGGACGCGAAGAAGTATGCGATCGATACGGCGTTTCTGCCGACGACGGCGGCGGGGGTGGCGACGCTGGTGCTGTCGCTGAAGCAGATTGACGCGATTCTGGAATTGCAGCTTTATCGGCTGACGCAGCTCTCTATCGATGAGCTGCTGAATGAGCTGCGCGCGGTGCGGGAGTCGATTGCGGAGTACGAATCGATTTTGGCGTCGCAGGCGAAGCTGCGCAAGGTGATCATCAAGGAGCTGACCGAGGTCCGCGACAAGTACGGCGATAAGCGGCGGACGCAGATGCTGGATGAGACGGCGGAGCTGGGGCTCGAGGACCTGATCGCGGATGAACAGGTAGCGGTGACGGTTACAAATACGGGGTACCTGAAGCGGACGCCGATCTCGATCTACCGGCAACAGCGGAGGGGCGGCACGGGGCGGCTGGGGATGAAGACGCGCGAGGAGGACTTTGTCGCGCAGCTAATTATCGATTCGACGCACGCGTATCTGCTGTGCTTTACGAATACGGGGCGGGTGTATTGGGTGAAGATTTATGAGGTGCCGGATGTGGGCGCGGCGGGCAAGGGCAAGGCGATGGCGTCGCTGGTGGACCTGCAGCCGGGCGAGCGGGTGGTGACGATCCTTGGGGTGCGCGACCTGGAGGAGGAGAAGAAGTATGTGCTGTTTGCGACGCGCAACGGGACGGTGAAGAAGACGGCGCTGAAGGACTTCAGCAATGTGATGAGCCGCGGGATTATCGCGATCAATATTGAGAAGGACGATGAGCTGATTACGGCGCGGATTACGGATGGGCAGCAGGTGATCTTTATCGCGACGCATGATGGGATGGCGATCCGGTTCGATGAGCACGACCTGCGCGCGATGGGGCGGCCAGCGACGGGAAATCGCGGGATCAATCTGCGCAAGGGGGATTATGTGATTGGCGCGGCGGTGACGCCTTCGAACGAGGCGCGGAACAAGGCGCGGCTGGAGCGGGCAAAGGCGACGGGGCTGACGGCGCAGGTGGAGGCGGTAATCGACGAGGCGGCGGACTCGGCCGCGGCACAGCCGCTTGAGCTGGCGGAGCCGGGCGAGACGGCGGCACCGGCGATTTCCGAGGAGGCGGCGGCGAAGCTGGAGAAGCTGGACAAGCAGCTGGGGCTGACGCCGTGCCTGATCCTGACGGTGAGCGAGAACGGGTTTGGCAAGCGCACGGATGTGGATGCGTACCGGCTGCAGACACGCGGGGGCAAGGGCGTGATCTCGATGAAGACGACGCCGAAGATCGGCAAGGTCGCGGCGATCAACCTGGTGGACGACACGACGGAGATGATGCTGATCTCGCAGTTTGGCAAGATCATCCGGATCGATACGAAGACGATCCGGTCGGCGGGGCGGAGCACTTCGGGGGTGAAGCTGCTGAACCTGGATGCGGAGGACAAGGTGGCGGCGGCGGTGGTGATTCCGCCGGAGGATGGGAAGGTGGGGGAGGGTGTGCAGTAGGCTTGGGCCGAGATCTCATAGCGAGCGTCGAAAATGATGCCAGACATGGTCGAGAAGGCACTCGCTGCGAGACGTGAGTCCAAGTACATCGAGTTCAAGCAGGGATTCGATTGCGACTCCAAGGGCGAATGGTGCGAGGTCGTAAAAGACCTCGTCGCAATGTCAAATTCGGGCGGCGGAATAGTTGTATTCGGGCTGACGAGCACAGGCGAGCCGGTAGACACTGATCTTTCAAAGATTGCGACTCTCGATCCCGCAGATGTGTCGAACAAGGTTGGCTCTTATACAGGCTCCAGCGACTTTGAATTCTCTATTGTTGACTTGGAAAAGGGCGGCAGGAAACTCGTTGCGTTCTTGGTGGGGGCAGCGGCGACGCCGTATGTGTTCGAGAGGCATGGCGGATACGCCGATTCTTCCGGTAAGCCTAAGTCAGCCTTTCCGGTTGGCGCCATCTATTTCAGGCATGGGGCAAAGAGTGAGCCGGCAACAAACGATGACATACGGAGGGCTATTTCGCGTCGGATTGAGGCGATAAGGAAGGAATGGCTCGCTGGGGTTCGGAAGGTGGTTGAGGCGCCAGCCGGGTCGACAATAATGGTCTCAGGCGAGGGGGCGCTGCCAAAAGGTGGGTTCAGGATAGATGGCGCGCCGAGCTCGACGCCAGTGCATCTGACACGAAACCGAGCAGAAGCTACAGGAACAATTCTCTACGAGGAAGTCTCTGCGACCTTATTTGGTGAGATCAATAATGTTATTGAGTCGAATCGAATATTGTTTCCTGGGCAAGGAAAGTTCCTCCTTGGTAGTGCCGCATACTACAGGGTATATGCGGAGAGGAAGCAGGTCGAGCAGCCGACGACGGAGATAGAAAAGCTCCTTTCCACTGCCATTTCTGAGTATTCTCCTCTGTTCTATTGGCAGCGCCGGTTGTCCTCGGAGGTCTTCGCCTCCTATCTCGTGGATATTTACCTTTGGCCGAAGGGCAACGAAGTTTTCATCTTGTTGCGCGCCGCGATGTTGTTAGGCGAGGCGTTTTGCAGATTGCTGGCCGCGCGCTTTTCGCAGCGCTGGGGTCGGTACTCGCAGCCGCCCGGCTTTTATCATGGCTTCATCGCCCAGGTGGGTTCTGCCTCCTTCGCCCAGCCGTGTTTGCTTGCAGCCAGAACGGGGCCCCAGGGCGTCGTCGAGATCGCTGGCGAGCCTCCAGCGACCGTCGAGCAATTACTCGCTGACGCCAATTTGTGTGATGCTCTCCTTTCAAAGGCGTGCCATCGGGTGTTTATGGGGGAGGGTTCGTTGAGATCGATCTGCAGGCTGCTTGATATACTCTGCCACGGCGAGGGCCTTGTTAGCTCGGCGCGGGCAATTGCAGACGCGTTCGTCGAACAGGTTGGTGGCAGGCTGCCAGACGAGGAATCTTCGGGGGCGACGAGTGTCGAGGCCTAGCTTCGTTCAATATCTTTGAGCATTTGCTGGCGGAGGATTTGGTTGGCGCGGGTTTGGTAGCCGGGGCCGGGGGCTTTGAGCCAGGCTACGATGTCGGCAGCTGGCGCTGGTTCGGGCGGCGGAGGCTGACGGCCTGCTTGATGGGGCGGTAGAAGCGGCCGCGGACGGCGTTCTTCCAGGCGGCGGCGGGGAGCTCGGGGATGTCGGAGGTATCGATCTCCGAGTCGGGCATCCTTGCCAGCTCGGCGAGATTGGCCCTTTGGGCTGTAGTGATGGGATCGCCCGGGCTTCTGGGGTAGATGATGGTCCCGCTCCTCTTATTGCTGGCTGGCTTCATAGAATCTCCCTTCGTGCGATCCGGCTTTGCTGGCGGAGATGATGCGGACGATCTCCTCGCCTTCGCCGTCATGCAGTGTGTGGGCGACGAGGAGGAGTACCGTGTCGCCGGCCCGGCGCAGAGTATGGGGTGCAAGCGGGGTGGGGCCAGACGCGGCCAAGCCGCCTCGCATGGGAGGCGGCTTGGCGGGGAGGGCTGCAGGGGCCGGGGGTGGTTGAGGTTAAGCCGCTGCGAATGCGTGGGAGGGGCGACGGCGGACGCGGACGATGCCGGCGAGTCCGAGGACGCCGGTGGCGAGGAGAAGCAGGGAGGAGGGTTCGGGGGTGGACGAGAGCCCGGTGATCAGATCGTAGACCTGGGGGTCTCCGGTCTCGCCCTCGCCGAAGTAGAGGTTGATGTCCTGTCCGTCGGCGAGGGCGTAGGAGAGGCCGAAGATATCGAGGTAGGCGGCGAGGGTGTTGGGGAAGTTGATGGCGGCGGGGTAGAAGAGGTCGTTATCGCCGCCGCCGAGCACGAAGGGGTAGGTGCCGGGGGCGAAGAGGGAGACGATGGAGGAGCCGTCGGTGGTGCCGGTGACGCCGGTGACCAGATAGACGCCGCCGACGCCGGGGGCGGTGGTGAAGACGCCTGAGCCGGACTGGCCGGAGCCGGAGAAGCTGAAGTCGAAGACGTCGGTGGCGGGGTTGGTGACGGTGAAGGAGCTGAGGTCGAAGTTGGAGTAGCCTTCGATGGTCTCGGCGGATGCGGCGGATGCGGCGAGCCCTGCCATGAGGGCGGCGCAGGACAAGGCAATACGGAGTCGATACATACTTCACCTCGCAGAAAGACGAAACGCTAAGGCAGCAAGCAGGCTCTACGAACGGTTTCCATGTGAAACGCGCGCAGACACGATGGGGAGGTCATGGGGCCCGCGAAGAGCTGAGCTTGACGGGTAAGATGCAGCATACGCGTATCGCGCGAGGAAAAGTGGGGACTTCGCGGGATTTTTTTTGCGGGGAGGAGAGTGGGTGCGTTTTTGGGAGGGGTGGGGGGCGGATTGCATCCCACCCATGCGCGATGCGCATGGATGGGGCACCCGGGCGGGGTGGGGGTTGCCGTGGGTCGCGCAGACCCGCGGGCCAGGGCCAAAGCCCTCTTCCCTTTAATTGACTTTCTCGTGGGGCTGAAGCCCCACGCTCCCACCGGTGGGGCTACGGCGGGTTGTGGCTGGTGGGCGGGATTACATTCCCACCCATGCGCGATGCGCATGGATGGGGCACCCGGGCGGGTGGGGGCATCGGGGGTGGGGTTAGGTTTTTGGTTGGGCGACGAGGGGTGGGGTGGGGGGTTGTTCGCGGATGTCGATGTAGTGGTCGGTGAAGGGGCGGTGGCGGAAGGTGGTCCAGAAGTAGTTGATGGTGTAGCGGGCGGCGATGACAGCCATGCCTTCTTTCTTGAGGCGGCGGGCGGAGGAGAACATTTTGAAGTCGAAGGTGAATTTGACTTTGCCGACGCGGTGGAGGCGGCGGGCGATGTCTGTGTCCTCACCGTAGAAGGAGATGTCGAGGTTGAAGCCGCCAATCTGCTCGAGCGCGGCGCGGCGGAGGACGAAGTTGCCGCCCTGGACCATGGAGCCGGCGCGCAGGATGTAGCGGTTGAGGGCGTAGACGAGGAAGGCGGCGGCGTAGAAGAGCCGGACGCTGACGCGCTGGGTGGGGGCGAGGTCGTAGTAGACGAAGGGGCCGGAGAGAGCGACGAGGCGGGGTTCGGCGGCGAAGGCGGCGAGGGCCTGGGCGAGCCAGCCGGGGGTGAGGCGGGAGTCGGAGTCGACGTTGGCGATGAGTTGGCCGGAGCTGGCGGCGAAGCCGGCCTGGCGGGCGTGGGTGAGGCCTTTGCGGGGCTGGTCGACGACGCGGACACCGGGATAGCGGAGGGCGACCTCGCGGGTGCGGTCAGTGCTGGCGTTGTTGACGACGATGATTTCGACCTGGGCGGCGAGGTGGGGCGGGAGGGCGCGGGTTTGGATGAGGATGGAGTCGAGACAGGCGGGCAGGTAGGTCTCTTCGTTGTAGGCGGGGACGACGAAGCTGAGCCGCATATGGTCCTACGGTAGGCAGGGGATGTTAAGGGATGGTGACGATTTTGGGGGTGGTATCCGGGGAGGTATGGGGGTGCGGTTTTTTTTTGGGGGGGGTCAGGCGGGGGAGGGGGTTTTGATGGTGAGCTTGATGCCGAGGGCGTCCATGACGGCGAGGGTGGTCTTGAGGGTGGGGTTTCCTTGGTTGCTGAAGGAGCGATAGAGCTGCTCACGGGAGAGGCCGGTCTGGGCGGCGATCTGGGCCATGCCTTTGGCGCGGGCGACGACCCCGAGGGCGTGGGAGATGTAGGCGACGTCGGCAGTGTGGAAGGCTTCGGCCATGAAGACGGCGATGGCTTCGTCGGAGGCGAGGTCTTCGGCGGGGTCGTAGGGGGTGAGTTTATTGGGCATTGGGTTGGCTCCATTCTTTGGGGCACCCGGTGCCTGAGGGGAATGAACAGCAGGTCCTTCGGCTGCGCCCCATTCGACTCGCCTCCGGCTCGCTCAGGGGCTCCGCTCAGGATGACAATTTCTATTGATCGAGCGGCGCGGACGGAACGGGGTTAGGGCGTGGGGGTGGGGGGGTCGTCGGGCATGGGGGCGCCGGCTTTGATCCAGGCGGTGATGGTGGCGATGTCGGCGTCGGAGAGTTTGTCGGCCTTCTGGGGCATAGGCTTGGGGTCGTCGGGGGGGCCCTCGTGGCGGATGAGTTTGACGAGCAGGGAGTTGGCGGGGTCGCCGGGGACGACGTCGTGGCCGTCGCGCCCGCCCTTGAGGGTGGAGGCCTTGGTGGCGAGGGAGAGGCCGCCCTTGTGGTTCATGTCGAGGTGGCATTTGGCGCAGTTGGCGACGAAGATGGGGCGGACTTTCTCGGTGTAGAAGGCGGGGGAGCCGGGGTTGTCCTGCGCTTTGACGCTATGCAGGCTGGAGCCTGCCCAGGCTGCTGCCGCCACGACACCTGCTGCTGTGAGTACACGCCACGCTGGGCTCGATTGGAACGCCACTTTGCCTCCTTCTAACACCTTTGTTGGAGTACAACTTTCGTCCGAAGACGAACATTTGGGAGCCTCGTCCATTAATCTTGAGAGACGCGGAACCTGTTTGGCTACTGTACCAATATTTACGCAGGACATAGGGTAGAAGTTGCTCCGGCGCTGCTGGCCTTCGACAAAAATGATGATGCGTGCGACTCCAACGAAACTTGCGGCGGTGATGGTTTGCCTTACGTTGTGCGCGGCGGCGATGATGGCGAAGCCGACGCGGCCGACGGCGCAGTCGCCGGTGGCGGCGGTGATTGCGGCGCAGGCCGGGGTGCATGAGCATGGGGCGCGGCGACGCAGCCGGGCGCTGGTTGCGGCGAAGGGGCCGGGGGCGTGGGATTCGTTGCTTGCGGGGCGGATGGGGGCGCGCGGCGCAGCGGGCGCGCGGGCGTCTGGGTCGGGAGTGGGAGTGGGATCGGGCAAGACGGTTGCGGATAAGGTTGCCGCGAGCAAGGCGGGGGTGGGCAACGCGGGGATGGGAAGTGCGGGGGTGGGAAGCGCAGTGGTGAGTTCGGCGGCGCAGCGCGGGGCGATGGCCGCGAAGGGTGCGATGGCGCCTGTGAGGGGCGAGGCTGAGTTTGCGCACGTGGATGCGGCGACGGTGCAGCGGGTCCATGCGTGGGAGCAGGCGCAGCGCGAGGCGGCGGCAGAGGCGGCGATTAAGGCGGCGGACGGCGAGATGGACCGGGCGATGCGCACGGGCGAGGTAGCGGCGGACCCGGTGTTGTGGACGGCTGAGGTGATTTATCCGCGGGATGCGGGCGCGGGTGCGGGCACTGTGGTGGCGGGCGGGGGAAGGCCGGGCGCGGGCAGCGCGGCGCAGAGTCTGGGGAGTGGCGGTGCGGCGGCGAGCGGGGCGAGGCAGAACTTTGAGGCGACGGCGGCGGTGCCGCTGCCATCGCTTTATAACAGCCGAGGGAGCCTGGTGGTGCCTCCGCCGCTGTTTGGGTCGCGGGAGATTTTGCTGCGCCAGAATGAGATGGCGGAGCGCGATGGGCTGGACCGGGTGAGGGATGATGCCGACCTGGCGAGCCTGCGGCGGGAGAAGAAGCTGGTGGCGCTGCCGGTGAACGAGACGGTGGCGATCGATCCGCGGCTGCCGGAGAACCGGCGCTATGCGCGGCCGTGGACGGCGGACTTTCTGGCGGTGTTTGCGCGGGACTTTTATGCGGAGTTCCATGAGCCGGTGCAGGTGAACTCGGCGGTGCGGACGGTGGAGTTCCAGCGGCGGCTGGAGCGGGTGAATGGGAATGCGGCGCCGGCCTCTGGCGACGCGGCTTCGCCGCACCTGACGGGCGAGGCGGTGGATATTGCGAAGCGCGGGCTCTCGCTGGCGGAGACGGCGTGGATGCGGGCGTACCTGCAGCCGCTGATTGAGCAGGGGAAGATCGATGTGGAGGAGGAGTTCCAGCAGGCGTGCTTCCACGTCAGTGTGTACGAGAAGTATCTGCCGGGGGCGGCGCCGCGGTTTACGGTTGCGGCTTCGAGGCAGGGGGCGGGGTTGCCGTAGGGTGGGCCAGGGCTAAAGCCCTTTTCTTCCATAGAAGGTCTGATTCGTGGGGCTGAAGCCGCACGCTCCCACCGGGGGGCCGGGATGGGTGGCGGGGGCGTTAACGGTGGCTTAAGGTTGGGTGGGGTATGGTTGGCGGTGCTGGGATGGAGCGGCTTTTTGAGGAGATGAGTTTATGGGACGCAGGATGATGGTGGCGGCGGCGGCGGTTGCGGCGATGATGGCGATGGCGGGAGTGGCGGCGGCGCAGGGCGGGCCGTACAAGGTGCTGCAGACGGTGAAGGTGGGCGGGGACGGAGGGTTCGACTACGTCGGGTCCGACCCAGAGAACCGCACGCTGTATGTGGCGCGGTCTGGGCCGGCGGGGCACATTGGCGTGTTCAACCTGGATACGTTGAAGCAGGTGGGGGACATACTGAATACGAGCGGGCATGGCGCGGCGGTGGACGACTCGACGGGGCATGGGTTTGCGACGTCCAAGCCGATCACGATGTTCGACGCGAAGACGTTTGCGGTGATCAAGACGATCGATGTGCAGGGCGGTCCGGATGGGTATCTGAACGACACGTTCAACCACCGGTACTATGTGCTGTCGCACCAGGCGCCGAACATGACGGTGATCGACGACAAGGACGGGACGGTGCTGGGGACGATCGACCTGGGCGGTGCGCCGGAGCAGGCGCAGAGCGATGGCAAGGGCAAGATCTATGTGGACCTGGAGGACAAGTCGGCGATTGCGGTGGTGGATGCGAAGACGATGACGGTGGTGGGCAAGTACGACCTCTCCAGCAAGAGCGGCGGGTGCGCGGGGTTGGCGCTGGATGTGAAGAACAGTATTTTGTTTGCGGCGTGCCGGGAGAAGAACGACATGGTGATCCTGTCGGCGACGGATGGGCACATCATCGCGGACCTGCCGATTGGGGTGGGATGCGATGGCGCGACCTTCAATCCGGCGACGATGGAGGCGTTCAGCTCGCAGGGGGATGGGACGCTAACGGTGATTAAGGAGAGCTCGCCGACCAGCTTTGCGGTAGAGCAGACGGTGACGACGCCGGTGCGGGCGAAGACGCTGACGCTGGACACTAAGACGGGGCACATACTGCTGATCACGGCGGAGTATGGGCCGGTGCCTGCGGCTGCGGCGGCTCCTGCTGGGCCTGCGGCGGGTGCGCCGGCGGCTGGCGGTGGTGCGGGGGGCGGGCGGCCGGGTGGCTTCCGAGGTCCGCGGGCGCCGATGATTCCGGGGTCCTTCTCGATTGTGGTGGTGGGCAAGTAGACTAAGGGAGACAATGCCGAACCTCGCCTCCCTGATTACAGAAGCCAGAAATCCCCTCAGCGAACACATTGACGAGCTTTCGACGCTGGAGATGTTGACCGTCATCAACCGGGAAGACGCGACGGTTGCGGCGGCGGTTGCGGCCACGCTGCCCGAGGTGGCGCGCGCGGTGGACGCGATCGTTGCGCGGTTTGGGCAGGGCGGGCGATTGTTTTACATTGGCGCGGGGACGAGCGGACGGCTGGGCGTGCTGGACGCGTCGGAGTGTCCGCCGACGTTCAGTGTGCCTCCGACGCTGGTGCAGGGTTTGATTGCGGGCGGGGATGCGGCGCTGCGGCGGGCGGCGGAGAACTCGGAGGACTCGTCTGAAGATGGCGAGCGCGATTTGAAGGCGGCGGGGTTTGGGATTGCGAATGCGGCGGATGCGAGCGCGCCGACGCCGGACACGCTGGTGGGGATTGCCGCGAGCGGGCGGACACCGTATGTGCTGGGGGCGTTGTTGTATGCGCGGTCGGTGGGAGCGTTCACGGTGGGGCTGGCGTGCGTTGGGGGGTCGCCGATCTCCAAGGTGGCTGACCTGACGATTGCGCCGGTGACGGGGCCGGAGGTGGTGACGGGGTCGACGCGGATGAAGGCGGGGACGGCGACCAAGCTGGTGCTGAATATGATCTCGACCGGGGTGATGATCCGGACGGGCGCGGTGTATGGGAATTTGATGGTGAATGTGGTGCCGTCGAACGACAAGCTGATCGACCGGGCGCAGCGCATCATTATGATTGCGACGGATTGCGACCGGTATACGGCGGCGCGGCTGCTGATTGAGGGTGGGAGCGTGAAGGCGGCGATCGCGATGCAGAAGCTTGGGGTGACGCGGGCGGTTGCGGAGGAGCGGCTGGAGCGGGCGGGGGGAAGTTTGACGAGGGCGCTGGGGGGGTAGGGTGGGTTAGAGGATGCGGGTGTGGTCGTAACCGGCCTGGGTGAGGGCTGCGAGGAGTTCGGCGACGTGGTCGGGGCCGCGGGTTTCCAGGGTGACGTCGGTCATGGTGTTGCCGAGGTTGACGCCGTAGTAGGCGCGGTTGTGGAGGATGTCGACGACGTTGGCCTGCTGCGCGGCGATGAGGCGGGTGAGCTCGGCGAGGGCTCCGGGCTTGTCGAGCAGGGTGATGCGGAGGCGGATGAGGCGTCCATCCTGGACCATGCCGCGCTCGATGATGCGAGAGAGCAGGGTGACGTCGATGTTGCCGCCGCAGACGAGGACGGCGGTGTGTGCGCCCTGGAGTGAGGTTTTGTGCTGGAGGAGGGCGGCGAGGGCGGCGGCGCCTGCTCCTTCGGCGAGGGTTTTTTCGCGTTCGAGGAGGACGAGGATGGCGGCGGCGATCTCGTCTTCTTCGACGGTGACGATCTGGTCGACGTAGTGCTCGACCATGGGGAGGGTGAGGGCGCCGGCGCGGCGGACGGCGATGCCGTCGGCGATGGTGGTGGCGCGGTCGATGGTGACGGGGTGGTGGGCCTCGACGGCGGCGAGCATGGAGGGGAGGCGGGCGGTCTGGACGCCGACGATGCGGATGGCGGGGTTAGTCTCCTTGATGGCGCAGGCAATGCCGGAGATGAGGCCGCCGCCGCCGATGGGGACGACGACGGCTTCGATCTGGGGGATTTGTTCGAGGAGTTCGAGGCCGATGGTTCCCTGCCCTGCCATGACAGCCGGGTCGTCGAAGGCGTGGAGAAAGGTGAGGCCCTGCTCGGCGCAGAGACGCATGGCTTCGGCGTAGGCTTCCTCAAAGTTTGCGCCGTGGAGGTGGACTTCGGCGCCGAAGCCGCGGGTTGCGGTGACCTTGACGAGCGCAGTGGCTATGGGCATGACGATGACGGAGCGGATGCCGCGCTTGGTGGCGTGGTAGGCGACGCCCTGGGCGTGGTTGCCGGCGGAGGCGGTGATGACGCCACGGGCGGCTTGGGCGGGGGTGAGTTGGGCGATGCGGTTGAGGGCGCCGCGCTCCTTGAAGCTGCCGGTCATCTGGAGGTTTTCCAGCTTCAGGTAGATTTGCTGGCCGGTGAGGGACGACAGCATCACCGAGTGCGGGCAAGGCGAATAGTAAATCGACCCACGCACCCGCTCCCGCGCCGCAAGGATGTCGGCAAGTCCAATCGTCAGCTGTGGGGTCGTCGTAGCCATCTTCATTTGATGGTATCGCGGGCGGGGCGCGCAGCTCTATCTCGCAGTACGTGTGGTCCAAACGAGCAGACATGGCTTGGGGATTGTCCCCCAGGGTGGTTCGCTATAATCAGGTATCTTTCGTTACTGATTGAGACCCGCAGGAGGTCGCGGAGTTTTTAGATGTGGAGTCTCACTGAATGATCGCTGTAGTCCTTTCGTTTCTTGTGGGCGTCGCCTCATCAGCGTTTGTGGGGTGGTTCGTTTATCGCCGACAGCGAAACGAGGCACTAACTAGCGAGGCTACGCTTCTCCTACAGATATCGAAGCAGATGCGTCTAGCAGGCGTCGCCGCTTCCACTGGAATCATCAATCTTAGCGAGACCAAGCGACTGAAGCGTGATGTCGAACTGCTGCGGAGACAGTTGGGCAATGCATCGAACGCTGTAGCGCAAACGGACGATCTCCCTCTGGTGCTGATCGATCTGAAGCGTCTCTGGGATGGGGGAGCCCTCGATATGGAAACTCTGCTGCGCGCGCACGTAGAGGTACTTGGCGATGAAATTGAGTTTGCTGGCAAAGTCAGGGATGTTGACGTAGCGCTCGGGGGCGATATTTCCGACGCGCGGGGCGCGTTTTTGCCCCCGCCGCCAGAGGCAATAGACAAGCAATTAGGGGACCTCCTGGCGTCTTGGAGGAGAACAGTCGAGCAGCAAGCGGGGATGACTGAGGACCAGACCTGGGACGCCCTCGCGAGCTTCTATTATGGTCTTCTACGAATTCATCCCTTCCTCGACGGCAATGGCTTAGTCGCCCGCGCGCTTCTTGCAATACAAGCTGAACGGCTGCTCGGGATAAGTTTGTTCGTGCCAAGGGTCAGCGCAGAGCACTTAAGGGCGCTCCGCGCGGCAAATCGTGGCGATCTTGACCCACTGAAGGCATTCCTGAAGACATGCGTTGCGTTTTAGCACGCTCCACGGCTCAACTATTGCCGTCCCTAGTCGAAGTAGCCAAACTGTCGCAGAACCTTCCCGACTTGGTCTCCCGGCGCAATCACAATTGTCTTGATTTCTCTCGTCGTGACATCACGTCCGCGTGCCAAGCACCCTTGGAGGCTCACCTGAAACTTACTATCGAACAAGAATCCCTTCGGGAACGGGACAAATGTCAGGAACTCAGTAAAGGCAAGCAGACACTGGACGATCTTTGTCGCCTGATTCTTGCCGGCCACTATAACAACGATTCCAGGTAACTTCTGAATGGGATAAATCCGATCATCCATGAAGTCTCTGTCTAGAGTCACCAGCACAAATCTGCGCGTCTTGCAGAACTTCAGTTGAGGGTCATCGTCTTTGCCTTGGTTTCCGAAGTCGTATACGGAGTGCAGTTTGAAATGCTTTCGAATTCGACTGCTTTCCTTGATGAGCTCAAAGATAGGCCGAGGGAAATTCTCGTCGAAATAGAGGATCGGCTTTTGCCGCAGGTACGTGTTCTTCTTCCGGGGCATGGGGTAATCCTATGTCGCCTCCCATTTCGGGGCTAGTAGGCCACCAGCTTCACCGGGCTTAGTAGCCCGGAGGTTGCGGGAGCGGCGGGGCCACCGCGGCCTCCGCCACCGGCTGCGGGGGGTGGGGCTCCGGGTGCTCCTCCTGCTCCGGCTTGAGGACGGCGCGGCGCGGCTCCGGCTCCAGCCGCGGATGTGAGTCCCGGTGCAGGTGCGGCGGCGGGGGGTGGGCCGCCGAAGCCGCCGCGGCCCTGGGAGGGGGTGCCGTAGACTTCGATCTTGAGGTCGTTGGGGCCGGGGTGGAGGGCGGCGGTGACGTCCCAGCGGTAGGGTTGGAAGCTGCGGGCGCCGACTTCCTTGCCGTTGAGGGTGACGTGGGCGAAGTCGTGGACGTCGCCGATCTCGAGGTAGATGCGTTTGCCCTTGGGCGCGGCGGGCGCGGTGAACTGGAGGGAGTAGGTGGCGGGGCCGGCGAAGGAGTTGACGCCGAGTTCTTCCCACGGCTTGATGGCGGTGGTGAGGTGCTGGCCGTTGAGGTCGAGGGTCCAGCCGGCGTTGAGGTCGGCGAGGGTGGTGCCGGTGGCGAGGTTGGGTTCGGCGGAGGCGAGGTTGGAGGCGGGCGGGAGCGGGCCGACCATGATGGCCTTGGATTCATAGGGGCCGAGGACGAGGGGGACGCTGACGGCGCCGGGGCCAGCGGCCGTGGTGGGCATGGCGTGGATGTCGCCGGTGAGCATGTCCCAGTTCTGCGCGGCGCCGTGGCCGGCGAGGGTTGCGGTGCGCGTCTGGGGTTCGGTGCTCTCGTTGAAGAAGAAGTAGAGGTCGCCGTCGGCGTACTTGCGATGGGTGTAGGTGAGGCGCTTGAACTCGGAGTCGAGTTTGACGTCGGGGGTGGGCAGGGCGGCGAGGACGGCGGCGGTGATGTCGCCGGAGGGTTCGAGGGTGGCGAAGGAGAGGTCGGGGGACTCGGTTTTGGCGTCGAGGTAGGTCTTGTCGATGACGAGGGTGGGTGTCTTGCCGACGAAGATGACTTTGCCGCCGGCTGCGGCGAAGGCGCGCAGGCGGGCGAGGCCGGTGCGGGTGATGACGGTCATGGAGGGGAGGACGATGGCTTTGTAGGTCTGGCCGGAGAGGTTGGTGAAGCCGCCGTTGGAGATGGTGGCGACATCGGAGAGGGACTGCTCGTCGAAGTAGTCCCAGTCGACCTGGTGCTCGAAGAGTTGCCAGCCGAGTTTGGTGGTGGAGCGGTCTGCCTCGATGGCGGCGTCGCCGCCGAGCCAGATGGAGTTGCCGGGGTGGTAGAGGCCGACCTGCGCGGCGGGACGGCCGACGGCGATGAGGTAGCCAGCGCGGTTGGCGTACCAGAGGGTCTGGGGGGTGTCGGGCGGGACGGGGGCGTCGGGTGCGCCGGGGTTGGCGCGGAGGCCGTTGACGCGGAGTTGCAGGGCGTCGACGCCGCGGACGAGCTGGAAGTTCATCTGGTATTTGCCGTCGACGCCGGAGCCGCCGCCTTCTTCCGCCCAGATCTGCGGGCGGCCGAAGAGGTGCGCGTCGGAGGAGGCGAGCTTAGGGAAGTTGTTATTGGTGGACCAGTTGGAATCGAAGCGGTGGACGGCGGAGGGGATGAGCTGGGAGAGGTTGTCGATGCCGGGGACCTGGACGTGGCGCTCGTCACGGAAGTAGTCGCCTTCGCTGCGCTCGAGGGAGAGCATGGTCTCTTCATGGTTGAGGTGGACGAGGTACTCGACGTTGTGGGCTTTGGCCCAGGCGGCTTGCTCGCCGAAGAAGGAGTCGCGGAAGATGCCGCTCCAGACGTCGTAGTAGTCGGCCCAGGCGCGGTTGGATTGCTCGGTGGGCTGGCCATCGAAGAAGGCGGGGAGGAAGGGGGTGAGGTCGTAGCCCTTCTGGGCTTTGAAGGTGTCGAGGAGGGCCGGGGTCCAGGGGACGCCGGCGGAGCCGGGGACGATGTCCGCGGTGGTGTTGTTCTCGCTGTAATCGGGCTCGTCGCCGAAGAAGCCGAGGAGGGTCTTGCCGAACTGGTCGCCGACGGCGTTGTAGTAGGTCTGCTCGGTGATGGAGAGGAAGGCGTCGGTGGCGTGGGGGTCGAGGTAGTCGATGATGGAGAAGAGGGCGTCCTTGGCGCGGCCGCGGTCGGGGCGGTCGTCGGCGCGGGTGGGCGAGCTGAGGTGGATGTGGCGGAGGATGGAGACCTGCCAGTTGAGGTGGGGCTCATTGGGCGTGGAGCCGACGGAGGGGACGCGCCAGGAGAGCTGGAAGTCGGCGGGGACGGGGATGGGGATGGTCTGGGAGATCTTGCCGGAGGGGTCTGTGGCGGTGGCCCAGACGGCGAGGGTGGTGGAGGGGAGTGGGAGCTCGAGGAGCTGGCCGGGGGCGACGTGGAGGTGCAGGTCGGCGGCCATGACCTGCATGGTGAGCTGGGGGTAGCGCTGGGAGATGTAGCCGTCGGCGAAGCCGCTGGGGTAGTCGGACTCATCCTGCACCCAGAGGCGCATGTTGCGCTTGGCGGCCTCGGCGACGATGAATTTGACCTCGTCCATGTGGCCTTCGGAGAGGTAGGCGGGCTCGCCGGGACTGCGGCGGCCGGGGGCGAGGTTGAAGATGAACATGCCGTTGGCGGACATGCGGTCGAGGTCGGCGGTGATGCGGGCGTGGAGGGCGGGGATGTCGGTGCCGTTCCAACCCTGGAAGGCCTGGATGGCGCCGTACTCGTGGGGCGGTGACTTGAAGTTGGCGGCGGCCTGAGCGACGGTGGGGACGGTGATCTCCTGCCAGGGGCGGGGGGTGGGCGGGGCTTGGGCGAGAAGGGCGGGGGCGAGGAGGGCGCGGGCTAGGAGGGCGAGGAGGGCGAGCGGAAGGAGGGTGCGGGGGGATTTCATTTTGAGGGCGGCTCCGGAGGGTGGGCGCTGGCCGGTATTTCGGTCGCGATGAGTATACGCAGGGGTGTTTGCGGGAGGCAATGAAGGGCGGGGGTGGGGTGCGATTTGTGGCTTGCCATGGGGTGCGGGTCCGTATTACTATCTAGTCACTCCCCCCAAAAACCTGGTGTTGTTCCGAGTCGCCTAAAGGTACTTGGTTGCTCCCGGCTCTTCTTGAACCGATTGAATGCTTGAAGCCAGCTTCGGCTTGCACCGCACTTCGATCCAAGGGGGTACTTCCAATGCGAAAACAAGGGTCTGTCTCTCTCTCCCGCTCTCTGTCGCGGCGGCAGGTGGTGTCCATGGGGCTTGGGTTGGCCGCGGGCGCCGGCGCCGCGTCGATCCCAATGGCCCGCGCGGCCACGAAGCCCGGCACATTTGTGCTGGTGCACGGCGCCTGGCACGGCGGATGGTGCTGGCGGCGTGTGGCCGACCGGCTGGCGGCGAGGGGGCACTACGTGGTGGCGCCAACTCTCTCCGGCGTGGGCGAGCGATCGCATCTGCCGCCCGATGCGATCGACCTCGCGACGCAGATTGACGATGTGGCGGGGGAGATCCGGTGGAAGGACCTCAACGGGATTGTGCTGGTGGGCCACTCGTATGGCGGCATGGTGATTACCGGGGTTGCGGAGCAGCTTCGCGACCGGATCGCGGCGATTGTGTATCTGGACGCCTTTCTGCCGTACGACGGGCAGTCGCTGTTCGACATTACGCACACGATCCCGACGGGGGTGCATGTGATCCAGCCCCACCCGGCGGCGTACTTTCACGTGAACGCGAATGACAGCGCGTGGGTGCAGAGCAAGTTGACGCCGCATCCGGCGGGTTGCTTTACCAAGAAGCTGAGGGTCACGGGCGCGTACCAGGGCATTATGAAGAAGGTTTATATTCGCGCGCCGCGGTTCCATATGACGGCGTTCGACCACTTCCTGGAGCTGTGCCGGGCGGACCACACGTGGCAGACGGAGACGGTGACGTGCGGCCACGACGTGATGATCGACCAGCCGGGCGTGCTGACGGCGATGCTGGAGAAGCTGGCCTGAGCCCCCGCGGGATGCGCCCAAGAGGACGCGGCCGGAGCGAGAGCTTTTGGGCCTGGCCTACCTTAGTCGAGCTTCGCCGTTTGGGCGGATGAGTTGCCCAACGGTGCCTTGAACCCAGGGACAATCATCGGGACCTCGGACCGGTACTGCCGGTAGGCCTCGCCGTGGAATGACACGAGGTCGCGCTCCTCCAATGCGATGCCCACAAAGATGTATCCCGTGGTGGCGATGGCAAACAGCAGATGTCCCCCGGTCATCAGCGGCGTAAACCAGAAGGCCATCAGGAAGCCCAGGTAGATGGGATGGCGGACCACCCTGTAGAACAGCGGAGTGCGAAACCCAGGCGCCGCATAGGGTTGTCTTGTCGCGTTGGCATAGACCTGCTTCAGCCCGAAGAGATCGAAGTGGCTGATCAGGAACGTACTGAGCAACACGATCAGCCAGCCTGCGATGGAAAGCCCGCGCAGGAGCCAGACTGCCGCAGGGTTGGCCGCCTGCCATACCACATGCGGGAGCGGCACCCACTGCCAATAGAGCAGGTCCAGGACCAGACTCGCGATCAACACATACGTACTGCGCTCAATCACGCTGGGGACGATCTTCGTCCAGGCCGCCTTGAAGCCCTGACGCGCCATGACGCTGTGCTGAACGGCAAACAGGCCCAGCAGCAGCGCATCGATCGCGATCGCATACCCCAGAGGCCTGGGGCTACCGGAGTCGATGGACTTAGGGACGCCTATGCCGGCCACAAAACCAATTGCGTATAGAAATGTAACCAGGAATATTACATAAACAACCATGCCGTAGAGGAAAGCCGCAACCCTGCCCATGGATACCGTCCTGTGCCAGAGATTTTGTCCTGCTCCGGGGAGGGGCCGATGTTGTTTTGTGCCGACAAGCCTATCACAGGTCGCGCCGGGTTTCCGTCGGCGACCAGCGGCAGCGCGGCTTCAGGGTTGCTGCTCCTCAGACTGAGGCGGGATTGCCAACCCGCGAAGACAATTTCCAATCTGCAAGAACTGAGTTATATTCGTGGAATGTTGAGCAAATACACAGGACCGCGCCTGCGGTCGCCGTGGAGAGTCCTTCTCGGCGTGTTGTGTATTTCGCTGGTGATGGTTGGCGGCGTGGTGTCCGCGACCCACACCCATTCGGATGGAGAGGTGTCCCACCAGGATTGCGGCCTCTGCGTAACCGCGCACATGGCGATCCAGGTCTCGGTCTCGGTGACGCACGTCTTCGTCTCCGAGGTCTTCACCCGGGTCGAAGCGTCCAGCCCCATCGCCTCGCACCAATTCACCCCACAGTTTGCATTGTTTTCCCGCCCCCCGCCGGCTGACCTGACCCGCTCCTAACCCAGCGTTTTTTCCAGTCAGGCTCTAACTCAGGGAGGCAGTGTATGCATACGCTTATCCAGCGCGCGTCTTTTACGGCGCTTTTAATTTCCATTTTCTGCGGTTTCCCGGGCGTTCAGGCGCAATCCGCCGGAAGCGCGGGTTCCATCTACGGCACCGTCACCGACCCAAGCGGTGCCGTCATTGCCAACGCCAGCGTTGCGATCGAAAACCCGGTGAGCGGGTACGCGCGGCAGGCCAAGACCGACAGTGCAGGCCGCTATCAGTTCACCAATCTGCCGCTGAACCCGTATCACCTCACGATCTCCGCGGCGAGTTTTGCCTCGGTCTCGGAGGATGCGGACGTGCGCTCGACGGTCCCGATCACCCTGGCGATTACGCTCAAGCCGGGCGTCACTTCGACCCTGGTGGAGGTCACAACAACAGGCGGCGACCTGGTGGAGACCGATCCGGTGGGGCACACGGATGTGGACCGCGACCTGTTCCAGAAGCTGCCGCTGGAGAGCCAGTCGTCTTCGCTGAGCTCGCTGGTGACGCTGGCGTCGCCGGGGATTGCGGCGGACTCGAATGGGCTGTTCCATGGGCTGGGAGACCACGCGTCGAATTCGTTCTCGATCGACAGCCAACCGGTGACGGACCAGCAGAGCAAGGTCTTCTCCAACCAACTGCCGTCGAACTCGGTGCAATCGTTGGAGGTGATCGACGGCGCGCCGCCGGCGGAGTTTGGGGGCAAGACCAGCGTGGTGATTGTGGTGACCACGCGGTCGGGACAGGGAGTGACGACGCCGACAGGATCGGTGACAACGTCGTACGGGACGTTTGGGTCGTCGACGGCCTCGATGGACCTGAGCTACGGGGGGAAGAACTGGGGCAACTTTATTGAGCTGGACGGGCTGAACACGGGGCGCTTCCTCGACCCGCCTGAGTTTGCGGTGTTTCACGACAAGGGGAACGAGTTCAATGTGTTTGACCGCATCGACCGGCAGCTCTCGCCGGTAGATTCGGTGCACTTCGATCTGGGGGTGAGCCGGTCGTGGTTCCAGACGCCAAACTCGCTGGACAATCTGAAGGTGCAGAACGTGGTGAGCGGCGGGACGAGCGCTAACCCGGTGTTCGGCAGCGTGGGCAACACGGACCAGCGCTCGAAGATCGAGACGTTCAACATTGCGCCGACGTATACGCGCACGGTGAGCAACAACTCAGTGTTCAACTTCACCTCGTATGTACGGCGGGACGCGTATGACTATTACCCGAGCAAGAATCCGCTGGCCGATCTGGGGCCGCCGAGCCTGCAGAACCAGACCATTGGGCAGACGCGCTCGCTGACCAATGCGGGGCTGCACACCGATCTCTCGTACGTTAAGGGCGTCAACAACATCAAGGTTGGGGCGGAGTACTCGCAGACGTTCCTGCGCGAGGTCGACACGCTGGCGGTTGTGTCTCCGACGTTCAACTCGCCGTGCGTGGATGCGAACGGCAATTCCCTGCCGGGGTTTACGGGCACGAATCCCAATGAGTGCGCGAGTGCAGGCGAGATGTCGAATTATGCGGCGGCGGGCGGCAACTTCAATCCGGTCCTGCTGCCCTACGACCTGACCCGGGGCGGCGGCGACTACACCTTCAACGGGCACACGGACGTGAAGGAGCTGGGGCTCTACGCCGAGGACCAGATCACGGCGGGGAGCTGGACGATCAACGCGGGGCTGCGCGGCGATCTGTACAACGGCCTGGCGATCTCGCGCCAGCCGGAGCCGCGCGCGGGAGTCGCTTACAACATCAAGCGGACGAACACGGTGCTGCGCACGTCGTATGCGCGGACGCTGGAGTCGCCCTTCAACGAGAACCTGGTGCTGTCCAGCCAGGGCTGCGGGAACGAGGTGCTGGCGCCGCTGCTGGCCTGCAACCCTGGGGCCGGAACTACGCTTGAGCCCGGCTTCCGCAATGAGATCCACGCGGGCCTGCAGCAGGCGGTGGGCAGGAACTTCGTGCTGTCGGGCGACTACATCTGGAAGTACACGCACAATGCGTTCGATTTCAGCGTGCTGGGCAATACGCCGATTACGTTCCCGATCGACTGGCACAACTCGAAGATCCCGGGGTTCGATCTGCGGGCGGATGTGCCGCACTTCCACGGGCTGTCGGCGTTTGTGGTGATGAGCTCGGTGGCGGCGCGGTTTTATGGGCCGCAGGTCGCTGGCGCGGGGGCCAACGGCGGGGTCGCTGTGGGCTATCCGTTCCGCATCGACCACGACGAGAAGTACAACGAGACGACCCACCTGCAATACCAGTTCAAGGGCAAGTTCGCGCCGTGGTTCGGGTTCAACTGGCGCTTCGACAGCGGGTTGGTGGCGGGATCGACGCCATGCTACGGCCCGACCGATCCGAACAGCGCGTGCCCGAACAGTTCGTTCGCGCCGGACGGGAGTCCGGCGGAGTTGAACGGGCAGCCCGCGGTGGTGCTGGTGGACAACAACATCCCCGCAGGCACCAACCCGGTGACGGGCGGGCTCGCCTACCTGCCATTGAGCGCGGACCAGGAGTTCCAGGCGGGGTTCAGCTGCAACGGAGTGAAGGCGACCGGGCACAACCTATTGGGGGTGAATCTTCCGGGGACGCCCTACTACGAATGCGAGGCGGCGCAGTTCGGCTCGAGCCTGATCGCGATTCCGGCGGCGGGCACGGGCGACAACGACCACAACCCGCCGCGCATCGCGCACCGCGATGTGTTCGACGCGTCGGTGGGCCAGGACAACCTGTTCAACGGCGACAAATACAAGTGGAGCATGCACCTGACGGCGGTGAATTTCACCAACAAATACGCGCTCTACAACTACCTGTCGACTTTCTCGGGGACGCACTACCTTACGCCGCGGGCGCTGACGGCGGAGTTAGGGTTCCATTTCTAGCCAGGACTCAACCGACCCGGGGACGCCTGGAGGAGCTTGGGACGCTCTTCCGGGCCGACCTCTTCAACAGGAGGGGCTATGTCTGGAGTTCCAAAGTGGGGACGCAGCAGCAAGCGTCGCCTACGGCTGATTCGGTGGACTTATTGGGAGGTCGCGAGCATCACCCTGATGGGATGCCTGATCTCCGTGCTGTGCCTTCTGCTGGCTCACTGGCTGGCGCGACATCCCTTCGACTGACTTCGTGCTGATACCCGGGGACGCGGGGGGTCAGGGGTGGGGGTGGAGGACGGAGCGTTCGAGCCAGTGGATGAGGGGCTGCTGGTACTCGGGGTGAATGGTGCGGGCGAGGCGCAGGGCGGCGAGGTTGGCTTGAAGGGCCTCGGCGGGCCTGCCCGCGACGGTGAGGTTTTGCGCGAGGGCGAGCTGGATGTCGGCGGAGTCGGGGGCGAGGCGCGCGGCCCACTGGGCCTCGGCGACGGCGTCGGAGATGCGGTGGTCGCGGATGTCGATGCTGGCGGCGGCGAGGTGGCTGTAGGCGGAGGCCAGCGGGACGTGGAAGGTGCCGCGATAAACCAGCACGACGTCGCCGGGGATGGCGACGGGGCGGAGGGAGTGGAACTGGTCGTAGGGGTTGAGGACGTCGGGGCCCCACTGGCCGTTGAGTTCGGAGGCGCTGATAAGCAGCGTGCCGGTGATGGTCTCGGGCACGCCGACGCCGCCGATGATGCCCATGTGCATCCAGGCAGTGCCGAGCGGCTTGCAGGGGATGCCGTAGTAGGCGGGTTCGACGGCGGGGTCAACGTAATCGAACCAGCAGTCGGTGATGCGGTTCTGGTCGAGGTAGCGCTTGACGGACTTGAGGCCCTGCGCCCAGTCGGCGTTGGAGTCGTTCATGAGGCGGTGGGCGTTGGAGGGGCCGCCGAAGGCCTCGTTGGCGTAGGCGAGGTAGTTGGGGAAGGCGTGGAGCGAAGAGGCTGCGGCGAACGCGAGGAGCGCAGTGACGGCGATGGCCCACGCGCGCGAGCGGCGGGCGAACTCCCACGCGGCGGCAGCGGCGAGCAGGATGAGGAAGGGATAGATGGGCAGGATGTAGCGGGCCTGGGCGTTCATCCCGGAGGCGATGGCGATGAGGAGATAGATGGCTGCGGGGAGGGCGAGGAAGAGGAACTCGCGGGTGCGGCTCCAGGGGCGGGTGAAGGGAGTGAGGGCGAGGAGGATGAGGAGGGGGATGGTGGTCTTGATGAGGAAGAGCACGGGGAAGAAGAACCAGCGGCGGCCCTGGTAGAGCTTGCCTAGGAGGAAGCTGACGCGGAGGCCGGGGAGCTGGAGGATGTCCGACCAGCCGAAGAGATAGGCTTCGGGGAGCAGGTGGTGGCGCGCGCAGAAGAGGATGGCGGCGCGCTGGGCGGCGCTGGGGATGGCGTCGGCGAAGAGGGCGAGGCCGGGGAGCATGTCGAGCGGGGCGGGGCGCGCGGCGTAGCGGAAGCCGTAGGTGGCCCAGAGGACGGCGTAGCTGACGGCGGCGATGGCGGCGAGGGCGAGAGTGAGGGAGATGGCTTGTCTTTTAAGTGCGGGAGGCGGTTCGTTGGGGGTGGGGTGGGTGCGGGTTAGGAGGAGCTGGGCGAGGGCGAGGGCGGCGAGGACGGGAAAGAGGAAGACGCCGGATTGTTTGGCCGCGAGGGTGAGGCCTGCTGCCAGGCCACAGAGTGCCAAGCGCGCAATGGTCGGGCAGGTGAGGTAGCGATAGAAGGCGTAGACCCCGCAGAAGAAGGTGCAGGAGAGCGCCATGTCTGTGGTGACGATGCCGCCGTTGGCGAGGAGCATCGGTTCGAAGGCGAAGAGGGTGAGGGCGAGGAGCGCGGTTGGGGGGCCGAAGAGCTCGCGGGCGGCGGCGAAGACGGCGAGGGCGAGGCCGAGGGTGAAGAGGAGCATCATGGCGCGGGCGCGGGCGAGGAGGGAGTCGGCGCGGCCTTCGCCGTAGAGGAAGGCGGAGCCGGTCCAGAAGTCCTGCGACTTAAACCAGGTGGCAGGGATGGGTGCGGGTTCGGCGGGATGCAGGGGCAGGATGGCGAGGGCGGCGACGAGCTTGGCGAGGGGCGGGTGCTCGGGGTTGCGGCCGAAGTCGGTGTGGCGCCAGTACTCGTAGCCGGCGTAGAGGTGGTCGGCTTCGTCGAAGGTCTGGGATTGCTGGCGGGTGGAGAGGACGATCTCGCCGGCGATGAGGAGCAGAAGGGCCAGGGCGGCGAGGCGGTAGCTCCAGTGCAGCACGGCGCGCGGGTGTCCCATGACGAGGCCGGGAGAGGAGTTGCTGGCGGGCGTGGGCACGGCTGGGTTGAACTGTACCACGGGGTTGCGGGGGGTGGTGGCGGGAGAGTTGGTGGGGGCATAAAGGCAACTACGGAGATTCTGCGCGTCGCGCAGAATGACGGGTGGGAGGGTGCGAACGGATTACGTCCCACCCATGCGCGAGCGCATGGATGGGGCACCCGGGTCGTAGTGGCGGAGACTCCCAGCGTCGCGGCTATTTTTGGGGGGTGCGGAAGCGGTTGGCGAGGCGGAACTCTTCTTTGAGTTCGGGGGTGCGGAGGTTTTCGCGGAGGTGGGCGAGGCGCTGCTCCAGCATGTGGAGGGTGTGGGCGATGGGGTCGGCGTTGGTGAGGGCGATGTCGCGCCACATGGAGTAGGGGCTGGCGCCGAGGCGGGTGGTCTCGCGCAGGGCGCGGCCGCCAATGGCGGCGATCTGGTCGCGGGCGGCAGGGTCGGCGGCGAAGGTGTCCTCGAGCAGGGCGGCGAGGGCGGTGGAGAGCATCTGGGGGAGATGGCTGACCCAGGCACAGATCTCGTCGTGACGCGCGGGGGCGAGGTCCATGGTGCGGGCGCCGAATTTCTGGACGAGGGCGCGCCATTCGAATTCGAGGGGGTGGGGTTCGGGGGTGGGGTCGCTGGTGGGGCCGCGGGTGGGGTTTGAGGGGATGGGTGTGAAGAGCCACATGGCGTTGTGGAAGAGGGTTGGCTCGGCGAGGGCGGCGCCGCCGGACTCCTTGCCGGCCATGGGATGGCCGGGGAGGAAGTGGGCGCGGCCGGGTTGGTTGTAGAGTTTGGCGGCGAGCGAGGAGATTTGCAGTTTGGTGCTGCCAACGTCGGTGACGAGCTGGTGGGGCTGGAGGATGGGCGCGAGACGATGCATCCAGTCGAGGATCGAGAGGACGGGGCCGGCGAGGAGGATGAGGTCGGCCTCGCGTGCGGCGGGGGGGTGGGCGTGGGTGAGTTCGGCGGGCGGGAGGAAGTGGTCGATGGCGCCCATCTGGAGGGCGGTGGTGAGGGTGGCTTCGGTGGGGCCGGCGCCGGTGATGTGGCCGGTAAAGCCGGCGGCGCGAAGGGCGAGGCCAGTGGATGCGCCGATGAGGCCAGTGCCGACAATGAGGATGCGGTTGATCATGCTGTGGCGGGATTGCCGTTTGTGCTTGTGGCTTGGCGCTCTTGCGCGTCGGCGACCAGTTTCTTGACGTGAAGGTCCATTGCTGTAGAGAACTCTTCTATTGTGAACTCGCCCTCGGCGTAACGGTCCATCAGCGCAACCGTCTCTGCATCCGGGAAGAGACCTTCCATTGCATGGGTCCCGAGAACGCTCGCGTTACCTTCGCGACGGTGGCGCTTCTCTTCCTCGGTGATGGGTGCCATGAGCGGTTCGCCTCAGGGCTATTTTACGGTAGTTGTTAGCCGGTCAGACGTTTGTGGGTAGACTCTTGTAGTGCTCTCTCAGGAAGAGAAGGATAAGCAGTTCAAGCATCTCAAAGGATGGCATCTGCGCCTGATTGGCGCGGAGATGCCCCATGCGGAAGATGTGCTTTGGCACTACACGAATGGAGCAGGCCTGATCGGAATTATCAGTTCCGGTACAATCTACTCCACACAAGCTTCCTGCCTGAACGACAATAGTGAAGTTCGCTACGCGACCCGGCTAGTTCGAAAGGCCTTACTGGACCATGCGGGAAAGCAGCTGGGATTGGAAACCACACAATTCCTGCTGAAATTTGCTGCATTTCTAGACGACACCGACGCCGAGCCGAATCATGCGGGCAGCTTCTCATATGTTGCTTGCTTCTCCCGCTCAAGGGACGACCTATCGCAGTGGAGAGCCTACGCTGGGGGCGAGAACGGTTATGCCATCGGCTTTAGAGCCCGCGACCTTCTGGGAGTCGAGAACACTCTCGTCGGTGCGGTGAACTATGACGCGGCTTTGCATGAGGCATTGGCCGCTGAGGTTGCCGACGTAACGGTCGAACTCTATGAGAAGGCACTTGCCCAGAGGCCAACGGCGGAGATGGCGGATTGGACTGAGGCCTTTCTCGATCGTTGGGGCAACGCTCTGGCGAGAATTGCGCCGTTTGCGAAGCACCCAGGCTTTGCGACGGAGAGAGAGTTTCGATTGGTTCGCAGCCTCACCGGAGATGACTATCCCAGTTTGATAGTTCGGCAAAAGGGTACTCTGCTTGCGCGTCACCTTCCCTTGCTGCTCCCTAGCGGCTCCTCGTCCGCTGAACAGCAGCGTCTTCCCATAAATTCAATAGTCGTCGGGCCAGCTCGGCACAAGGCCGTTTCCGCTATTAGCGTCGCGGTTCTCTTAAAGAAGCATGGTTACCCGCCAGACTTGCCGGTGTACACCACCGGCATACCTTACCAACTCACCTGAGCGGCTGCGACCGCAAGCGGCCAGAATTCTTAGGCGAGGGTGCGGTGGACGACGGGGGCCAGTTGTCGGAGTTGGGCGATGAGTTTGCTGAGTTGCTCCGGGTAGAGGGATTGCGCGCCGTCGGACATGGCTTTGTCGGGGTTGGGGTGCATCTCCATGAGCAGGCCGTCGGCGCCGGCGGCGACCGAGGCGAGCGCCAGCGGCGGGACGAGGTCGCGGATGCCGACGCCGTGGGAGGGGTCGGCGAGGACGGGGAGGTGGGTGAGTTTGTGCAGGACGGGGATGGCGGAGATGTCCATGGTGTTGCGGGTGTAGGTCTCGTAGGTGCGGATGCCGCGCTCGCAGAGCATGAGGTCGTAGTTGCCGCCGGAGAGGATGTACTCGGCGGAGAGCAGGACCTCTTCGATGGTGGCGGCGATGCCGCGCTTGAGCAGGACGGGGGTGCGGGCGTGGCCGAGCTCGCGCAGCAGGTTGAAGTTTTGCATGTTGCGCGCGCCGACCTGGAAGCAGTCGACGAAGGGGACCATGGGCTCGATCTGGGAGATCTCCATGACCTCGGAGATGACGAGCAGGCCGGTCGCGTCGGCGACCTCGCGGAGGAGCTTGAGGCCATCGAGGCCCATGCCCTGGAAGCTGTAGGGCGAGCTGCGCGGCTTGTAGGCGCCGCCGCGGAGGAACTTGGCGCCGGCGGCGGTGGCGAGCTGGGCTGACAGGAGAATTTGCTCGCGGGATTCGACCGAGCAGGGGCCGGCCATGACGACGACTTCCTTGCCGCCGACGACGACGCCGTTGGGGAACGTGATCGTCGTGCCTTCGGGCCGGAAGCTACGGCCAGCGAGTTTGTAGGGGCTGGAGATGCGGTAGGCGTCGTGGACGCCGGGGAGGACCTTGAACTCGACGACGTCGAAGTGGGCTGGGGTGCCGACGCCGGCGAGGATGGTCTGCTGCGCGCCGGTCGTGCGGTGCACGTTGAAGCCGAGCTCGACCATGCGCTCGATGACGGTCTGGATGTGTTCCTCGGTGGCTGCGTCCTGCATGGCTACGATCATTGCTGTGGTTTCCTCAGTTTGTAACTGCATTTGAGCTTTGTGGGGATGGGAGTGGGGCTATTTGTGACTTGTTTGGTTGCGTATGAGCTAAAGATTGCGGGAGCGGGCTATTTTTCATCGCGGCGCTGGAGGGTGCGCATGACGTCGATGATGCGCTCGTAGATGTGGAGGAGTTCGGCGTCGGGCAGCGGGCCGGGGTTGACGGCGCGGACGTGGTTGAGGACATGCTGTTCGCGATTTGGCTCGTAGACGGGGAGGTTGGCAGCGCGCTTGAGGTCGCCGATGGCCTTGGCGGCGTGGGCGCGCCGGCTGATGAGCTGGACGATCTGTTCGTCGAGGGAGTCGATTGCGGTGCGCCAGGCGGGGATGTCCATGCGGGTTGCCTCGTGGAGTGGATGGGGGGAGGGACGGGACAATGATAAATGGGGCGAGTCATCGGACCTCCTTGCGGAGGGTGGAGATGAAGTGGGCGATGGCGGCGGGGGCGGCGGGGGGTGGGGTTTGTTCGATGAGGGCGACGAGGGCGGAGCCGATGACGGCGGCGTCGGCGAACTGGGCGACGGCGGCGACGTGGGCGGCGTTGGAGATGCCGAAGCCGAGGGCGATGGGCAGGTCGAGGGGTTCGGTGAAGCGGCGGAGGCGGGCGACGAGCTGGGCGGCGTCGGAGGCGATGGTGGTTTGGGTGCCGGTGATGCCGACGCGGGAGATGGCGTAGACGAAGCCCTGCGAGGCGGCGGCGATGGCGGCGAGGCGGGCGTCGGGCGAGGTGGGCGCGGCGAGGAAGATGGGGGCGAGGTTGTGGGCGCGCATGGCGGCGAGGTATTCGGCGGCTTCTTCGACGATCATGTCGGTGAGGAGGACGCCGTCGACGCCGGCGGCGGATGCGGCGGCGCAGAAGGCGGGCAGGCCCTTGCCTGCTTGCCCTCCGAATTGCAGGACGGGGTTGAGGTAGGAGAAGAGGACGAGGCCGGCGTTGGGGCGTGCTTTGCGGAGGTCTTTGGCGAGGTCGAGGACGTCGGTGAGGCGGACGCCGCGGGCGACGGCGCGTTCACTGGCGCGCTGGATGACGGGGCCATCGGCGAGGGGGTCGGAGAAGGGGACGCCTAGCTCGATGATGTCGGCGCCGGCGTCGATGGCGGCGAGGGCGATCAAGTAGGTGTCGGCGAGGGAGGGGTCGCCTGCGGTGAGGTAGGCGATGAGGCCGGGTTTGTGGGGGAAGTTAATTGGCATGGGAGTGGGCCGGGGCTAGAGCCCCATGTGTCTTGGAGCGGGGTTTTGTGGGGCTGAAGCCCCACGCTCCCACGGGTACGGCAAAGACGTGGCGGTGGGAGCGGCGTACATCCCACCCTTCGCCGCGCGAAGGATGGGGCACCCGAGCAGCGGTTGCGGGTATCGTCATCGCACGGCTCCTTTCAGGTCGAGTTCGCGGGAGAGGATGCCCATGTCTTTGTCGCCGCGGCCGGAGAGGTTGATGAGGAGGATGTCGGTGGGGGCGAGGGTGGGGGCGAGCTTGATGGCCTCGGCGACGGCGTGGGCGGACTCGAGCGCGGGGAGGATGCCTTCGGTAAGGGCGAGGGTGCGAGTGGCGGCGAGGGCCTCGGCGTCGGTGGCTGAGGTGTAGGTGGCGCGGCCGGAGTCGTGGAGCATAGCGTGCTCGGGGCCGACGGAGGCGTAGTCGAGGCCGGCGGAGACGGAGTGGGTGGCGGCGACCTGGCCGGCGTCGTTCTGCAGGACGTAGGAGTAGGTGCCCTGGAGGACGCCGGGAAGGCCGCCACCGGTGGTTTGGAAACGGGCGGCGTGCTCGCCGAGGGCGGTGCCGCGGCCGCCGGCTTCGACGCCGATGAGGCGGACGTTGGCGTCGGGGAGGAACTCATAGAAGGCGCCGATGGCGTTCGACCCGCCGCCGACGCAGGCTACGATGGCAGTGGGGAGTTTGCCCTCCTGTTCGAGGATTTGTTGGCGGGCCTCGATGCCGATGACGCGGTGGAAGTTGCGGACCATGGTGGGGTAGGGGTGTGCGCCGAGTGCGCTGCCGAGGATGTAGTAGGTGGAGCGGACGTTGGTGACCCAGTCGCGCATGGCCTCGTTGATGGCGTCCTTGAGGGTTGCCGAGCCGGAGCCGACGCCGCGGACTTCGGCGCCGAGCAGGCGCATACGGAAGACGTTGAGCTCCTGGCGGCGCATGTCTTCTTCGCCCATGTAGATGACGCAGTCGAGGCCGAAGAGGGCGCAGACGGTGGCGGTGGCGACGCCGTGCTGGCCGGCGCCGGTTTCGGCGATGATGCGTTGCTTGCCCATGCGGCGGGCGAGGAGGCCCTGGCCGAGGGCGTTGTTGATCTTGTGCGCGCCGGTGTGGAGGAGGTCTTCGCGCTTGAGGTAGATGCGCGCGCCGCCGAGTTGCGCGGAGAGGCGTTTGGCGAAGTAGAGGGGGGTGGGGCGGCCGCAGTAGTGGTGGAGGAGGTTGTTTAGTTCGGCGTGGAAGGCGGGGTCGGCGTCGGCGGCGGCATAGGCGGCTTCGAGCTCTTCGAGCGCGGCCATGAGGGTCTCGGGGACGTAGCGGCCGCCGTAGGCGCCGAAGCGGCCGGGGGTGGTGGCGGGCGGCGGGGTGAGGGTTGCGGAGGTCATGGGGTGCGACTCCTGCGGGTTGGGGTGAGGGGCAAGCGAAAGGCCGCGACGGTGGGGGTCGCGGCCTCGCATGGATTTGGGATCAGTCTGAAGTTACGGAGATTTCAGATGAGCCTAGTCCGCCGAGCCCGCTATTGGAGGCCAATAGCGGAAGGTAAAGGCGAAGCGGCTGGAGTGGCGGTTCATCTTGGGGATTAGGGTACATCGGGGGGGTGGGGTGGCGCAAACGGAAATATTGCGGAGGGGGCGGCGGACTGGAGCGAGGGGCTTAACACCGATTGACACCGGCGGGCACCGATCTTGTGTTGGGCGGCGGTGGGAGTTGTTTTCGATTTCAGCGGTCAGCCTGTCAGCGATCAGCTTTCAACGGGGGGCGTGGGGTGGCGCTTTTGTGCAATTAACGTTTGGGGTGCGGAGAGCGGCATAAGTTTTCGAATCCAGTGTGTGCGCTGTAGCGTCACATATGTGCAGGGCCGGAAGGACCTGCCACTATGAAATACACGATGCAGATTGCAGTTGCTTGTGCGGTGGTGTGCCTGATGAGCTTTGCGCCGATGGCGCATGCGGCGAAGACTGAGACGGCGCGCACGCATACGGAGACGTACCGCGACCGCTCGCCACATGTGCATGTGCGCGGCGCGCATCCTCGCAGCTAACCTTCCTGGACATGTTGAGCGGAAGACGGAACGCCGGTTTTAGGGCGTTTGGGCCCCGCGCGCGTTTGCGATGAATTTCGCGACGAGCGCGGGGTCTTTGCGTCCGGGGGCGGACTCGACGCCGCTGCAGACGTCGACGCCCCAGGGGCGAAGTTGCGCGATGGCGGCGGCGACGTTGGCTGGGGTGAGGCCGCCGGCGACGATGAGTTGGAGGGTGGGCGGGGCCGAGGTGAAGAGTTGGTGCGCGGCGGACCAGTCGAAGGGGACGCCGGTGCCGCCGGTGGAGGGGCCGAGTTTGGAGTCGATGAGGACGCGGGTGATGTGGCCGAGGGACGCGATGCGGGTGAGTTGCGTGGCGATGTGTGGGGCGGAGTTGGGGTGGGCGAGGTCCCAGTGGAGGGTCTGGATGAGCTGGAGGTTGGGGGCGAGTTTGCGGAGGGATTCAGGGAGGGTGGGTGAGAATGGGCCGTGAAGCTGGGCGTGGGTGAGGTGGGCGGTTTGGGCTGCGGCGGCGATTTCGGGGGCGTCGGTTTGGGGGGTGTGGGATTGGAAGACGCCGACGCGTTCGATGTGAGTGGGCAGGTGGGGGGTGATGGCGGCGGCTTGCGCGGGGGTGAGCTGGCGCTTGCTGGGGGCGAAGACGAAGCCGAGGGCGTCCGCGCCGAGGGATGCGGCGAGGAGGGCGTCTTCGAGGGTGGTGTTGCAGCAGATTTTGAGCCAGGTCATCTTGCCGATCCTAAGGAACAAGCGTACCTCAGCGGCTAAAGCCGGAGTGCCTGATGGGCCTTTTGCGGCACGGCTGAAGCCGTGCCCTTAGCAAGACGGTTGGATGTTTGTGGCGTCATCTTTCCGGGGGCTGAAGCCCCGTTTCTATTTTGTGGCTTGATTCGTGGGGCTAAAGCCCCACGCTCCCGCCCAAAGGCAAGTGCGGAGGTGCACGGCGTCGGCGGGTGGCATGAAAGGCAACTACGGAGATTCTGCGCGTCGCGCAGAATGACGAGGGGGAGGGTGCGGGCGGATTACGTCCCACCCATGCTTCGCATGGATGGGTCACCCGAGCAGTTAGGGCTCGGGAGCGGGGGTTGGGGTGAGGAGGGCGGTGAGGGCGGCGGCGGGGGAGGGTTGGCGCATGAGGGACTCGCCGACGAGGAAGGCGGGGTAGCCGGCGGCGCGGAGGCGGGCGAGGTCGGCGGGGGTGCGGATGCCGCTCTCGGCGACGGCGAGGGCGTGGGGTGGGATGTGGGGGGCGAGCGCGAGCGGGGTCTGGGGGTCGACGTGCATGGTGTGGAGGTTGCGGCTGTTGACGCCGATGAGGGTTGCGCCGAGAGCGGCGGCGCGGTCGAGTTCGGCGCGGTCGTGGACCTCGACGAGGACGTCGAGGCCGTGGGTACGGGCTTCGGCGTGGAGGAGTTTGAGGTCGCGGTCGGTGAGGGCGGCGACGATGAGGAGGATGGCGTCGGCGGAGTTAGCGCGGGCTTCGAGGATTTGGAAGGGGTGGAGGATGAAATCCTTGCGCAGGCAGGGGATGGTGACGGCGGCGGAGGCCTGGCGGAGGAAGTCGAGGGAGCCCTGGAAAAATTCGGAGTCGGTGAGGACGGAGAGGCAGGTTGCGCCGGCGGCGGCGAGGGAGCGGGCGAGGGCGGGGGGGTCGAAGTCGGCGCGGATGAGGCCGCGGGAGGGTGAGGCTTTTTTGAGCTCGGCAATGATGGCGGGGCCGGCGGCGGCGGCGCGGCGGAGGGCGGCCTCGAAGCCGCGGGGGGAGTGGGCAGCGGCGGCGCGGGCTAGAGTTGCTTGATCTGTGGAGGCGCGGCGGGCGTTTACCTCGACGAGGGTGTGCGCGAGGATGGCCTCAAGGGTGGTGGACATGGGAGGGGGAGTGCGGTGAGGTCAATTGGAGCTGAGAAGTTTGGTGCCGAAGAAGGGACTCGAAGAGCTGGATCTCCGTCATTCCATGTAAGTTACTGATTTTTATCAACGCCAGAATATCACAAATCGCCCCTTTAGCCGTAGTGACACACGTATTACACACACGCCTTGATAGTAATGCATCGAGCAATCGAAGGATGGAGATCCATGAGAGCCGGATGCCTTTCAGAACCGCGACGACCCCTTCCGTTGACGAAGAGTATATTCGAATCTCCCGCCGGGCATCTCAAATAAACCCAGTACGATTTCGGAAGACCAAGCTCTTTCCCGCGCTGCCGTTCGCCGCTTCCTAACTACGCTCGAGGCTCTCGGCCACGCGGAAGATGTAGCGTGTGTCTATCACCTGCGGCCATCGTGCTGTGTATCGCAATTCGTACCTAACGTCCACGACTCTTCCGTCCCTCGCACAACCGATTCTGGAACAGGTCTCGGAGCTGGTCGAGTCCAGCTCCTTCAGCGTGCCTCGACGAAGACAACATCCTCTATCTCGCGCGCCACACCAGCTCACGCGTGCTTTCCGTTGGACTCTCCGTAGGTAGCCGCATGCCGGCCTACTGCACCTCCATGGGACGAAAGACCATGAAAGCACTCAATCTTCCGGTAATCCGTTGAGGAATTGGAAGGCCGCCATGAGCGGGCGTTTTCTCATGCGCAAAAAAAGCCAGAAACGCAGACTACCGCCGCCGTGAGAGATTTCGCTTGCTACATTGTGGTCGCGAGCTTACATCTATGAGTAGTAGGTGGGACGAGCCATAGTCCGAGTTACGGAGATGGTGGCGTTAGGCCTACATCATCGATGGGAGAAGCCCCCGGCTCGCGACCGGGGGCTTTCTCTATTTGCGCGGCGTGAGATGCTCCCCTACAAACCGGATCAACTCACTCCCCAGTATCCGTGCCGAACGGTAGACTCGCTGCCGTCTGCGTCCTCGCCCTGGACGGATGAAGGCTTGAAGATGCCCCTCGTATATCCAGCGGCGCACCGTATCGACGCTCCAGCCGAGTATCCCCGACACTTCACAGACTGAGTACCACTTCTGCGCTTCAACATTTTCGATCAGCATTGAGGCTCCTAGCACTACGGAAGTCCAACGCCCAATCGAGATGTTCGTGCAACATCAGAGCCGTCCCTCACCAATGGCGTGTCCGGCCCTGATTTTGCCAGTACCCTTTCGGGCACTGGCTGGCGTATTATATCTCCGCTCCCCATAGTTCTTGCAATACCGTCGTCTATCCGAGACGGGTATCGCAAGAATATCGCTGCGACGTTCCGCGCTGGATAAATCGCCTGTTTTTACTGGAGGTTACGGGTGATCACTGGTATGCCGCACCGTCCCTCGTCTATCGACGGGCAATCTTCTGTTTTCTCTCCTCATCGCTTTCGCTCTTCGTCGTTCGACCGTATCCGGCTGGCGCAGAAGATTGCCCGTCGCTCGCGCTCGCCCCTATCGGGGTACGCTATCGCTAGGACGGTGCGGCGGCTCATATGACTGATCTTCAGACTGCCGGCCAGAAGGCCCATCGAGCTAGCGCGATCATTTTGATCACGATTGCTGGCGCTTGCCTACTGATCAGTGTCATTGGGATCATCGTTCCATCTTTCAGTGTGACATTGCTATTCGCCATCATCGCGATGATTGTGGCAAATAGCGCCTTCAAACATTTTGAGACCGCCGCGATTCCTGGCTTACCCACCGTCGGGCACCAGGACTCTCGTTTCGTTATCCCGTTAAAAGATGCGGGCGAGGCCATCATATTTCTCGAAATCTACTTCGAAACAGTCTTTGAGCCTCCTTACGCGCTCGATAGGATCAAAGCGAAAATTCAACGTCGTCTCAGAGAGGGATTCTTGGATCGTAATAGCTTACCCGCGAACCCCTTTCCCTTCATCGATGGGCTATTCCCCCCGCCAATGATCAATGCATTGAAAAAAGAGTTGCGCCTCGATGAGCTATCGATTCAAACAATTGATGCAGAACACTCTCATCAGCCCAAGCCTGTAGATCACTGGAAATGACCAGAGAATCTCGCTATAGCGCGCAGCGCGGATTATTCATGTGGGCCGCCGCGCTCATCATTCTCGCTGGGTCCATACGTTCTCTTACATCCCTCGATCCGGAAATTGCCTCCGCATTCAATCCGGCTCCTCCCCCAGTCACTCACCCAAACTTCAAACCTCTGGTCAGATGTTGGCCGTTTCAAAGCTGGGATTACAGTAACGATCGACGCAAACGGATCACAATTGCTATGGGCGAGGGTTGCTACGGCGACCACATCACCCTCCCGACTAGCTGGAGCACATTCACTGTCTCAAAGACCCAGAATCCTGGGGACTATGCAAGCATCTGGTGTGACGGACAACAGCCAGGACCGATAGTTGAGAACGACACTGATGGGATGCGAGGAACGATGCCCCAGAACTGTATTGATCCCAAAGACCCGACTGAACACTCCGCCAACTTCCGCCTCCAAGGGCATGGCACCATGGTATTCGAGATGGTGACAAGCCGATAACAGCTCTGGAAAGCGACAACTGCAATGACATTTGAACCGGTATTCTCCAAGTCGCAGCTGCCCAAGCCCTATCTCCGAGACAGAAAAATCGATCCATATCTTCCTCCCGCAAGTCCTCCCACTCCCGAACAGCTAGTACCACAAATTCCCCCTGACATTCGCAACATGCACTGCCATATCATCGGAAAAACTGGCCAAGGGAAAACAACGCTCCTCGCCAATCAAGCCGTTTGCGACATCAACGCAAACCGAGGCGGCGTATGCGTGATCGACCCGAAGGGTGGAGTCGATGGATTCGTGGACATTGTGGCACGGTTCATTCCCGAAAGCCGCCTGGACGATTGCATTTGGCTCGACATAAACGACCCCATTCCACTGGATATAATTTCTTGCGTCCCCGGTAAAGAAGCCGCGATGGTATCGGGTCTCAGCTATATCCTCACACGAGGTGAACTTGACAAGACCTATGCACCTGATCTCACGAGGAACATCAATAATCTCCTGTACACCCTTATTTACGCCAATAGCAATCCTTTGATGAAGGACGAGGATCGCTGCACGTTGCTCGATGTCCAACGATTCTTCTTTGACGTTGAGCGCAAGAAATTCATTCTCGGCCATCTGAAGCATCCGGTATTGCAGTCATTTTGGAATAACAAGAACGAATATCCTGATGCCAAGGGCCAATCGCGCATCACGTCCCGGATCAATGAGTACATCATGAGCAACTCACTCGCAACGATCCTTGGAGAGCCAAAACCACGCCTCAATATCCAAGAAGTCGTGGACAAAGGCAAAATCCTCCTAGTCACCGTACCCGACGACGATGACGCCGCAACGGAATACGGATCGCTCCTTGTTGCCAAGATCCAACAGGCGGCTTTCTCGCGTCGTTCCCCGGATGAACGTAGCGAGCAAATCCCTCCTTTCTTTCTCTACATCGACGAGTTCGAGTATTTCCGTGCATCCTCGAAGTTCAAGAAGATGCTCAAAATGGCGCGGAGCTTCAATCTGTGCCTTACGCTTGCCAACCTCGAATTATCTGAACTCGATAACGACATTGCATCCGCTCTCGGCACCGTTTCAAGTTTCATCGTCCTAAAGATCAATACCAGGGACAAGCATGCGTTCACCGACGTTATCGGCGCCCACGATCCCGGAGAAGCCCTCCGCGACCGGGAGCGGGCCGCGTTCCATGAATGGAATGTCGCGCCAAGCGACGCGAGTCTAAGGAAATGGAACATCGCCAAAGAACGTCTCAAAGACCATCCCGACAAGATCGTTACCGTTGAAGACGCAATCAAGCTCAGACGATTCGAAGCGATCTACAAGTTCGGAGACGACGCCCCAATTAGGCGTCCCATTCCCACGAAGCCGCCGGAACCCACACAGCGACAGCTCGACAACATTGAGAAGATCAAGAAGAACAGCATCCGCGATTATGGCCCTACCGAAGCTAATTACGCCAAACTCCTTCAAAGCCTCGTTGGGGATAACGCCTCTTCCAATTCCCCGCAGGTACTCCATACTGAGGTGAATGACACCAGCAACACGGATCCGGCGCCCGGCGGCCGTCCCAACATTCCGCCTTACAAAAGCAAAAAGAGAAAGCCTTGAGCTTCTAGCAGAGTATTTTTGTCTTCGCACGAACGACATAGCCAGCCTGCTCCGCGATCGCACGCCGAACGAAAACGACAAGCGAAGCGTCCGGCACACGCTCGGGCTGCTCCACCAAGCCGGCTTTGTGAACCGGCTCCCGTATCTGGAGCTCGACCGCGAGACTGGCGGCACCACGTACGTCTGGGGACTCTCAGACAAGGGGGTGCAATCAGTCCAGAGCTTTTTCGCCCATGCAAAGACGTTCGATGAGCACTCCCAGCGCACTCTTGACCACGAGCTTGAGATTTCGTGGTTCCACATGGCACTCAAGAAGTTCGCAATCGCGAACAATCTCACACTCTATTGGCAGCAGTCCGACATCAAGCGCACTGTGGCGCCGGACGCGCTATTCGCCATCACCGATCTCGCGAAGCCGCCTGGCAAGAATACGCTGTACTACTTCCTTGAGATCGAGCGCGCGAAGATTGGGCATTACCAGAACGGCGAGCCTTCGATCATGCGGAAACTGGGCAAGTACCACGAGTATTACGGATCGGATGCCTGCCAGAAGGAGTGGGGCACGTTCCGGCAGTACCGGGTGATTGTCGTACAACCCACCGAGCAGAGGCGCGAGAATCTGTTGAGGCAGTTGCATGAGACGTTCAATCACCGGATGTTTTGGCTGACGACCGAATCTCTCTATCGACACGACATCGGCGCGGCCATATTTCGGACTCCGAAAGACGGAGACGCAAGGAGCTATTCGTTTCTGGACGTATAGCGCCAGCTTGCTAGACTGTGACGAATCGCAGCGAAGGCTGCGGGGCTGGCCTATCCAGCATTCGCCGATCTCCCCGTCCTCTCACGATGTAATCCATCGCCTTTGATGGGGACGGGGACGCGGACGATCACCAACAACATGACCTCCATCGGCATCGACTATATCAACCAAAGAGACTTCGGGATCGATACCACGAAGCACATCAATATCGAAGGCATGAGCGGAATGGGCAAGTCCACTCTGCTTGTGAACCTCTTTATTTCGCACATCCGCCAGGGCCACGGCGGCCTTTTTATCGATCCCCACGGCGACACGGCAGATCAGATTGCGAAACTCATTCCCAAGTCCCGGATGCGTGACTTCATATGGATCGACCCGGACGCCACCCTCGTTCCGCCGTTCAATCCGCTCCATTTCAATAGCCCAGAGGAGCTGGAGCTAGGGAAGGAGTCTCTCTTTACCACGTTCAAGTCGCTCGCCGGCTCGGCATGGGGCGATGAATCAGCCAGGGTCATCATCAATGCCATCGACGCGGTGTGCGAGTATTTCGATCACCCGACGCCGGTCCACATCTTCCGCTTCATGGCGGACGACAAATTCCGTGGAAAGGTATTGGCCGCGACGAGAAGTCCACTACTCCAGATGTTCCGGGAGCAATATGACGAGAAGCTTCGCGACTCTGAGCAGATGTCGAAGTTCTCACCCCCGATCAACAAAGTCGGGAAGCTGCTCCGGCCATCGATCATCCCGATCATCGGCCAGACCAAATCGCTCGACTTCCTCGACATTATGAACACCAACAAGATCGTCGTCTGTCGCTTCTCCAAAGGGCGGTTGGGTGAGGAGATCGCGCAGATCCTCGGCTCGCTCATCGTCTCGATGGTGTCGATCTCCGCGCTCAAAAGGGAGAAACAGAAAAAGCGTCCGCCGTTCATGCTGGTGGCCGATGAGGTTCACAACTTCGTCCACGGCGGCAGGTTCGGAACACTGCTCGCTGAAAGCAGGAAGTATGGGATCACGCTTGTTTTGGCATCTCAGGGCATGTATCAGCTTCCGTTTGCCAAGGACGTGTTCTCGAATTGCCCCACGCAGATCGTGTTCAACGTCTCGGGCGAGGACGCCACCGCTGTCGAGAAGAACTGGAATGAGGAACAGGTCCAGGCGACGCACATCACGTCATTGCCTCGATACAGCTTCTACTGCCGCACGTTCATCGACGATCTGCCGCAGGCGCGGAGGATCGTCGGCTGGCCAAGCGTCTCGAAAAACGGCGACGAAGCGAATGCCACAAAGCTCATCAAGCAGTCCCTCATGCGCTGGGGAAGGAAGCGAACAGATGTATCGGCGAAGATCAACAGGTTTCTTGCGTCGTGATGCATTCTCCAGACCTAGGACGGCGGATTACCCCACGCCGGAGTCGCGGCCGCGCTTCGCGCGCCGTGTACGCGGTCGCAGAGCCTTGACGCCGGCCTCAAGCCGAGCGTGCTGTCTTCTTGGCCGACCAACGCACCCGCTCCGCAATAAGGGTCGCAAAAGGCCGCACATCCACATCAATGCTTGCGCGGTCCAAGGCCCCCAGATACGCTGCACGGTCTTCAACGCGAACCACGGTCCACGGATATCCGCCCGATGCCAGCAGGACATTCATCAGGAAGCGGGCCATGCGGCCATTGCCATCGGGATACGGATGAATGTAGCCAAAGAGCCAGTGACCGAGCACCGCCCGAACCGATGGCTCTGGCTCGGCTTCCATCAAATCGAATAGTGCGGTCATCGCATCCCGCACCGCCTCCCAACGGGGCGGAATATATCTGGAATTTCGCAGGTAGACCGCATTATTACGATAGCCGGCAAGCGCCGACGCAGCGATCAGGCCGGATGCCACACACGGCTCAAAAAGTTCTCTGTACCATTCCCGGTGATCGGTTCTGGCAACCGCTCCAGGATTCTCGCCACCGAGGACCTTGGACACGGCACCCTTTACTTTTTGGAAAGCCTGCCAATACCCGCGCGCAGCCAGGGCATCCCGGCTTTGCCGGTCTGCTTCGCGATGTGCCAGGTCCCACGCTCGGGACATGACCCTCTCAATCAACTCCGGGCTTACGCGGTAGCCTTCGATAGAAAGCGAATGGTACGCGTCGCTCTGGTAGATTTCATCGACGAACGAGAGGTATGCACGCTTGTTTCTGGGTAGACCCGGAGGTTTAGGAAAGCACTTCAGCACCGCATCTCGCGACGCTGTCCACATGGCCTCTAGCCTGTCCACGATGGGCGCTACTGTAGCCGCGCCTATTCTAAATACACGTTGGGCAACCTCGAACGGGTCGGATTCTCGAACATCATATCCTGCTGCCCTCATGGCCGAAAGAATTTCGTCAGCCTGTTCTGCGCGACCGACCCGTCGCAATGCCCCAACCAGTCGGCCGGCGATTGCCGAGTGTCCTCCATCCAACAGAGTTCTGAGCAGTCCAGATACATCGCGGATGCCCGCGAGTGCGACTTGAGTCTCAATCGGGTTACGGATGAAAAAAGACTCCGGAACACGAATCAGCGCTGCGGCCGGAGAAAAGAGTCGCAGGCCGCTTCGGATGACCAAGTCTGCACACGCTGGCAACTGTGCTTCCTTGAGGTCATACAGCGAAGTGCGAAAGAGCAGATCTATTGTGTTGTTATGGCCTTTCGGGCTGTAGATGATTGCCTGAAGTGGGATGATCGTGTTCTCAGCATGGAGCAGCAGCGATTGCTCAGGTGAAAGATGCCACTGCTCCCCGAAGCGCTCGTTCGAGTAGCGGGCGCAAAACTCCCAGAAGGACGCAAACCACGGTGTGCTGTCTCCGGATTGTGCGCCCGGACTGGCAGAGATCAGCCAGCCTTTCATGACGATTTGTAAGAATCCGTGTCTTAACAACCGGTCTCGATGAACCCGGCTCATTTCCTTCGATTGGAAAACACGACGCCCGTCTTTCTCGAGCTCCTTAAGAGCGCTTAGGGAGCTCGCCAATTTCTCGCTCGGTCTCGCCATTGGCGCCTCTCATGTACGGTTACAAGTTTATTATGCCGTGCAATCGCAAGTATATACTGACGTGCAAAGACGAGTACATGGACCTCACTATTTCCGTGATCCTTCAAGAGCCAGCGGCGCAGAGGAGTGGAGGAAGGAATAACCCATCGGAAAAATCTATGCGAGTTCGGTCACCGGCAAAGCCCGGAATCCATTTGGAAATGGAAAGCTATCCGGCGTGCGGCAGACGACACCGCCGGCAGACACCCGTGACTTGCCGATCACGTTGCGGACGAAATCCAAATTCGCCGTATCGCCGAGGTCCGGGAGTTCCGTCCATTTCGCCTCAAACAGTT
>JBEKDS010000031.1:0-32035 GCA_050014235.1 Acidobacteriaceae bacterium
TGACGCACCATCGATACTTCGCGAAAATGGAGACCTTCAACCGCAAAATGGTGTGGTCCAACTTCTTCTTCCTGTTCGTCGTGAGTCTTTTGCCGCTGCTGGTTCGGAACCTGGCGGACCATCCGGGCGACGCAGCAGACACTGAGGCCTTAATCCTATGGAACTTTTTCACCGTAGTTTCGGTGACCCTGTTTCGTTTTAGCTCTTACCGCGACAATATTGACCAGCCCGGCTTCAGCGAGTGGTTCAAAAGCGCTAACAGACGTGCCTTGTTCTTCATTTATCCAATGCTGCTGGCGCAGGTGGGGTTGGCATGCGTGTGGCCCCGAGTTGGCCTCGGAATGTTTGTGATTTACACGCTATGGGTGGTCTCTTGGCCACAGTAAGGAGGCGCGAAGGCAACCTTCCCGCCGCCCCCGACGAAGACGATGTCGCTTGAGCCATACACCAAAATGTGCGATTCTTACACATCGAGGTTTCGCCCATGCGCACCAACATCGACATCAACGACAAGTTGCTCAAAAAGGCAATGCGCCACGCACGCACCCGCACCAAGAAGGAGACCGTGGACCATGCGCTCAAGTTCTTCGTCAAGGTGAAAGACCAGGAAGGCCTCAAGGACCTCTGGGGGAAGGTGGAGTGGGAGGGCAATCTTGACGAATCGCGTCTTGGCCGCAACGTCGACTAATCCATATGATCATCGTCGACACCTCGGTATGGGTTGACGCCCTGCGGGGAACGGAGAACCTCAAATCGCTGTGGCTCCGCCGCAACTTCGGAGATGTCCACGTCGGCTTGACCGATCTCATCCTCTGCGAAGTCCTTCAAGGCATTCGCGACCCGGGTGCGTTCGTCCATGTACAGCGCCGGCTTTCGACCTGTCCGGTCTTCAACACCGGTGGCCAAGACCTCGCGGTCGCAGCCGCCGGCAACTACCGCCGCCTGCGAACCAGAGGCATCACCGTGCGCAAGACCATCGACTGCCTCATCGCGACTTTTTGCATCGCAGAGGGCCACGCCCTCCTGCACAACGACCGCGACTTCGACCCCTTCGAAGAGTTCCTCGGCCTCCGCGTAGTCCACCCCTCCCTCCACTGAGGCGCGGCAGTCCGTCGACCTGTCCCCGCAGCCGCCGGGTGCCCCATCTTAGGCGCGTACTTTGCGCCTAAGGTGGGCATTCGCGAAGCGAACCGCCCTCTTGTCGCATCTGAACTCAGCAGAGCGCGACCAAATGATCAAACGCTCCATCCCTGAATCCGAAGCCTCAGCCCTCCGCACCCAGCTCATCGCCCTACTCGACGGCGGCCAGGCCCATGCCACCTTCGAGGACGCCGTCAAGGACTTCCCCGCCAACCTTCGCGGCGTCGTCCCCGACGGCCTTCCCTACTCCGCCTGGCAGCTCCTCGAACACATCCGCATCGCCCAGCACGACATCCTCAACTTCTCCGCCCCACCCACCGGCGGCTACCACGCCATGAAGTGGCCCGAGGACTACTGGCCCAAAGAACCCAATCCACCATCCCCCGACGCCTGGGACCGCTCCATCGCCGCCATCCTCCACGACCGCGACAAATTCAAAGCGCTCATCCTGCGCCCCGGCGCCGACCTCTCCAAACCCTTCCTCTGGGGCACCGGCCAAAACCTCCTGCGCGAGACCCTCCTCATCGCCGACCACGCCGCCTACCACCTCGGCGAACTCATCCTCCTCCGCCGCCTCCTCGGCGCATGGCCCAGGTAACTTCCGGTCATGCTCCGGCGCCTCTTTGTCATTCACCAACGTCTCCTTGTCATTCCGTAGCGCAGCGAAGGAATCTGCTTCTTCTTTCATTCCGCAACCCAATCCCCGATACCATCTCCCTATGAACGAACCCGAAACCATCCGCACCATGCTCGCCGACAGCAAGACCATCGCCGTCATCGGCCTCTCCGCCGACCCCGCCAAGCCCAGCCATTACGTCTCCGAGTACCTCCAGCAGCACGGATACAAGATCTTCCCCGTGAACTCAACCCTCGCCGGCGCCGCGGTCCTCGGCGAACCCAGCTATGCCTCCCTCTCGGCCCTCCCCCTCAAGCCCGACCTCGTCAACGTCTTCCGCCCACCGGCCGCCATTCCCGCCATCGTCGACGAGATGCTCGCCCTCGGCCTGCGCAATCTCTGGGTGCAGCAGGGCATCATCAACCTCGAAGCCGCCCAGCGCGCCGAGCAGGCCGGCATCCGCGTCGTGATGGACCACTGCATCATGGTCGAACACAGAAGCCAGTCGTGAGTGGGTCGTTGGGAGTTGTGAGTCAAGGCGCGCATTCGCCAAGGCGAACGATCTGGCGGTCGCGGCTACAATCGACAGGGTGAAGATGCTGCGCAGGACGCGAACGATCTTTGGGCCCATGCTCGGGCCCCTGCTGGCCCTCGGCGCCGTCGCATCCGCGGCGCACGCGCCCGCGCAGATCCCCCCCGTCGGCGATGGCGGCCCAGGCCCGGTCAAGGCGCAGCACCTCACCGCGGAGCTGGTCGCGCTCGGCCCCGCGATTGCTCCCGGCGGCGCGCAGATGGTCGGCCTCGTCCTCACCATCGAGGAGCACTGGCACGTCTACTGGATCAATGCAGGCGACTCCGGCGAGCCCCCGCACATCGCCTGGACCCTCCCCGCCGGCCTCACCGCCGGTCCCATGCAGTTCCCCATCCCCGAGCGCCTTCCCCTGGGCCCGCTGATGGACTTCGGCTACGAAGACGAGGTCGCCTTCCCCGTCAGGATCGAGGCCGCGCCCAGCGCCAGGCCCGGCCCCGCTCATCTCGACGCGAAGGTCGACTGGCTCGTCTGCGCGCAGGTCTGCATCCCCGGCAAGGCCCACCTCGGCCTCGACCTCACCGTCCAGCCGGGCGCTCCGCAGCTCGATCAGGAGCAGAAGCTCGGTGCGCTGGGCGAGGCCATGACCCTCGTCCCCAGCCCGCTGCCCACGGGCGACAAGTTCTCCGTAACCGGCGGCGCAAAGGGATTCAAGCTGATGCTGACCGATGGCAAACGCGAGGCCGACGCCGAGTTCTATCCCTATCCCAGCGAGAGCGTCGGCAAGGACGCCACGGATGTGATTGCCAATGCGGCTGAGCAGATGATCGAGTCCCGTCGCGACGGCATCGACCTGTACGTTCCGCGCTCGCCGGACCTCACCGCCTTGCCCGCGACCCTGCACGGAGTATTCAAGCTGTCCGACACCGTGGCGTATGAGGTATCCGCACCCGTCGCCAGCAATCCTGCGACCGCCTACGGCTCCCCAACCGGCCCGTCTCCTGCAAGCCCAACAACCTCTACAGCCACCGTCGCGCAGCTCGGCCTCGCCTTTCTTGGCGGCATCATCCTCAACCTGATGCCCTGCGTCTTTCCTGTGCTCTTCCTCAAGGGCCTGTCACTGGTGCAAAGCTCGGGCCAACAGCGCGCAACGGTCCGACAACACGGGCTGGTCTATGCCGCGGGAATCGTCGCGTCGTTCTGGGCCATCGTCGCCCTGCTGCTGGTCCTGCGAGCAACCGGCAGCCAGATCGGCTGGGGCTTCCAGCTCCAGTCCCCGGTGTTCGTTGCGGTGCTGGCTTCCTTCATGTTTTTCTTCGCGCTCTCGCTCGCCGGTCAGTTCGACATCGGTCTGTCCCTCACCTCTGTCGGCAGTTCGCTCGTCGATGGTCCCAACGCAAAGCAGCACGGCTACGCGGGCAGCTTCTTCACCGGCGTCCTGGCCACCGTGGTCGCCACGCCATGCGCAGCTCCGCTGATGGGCGCGGCAGTTGGGTTTGCGCTGGCGCAACCGGCAGGAATCACCTTCGCCATCTTCACCGCCTTGGCTCTGGGTCTGGCCGCTCCGTATGTGCTGCTCAGTTGGCATCCCGCCTGGGCGCGGCTGCTGCCCAAGCCCGGCGCGTGGATGGAAGTGCTCAAACAGGTCACAGCCGTCCCTTTGTTTGCGACGGCGATCTGGCTGGCGTGGGTCTATGGACAACTGCGCGGGACCGATGGCGTCGACCAGCTCGCCTTATTGCTTACGAGCTTCCTGGTACTGGCCATTGCAGGATGGGTGCTGGGCCGATGGCCGGCAAAGTGGCCACGCGGGATCGCAGCCACGGCACTGATTGCGCTTGCGCTGGCCATTCCGTTGTCGCAGCGCTCCTCGCGCGTTTCAGGCGCCGCGCCCGGCGCCCCGGCCCAGCCAGGCACAGGAGCGCAGAGCGCAGTGCCGAACGGCCCGGTATGGCAGCCTTACTCCCAGCAGGCTCTCGACACCGCCCGCGCTGCCGGCAATCCCGTCTTCATCGACTTCACCGCGGCGTGGTGTCTCAGCTGCCAGGTCAACGAACGGTTGGTACTGCGGGCGGCCAATATCGAAGTCGCATTCCAGGCGAACCACGTGACCTTGCTGAAGGCGGACTGGACAAACCAGGACCCGCAGATCACGGCAAAGCTGGCCTCGCTGGGCCGCGCCAGCGTGCCCACCTACGTGATCTATCCAGCTGCCGCTGGCAGCCCGGCCGATGTCCTCCCCGAGGCGCTGACCAGGGCCGGCGTCCTGGCCGCGATCCAGCGCGACGCGAGCTAGGACGCCTTGCGTGGCCACGCCGGTTGGCGCAGAATATGGGCATCGGCGATTGCAGCGCCGCCGTCGGAGGTGACGTATGAGGCGCATTCAGTTCGGTCTTCTGTTGGCAGTCTTCGCAACTTCGGCCAGCGTCGTAAGCGCATTGCCCGCGGGTTCGATAGCGCCCGACTTCAAGGGCGTCGACTCCAACGGCGCCACCCACAGCCTCTCCGACTACCGCGGCAAGTTCGTCGTCCTCGAGTGGGCCAACCGAGGCTGCCCCTACGAGCAGAAGCACTACCTCAGCGGCAACATGGAGTCCCTCCAGAAGCAGTGGACCTCAAAAGGCGTGGTCTGGCTCAGCATCCTCTCCGATGGCCCTGGCCAGCAGGGGTACGTCACTCCAGCCGAGGAGAACGACTACCTCAAGACCATGCACGCCTCGCCTACCGCGGCGCTCCTCGATCCCACCGGTGCCATCGGCCGCCTCTACCAGGCGCGCACCACGCCGCATATCTTCGTGATCGATCCCACGGGCAAAATCGTCTACCAAGGCGCGATCGACGATCAGCCGACACCGGACCCATCGAGTCTCAAGGGCGCGGATAACTACCTGAACGATGCCCTCAATGCATCGATGGCGGGCAAATCGGTTACACTTGCCGCCACAAAACCCTACGGGTGCGCCGTACACTACGCAAATTAGTTGGGTTGAGGTAAGCCAGCGACTTAGCGTTTCGAGTGAGCGAAGACAGTCGCAGCTGATCCCCGCCGGGCCGGCCCAACGCGCCCGCGATCTCAATTCACTCGATTTGCCACCGGACCAAAATGGGACCTCGCCGCGCCGGGTTACGAACGATTAATTGACTATTTTGGTACCGGCTGAAAAAATGCCTTAATTGGAATGCCGCCCGAGAGAGACACCAGGAAATCAGGTGCCGGCGGAATAGCTTGTTCGCCTGTCCTCTTTTGTCTGCCTTTCGATTCATGGCACCGATATTTAGCATCTCATCCAATACACCGCTCCAATGAGATTCGAGAGGCGGAGAGATGCTGATCATTGAAAAGGCAGAAGTTGAAGGGGGCCCGTGACCAGTTCGCGCATCCGGATTCAAACTGCGGTGCTGGGCTTCGTGCTTCTCCCAGCCACGGTTGGCGTGCTCGCCGTCCACGCCTCGCAGACCTGCGAGCGGCTGGTGAGGACCTACGTCAGCAAGCCGGTGCGCAACCGCGTCAGCAAGGCGACGGACGAGGCATGGGCGAAGTGGCGAGTAGCTCATCCCAACTGGAAGCCCAACCCCACGCTTCACCGGCCGAAGTATGTGATGTCGCGGGAGGAAGCGGTGAACAAGGTTGAGTTCGCCTGCGCCGTCCCCACCGATCCCTTGACGCTTAGTCTCCTCCTCAACCCGGCCGAACTTGGGCCGCCGCCGGAGATCGTCAATCTGCCGCCGATGAAGGCTACGCTGATCAGCTTCCCTGACGTGGTCCCTCCCGAGGTTTCGGAGATCCCGCCAGGCGAAACGTGGCCGCCGTTTGCCCCCCTCATCCCGCCAATCCTGGGCAGCTCGCCCGGCAATACCGTGCCTACCCTGCCCGTGAATCCGCCTCCCATTCTTGGAACGGTCCCAGAGCCGCCCAGCATTGTCCTTGTCGTTCTTGGAATGGTGGCCGCTGGATTCGCCTTCCAGTTGAAGAGATACAAGGCAAATAGCTGTCGATAAATACGCTTATGCGTCAGGACGCTTCAGCCGCTCTGTTTGCTCCTGCGGATCCGGCGGATCTCCTCCATCCGCTGCGCCAGCGCCTTCTCGCGCCCCTCCTGCGTCGGCTGGTAGTAGCGCCGGCCCGCCAGCGAGGCCGGCAGGCACTCCATATCCGCCACGCGTCCCTCAACCTCATGGGCATACTGATAGCCCTTGCCGTAGTCGAGCGACTTCATCAACCGCGTGGGCGCATTGCGCAGATGCAGCGGCACCGGCTCGGCCGCCGTGGCCTCAATATCGCTCAGCACGGCCCCATACGCCGTGTAGATCGCATTTGACTTGGGCGCCAGCGCCAGATACACCACCGCCTCAGCCAGCGCAAGGTCCCCCTCCGGCGGACCCAGAAAGTGCATCGCATCGCGCGCGGACAGGCACAGATTGAGCGCCTCGGGCGCAGCCAGCCCCACATCCTCCACCGCCATCCTCACCACCCGCCGCGCCACATACATCGGGTCCTCGCCCGCCTGCAGCATCCGCCCCAGCCAGTACAGTGCCGCATCCACGTCCGAGTTGCGCACGCTCTTGTGCAGCGCGGAGATGATGTCGTAGTGCTGCTCGCCCTGTTTGTCGGAGAGCAGCACCCGCCGCTGCAGCGCCTCCGCGGCAATCTCCTTCGTGATCCGCCGGTCCGCCTGCTCCGCCGCGAGGTTCGCCGCCACATCGAGCGCGTTCAGCGCATTCCGCGCATCGCCGCTGGCGTAGGACGCAATCGTGGCCAGCGCCTCCTCGTCCGCGCTGGTCTGCGTCTCGCCCAGCCCGCGCGCGCTGTCGCTAAGCGCCCGGTGCAGCAGCGCGACAATCTGCACCTCGCTCAGCGGCTCCAGCGTGTAAACCCGGCAGCGCGAAAGCAACGCCGCATTTAGCTCAAACGATGGATTCTCCGTCGTCGCGCCAATCAGCCGGATCGCTCCACGCTCCACATAGGGCAGGAACGCATCCTGCTGCGCCTTGTTGAAGCGATGAATCTCATCGACGAACAAGATCGTCCGGCTCCCATATTTGGCAGCCTTCTCCGCGTCCGCCATCACCGCCTTGATCTCTTTGATCCCCGACATCACCGCGCTGAACTCAATAAAAGTCGCCTGCGTCATCGCCGCAATGATCTTCGCCAGCGTCGTCTTCCCCGTTCCGGGAGGCCCCCAGAAGATCATCGAGGTTGGATCGTCATGCTCAATCGCCAGCCGCAGCGGCTTGCCCGGCCCCAGCAAATGCTGCTGCCCCACAAACTCATTCAGCGTGCGCGGCCTCATCCGCTCGGCCAGCGGAGCGCGGCGCATCGCGGCATCCGGCGCCGCGATCGGCGATGCATCAAACAGGCTCATAGCGCGCTCTCGCAGTTGTGCGGCACCAGTTGCGCCCGCTGCCGGTAAGCCTCAAACAGCAGCAGCGATCCCGCAACCGCCGCGTTCAGGCTCTCCACCCGCCCCGGCATAGGGATCGTGATGCGCTCGTCGGCCAGCGCCAGCCACTCCTCCGCAATCCCCGCGCCCTCATTGCCAATCATCATCGCGCACGCCGAAGTGAATGCAGTCAGCATCGCGGAGTGCACTTCACCGCCTGGCGGACCAGCAACCGCCGCATACAGTCGCACTCCCTCACCCTTCACTCCCTCGATCTGCGCCTCCGTCACCTCCACCACCGGCATCCGAAACACCGAACCCGCCGATGCCCTCATCGACTTCTGGTTCCACTCACTCACCGTCCCCGGAGTCGTCAGCACCGCCGTCGCGCCAAAGGCCTCCGCCGACCGGACCAGCGTCCCCAGATTTCCCGGGTCCTGCAAACCCACCGCCACCAAAAGCAGCGCATTTGTCGAACGAACCGCCTCCAGCGTCCACACCGGCGGATCGATCAGCGCCGCAATCCCCCGCGGATGTTGCGTGTTCACCGCACTCGCCAGCACCTCCTCGGCAACCGAAAGCACCTCAACCCCAGCTGGCAGCCACTCCGGCATCGCCGAACGCTCGCCCAGGAAGACCGTCCGCAGCGCTACGCCGCTCCGCAGCGCCTCCCGGATCATCGTCTCGCCCTCAACCCCCACCATCCCGCCAGCCAGCCGCGCATTGCTCCCGAACGCCGCGCGCAGTTGCTTCACCCGCGCATTGGCGCGGCTCGTGATCGGGCTCGGGGACACAGTAGCCATCACCAAAAATCTTACGCCGCCACCGGCGCCGCAGCTGAGTTTGACTCTCCGTTTGTCTGGAATGTGTAGGCTTGTAACTTCGTCCAGCCGCCTGCATCCCATAGACTGCAATCACACCGCAAACGGAGTCCTCCACCCATGCCCAACGAGACCGTCAACCGCCCCGGCACCCTGCCCACACTCGACACGCTCGTCAACATCCCCCGTCTCATCACCGCCTTCTACTCGCTGCACCCCGACCCCGCCAACCCTGCGCAGCGCGTCGCCTTCGGCACCTCCGGCCATCGCGGCAGCGCCTTCAACGGCAGCTTCAATGAGGATCACATCGCCGCCATCACCCAGGCCATCGTCGACTACCGCCGCAGCCAGTCCATCGCTGGCCCACTATTCCTCGCCAAGGACACGCACGCGCTCTCCGAGCCCGCCTTCGCCACCGCGCTCGAAGTCTTGGCAGCCAACAATGTCGAAGTGATGGTGGACGACCAGCTCGCCTACACCCCCACTCCCGTTCTCTCCCATGCCATCCTCACCTACAACGCGAAGCTCAACGGCGGCAAGACTCCCTCTCTTGAGGTCTTAGCGAGCGACGCGCGCGATGGCTCCATGCAATGGAGTGACGGCATCGTCATCACCCCCTCCCACAACCCGCCCGAAGACGGCGGCTTCAAGTACAACCCACCCCACGGCGGCCCAGCCGACACCACCGCCACCAAGTGGATCGAGGACCGCGCCAACGGCCTCATCGCCGCCAAGCTCGCCGGCGTCCGCCGCATTCCCTACACCCAGGCCCTCAACGCCGCCACCACGCATCGCCACGACTACATCACCGCCTACGTCAACGACCTCGCCAACGTCATCGACTTCGCACCGCTCGCCGGCACCACGCTCAAACTCGCCGTCGACCCGCTTGGCGGCGCGGGCGTCTACTACTGGCCGCGCATCGCAGAAAAGTATCAACTTCCGTTACAAATTCTCAACCCCTACGTCGACCCCACCTTCCGCTTCATGACCCTCGACTGGGACGGTCGCATCCGCATGGACTGCTCCAGCCCCTACGCCATGGCCTCCATGATCGCAAATCGAGCCAAGTTCGACGTCGCCTGGGCCTGCGACACCGACCACGACCGCCACGGCATAGTCACCCGCACCGCCGGCCTCCTCAACCCCAACCACTACCTCGCCGTCTCCATCCAATACCTCTTCACCCATCGCCCGGCGTGGGGCGCGCACGTCGGCATTGGCAAAACGCTCGTCTCCTCCTCCATCATCGACCGCGTCGCCAAAGGCCTCGGCCGCCCCTTGCTCGAAGTCCCCGTCGGCTTCAAGTGGTTTGTAGCCGGCCTCATCGACGGCTCCCTCGGCTTCGTCGGCGAAGAGTCCGCCGGCGCATCCTTTCTGCGCCGCAACGGAACGGTTTGGACAACAGACAAAGACGGCCTCATCATGGGCCTTCTTTCAGCAGAAATGACTGCCGTCACCGGCAAAGATCCCGGCCAGCTCTACCTCGATCTCACCGCCAAATACGGCAACCCCGTCTACCAGCGCATCGACGCGGAGGCCACCAAGGAGCAAAAAGCCAAGCTCGCCAAACTCTCCGCAGCACAGGTCACCGCAACCACTCTCGCCGGCGAACCCATCACCGCCATCCTCACCGAAGCCCCCGGCAACCACGCGCCAATAGGAGGGTTGAAGGTGACCACTGAAAACGGCTGGTTCGCCGCGCGCCCCTCCGGCACCGAAGATGTCTACAAGATCTACGCCGAATCCTTCAACGGCGAGGCCCACCTCAAACAAATCCAAACCGAAGCCCAGGCCCTCGTCACCGCCGCCATCGCTTGAAGACTCGCCAACGGCGCCGCGATGTCGATCAGCGCCCGGCCGGCATCTTCAGAAACTCCCCCACCCCTAGCACCCGCCTCGTAAACCGCGCCTTATAGATCGCCCCCTTGAAGTAGTTCACCAGATTGATCCGCACCCCCACCGACGCATGTCCCGCACCCTGCGGCGCCAGCTTCACCGCAGCCTCGCCCTGCAGCTCATCGCCCACGTAATTCCGCAAGGTAGCCCCATCGTAGACCGCCGTCACCCGCGCCCACTGCCCCAGCGGATGCAGCTTCTCGCAGTTCAGCAGCGTCGCCCCCTGCCCCGCCGACGTGGCAAAGCTGTCCAGGCACCACTGCCCCTTCACAATCCGAATCTCAAACAGCATCCGGTCCGCAACGTCCGCGCCCGTCGCCGCGTCCCTCACCTGCAGGTGGAAGACCCGCTGCTCCGCCGCGCCATCCGCGTCCGGCCGGAAGATCATCTCCCAGGTCCACGTCTCCGCGCCCGCCAACGGATGCACATCCACCATCAGTGCATCGCCGACCCCGTCAAACGCAACCGCCTTGCCGATCTCCGTCTCAACCACCTGCGGATGCCCCAACGCCTTCACCGCGTGCCCGCCCAGCGACGCCGTCTGGTCAAATCGCCAGACCTCCTGCGCCCCAGCCGCACACGCGCAATAACAGGCCCCCACGAGCACCAAACACACTGCCCGCAACCTTCGCCGGACCCACACCCGCAGAGCCAGTCTCAAGCCGCGGCAACCACCCGCGTCTGCCGCGCCCGCTCCACACCATCAAGCGTCGCCCACAGCATCCGCGCCGCGTCCTCACCCGCACGCAACGCAACCTCACGCTCCTCCGGATGCGCAGCCAACTCCGCCGCCAGTGCCTCCCGCCAAACCTGAGCGTGAAACACATCCGCCGTCGTGTGCACGGTGAAGTATCTCCTCGTCCGCGCATCCGCCGCATAGTGCCGCTCCAGCCCCTCAGCCTTCGTCTGCGCAATCGCCGGCACGCGCGACTCATACGCATACAGCGCCGCCAGCGCCGCAGCAGGAGACAACTCCATCGCCGCGCGGAAGTGCTCCAGCAGCGCACGCGTCGCCGCCGCAAGCTCGCGCCCGCGCACATCACCCTCCTCCGCGCCCATCCCGCTCGCGAAGTCCATCCACATCTCGCTGTGCGCCACATCGCCGTGCGCCAGCCCCTCCTCATCCGCAAGGTTCGCCGCCACCATCCGCCGCAGCTTGCCGTCCGGCAGCCGCGAGTGCAGCGCGCTCAGGTACGCCGGGAACGCCGCCACATGGTGCCAGTACTCCGCCGCGTACTCGCGCAGATCGCCGCGCGTCAGCTCGCCCTTCGACCACGCCTGATAGTAAGGATGCTTCAACAGATCGTAGCGCTCAAGGCGCGCCTCAAGAGAAGTAAAGAATGCGGCGGATGCATCTGACATGGCAAGGTCTCCGTTCTTAATGTAGGTCGTACGTCGCACCAATTGTAGCGAAGATTCACCGTCGGGCTTCTGTGCGAAACCTCGACCGCTGCCAAAACGGACCCCGCCTGCTTACTTGTGCGCCGGAGCCGCAGCCGCGGACGATCCCCCACTCGAACCTCCGCCGCCGCTTGGCGCGGAGTAGCTAGGGTGATACGCGGCCGCGCCCGCGTTGTACGAAGGAGGCGGCGAGTACGAAGCTGCCGGCGCGGAGGGTCGCGAGTTGCTGCCGGCATTCGCGTAACTCGCCGGACTGGATACCGTGTTGGAGTTCGAGCTCCGCGTCATCGAAGAGGACGCCTGGAAGCTCTCGCTGCGCTTGGCCAGCGGCTCAACCACCGTGCTGGGCCTGCCGCCCTGCATCGCAGGCATCGCCATCACGAAGCTCTGCGACTTGCGGTCGAACGTAATCGGCGTTCCCCGGTTGCCTGCCGCGAACCCATTGCCCTCCCCCGCAGCCCGCCCGACGGTCGAGCCCTTGGCAAAGGAGGAGGCCATCGCTGAAACCAGCGATCCCCCATACGCCGAGTAGGCCTCCGCCTTCGGCGCCGCAACCACCTCCAGCGGCTCAACAAACTCCCCGCGAAACTCCCGAGGCGGCTCCGCAAGCAGCTTCGTCGGTTTCCCCTCGTCGTAGTCAACCCGCTCCAGCCGCAGGACCGAATCGTCCTTCTTGCCCGGACGCAACACCCCGTCCTTCATGTTGATCGGAGGCTTGCCCGCAACATCGCGCGGATGGATCGGCACGAAGCCCTCGGTGCGCCCGTTCTTGACCCACTTGATCGGCGGATGGTGGTGACGCTTCTCCCCGGCAACCCAGACATACCGGCGATGCCAGCGAATCCACGCTCCGGTATGGCAGACCGCCCAGTTCCACGGGTAATTCCCGAGATACGGAAACAGTCCCGGATATATACCCACATATGGATGCAAGCCGAGGCGCGAGTAACCCACCCGCGCCGGACGAATCCCAAACTGCCAGTAGCTGCCGGCTTGGTCCTGCGTCCCAACGATCCTCTGCGCTCCGGTCACCGGATCTCTCGCAACCAGATACTCGACCGCCATTCCGGAACACGCGAACGCATAGTCCTCGGTACTCAAAATTACGCCCGGATGCGACGCCAGGAACGCACGCGAGTCCGGCGATAGATACCACCCCTCGAGCTCCAACTCATGCGCCAGATCCATCGGCTGTGGCGGAGTGGCGGCGGACCGCGTGCCCACGGGGGCTGCGGAGGTCACGTCCGAGAGCGATTCGACCTGTGCCAGCTTGTCCGTCTCCCCGTTCCATCCATTCTTCGGCTCCCAACAGGTGCCATACGGCGCGCAGGAGAAGAAACTGCCCTGCCCATTCATGTCTGCCAGCCCCGGCACCGGCGCACCCAGTCCCGCATCCTTCATCGCCGCAGACATGGCGCCGTCCCTCGTGGCAACCCTCGCCGCGACCCACTGGTCCCACTTCGCGGATGCTGCGGGATCAATCACCGGCAGCTTCGCAAGTCGTATCCCATTGCGGAAGCTCGCCGTCTCGCCGGCAGCCTGCTCCCGAGTCGACGCCAGCCCCAGCAGGCGGTACGAAAGCGATTGCTGCGGTGTCACGGCCATAGCGTCCAGAAAGCTGTTGACCCGCAGATAGGCCTTCTGCGGATAGCGCATGGAGATCACGTCAGTCGGAGTATTCAGATTCAGCCGTTCGCCCGGACCCAGAGTCTGCACGTCCAGCGTCACAGTGCCGGAGAGCAGCGCCACCTCGGTGTACGGAACGCCGCCCGTGCTGCTCAGCTCCGTGAACGCCAGCACCGAGTTGGCTCCAAGATAGACAGTCGAAGCGTCCTCCAGCTCGATCTCCACGCGCCCGTCCCCGGTCACCAGGCTGTATCCGGTCGCGAGCGGAAGATCGGCGACGGCCTGCTCCCACCCCGTGGCCGGGCCGCTCTCTTCCTCGTGCTGTTTGTCGGCAAACTTGCCCCGGGAGACACGCACGTCGCCCTCAACATAGCTCAGGCGGACAATCTGCGGATAGGTCACGGGAGGCTTGTCCTGAGGCCGCACCTCGCCAGTTGTCCCGGCGTAACCAGCGGGATTGGCCAGAAATCCAGACAGAACCAAAATCGGCAGAGTGCGGCAGGTGAGTACGCGCATGGCGGCCCTCCGGGGGGCTTCACTTAGTTCACGCCGTGGATCGCTCAGCCTTCAACGCTAAAGTGATCCAAAGATTCGACTCGACCGCAGGCAAGTTGAGTTGCCAACTCCCGGCAACATTTTTCCAGGCAGTCATCTCCGCCGCAAGCATGTTATTCCGTCGCCTGCGGCCTCCCTGGTCCCTGCTAAACCTTAGGCGAAAAGTCGGTCAGCCTCAGGAACGTCGACTCGGTCGACTCCACCAGCTTGCCGTTGGCCTCGCTCGCTGCACTCACCTGCTTCCACTCCGGGTCGGCACGGAACGCCGCCCAGTTCGCCGTCGCAGCCTCGCGGCTGGGATGGCGCAGGATGTAAAACAGCGTCTTGCCCTTCAGTGGATCATCAGTCGGCGTCCAGTATGCAACGCTCTCCATGCCGTGCCGCTTGAAGATCGTGATGGTGTGGTCGCGAAAGCGGGCCAGCAGATCATCCAGCTTGCCTTCATTCGCGTGGTAGACACGCAGCTCATACACCACACCCCCGCTCGCGCCGGCATCCCCAGCAACCTGCGCCAGCGCCTCCATCCCGCCCATCGCGGAGAGCACCGCGCCCACGCCCATCCCCTTCAACACCGACCGCCTTTTCATAGTTCGCCATTCTACTCCTGCCTGGAAACTTTCCCCCGACTCCCGTAAGCTGGCTATCGTATCCATCCGCCCTTTCCGTCTCACGGAGCTGTGCATGAAGATCGTTGTCCGCATTCTGGTGGTCCTCGTAGTGGTGGCTTTTCTCGCCGGCGGGATCGCTTACCTCGACGGCTCCACATTGCCGGTCAACCACTCCGTCTCGGTCACCGGAGTCGTGCAGGCGCCGCCGGACAAGGTCTTCGCAATCATCGCGGACGTCGCCAACGGTGCCTCCTGGCGTCCGGCGCTCAAGTCCGTCACTATGCTCCCGCCCCAGGACGGCCCCGGCGGCAAGGAAGACCACTGGACCGAAGACCTCGGCCACGGGCAGAAGATGACCTTCCTCGCCATCCACACCGCCCCACCCATCCGCCGCGATGTCCTCCTCGATGACCCTAACGCCTCTTACGGCGGCACCTGGATCTACGAGCTCACGCCCGGCCCCACCCCAGGCGCCACCACCCTCCACATCACCGAGGCGGGCTTCATCCATCCGCCCATCTATCGCTTCATGATGGCCCACATCTTCGGCCCCACCCACAATCTGGACGAGTACATGAAGAACATCCAGGCCGCCGCCGCCAAGTCCTAGCTCAAGTTGCGGAGCTTCGCCGCGTCCCGTTCCAATAAATCGCCACCCCCACCAGGTTCAGCGCCAGCGACACTCCCCCCACCTTCGCCGCGAAGCCCCACTTGCTGGCCACATCGACAATCGGCACCACGTTGAACCCCATCGACAGCGCCGTCACAGCGAACCCGCTCGCCGCCGCCAGCTTCAGCCAGAACCCCGCCCGCACTCCAAACCTTGCCCCCACCACCAGCGGAATCGCAAACATCATCAGGTAATAAATCCCATAGAAGACGTTCCCCGCCGAATTGATCGCCTGAAACGCCTCCTGCGCCCCTGTTCCGTACGTCGCCAGTAGGCCCATCGCAATCGCCGCCAGGACAATCACCGCAATCGACCGCGTCGGCGTCTTCCAGCGCGGATCGAGCCGTGTGAACCAAGCCGGAATCATCCCGTCCCACCCCGCCACCAGCGGCAACCGGCTGGTCTCCGCAATCAGCACCGCATACTGTGCCACGACCGCAAGCGCGAGGAAGAGAATGGTGACGCGGCCCAACATCAATCCCCAATCCACCGCTCCCGACCCCGTACCTCCGCCAAACGCCACGGAAAGAATCTGTGGAATCGGCCCTGTAAGGTCCACCTTCGCCGCCGGCGTGTACGCCAGCATCGACCCCGTCATCAGGATGTAAATCACCGCGATAATCGGCGCGGCCATCCATGCCGACCGCATAATCGCCCGCCCCGGGTTGCGCGTCTCCCCTGCAAACACCGCCACCTGCTCCAACCCACTCAACGCGTTCATCGCCAGTTTGGTAAAGATGTTCACGCTCAACAGCGTCAGCGCCGGAAGCGCAAAGCTGAACGGCCGCTGCGGATTGACATGCGGATGCGCCCTGCTCGTGTGCGGATGATAAAACAGCAACCCCATCAGCAGTACCGTCACCAGCACCGTCACCGCCGTGCCAAAATGCGCGACCCACCGCCCAATCCCAAACCCCGGCAGGTTCACCACCAGAATCACCGCAAACAAGCCAACCGTGAACGCCGCAATCAGCGTGTGGTTCTCCTGCACCCAAGCCGCGCGCGGCCCCAGCCCATAGCTAAGGCTGGTTGCAGTCAAAATCCCGACATTCGACACCGCCAGCAGCGCCCACAACCCAAAGTTCCACGCGCTCATGAATCCCGCAAACGGCCCCAGCGCATACTTCGTCCACTGATACACCCCGCCCTCAAGCGGCCAAACCCGCGCGCACCATCCCGTCACCGCGGCCAGCGGCACAAACATCGTCACAATCGCCGCCAGCCAGAACCAGATGTGCGTCCCACCCTGCTTCGCCGCGATCCCTGCCCATGTGATTCCCACCACCAGCAGAATCTGCATCGGAACCAGGTCCCACAGCCCCAACTCTCGCTTCAGCGCGTGGCTCGCCCCACGCCCCTCCGCCGCAATCTCCGCCGCCACGTCCTGTGCGCCGCCGCTCAAACCATCGCCCCCACACGCACCCTCCCAACCTGAACCCAAATGTAGCATTCACCCCGCACCCGCCCACCCGATTGACGCCGCCGCAACCCTCTGCGAGACTCCGCCTATGCCCTACCGCGGCAAGCTGGAGTACGCCCAGGCCCGCCCCATCCGCGAGCGCAACACCCGCCTCTACCGCCTCGCCCACTGGCCGCTCTGGATTTGGGTCTTCTTCCTCGCGCCCGGCCCGCTCACCTTCTCGCTCTTCGCCCACGGCTTCAGCCGCCGCAACCTCGCCTGGCTCGCGCTCGTGCTCCTCGGCACCGGCATCGCCTGCCTCCGCGGCAAGCTCCCCGGCTCCGAACCCCGCCCCTACATCCTCCGCTTCGACGAGGACAAGCCCAACCCCCTTTACCGCCGCGTCTGCTACACCTTCGCTTGGAACGCCGTGCTCAGCTTCGCGCTGCTAAATCTGGCGGGCCTGCTCATCGCCGCCGTCACCGGCACGTGGTACATGAAGCAGATCTACCTCTACGCGTACGCGCCCCTCGCCGCCGTCATCCTCCTCCTCGGCGCAGCCGGCCTGCTCCCCCGCGTCCGCCGCTCCACCAAAGGCGAAGGCACCGAACGCCGCTACTTCTACGGCTCCGTCTGGGCCGTCGTCGTCGCCCAGACCGTCCTCATGCTCGTATGGAAGACCCTCCCTGCCACGCACACCGCCGCCATCATCAAACTCACCGCCTTCGCCGCCACGCTAATCCTGATGGCCCTCGCCGCACGCCGCGGCGCACTTCCCCGCACCCGCCCCATCGTCCCCGGCGAACTCATGGTCGCCGACTAGCCTCGCAGGTTGTCGGCGAGCTCAGGTTGACAGCCCACCCCACACAGCGAAGACTTGACTCTGAGGCCCACCCGCCAACCCTGATGACCGCCAGAGCCGCCCCAACACCGCCGAAAGCCCCCCAGAAAGCCCTGCGCAACTCCGCGCCCTCCGCGCCGCCCACCACCAACAAACACCTCATCCGCTGGGTCGAGAAGATGGCCGAGCTCACCCAGCCCGCGCGCATCCACTGGGTCGACGGCTCGCAGGCCGAGTACGACCGCCTCTGCGACCAGCTCGTCGAGGCCGGCACCTTCTTCCCCCTCGACGACAAGAAATGGCCCGGCTGCTTCTACGCCCGCTCTGCCCCCACCGACGTCGCCCGTGTCGAAGACCGCACCTTCATCTGCTCCCTCTCTAAAGACAACGCGGGCCCCACCAACAACTGGGAAGACCCCTTCGTCATGCGCCGCAAGCTCAAGACCATCTTCAAAGGCGCCATGCGCGGCCGCACCATGTACGTCCTTCCCTTCTCCATGGGCCCCGTCGGCTCGCCCATGAGTCAAATCGGCGTGCAGCTCACCGACTCCGCATACGTCGTCGTCAACATGCGCATCATGGCCCGCATCGGCGCACCCGTCTTCGCCGAGATCGACCGCGACACCAAACGCGTGGTCCCCTGCATGCACTCCGTCGGCGCGCCCCTCGCGCCCGGTCAGAAGGACGTCCCGTGGCCCTGCAACGACGAAAAATACATCGTCCACTTTCCCGAGACCCGCGAAATCTGGTCCTACGGCTCCGGCTACGGCGGCAACGCGCTCCTTGGCAAGAAATGCTTCGCCCTGCGCATCGCCTCCAACATCGCCCGCGACGAGGGCTGGATGGCCGAGCACATGCTCATCCTCGGCGTCGAATCCCCACCGGACTCCGCCGGCCGCAGCGAAAAAACCTACGTCGCCGCAGCCTTCCCCTCCGCCTGTGGCAAAACCAACTTCGCCATGCTCATCCCGCCCGCCGGCTTCGATGGCTGGAAAGTCCTCACCGTCGGCGACGACATCGCCTGGATCAAGCCTGACGCCACAGGCCAGCTCCGCGCCATCAACCCCGAATCCGGCTTCTTCGGCGTCGCCCCCGGCACCAGCGCCAAGACCAACCCCAACGCCATGGCGACCCTCAGCCGCAACACCATCTTCACCAACGTCGCTCTCACCGTCGGCAAGGACGGCAAACCCGACGGAGGCATCTGGTGGGAGGGCATGACCGACGAGCCGCCCGCCCACCTCATCGATTGGCGCGGCGAGCACTGGTTCGCCAAAGACCAGAAACCCGAGTCCAAGACACCCGCCGCCCACCCCAACGGCCGCTTCACCGCTCCTGCCGCCCAGTGCCCCTCCATCGATCCCGACTGGGAGAACCCCTTGGGCGTCCCCATCTCCGCCATCCTCTTCGGCGGCCGCCGCGCGTCCACCATCCCCCTCGTCTACCAGGCCTTCAACTGGTCCGCCGGCGTCTACATGGGCGCCACCATGGGCTCGGAGACCACCGCCGCCGCCGCTGGCGCGCAGGGCAAGGTCCGCCGCGACCCCATGGCCATGCTGCCCTTCTGCGGCTACCACATGGGCGACTACTTCCGTCACTGGATCCGCATGCAGCGCTCGCTCTCCGCCACCCCGCGCATCTTCCACGTCAACTGGTTCCGCAAGGACGCCGCCGGCCACTTCCTCTGGCCCGGCTACTCGGAAAACATGCGCGTGCTGAAATGGATCGTCGACCGCGTCCGCGGACGCGCCCAGGGCAAGGAAACCCCCATCGGCTGGACACCCTACTTCCACGACATCCACTGGGACGGCACCGGCTTACCGGCCTCGGAGCTGCGGGCGATTTTTGACCAGCTACAGCAGGTCGACCCCGCCGCCTGGAAGCGCGAGGTCATGGACCACGAAGAGCTCTTCATCGCCCTCCACGATCACCTCCCCGCCGAGATGATCTACGAGCGCGAACTCCTCATCTGCCGCCTATAGACAGGACATCGAAGACCCCGGGCGCTTTTTCCCGAATCTGAAGAGTTAACATCCCATTTTTTCCACCACCAGCCCTTGACTCGATGCCCAATTGTCACTACTCTAGATGAGTGGCAAGACTCCCTTCGGGTTGAGTCGGTCACAGCGAAGTCCACCCACTTCGTTGCTGTACCGGAATACCCACGCAACAGCCCCCACCGCGCTGCGTGGGTTTCCTCTTTTAACCCACCCAGATTAGCCACCCGCATCCTTGACACCATGCCTTTCGTAACCTATCCTGAACTGGATGGGAAAGATGTGCATCGCCGCCTGTAGCTGTTGCCTCTGTTGTATGGGCAACGTACGCTGCTGCGCTGGTCGATCCCTTTCCTAGGCGAACTACAGAAATACAGAAGCCTTAGAAATCCAGGAGCCCACCGTATCAGCGCCAGGCGCGATAGGTGGGCTTTTTACTGCGCGCGGGCCAAAACAGATTCAGCAACCATCCTCGAAGGAGATTCATGGCAACCCCGAATACAAACCGCCCCGCGCAGCCTCACTCCAGCCTCCGGCTGCCCATCAGCGTTGACCTGCTCGCCATCGGAATCGCGCTCGGCCTCGCCGCGCTCATCCGCTTCGGCGTCATCCACCAGATCAACTTCTAAATCGAGCGCCCGAACCGCACGCGCCCCAACCCGGGCCCGACCGGCTCCGCACATGTCCACCCAGACCATCCCGATGCCCACAGCCGCCGACAAGCCTCCCAGCCTCGCGGCGTCCGCACAAAGGCCGCTCCCGCATAAGCCGGCAACCCTGCTCGGCCTCTTGCCCGGCGTCGCGCTGCTCTTCGCCATCGGCCTGCTGGGTAAGCTGCTCGAGGCTCTCTTCACCATCCTCCGCACCACGCACCACCTTCTAATGCCGCAGATCGAGTACGTCCTCTGGGCCATCATCCTCGGCCTCATCGTCTCCAACTCCTTCGGCGTCGCGCGCATCTTTCGCCCAGGCGTCGCCACCTATGAGCTCTGGCTCAAGCTCGGCATCGTCCTTGTCGGTGCTCGCTTCCTCATGCAGGATGTCCTGCACATCGGCGGCCTCTCGCTCGCCCTTGTCGCCGTCGAGCTTGTCCTCTCGCTCTCGGTGATGACCCTCCTCGGCCGCATCTTCCGCCTGCCGCCCAAGCTCACCAGCCTGCTCGCCATCGGCTCCTCTATCTGCGGCGTCACTGCCATCATGGCCGCGCAGGGCGCAATCGAGCCCGAAGAAGAAGACACCTCCACCGCCATCGCCGCCATCCTCACCCTTGGCGCCATTGCCCTCTTCACCTTCCCCGCCACCGGTCACCAACTCCACATGGGACAGCAGGCCTACGGCATCTGGGCCGGCCTCGCGGTCGACAACACCGCCGAAGCCACCGTTACCGGAGCGCTCTACGGCGACGAAGCCGGCCGCTTCGCCATCCTCGCCAAGACAGCCCGTTCCTCCTTCATCGGCTTCGTCGTCCTCGGCTACGCCGTCTACTGGGCCTCCCGCGGACAGGCCGCCCACGTCACCAACAAAGGCCGCTTCCTCTGGCAGAAGTTTCCCAAGTTCATCCTCGGCTTCGTCGCCATCTCCATCCTCGCCACCACAGGCTTCTTCACCCACTCCCAGCTCAACAGCCTCACCGCGCTCTCCAAGTGGGCCTTCCTCCCCGCCTTCGCCGGCGTCGGCCTGCGCACCAACCTGCGCGACCTCGTCGTCCAGGGCTGGCGCCCTCTGATCGTCGGCGTCCTCGGCGAGGTCTTCATCGCAATCCTCACCCTGGGCCTCGTCTACTGGAGCTACAGCCACGGAGTCCCGCGATGACTCCAACCTCTTTGTCATCCCGCGGCGCCATCCTTTTGTCATCCCGCAGCGGAGCGGAGGGATCTGCTTCATCCTGTTGCCACAAATTCGCGCCCAGCTGTTGTCGCTTCTAGCGAGAACGCGCCGCAACACCATCCATCCCCACAATTCAGCACTCACCGGCCGCGAATCCACGCCGCCCATCTCACAGGAGAACCGCATGACCCGCACCACCCGCACGAGCCTGTCCCTCTTCGCCGTCCTCATCGCCGGCCTCTTCGCCCTCTTCCCTGCCCTCACCGCGCGCGCCCAGGTCGTCGGCGGCACCATCTCCGGCACCGTCACCGACTCGACCGGCGCCGCCATCGCCAACGCCTCCGTCCTCGTCCACAACGACGAGACAGGCAACGAGCGCCGCCTCACCACCGGCCCCGACGGCCGCTACGCCGCGCCCTCCATCCCCGTCGGCGCCTACTCGGTCACCGCCAAAGCCGCTGGCTTCACTGACGAGAGCCGCACCAATGTCCCCCTCTCCGTCGGCCAATCGCAAAGCGTCAACCTCACGCTCTCCGTCAGCGGCGCTGCGGAATCCGTCACCGTCAAGGACGACCCGCCCATAGTCAACCTCTCCACCCAGCAGACCGCCGGCCTCGTCGACTCGCGCCAGGTCAAGGAACTCCCACTCAACGGCCGCAGCTACGACCAGCTCATCACCCTCAATCCCGCCACGGTCAACTACACCGCCCAGCGCTCTGGCTCTATCGGCACCTCCAACTCCTCCGTCGGCAACATGTTCGCCGTCTCCGGCCGCCGCCCCCAGGACAATCTCTACCTCCTCAACGGCGTCGAGTACACCGGAGCGTCCCTCATCAACGTCACCCCCGGAGGCACCTCCGGCCAGCTCCTCGGCGTCGAAGCCGTCCGCGAGTTCAACGTCATCACCGACTCCTACTCCGCCGCCTACGGCAAGCGCCAGGGCGCGCAGGTCTCCATCGTCACCGCCGGCGGCACCAACAATCTCCACGGCTCCGCCTACGAGTTCCTGCGCAACTCCTTCTTTGACTCCCGCAACTACTTCGACCCCTCCCGCATCCCCGAGTTCCAGCGCAACAACTTCGGCGCATCCCTCGGCGGCCCCATCCGTCACGATAAGCTCTTCCTCTTCGCCAACTACGAGGGCTACCGCCAGAACCTCGGCGTCACCGACGTCACCCTCGTCCCCGACAACAACGCCCGCCTCGGCATCCTGCCCGGCGTCTCCACCCCCATCACCATCAGCCCCACCGTCGCCGGCCTGCTCAACCTCTGGCCCGTACAGAACGGCCCCGAGCTCCTCACCTCCAGCGGAGGCGCAACCGGCATCGGCGAGGCCTTCGCCTCCGCACCGCAGCACATCCGCGAGGACTTCGGCACCGCCCGCTTCGACGCCAACCTCACCCCCAATGACCTCCTCTTCGGCGTGGTCACCATCGACGACTCAGTCGCCAACACGCCAACGCAAGACCCCTACTCCCTCGTCAACGAAAGCCTCCGCGAGCAGGTCTGGAGCGTGCAGGAGCAGCACGTCTTCTCCCCGCGCCTATTGAACACTGCGCGCGCCGGCTTCTCCCGCGCCAACTTTTACTTCCTCGGCTCGGTCCCTCTGGCGATCCAGGCCGTCACCCCCACCTTCCTCGCCGGCAAACCCACCGGCGCAGTCGTCATCGCCGGCTCAACCGCCTCCAACGGCGCCTCCACCATCACCACCGCCGGCGCCAACGTCGGCTCCAACAACGCCACCACCCGCAACCTCTTCACCTACGACGACCACATCTTCTACACCCGCGGTCGTCAGCAGATCGAAGCCGGGGGCTGGCTCCAGTTCTTCGAGTCCAACGATAACCTCGCCCAGGACCAATACGGCCAGGCCAGCTTCGCCTCGCTCACCACCTTCCTTCAAGGCACCATCAAGACCTTCACCTACGTCCCGCAAACCACCGAGCTCGGCTGGCGCAGCACCTTCGTCGCCGGCTACCTCGAAGACACAATCAAGGTGACGCCAAACCTCGAACTCCGCGCCGGCATCCGCACCGAGTCCACCGACGGCTTCAACGGCTCACACGGCCGCGCGCCCGTCTACGGCTTTAGCGCCGCGGCAGGGTATCCAGCCGGCGTCATCAACACCACCCCCACCACCGGCACCGCCGCCCTCACCAACAACCGCGCCAAGTTCCTCCCCGAGCCGCGCATCGGCCTCTCCTACTCGCCCTTTGACTCGGGCAAGACCGCCATCCGCGCCAGCTTCGGCCTCCAGCACGCCCTGCTCGACACCCTCGACTACCGCCTCGACCAGTCCGCGCCCTTCAACACCGTCATCGCAACCTCAGGCACCGTCGCCAATCCCACCTCCGGCGCCGCATCGGTCTCACCCTCCACCGTACAGTCCGACATCAGCACCCCCTCCGTCCTTGCCTGGACCCTCCGCGTCGAACAGCAGATCGCGCGCAACACCTCCCTCACCCTCGGCTACGTCGGCTCCCACGGCTACCACCAGATCCTCTCCGGAGACCTCAACGAACCCGCCTCCGTCATCTGCCCGGCAGCCTCCTGCCCCGCTTCGTTACCCGCAGGCGCCATCTACTACCCCACCACCACCAAGCCCAACCCGGCCCTTGCCAACACCACCTCATGGTTCTCGCAGGGTTCCAGCTCCTACAATGCCCTTGAGGTCGATCTCCGCCGCAGCTTCGCCGACGGCTTCCAGCTCCGCGCCAACTACACCTACGCGCGCAACCTCGACGACGGCTCCGCCTGGAACACCAGCGTCTCCGCCAACACCCCCGCATTCGTCGAATACCCCAACAACCCCTCCCTCGACTGGGGCCCCGCAGCCACTGACATCCGCCACCTCGGCGCGATCAACGGCAGCTACGACCTCCCCTTCGGCAACGGCAAGGCCCTCCTCGCGCACAACGGCCCCTTCGCCGACCACCTCATCTCCGGCTGGACCCTCTCCGGCATCGCCACGCTCGAATCCGGCTTCCCCTTCAGCCCGCAGCTGGGCTACAACCCCACCGGCTCCGGCGACTCGCGCAACCCAGTCCGCCCCAACCGCAACCCCAACTTCACTGGCTCCCTCTACACCCAGGGCACCACCGCACAGAAGGTAGCCCAGTACTTCAACCCCGCCGCCTTCTCCGCGCCCGCCTACGGCACCGTCGGCAACCTCGGCCGCGACTCCCTCACCGGGCCCGGTTACAAGGACCTCGACCTCGCCCTGGCCAAGTCCACCCAGATCAATGAGCGCTTCCGCGCCCAGTTCCGCGCGGAGTTCTTCAACATCCTCAACCACACCAACCTGCAGACCCCGTCGGAGACGGTCTTCTCCGCCGGCCCCACCCAGGGCACCGCCGCCAACCAGACCGCCGCTGTCACCGTCAGCCCCACCGCCGGTGTCATCACCTCCGCCGCAACCACCCGCCAGATCCAGCTCGGCCTTAAGCTCCTCTTCTAGCTGCACACCGGGGCGTCCGGTCATCGATCTCTCACTGAGGACACAATCAAGATGACCGCCGCTCCGTTGATCTTTCTCGCCCTGATTTTTTTCCTGACCAGCGCCCTCAGTGTGGTCACGGGAAGCACGTCCCTCATCACCGTGCCTGCAATGTTTCAGTTCCACGTCGAGGCGCGCACTGACCTTCCTTCTGGGCATCTACGGTGGCTTCTTCAGCGGCGGATACGTCACGCTCCTCACCGCGGCTTACGTCGCGCTCTTTCGCATGTCATTTGTGCAGGCGATCGCCACCACTAAGGTCGCCAACGTGTTCTCCTCCGCAATTGCCACTGCCGTCTTCATGCGACACGGTCTCGTCAATTATCGCCTCGGCATCATTCTCGGCGTCACCATGTTTACCGGCGCGCTCTTCGGCGCGCGCTTCGCCATCCGCATCGGAAACCTCTGGCTTAGACGCATCTTCCTCGCCGCGGTATGGGCGTTGGGTCTAAAGGCCCTGCTGTTCGATACCCTGGCGAAGGAATTGGGCCGTGGCGTCTCGTCACACGGCCATGAATAGCCGGGTAAAGGAAGTCCCCAGACACGAGAAGACCCCACATCTCAAATAAGATGTGGGGTCTCCGCATCGCCCCAAACCATAGTGGTTCCCGCTCGGCGACGGCCTCCGCTGGACTCTGGGCGCCTCTCCCTGGGCCGTTACTCGGTCGTCCCCACAGAAACGAAGCATGGAAACATCACGATTGCCATGAATAGGAGGGCCACCAGCGCGTCGTGCATCGTCGTCGTCTCAACTCTCGTCAGATTCGGTGAAGGACTCACCTACTGACTCAGCATCGCCCGACGCTCCCCCATCGCACATCCCACCTACGCGTTTTCTCTCTACAACTTTTGTGCAATCCGTCCCGTTCTGAGACGCTACCCAGGCCGGCCGTCAGCCGGCGCCCTCTACGCCGTGGCGGGCGCCGGAGGCGCCGGCGGCAGCGGCCGCTTCCGCTTGAACAACCCCAGCACCGTCTTGAACAGCACATACAGCACCGGAATAAAGAACAGGTTCAGCACCGTCGACAGCAGCATCCCGCCCACCACCGCGGTACCCACCGAGTGCCGTCCCAGCGCGCCCGCCCCGCTCGCGAAGTAAAGAGGCATCACCCCCAGGATGAAGGCAAAGCTCGTCATCAGGATCGGCCGCAGCCGAAGCTCCGCCGCGATGATCGCCGCATCGATGATCGATTTGCCATGCTCCAGCTGCTGCTCCGCGAACTCCACAATCAAAATTGAGTTCTTTGCGGACAACCCAATCAGCATCACCAGCCCGATCTGCACATACACGTCGTCGCTGATACCCCGCGCCGCCACTAGCGACAACGCGCCCAGCACCGCCATCGGCACCGCCAGCAAAATGATGAACGGCAGCGCGAAGCTCTCATACTGCGCCGACAGCGTCAGATACACCACCAGCAGCCCCAGCCCGAAGATAATCACCGTCTTGCCCGACGACTCCACCTCTTCCAGCGCCAGCCCGGTCCAGGAGAAGGTCATCCCCGGCATCTTGAATTTGTCGAAGAGCTTCTGCATGTTGTCCAGCCCCTGCCCCGAACTCAGCCCCTCCGCCGGCGACCCATCGATCTCCGCCGATCGGAACAGATCGTAGTGGTCGATCACCTGCGGCCCCGACGTCTCCGACAGCGCCACCAGATTGTCCAGCGGAACCATTTGCCCTGCATTCGAGCGCACGTAATACTGCCGCAGATCGGCCGCGCTGCGCCGGAACTGCTGGTCCGCCTGCACATACACGCGGTAGGAGCGATTGTTGAAGTTGAAATCGTTGATGTAGCTCGATCCCATGTACGTCCCCATCGCCGCCGTAATCTGCGACAGCGGTACCCCCATCGCCTCTGCCTTCTGCCGGTCGATCGTCACATAGAGCTGTGGGTCGTTCGCCGTAAACTGCGTGTTCAAATTCACCAGCCCATACTTGGGGTCGCGTGCCGCCCCCACCAATGTATGCGCGATCCGGTCGATGTCAGCAAACGTATTGCGTCCGCCATCCTGCAGGATGAACTGGAAGCCGCCCACACTTCCGATGCCCTGAATCGCGGGAGGTTCGACAGCAAACAGAACCCCTCCCGGGACCCCGAACAGTCGCGGCGCAATCCGCGCCACAATCGCATGCGCGTCATGCCCTTTGCCCAGCTTGGTGCGATCGTCCACCGGCTTCAGCGGCGCAAAGATCAGCCCGGAATTCGGCGAACTCCCCCCCGATAACGAAAAGCCCATCACCGAGAAGGTTCCAAACACATCCTGGTCCTGGCGCACAAGCTCCGCGCCCTTGTCGGCAAAGTCCGTCGTATAGCTCAGCGAGGCGCCCGGTGGCGTCTGCACAATAATGATGAAGTACCCCTGGTCCTCCACCGGCACAAATGCCGTCGGCACATGGTTGTACATAAACACCGTCGCCGCCAGCCCCGCCACGAACAGGACCAGAAAGGCATACCGCATCTTTACAACCCAGGTGACCGCGACCGCATACCCCGCAATGATCTTCTTGATGCCCTTGTCCACCAGCCCCAGCAACCCGCCGAGATGCCGCTCGCGCCGCAGCAGCAGCGCCGCGAGCGCCGGCGACAACGTCAGCGCATTGAACGCGGAGATCGCAATCGAAAACGCAATCGTCAGCGAAAACTGCTTATACAGAATGCCCGTAGTACCGGGGAAAAAACTAACCGGCACAAACACCGAGATCAACACCAGCGACGTCGCGATTACTGCGCTGGTCACCTCGCGCATGGCAATGCTCGTCGCCTCATGCGCGTCCGCCACACCCTCCTCCAGGTGTCGCTGCACGTTCTCAATCACCACGATTGCGTCATCCACCACCAGCCCCGTGGCCAGCGTGATCCCAAACAGCGTTAACGAATTGATCGAGAATCCAAAGATCTTGATGAACGCGAACGTCCCAATCAATGAAACCGGGATCGTCACCGCCGGAATGATCGTCGCGCGCCAGTCCTGCAGGAAGAGGAAGATCACGACGATCACGATCACAATCGCCTCGGCCAGCGTCTTCTCCACCTCCTTGATCGAGTCCGAAACCACCCTCGCAAAATCGACCGCAATCACACCCTGCAGCCCCGGCGGATACGACTTCTCCAACTCTGCTAGCACCGCGCGGCAGCCCTTGTCCACATCCAGCGCGTTGGCGTTCGAGAGCTGCTGCACACCTATGCCGATCGCCTCACCCTCGGCGAAGCCGCCGCCCGCAAACCGCAGGCTGGTGTCGTAGGTCTCCGCGCCCAGCTCAGCCCGGCCCACGTCTCTCAGCAGCACGATGCCGGAGCCGGCGGCAGGGGCCGTCGTGGCCACCGATCCAGCGGGCGCGCTCGCAGCGTTAGACTTCAGAATGATGTTCTCGAACTGATGCGGATCGGTGAGCCGTCCGACCACGCGCACCGCCATCTGGTAGCTCTGATGCGGGTCCGACGGCGGGGTGCCAAGCTGCCCCGCGGGCACCTCCACATTCTGTTCCGTCAGCGCGTTGTTCACGTCCAGCGGGGTCAGGCCGCGCGCCGCAAGCTTGGTCGGGTCGAGCCAGATGCGCATCGCATACTTGCGCTCGCCGAAGATAATTACATTGCCCACGCCGGGCACCCGCTTCAAAGCGTCCGACACATACACATCGAGGTAGTTCGAGATAAAGGCCGACGAAAGCGAGTGGTCGGGCGAGAGGAAACCCGCCGCCAGCACAAAGTTCGAGCTCGCCTTGGTAATCGAGATGCCCGTGTTATTCACCGCCGCCGGAAGCCGCCCCTGCGCCGTGGCCACGCGGTTCTGTACATCCACCGCCGCGATGTCGAGGCTGTACCCTGTCTGAAAGGTAATCGTGATCGTCGAAGTGCCGTCATTGGCCGAGGTCGACGACATGTACCGCATGCCTTCGACGCCGTTGATCGCCTGCTCCAGAATGATCGTCACCGCCGACTCGACATCCTGCGAGTTCGCGCCAACATAATTGCAGCTCACCACTACCTGCGGCGGCGCGAGCTCCGGGTAGAGCGAAATCGGAATCGTCGGCACCGAGACCGCACCGGCAAGCACAATCAGCAGCGCGCATACCGTGGCGAAGATGGGGCGGCGAATAAAAAACTCAACCAAGAAAATCTACCTTTCCTGTCGTTTCGATCCTGTCTTTGGCTCGCACATGGGTTGGGACCCGGCTGTTCGCGACGTAGGCCTCTAACCCCCCGAGTGCGCCCCCGGCCTCGGCGCCTGCATCGGCTGGACCGGCACCCCCTCCTGCAGGAACTGGATCCCGGAGAGAATCACGCGGTCGCCCGGATTCAGCCCGGCGATCACGGGGTAGACGTTGCCGATCGGCTCACCCAGCGTGACCGATACCTGATGCGCGGAGAACCCCTCGCCCCGCGGCGCAGCCACATACACGAAGGTCTGCCCTCCGATGCGCGTCACCGCCAGCACTGGCACAGTGGCCGCCTGTGCCGTACTCCACGTAACCCGCGCATTCACGATCTGCCCGTGGCGCAGACGCTCCGACGACTTCGGAATGGGCGCCTTGGCTAAAATCCCCTGCAGATCGTTGTCTACCTCCGGCGAGATAAAGTCGAGACTCGAATGCGCCAGCACCGTGCCGTCCTCGTCGAGCAAATCGACCGCCAACCCGTTCTTCACCTCAGCCGCCCGCTCCGTCGGAAGATAGATGTAGGCCTCGAGGTCCTTGTCTTCATCCACCGTGGTCAGCGTCGTGGTCGAAGAAACGTAGTCGCCCTGATGCACCGGGATATCGCCCACAACCCCCGCAAACGGCGCGCGTATCCGGTAGTACACCAGCTCTTCCCTCTGTGTGTGGGTCTGCGCAGCGGCCGAAGCCAACGAGCCCTTGGCGTTCTGGAACGACTGCACCGCCTGGTCGTACGCCTGCTTCGAAATAATCCCGTCCTTATACAGCTGCTCCTGCCGCGCCAGGTCCGTCTCGCTGTACTGGTACACCGCCCGCTGCTGGTCCTCCGTTCCCTGCTGCGCCTCCACCGTCGCCACCTGTTTCAATGGATCGATCTCCATCAGCACCTGGCCCGCCTGCACCGCATCACCGGACTTCACCAGAATCCTCGTCAGGTTGCCGTCCACCTGCGGCTGCATCGTCGCCGAACGCCGGCTCTTGATCGTCGCCACGTAAGTTTCAGTCTGCGGCACGCTACTCAGCGCGACCGGCTGCACCGCCACCGGCATCGCCTGCATCGCGGGCGCAGGCGGCGGCGCTTTGCTGCATCCGGCCAGCAGAGCTGCGGCCAGCCCGCCCAAAACATATGCCGGGAACCTCATGGAACTGCGTTGGCCTTGGAAAAAACGCACAGCATGTCTCCTTCAACGGGATGCTCTTCAACTCACACGGCAATCGAGGTTGCTATTGGATGTTGGCCTTCAATCGTAGGATGCGTAAACATCGCGCACCGCACAACATCTCGAATTTTAAGGGAACTCGGAGGTCATGCGCTCGGTGCATTCCTCCCGCCGAATCGAAATGGGTTGAAATTCTCGTCGCGGTCGAAAGCGTCCGCATGCTCGCTCCTCTTCAGCCACCCGATCACCATGTACGTAATCGGCGTCGCCAGCACCTCATACGCCACCTTCAGCAGGTAGCCAGTGACAATAATGTTCGCCAGCGTCTGCACCGGATACTTCCCGCCAAACGTCAGCGTAATCACCAGCACCGTATCCACAGCCTGCCCAACCACCGTCGACCCGATCGTCCGCGTCCACAGCTTCTCTCCGTTGGTCAGCAGCTTCAGCTTCGCCATCGTATATGAGTTGGCAAACTCGCCCATCCAGTACGCAATCAGCGACGCCGCCAGTATCCGCGGGATAAACCCGAACACCGCGGTGAACGCCTGCTGGTTCTTCCACTCCGGCGCGCCCGGCAGCGCAATCACAATCGCCCCCATCGCATAAAGCAACGCAGTCCCGAAGAATCCCAGCCAGATCGCCCGCCGCGACGCTCCAAACCCGTACACCTCCGTAAACACATCGCCAAAGATGTACGTCACCGGGAACAGCAGCAGCGCCCCGCTCACCGCGAACGGCCCAATCATGCACACCTTCTGCGCCACCAGGTTCGACACCAGCAAAATCACCACAAACATCGTGGTCAACGCATCAAGATACCTGTAGCGGGATACAACGGTGGGCATCGGCGAAGGGCCTTCGAGAAGAATCAGGGAATGTTTGCAGCTCCCAGTATGCCGTCTGGGACGCCTTGAAGGCGAACCACTCAGCCCAATTCCGAGACTCGACACACCCCACGCCTCTCGCATACGCTGTTGCCCATGCTCCGCATCGATCGCCGCGCCTTCAACAGACTCTCCGCCCTCGCCCTCGCCGGCGCGCGCGTCCCCTCCTTCGCGCAATCCGGGACCCAGCCCGCAACCCAACCCGCGGCCCCCACCCCCGCTGCGCAGCAACCCGTCGGTTACGCTGCCATCGGCCTCGGTGCCGTCTCCGACATCTTCATGCGCGCCTGCGCCAACTCCAAGACCGCCAAGATCACCGCCCTCGTCACCGGCCATCCCGACACCAAGGGCAAGAAGTACGCCGCCATGTACGGCATCCCCGAAACCTCCATCTACACCTACGAGACCTTCGACCGCATCGCCGGCAACAAAGCCGTCGACGCCGTCTACGTCGGCCTGCCCAACAGCATGCACCGCGAATACACCGTCCGCGCCGCCCGCGCCGGCAAGCATGTCTTCTGCGAGAAGCCCATGGCCATCTCCTCCGGCGAGTGCGAAGCCATGACCTCCGCCACCCGCAACTCCAACCTCCTCCTCATGGTCGGCTACCGCATCCACTACGACCCCACCCACCTCGCCGCGCAGCGCATCGTGCAGTCCGGCGCGCTCGGCCAGCTCCAGGCCTTCGAGGGCACGCTCGGCTACTACACTCCCGCCGGCGCGTGGCGCCTCACCAAGGCCCTAGGCGGCGGCGGCTCACTCATGGACCTCGGCATCTACCCGCTCAACGAGGTCCGCTGGTTCGCCAACGAAGAACCCTCCGAGTTCACCGCCGTCGCCGCCACCCGCGACCACAACAGCGGCCGCTTCAACGAGGTTGAGCAGACCCTCGCCTGGACCATGGAGTTCCCCTCCGGCATCGTCGCGTCCCTCACCTGCAGCTATGGCGAGAACATCCCCGGCTTCCTGCGCATCCACGGCGACAAGGGCTCGCTCCAGATCGACAACGCCTACTTCTACTCCGGC
>JBEKDS010000032.1:0-31497 GCA_050014235.1 Acidobacteriaceae bacterium
CCCCCATCGCCCCCGCCCCCGGCTCTTCCAGCTCAAGTTCCAGCTCCTCCAGCTCCGCCGACGACACCACCCCCGACCCCTCCGCCACTCCCGACCCAGCCAACCCAAACCAGCCCGCCCTCGCCGACAAAGGCAGCGATGGGACCGCCCAACCCCCAGGCCGCCACCTCCTCCACCGCGTCAACCCTATCGGCACCAAGCTCCAGACCGACGACGAGCGCGAGACCGAAGATCTCGACGTCGCCCGCTTCTACATCGACACCGGAGACCTGCAAGGCGCCTACCTGCGCAGCCAGGACGCCGTCAAGACCGCACCTGACGATCCCGACGCCCACTTCGCCCTCGCCGCCATCGCCCTCAAACTCAACAAGCGCGACCAGGCCATCGCCGAGTACAACGCCTGCCTCAAGCTCGACCCCACTCCCAGCCAAGCCTCCGCCGCGCACAAGGCGCTCGCCCGCCTCAATAGCTCTGGCAAATAATCATTCCCACGGTTTCAATTCAGGAAAGTCCCACCCGCGCGCACCCTCACGTCAGCCGGCTGCGCACAATCGCAATCCCCCCGCCTCTGTGCCTCTCAAACGGCTTCGCAGCCCCGCCGTCCTCGGCCACGCCCACCCCGTCCGTCTCCTCGTCCTCCAGCTCCAGATCGTCCTCCACCCGCAGGTATCTCCGCATATAGCGCAGCGGCTCTTCGGCCAGCGCCAGCTCCCGCAGATGGTAGCGCCACGCATCGTCGCGCGCGCTGCGCCGCGTATATCCCTTGCGGCTCACCGTCGCAATCGTGCCGTCTTTCTTGCGTCGGGTGAAGGTCTGCATCGGCACCTGGAACGTGATCCGCTCCCCCGCCTTCCAGAAGCTCGACGCAAACTCATGCGAGAACAGCAGCGCATAATACCGCCGCTCCGCGCACAGTGTCTCGATCGCCTTGTGGGTCGTCTCCCACGGCAACCGCAGCTTGCCGATATACCATTTGCGAAACTCGAAGCCGTTGGCGCGCGCCTGTGCCACCAGCAGATGAAGCAGCTCAAATCGTGTCATAAAAAGGGCCGGACTCGCCGCCCACCGGTCACCCGGAAAACGGCGCACGAACGTCAAGGGATACCATTGAAATCTACCTGAATTTCATCTTCGCAATTGCGAATTCCCACCCCCGGGAGCATCATAGTAGTACCCCCTGGGCAGGTACGGTGCCCAGGTTGCCGCACCGCAGGTCGCACCGCTGTTTGCCGTTCTCGAGCGCCCCCAAGGTCGCTTCTGCATATCTATTCGTTAGGGTTCTGGTTCCTCAGGGAGAGTGCCGGTCATGAACATAGCCTGCCCCAAATGCCGTGAACAAAACATCCGGAGATCGCACCGCCGTCTCCTCGATTTCATCCTCCGTACCATCGGCATGGTCCCCCTGCGCTGCAACCTCTGCGACCACCGCTTCTTCCGCTTCCGCCGAAGCCTCAGCTCTTAGCCCGCAGTCTCCCCGCCATTCCACCCTGCGCCCAGTCCCGCGACCCTCGCGTCCAAGGTACAGTGGTATCTGCGCGCCCGCGCTGAGTCCTGCGCGCCCGCGCCTTCGCACCACAATCCTTCGTACCGCAATGACGTATGCGCCCACGTAATCCCTCCTCCTTGGTCCTCAATCTCTCCGGCCGCACCCTCCTCCGCGTCGCCGCCGGCCTTCTTGTCCTGCCGCTCGCCGTACTCGCCCACGCCGCCCCACCCCAACCCCCCACGTCCGGCCCCGCCCAGCACACCGACCCCCTCAACCTCGACCCCACCGTCCGCGACGGCTTCGAGCATTTCTACATCCTCGACTTCGACGGCTCCATCGCCCGATTCGAGTCAGTCCTCAAAACCCATCCCCAGGACCCCATGGCCTACGGCTACGTCCAGATGGCCACCGTCTTCCGCGAGCTCTACCACCAGGACCTCCTCGACACCACCTACTACGCCCACGACAACTTTCTCACCTCCAAACGCACCGTCAACGTCCCTCCCGCCAACCGCCAGCGCATCGAGTCCCTCACCGACACCGGCATCCGCCTCGCCGACGACCGCCTCCGCGCCAACCCCAACGACAAAGACGCCTACTTTGCCCGCGGCTACCTCAAAGGCATCCATGCCGCCTTCATCACCCTCGTCGACCACAGCTTCGTCGCCGCCGCCCGCCAGGGCTACGCCGCCCGCAACGACTCCGAGCAGGCCCTCAAGCTCGACCCCGACTACGCCGACGCCAAAATGGCCATCGGCATCCAGCAGTTCGCCGTCGCCGCCCTGCCCCGCTGGGTCCGCATCCTCGTCGGCGTCGTCGGCGTCGGTGGAAATAAAGAACGCGGCCTCCAGCTCCTCCGCGACGACGCCGCCCGAGGCGTCGTCACCGCCGTCGAGTCCCGCACCGTCCTCTCCCTCTTCCTCCGCCACGACGGCCGATACCCGGAGGCCCTCGCCGTCCAGCACGGCCTCGCCGTCCAGTACCCCCACGACTTCCTCTTCCGCCTCGAAGAGGCCAACCTCGCCAAGGACGAGGGCAACGGCCCTCAGGCCATCGCCCTCTACAAAGAAGTCCTCGCCGACGCCGCCAAACCCGCCTTCTTCGTCGACCCCCGCCTGCAAATGGCCTTCTTCGGTCTCGCCGACACCGAACGCGGCCAGAACCTCGTCTCCGACGCCGCCCAGCACTACGTCGACGCCGCCCAGCAACCCGACTGCAGCGACTGGCTGCGCAAACGCGCCCAGCTCAACGCCGGCGAGATGTTCGACCTCCTCCACCAGCGCGACCGCGCCATCTCCCTCTACCAGATGGCCTCCGCCGGCGGCGGCGACCAATCCCAGGCAGACGCCGCCCGCCACCTCCTCCGCACCCCCTACTCCGGCAAATAGCCCACTCCGCTGGTCACCGTCATCCCCACCGAGCGCAACGCGCGAGTGGAGAGCTTGCCCTGAGCGAGGCGCAGCCGAGTCGAATGGGGACCCCCGCATTTTCTTCTTACGTTCGTCATCCTGAGCGAAGCGCGCAGCGCTGAGTCGAAGGACCCCCGCATTTTCTTCTTACGTTCGTCATCCTGAGCGAAGCGCGCAGCGCTGAGTCGAAGGACCCCCCCAATTTTCTTCTTACGTTCGTCATCCTGAGCGAAGCGCGCAGCGCTGAGTCGAAGGACCCCCGCATTTTCTTCTTACGTTCGTCATTCTGACCCGCAGGGTCAGAATCTCCGTATTTGCCTTTGCCTTCGCTCTGTCATCCCGACATCCGACCGCGGCAAATGGGTCAGAATCCCCACATTTCGCCCTTGCTCTTGTCTCTGAGATAGGCCAGGGCTTTAGCCCTGGCATCAAGATCCACCAACGAACGGGCTTTAGCCCCCGGGACTCGCCTTCTTCGACCCATCACCCATTGCACCCGACGGAACCATCCAGACCCTCGCAACGTACTCCCTCAAAGGAATGTGGCAGAATAGGAAATTCCCAGGAGGCGCCTCCATGTACTGCTCTCATTGCGGAAAACCGCTCGACCCCACCGCCCGCTTCTGCCCCGCCTGCGGCGCCTCGCCTCAGTTCACCCAGCCCGCCCCATACGCCCGCGCGCCCTACCCCGGACAGCTCACCCGCCCCCGCTACCCCCGCATGATCGCCGGCGTCTGCTCCGGCTTCGCCCTCCACTACGGCTGGGACCTCTCCCTCGTCCGCGTCATCACCGCCCTCGCCATCGTCCTCACCGGCGTCGGTCTCTTCGCCTACCTCGCCGCCTGGATCATCATCCCCGAAGCCCCCTACGCCCTCCCCGAACCCTTCCCCACCCCGCCCAACAACGCACCCGGCGCCAACCCCAGCGCCAATCCAGGCGCCACCGTTTGAGCCCACGCACCCGCAAGCCCGCCCCACCTCCCGCTCCCGCAAAGGAAGCCGCCTCAACCCCTCCCTCCCCTCCCCCGTCCCGCCCCTTCCACTACCGCAACCGCACCCTCCACTGCGACAACGCCAACCTCACCGCCCTCGCCGACGAATTCGGCACCCCCCTCTACCTCTACTCCGCCGCGCAAATCCGCTACCGCCTGGCACTTTTTCAAGATGCGTTCGCCGCGCGTCCCCACACCGTCTGCTATGCCGTCAAGGCCAACTCCGCCCTCGCCATCCTCCGCCTCCTCGGCCAGCTCGGCGCCGGCTTCGACATCGTCTCCGGCGGCGAACTCGAGCGCGTCCGCCGCGCCCATAAGCCCTCTCTGAATAAAGTCGTCTTCTCCGGCGTCGGCAAGCAGGCCTGGGAAATCGACGCCGCCCTCCGCACCAACATCCTCCTCTTCAACGTCGAGTCCGCCGCCGAACTCGACCTCCTCGCCGCCCGCGCCCAGGCCCTCGGCCTCCGCGCCCGCTTCGCCCTCCGCGTCAACCCCGACGTCTTCGCCGACACCCACCCCTACATCTCCACCGGCCTCCGCGAGCACAAGTTCGGCATCGACATCACCCTCGCCCGCGCCCTCTACCGCAAGGCCGCCCGCTCGCCCCACCTCGAAGCCGCCGGCGTCAGCGTCCACATCGGCTCCCAGATCCGCCAGGTCGAACCCTTCTCCGCAGCCCTCGCCCGCGTCGTCAGCCTCATCGCCGACCTCAAACGCGACGGCCACTCCATCCGCTACATCGACGCCGGCGGCGGCCTCGGCATCGACTACACCGACCCGCCCGACGCACCCACCTTCAACCCCGCCCGCAAGGTTGCCGACTACGCCGCCGCCCTTAATAAGGCCCTCGCGGCCATACCCGCGGAAGCCCAGCCGCACCTCCTCCTCGAGCCCGGCCGCTTCCTCATAGCCCAGGCCGGGGCCCTGCTCACCCGCGTCCTCTACGTCAAACAAAATGGCGTCAAGACCTTCGTCATCGTCGACGCCGCCATGAACGACCTCATCCGCCCCGCCCTCTACCAGGCCCACCACGAAATCATCCCCATCACCCAACCCCGCACCCGCAACGAAATGACCCCCAAAGAAATGGTGGTAGACATCGTCGGTCCCGTCTGCGAGACCGGCGACTTCTTCGCCCGCGACCGCGCCCTCCCCCGCACCCGCCCCGGCGACCTCCTCCTCATCCTCGACGCCGGCGCCTACGCCCTCGCCCTCAGCTCCAACTACAACACCCGCCCCCGCCCCGCCGAACTCCTCATCGACACCACCCCCAACCACACCCCCACCGCCCGCCTCATCCGCCGCCGCGAAACCCTCCGCGACCTCCTCGCCCCCGAACTCCCCTAACCCATCCCCAAAATCGGGCACCCCATCCAAGCTCCGCTTGGGTGGGCATCGCGCGACCGCCGGGTGCCCCATCCAAGCTCTGCTTGGGTGGGTTATCGCGCGAACGCGCGACCGCCTTCACCCCACGCGCCCAATCAGCTCGGGTGCCCCATCCATCGCAGCTTCATCGCGATGGGTGAGACGTAAACCGCCCGCTCCGCCACCCTCCACCACACCCCAGAAGCCGTCATCTCGACCGAAGCATCGCGCCGCGATGCGCAGTGGAGAGACCCCCGCATTCCTCGCTCCCCCATGCTAAAATCAACCGTCGCGCGCCTCCCGCAATCCACCGCATCCGCGCAAATTCACTCGCAATAGAAGAGGAAATCCCCCATGTCCGGCCATTCAAAATGGGCGACCATCAAACATAAAAAAGGCGCGGCAGACGCCAAGCGCGGCAAGATCTTCACCCGCCTCATCAAGGAGATCACCATCGCCGCCAAGGGCGGCGGCGGCGACCCCGACGGCAACCCCCGCCTGCGCACCGCCATACTCGCCGCCAAAGCCGAAAACATGCCCGCCGAGAACATCAAGCGCGCCATCCAGCGCGGCACCGGCGAACTCGAAGGCCTCTCCTACGAGGAGATCGTCTACGAGGGCTACGGCCCCGGCGGCGTCGCCATCATGGTCCAGGTCCTCACCGACAACAAAAACCGCGCCGTCTCCGAAATCCGCCACGCCTTCTCCAAAAACAACGGCAACCTCGGCGAGTCCGGCTCCGTCGGCTACCTCTTCTCGAAAAAAGGCCTCATCATCGTCGAAAAATCCAAAGCCGACGAGGACAAGCTCACCGAGATCGCCCTCGACGCCGGCGCCGAAGACCTCTCCGACGAAGGCGACACCTGGGAGGTCACCACCGACCCCAAGGACTTCGACGCCGTCCTCGCCGCCATCAAGGCCGCCAAGATCGAGCCCGACCACGCCGAAGTCACCATGGTCGCCTCCACCTACCAGAAGCTCGAAGGCACCCAGGCCAGCGCCATGATGCGCCTCCTCGAAGTCCTCGAAGACCTCGACGACACCCAAAACGTCTACACCAACTTCGACATGGACGAGGCCGCCATCGCCGCCCACGCCGGATAAACCCCGCGCCCGCTGAAGAGCCTGCTTCTGAGAGAAGAACCTGTTTCTGAGACAGGCCGGGACTTCAGTCCCGGCACACCGGCCTGCGAACAATCAGGGCTTTAGCCCCCGGGACAGGCATACTCGCGCGGCAAATTCCCACCACCCCCGCAAAGAACCGGAGTCACGCCCTTGAACCTCGCGCCTCGCCTAGCCGCCGCCTCCATCCTCGCTCTCGCTCTCACTCTCGCACCCGCCCTCACCTTCGCTCAATCCCCATCCGCCGCCCGCACCGCCCTGACCCTCAACCCCATCCGCGACCAGTCCCACCCCTTCAACATTGGCCTCCTCCTCCAGTCCGGCTTCGGCATCACCGAAGACCGCGACAGCTTCAAGTTCTTCATGCTCGGCGTCCGCGCCGGCAAGGTCCTCACCCCCAACGCCGGCCCCGGCTTCCTTCACGGCAACTTCGAGTACGGCATGGAACTCTTTCCCCTCTGGCAGTCCTACACCCCCACCATGCAGCGCCAGAACTGCGTCTACATCCAAAGCGCTACCCTCGGCACAGACACCTCCTGCTCCGCACCCTTCACCGTCGGCGGCACCTTCACCGGCGTCAGCATCACGCCCATCGTCCTGCGCTGGAACTTCGCGGGCTCCCGCCGCATCGCCCCCTGGATCCAGGGCGCCGGCGGCCTCCTCTGGACCAACCACAAATACCCCGCCTTCGGTGGCCTGCCCATCTGCAACACCGCCTGCAACACCACCACCTCCTACGGCGACAACGGCCCCGACGACGACACCAGCGTCTGGAACTTCACCCCCCAGTTTGGCGTCGGCGCCCACTACTTCCTCTCGCCCCACCGCTCCCTCGATCTCGGCGCCAACGCCATCCACATCTCCAGCGCCTCCCTCGGCGATAAAAATCCTGGCGTGAATGCGAGCGTGCAGTTCACCTTGGGCTACAGTTGGTGGAAGTGATGCTATGCCCTCCTCCCTAGACCAGAACGCCATCATCGAGTGCGTGCCCAACTTCTCCGAGGGCGTCGACCAATCCAAGGTCGCCGCCATCGTGGCCGCCATGCAGCTCGATGAAGTCCGCCTCCTCGACTGGTCCCTCGACGCCGCCCACAACCGCTCCGTCGTCACCATCGCCGGCCCGCCCTCCGCCGTCGTCGAGTCCGCCGTCCGCGGCGCCGGCCGCGCCGCCCAGCTCATCGACCTCACCCGCCAGAGCGGCGTCCATCCCCGCATCGGCGCAGCCGACGTCGTCCCCTTCGTCCCCGTCAGCGGCATCTCCCTCGCCCAGTGCGCCATGCTCGCCCGCCAGGCCGGCCTGGAGATCTGGCGCCGCTACGGCGTCCCCGTTTACTTCTACGAGGCCGCCGCCGCCCGCCCCGACCGCATCAACCTCGAAGACGTCCGCCGCGGCCAGTTCGAGGGCCTCCGCGAGTCCGCCCACCGCGACGCCGCCCGCCGCCCCGACATCGGCGGCCCCGAAGTCCACCCCACCGCCGGGGCCAGCGCCGTCGGCGCCCGCCGCTTCCTCATCGCCTACAACATCTACCTCGCCGCGCCCGCCGCCCCTTCTGACACCCCGCCTACGCTCCCCGGCTCCGCCCAGGCCGACGTCACCGCCGCCCGCGCCATCGCTCGCGCCATCCGCGCCTCCGCCGGCGGCCTGCACGGCGTCAAGGCCATCGGCCTCTCCGTTGACGGCCGCGCCCAGGTCAGCATGAACATCACCGACTTCCGCATCACCCCCATGCGCCAGATCCACGCCGCCGTCCGCGAGCTCGCCCGCAACCACGGCGCCGTCCTCGCCGAGGGCGAACTCATCGGCCTCATCCCCCAGGAGGCCTATGACCCCGCAGCCGAATGGGTCCGCGAGATCCCCCACTTCGACCCCGAAGCCAAAGTCCTCGAGCGCAAACTCCTCAGCCCCCTCCCCTGGCCCCCCGCCTGACCCATCCCACACCCACACCCTGACCTTGCTGCCAATCTACTTCCCGGAACAGCCAGTCGTCCGGCGAGAGACTTGGTCCACCCGCCTGCCTTCCCACCTATTTCAATACGTCATCCAACCAATCGAATTCGATCTGGTGTTTTAGGCTCGGATTATTGATTTGGCAGTGTGCCTCGCCGCCTTCCGCTATAGTGACCACGCGTTCCGTCTTCGGGCAGGTCAGCTTCTCGAAGAACTGGTGGGCCATGGCGTTCGCGGCTGGTCCTTCGCCCTCGCCGCCGACGGAAAGGAGCGGGCAAGTAATCTGCCCCTCGAGCCCGGCCAGATTGTAATGGCTGAGATTGTCCAGGAAAGCGGCAAGTGACCTCCCAGCCATACCGCACCTTTCCTGAACGTTGGTCAAAAGAAACTTCTTCATCGGATCGGAGAGGTCCACCTTGCTTTCAAGGTCCTCGCCGGACGCGTCTTTCGCGTCTTTGAGGCCCAGCAATGCCAACATGGCCGTCCCAAACAGCGGCAGCAGCGAATTTGCGATCACAGCGGAAATGCGCTTCTCGAATGCCACGGCTCGCGGGGCGAAGTATCCTCCCATGCTGTTCCCGGCGAGCGCCAACCGCTTTGGGTCAACGTCCGTGCGGGACAAAACATAATCGACGGCATATCGCGTGGGCACTTCATAGTCCGGGCGATAGGTCAGGGTCTTGTCCGCGGCGAATGCGCCCACCTGTCCCGGGCCCTCCCACAAGAATGCGTTGTAGCCGCGGCGGATCGCGGCGGCGCCACCGCCAAAGTCATACATCTCCTCGCAGGTACTGTCGCCTCCCCCAAGAATCATCACGGTCGGACGCGGAAGACCGTCCACAGCGGCGCGCATGAAATATCCCGGCAGCGTCTTGCCGTTCTCGTAGGGAATGTTGACGGGCTCGATCGGCGGATCGAACAGCTTGGCTGCCTGCCTGAAGCAGGAGCGGTGGCGCTGGTACATTGCGAACTGGCGCGGGTCTTTGGTTTCGAGGTAGAAAAAGCCTGTTCTCCAATACACCGATGCTCGCAGGAACGCCTCGCGAGCGCTCACATTATGGCCGCCACCAAGGCATTTCGTGGCGAAGCCCTCCACCCTGTCTGCCGTGGCGGTCCACTCCACAGTCCAGCTCTCGATGTCCTTGTCCCTAATCCGTCGCGCCGTGGAGAATGACTCACCCACTGCGCCGCCATCTCCGTAGGCCCCCGCCAACATGCCTCTTGCCAGTTGGTAATCGAAGTTCGATTGGAAGAGTTGGGGCAGACCCGGCGTGGCGCTGAAAACCGTCCCGGCTCTTGTCGTCGATACTGTCGACGCGGACGCAGCGGAGGTCCCACCATTTCTCGATCCAGAAACCTGATTTGGATCTATTTGCACTTCAGCCATAGGAGTCATTTCAGTCTTCCTCTTCGTTTCTGAAATTCCGCTTCATGCAGATGGGGTCCCTGGCTTCTCTCTCTCTTAGAACCGCCAGAACAATGCGCACGTCGCGGCATTCTCGGGGCTAACCTCTTTCTGATTAGAAGGAACACCCTGACCGCCAGTGTGGGTCGCCCGAGAAAGGCTGTCTGTGCGAAAAGGACCAGATCCGAGGCAATAATTGCGACGACTCGGCCATCGATCAGGCCACAACTCGGCCCCATCCACCGCGCAAAGGGCCGATCGCCGCACAGCAACCCCCAAGCGCCCTCCCCAAAGCCGCCGCCCCTAACACTTTCGCGTCATCCCGCCCGCAACCCTCCCAAATCCGCAAAAAACGTTCCCACCTCGCAACCGTCCAAACCCCAGGCAGTACTTGCCTCGCGCCTCGTTTCACGAAACAATGGAGCGCGTGCGCCGTCGACGGCGTCTTGCCGCCGCCAACTGTCGACACGCGCCAAATGGTTCAACCGCCTCACGGGAGTCCACCTTGCGTACCTTCACCACCGCCCCCAAGTTCCGTTGCACCTCCATCGCCGCAACCGCCGCCCTTCTGCTCGCCGCCGCCGCACCCCTCGCCCGCGCCGCCGCACTCTCCGGAGACGCCCGCTCCTCCGTCCCCCACGACGTGCAGCAGCTCATCGTCGTCGACTACCGCGCCATGCAGAACTCCGCCGCCGCCATGAACCTCAAGGACCGCGTCATGCCGCCCGAGCTCAAGCGCCTGGAGACCGCGCTCATCAACTCCGGCCTCAAAGTCGACGCCGACGCAGATACCCTCGCCTTCGCCGCATTCCACGCCCCCAACCCAGACGGCAAGGGCCCCGACGTCGACCGCATCGTCGGCATCGCCCAGGGCCAGTTCCACACCCGCGACATCATGGCCAACTTCGTCAAGACCAAGACCAAGCCCACCGTCGTGCGCAACAACAACATCTATCCCATGGGCGCCAGCGGCCTCGAAGTCGTCTTCCTCAACCAGACCACCATGGTCTTCGGCGATAAGGACGCCGTCCGCGCCGCCATCGACTCCCGCGACGGCTTCGCCCCCAACTTCCTCACCGACAGCGACCTCGTCAACGACATGATCTCCGTCGACAACCACGCCGTCTGGAGCCTGCTCGACGCCAAAGGCACCCAGACCATGATGAAGAGCGTCCTCGGCGTCGCCTCCCAGATCGCCGACTACGACACCGTCAAGAACCGCATGAAGGGCTCCCGCTACACCATGGACTTCAACAACGGCGTGCGCTTCAACCTGTCCGTCAACATGTCCGACACCTTCACCGCCGCCACCTGCGCCACCCTGCTCAAAGGCGTCCAGATCCTGCGCAAGACCCAGGGCACGCCCACGGAAAAAACCGCTCTCGACGCCACCACCATCGACTCCACCGCCGGCACCCTCACCGTCGACTACACCTCCTCCGACAGCCAGTTCGCCAGCCTCCTCACCTCGCCCCTCTTCCAATCCGTCGTCAAATAACCTCGACCTTCCTAACATTGGGAATTGTCATCCTGACCCTGACGCTCGGGTGCCCCATCCATCGCAGCACTACCGCGATGGGTGGGCTGTACACCGTCCGATAAACGTCGTGGGTTTGTCTTTCGGTGGGAGCGTAGGGCTTTAGCCCTACGAATAAATCTCCCCGAGCAGGCGGGCTTTAGCCCTGGGCCTACCGTATCGCCAGCTCCACCCGGAACACCGACCCCTCAAACCCGTACAACCGCTCCACCCGCGCCCCGCCGCACCCGCTCATCTCCACCCGCCCCGCATCGCGCCACACCGTCGGCGCCGAGAGCTGGCACGCCGCATCCGCGCTGCCCAGCTGGCTCTTCCATCCCCCCGCAATCATGTTGCACAACTCGCCCACCGCGTCGCTCACCATCGCCTCGTCCCACGCCCCATCCGACCCCAGGAACGCGTCCGTCAGCTTCTTCGCCGCCGCCGCCGGAAACTCCACCAGACAGCAACCCTCCACCGAGCCGGAAAAAAGCACCTTCGCCGAGATGTCCATCGCCGGCGCCGGCGTCCCGTCCGCCCCCCCGCAGCTCCGCCTCAGCATCAGGTGGAAGACCGCAGCCACAATGCCGTCGATCTGCTCGATCCATCGGTTCTCCGCGCATGCCTCGGCGATCACCGTCCCGCGCCTCCCGTCGCCCCAACCGGCAGCAGAGACTCCACGCACGCGCGAATCTCCTCCAGCGTGAACGGCTTCGAGATGTACCCCTGCGCACCCGCCTCCATCGCCGCCACCACCTGCGGATCGCTCGCATCCGCCGTGATCATCACCACCGGGACCCCCCGCGCCAGCCCCCGCCGCTCCCGCTCCAGCAGAAACTCCAGCCCGTCCATCGCCGGCATATGCACATCGCTCAGCACCAGATCGATCGGCCGCCCCTCGCGCTCACCCCGCTCCAGTGCCGCCAGACCCTCCAGCCCATTCGCCGCCGGCACCGCCTCCTCCAACCCCAGCTCCGCCTGGCGCAGCACACTCTCCACCACCCTCCGGATCACAATCGAATCGTCCATAATCAGCACTCGCACAAACACACCTCCGGGCCCAAACGTCTCAACCTCCCCTATCGGCCCCAACCCCCCACCCATGAGCGCCCCACACCCCCACCCAGGCACCAAGGTGCAGTTGTGAGTTGGTCGTTGTGAGTTGTGAGCTAAAGGCAAGTTGGTCGTTGGTAGATGATTAAGGCAAAGACAGCCACAACCTCGCACCACCGCTGCGGGCGTCGTCGCCGCTGCCGTTGTCGCCGCCGTTGCCTCTGCCGCTGCCTTTGTCTTTGTCTTTGCTCTTGCTTTTGCTTCTACTCACAACTCACAACTACCAACTCACGACCGCCTTTCACGGAAACCCCACAAACCTTCCCCCACACCCCTCCACCGCCCCACTCCCCGCCTTCCCCGTCACCGTCGAGTCGTCCCCCGTAAACACAAAGTTCATTGCCCCCGGCCCCAGCGTCAGGTCAGTATGGATCGCCGAAGCCTTGTACCCCTTCAACCCATCCAGCGCCACCACCCCATCCAGCCGCACCCCAATCCGGTGCGTCGCATCGAACCCATTCAGCTGGATCCGTCCCCCGCCCGCGATCCGCACATCGCGCAGCGTAATCTCCCGATACACCGGAATCATCCCCACCGCCCTCCCCGGAAACGTGTAACTCGTATCGAAATACACCGGGTTCTTCGAGTCGCGGATGCACACATCCTCATACACCACATCCTCCACCAACCCTCCCCGCGACGCATTCGACTTGATCCGGATCCCATTGTCCGGCCCATCCAGCGTCAGGTCCGTCACCCGCACCCCGCTCACCCCGCCATTCGTCTCGCTCCCAATCGATACCCCATGCCCCCAGTAAAAATGGTTGTGCACAATCGACACATTCGTCGTCGGCCCATCCCCCGCCTTGATCGCAATGTTGTCGTCGCCCGTTCGTATGTACGACTCCGTCACGGTCACATTCCTCGCCTGCGCCGGATCGATCCCATCCGTATTCCGCGCCGTCTTCGGCGTATCGATCTTCACCCCCCACACCGTCAGCCCATCCCCACGATGGAACGCCACATGGAAGTTCGCCGAGTTCCTCAGCGTAATCCGGTACAGCGTAAAGTCGTCGCTGAAGTCCGTGTCGATCATCCGCGGCACCTGCTGCCGCCCGCCATTGCGCGCGTCCTCCGCCAGGTCCCACCAACTCTTCCCCGCCGCCTTCCCGTCCACCATCAGCCGCGCCCCGCCCTGTCCATCGATCGCGCCGTCGCCCATAATCCCCGCACCCGTCGCATGCACCACCGCAATCAGCGGCCTGCACCCGCTCCCCGAATCGTCGTTCACCACCCCACAGCTCCCCGGCGTCACCGCGTAGTACTCCGGGTTCCGCGTCCCATAAATCGTCACCCCCTTGTCCACGAGCAGCACCACCCCCGCCCGCAACTGGATCGGCCCCGTCAAGAACGCACCCTTCTCCCCATCCGCCGCCAGCTCCACCGCCATCCCTTTCCCGCAATGGTCCAGCGCCGCCTGAATCCGCGCCGTATCCAGCGCCGCCTGCCCCACCCCCGCAGCCTCCGCCTTTGCCTCAACCTCCCCACCCGTCGCCTGCGCCGCCGTCATCCCCGCCTTCAACGCCACGCACGCCGCCGGGATCTTCGGCTCCTTCACCACTCGCGCATCCTGCGCCGTCCCCACCCCCGCCGCAACCACCAACACGCACGCAACCCGCAACCCTCGCACCATCCCAACACTATAATCAGCTTGCAACCACGATGCTCGAACCTCTCCACTTCCTCTGGACCGCAACCCGCGGCCACCGCCTCCGCCCCTGGCGCAGCCCCTACCTCCGCTGGCGCCTCGAAACCTACTCCGGCCTCCACGCCGAAACCATCCGCCCCCGCGACTTCCTCCACTTCCTCCTCTCCGAACGCGGCCAGCTCCTCCGCTTCCTCCGCTGGCTCTCCGAGATGCACACCTACGCCGCCCCACCCAACCCGCAGTAACTCACCCCCTGATCGCTGACCGCCGATCGCTGACCGCCGACAGCTGACCGCTGACCGCTGACAGCCGTACATGAAAAACCCCTCCCCGAAAGCCCTGGACCCCCCAACCACCGCCCCACCCCGTCCCCCATCCGCCCCATCAAAATCCACACCACCCCTTCACCCACCCTCAACCCGCATCCCATAAAATACCCGCAACCAAACCAAAACACGGAGACCCCATGGGCGACTGGACCAAACTCACCGCAGACGACGGCCACCAACTCACCGCATACGTCGCCACCCCCGCCACCAGCCCCATCGGCGCACTCGTCGTCATCCAGGAGATCTTCGGCGTCAACCCCTCCATCCGCGCCGTCGCCGACGACTACGCCTCCCACGGCTTCCTCGCCATCGCCCCCGCCCTCTTCGACCGCTTCGAGCCCAACATCGAACTCGGCTACGGCGACGCCGACATGAAGAAGGCCTACTCCCTCTACCCCAAACTCGACCCCAACGTCTCTCTCCTCGACATCGCCGCCGCCTTCCACCACGTCAACCAGGCCCACCTGCCCACCGGCGTCCTCGGCTTCTGCTACGGCGGCCTCACCACATGGCTCTCCGCCACGCGCGGTGAAACCCTCAAGATGCAACCGGCCTGCTGCGTCGGATACTACGCAGGAGGCATCGGCAAGGTCGCCAAGGAAGAACCCGTCTGCCCCGTCATGCTCCACTTCGGTGCCGACGACGACCACATCGGCCCCGACCAGATCGCAGCCGTCCACGCCGCCCACCCCGAAGTCCAGATCTTCCTCTACCCCGGCGTCGGCCACGCCTTCGCCAACCCCGACCGCCCCAGCTACAACGCCGAAGCCGCCGCCCTCGCCCACCAGCGCTCCGTCGCCTTCCTCAAAGCCAACCTCGCCTAAAGCCGACCGCGGATCACACGGATCGACACCGATCAAGAACCCACTCGCAATCACATCCGACGAGTCGCCCGCCAGAGATCCTTTCTCTTTCCCGATCCTGCACTTGCCTTTAAATCCGTGTTCATCCGTGAAATCCGCGGTCGCTCTTGTTGCCCACCAAAATTGCCCCCGCCGCCATCCAATGCTATCCTTTCAACAGACATTCGCGAAGAATTGAACCAGAAGATCAGGAGCAACAACGGCTGTGCTGGAATCGGTAAAAAAAACAGACATCATCCACAAGTTTCGTACGCACGACTCGGACACCGGTAGCCCCGAAGTCCAGATCGCGCTCCTCAGCGAGCGCATTGGCGAGTTGACAGAGCACTTCAAGACCCACAAAAAAGATCACGGCTCCCGCCGCGGTCTCCTCATGCTGGTCAGCAAGCGCCGCCGCCTCCTCGACTACCTCAAATCGTGCGATTCGGACCGCTACCGCGAAGTCATCGCGAAGCTCGGCATCCGCAAGTAACTCCACTGGGACAACCTCTCGCCATGCACGCAGGCATCGCCCGCCACACACATCCTTTCGCGCACGGCCACAACGGCCCTTGCCGTAGGAGCTGCTGACAATGCCGGCATCCGCCCACGCCAACCGCGCCCAGGCCGATGCCCAGGCCCGGCGAGCTCTGTCCTTAAACACCCATTTGACGATGCAGCCCCGCCGCCGGCCCGCAAGCCCGCGGCCCCGCGCCGCATCCCTCCGCGCCCGCAACTCAGACGCGCGCCCAAGTTTCCATATCGATTGAAGAAAAAAAAGAGAAGAGGCACACCATGAAGCAGGACGTCACCGTAGAGCTTGCCGGCGGCAAGCAAATTAAATTCGAGACCGGGCGCATGGCCAAGCAGGCCCCCGGCGCAGCCTTCACCACCAGCGGAGACAACGCAGTCCTCGCTACCGCAACCGCATCCCCCGACCCCAAGGAAGGCATCGACTTCTTCCCCCTCACCGTCGAGTACCGCGAGTTCACCTACGCCGGCGGGCGCATCCCCGGCGGCTTCATCAAGCGCGAAGGCCGCCCCTCCGAGAAAGAGGTCCTCACCAGCCGCCAGATCGATCGCCCCATCCGCCCCCTCTTCCCCGAGACCTTCCGCAACGAAACCCAGGTCGTCGCCTTCGTCTACTCCGCCGACAAAGAGAACGACCCCGACGTCCTCGGCATCAACGGCGCAAGCTGCGCCCTCGCCCTCTCGGACATCCCCTTCCACGGCCCCGTAGGCGCAGTGCGCATCGGCATCGTCGACGGCAACTTCATCGTCAACCCCACCTACGCCGAGCGCGCCAAGTCCATCCTCAACATCATGGTCGTCGGGACGAAGGATGGAATAGTAATGGTCGAGTCCGGCGCCAAGGAATGCTCCGAAGAGCAGGTCGTCGACGCCATCGAGTTCGCCCACACCGAAATCAAAAAAATCTGCGCCGCCATCGAAGACCTCGTCGCCCGCGCCGGCAAGCCCAAGCGCCAGCCCGCCGCCATCGAAATCGACCAGGTCTACCTCGACGAACTCTCCGCGAAAATCGGCCCTCAGCTCAAAGACGCACTCGACACCCAGAAGCATCCCAAGTTCGAGTCCTACGCCCTCGTCAAGGCCATCAAGGACGCCCTCAAAAAAGAACTCCCCGCCGACGATCCCACCGCCGCCAAAAAATTCTCCAAATACTTCGAACTCCTCAACGAGCAGATCTTCCGCGACCAGGTCCTCAATGACCGCATCCGCCCCGACCACCGCGCCTTCGACCAGATCCGCCCCGTCACCATCGAGATCGGCGTCCTCCCCCGCGTCCACGGCTCCGCCCTCTTCACCCGCGGCGAGACCCAGGCCCTCGTCTCCACCACCCTCGGCACCACCGACGACGCCCAGCGCATGGAGAGCTACGAAGGCGAGCAGAAGCGCAAATTCATGCTTCATTACAACTTCCCGCCCTTCTCCGTCGGTGAGGTCGGCCGCATGACCGGCGTCGGCCGCCGCGAGATCGGCCACGGCGCACTCGCATGGCGCGCCATCGAAGCCGTCCTCCCCGCGGAAGACGAATCGCCCTACACCCTGCGCGTCGTCTCCGACATCCTCGAGTCGAACGGCTCCAGCTCGATGGCCACCGTCTGCGGCGCATCGCTCTCTCTCATGCAAGCCGGCATCCCCATCAAGGGCGCGGTCGCCGGCGTCGCCATGGGCCTCGTCAAGGAGGGCGGCAACTACGCCGTCCTCTCCGACATCGCCGGCGCCGAAGATCACTACGGCGACATGGACTTCAAGGTCGCCGGCACCCGCAAGGGCATCACCGCCCTCCAGATGGACATCAAGATCATGGGCATCACCGCGCAGATCATGCGCGAGGCCCTCGCCCAGGCCCAGCGCGGCCGCATCCACCTGCTCGACATCATGGACGCCGTCATCTCCTCCGCGCGCGAAGAGAAGTCGCAATTCGCCCCGCGCATCCACACCATCCAGATCCCCACCGACAAGATCCGCGACCTCATCGGCCCCGGCGGCAAGGTCATCCGCGGCATCATCGACGCCACCGGCGTCAAGATCGATGTCGACGACACCGGCCGAGTCAACGTCGCCTCCTCCGACGCCGACGGCCTCGCCGCTGCCATCCAGATGATCTCCGACATCACCGCCGTCCCCGAAGTCGGCAAGACCTACCTCGGCAAGGTCGTCCGCATCGCCGAGTTCGGCGCCTTCGTCGAGATCTTCCCCGGCACCGACGGCCTCCTCCACGTCTCCGAGATCGCCGAGCACCGCGTCAAGGAAGTCAAGGACGAGCTCCGCGAGGGCGACCAGATCCTCGTCAAGGTCCTCTCCATCGAGGGCAACCGCATCAAGCTCTCCCGCAAGGCCGTCCTCCGCGAGCAGCGCGCCAAACTCGGCCTGCCCGAGCCCGATCAGCCCTCACCCTACGGCTCTCCCCGCCACAACGCAGCCGACGACGAGCCTGAGACGGACGACGACGGCGAAGTCCTCATCGAAGGCGGCGTCGACTTCCTCGAAGACGCTGACGACATCGACGCCGACCCCGACGAACCCAACTTCAACCGCGCCGACCCCACCCCCGTCCCCGCCGGCGCCATCCCCGGCGGCCGTGGAGATCGCGGCCCCGCCGGCGGCAGTGGCGGATTCCGCCCCAGCGGCGATCGCGGCGGCCGTGGCCCCGGTGGCCCCGGCGGCGATCGCGGTCCCGGCGGTGGCCGTGGCGGCCGTCGCCGTCGCGGCGGCAGCGGACGCCGCCCCGGCGGCCCCGGCGGCCCACCCCAGGGCAGCGGCGGCAACCGCTAGGCAGACCGTTCCCGGCATCCGGTAGAATAAAGGCCATGGCGCGTTCCGTCATCATCTCGACGCCGATTCCCACACTCGAAGAGTTTGGCAAGAGCCTCGGCCTCAGCAAGCGCCGTCAGGCCTCGCTCCTTCGCCTCGCGCGTCAGGATGACTCCTCCGGTCGCGTCAACGGAAACCCGAATGGGCGGCATCGCAATGTTTCCCCGTCCCTCAAGGAGAAGGCTTCCAAATCGAAGAAGTGACCACGAGGCATTAGAGCAAGTTGCCAACCTCTCCAGTCCAGCCCAACGCTGTCTTCCTGAACATCCCTTACGACAATCGCCGGGTGCCCCATGTCTCGACCCTGAGACATGGGAATCGCGCCACCGCCTGCCCGCTGAGAGCGACAACTGCCCAAGAAAAACGCCGCCCCCAAGGGCCAAAGGCCCGCCACATACCAGCCTGGGGCGAATCGGGGTCCCCAGCGGGCGCCTTTGCCCGCTGGGGCGAGAAGCGTAGGAACCCGGCCAAACGAAAACCCAAGGGCTGAAAGCCCGACACACCCCACCACAACCTCCCCCTGAGCCTGCCGAACAGCCTGCACTGAGCTTGCCGAAGAGCCTGCCCTGAGCTTGCCGAAGGGGGCCTCGCATCCATCCCCATGCGCCCCCCAGGCTCGACTGGCAGCACTAGAGAGGGCCGCGGGTCGCCTCGAAATCAATGAGGGAAGCTACCGAAAACGTGCCTTCCCGGGCAGTCACCCCGAGAAGCGATTAGCCCTCGTTCTAGGGTCACAGGGATAGAATCCCGTCATGCCAAAATTCCTGACGGCTTCTGATTTCAGGGCCAGACGGCGCGTCCTCTTGAAGAGTGATTTCGCCCTCGCGGAGGGCCGCTCGCCGCGCCCATCGGACAAAATCGATAAGGCCACGTGGAATCATATCGTCATCCTGCCAGACGATGTGGCAATCAGAACAACCAACCATCACGGCAGGGCAATAAAGCAGATCTCCGATCTCGCTCATGAATGGGTACTTCACTGTAACGAAACAGATCAAATAATGTTTCCGGTCATGATGGACGCGCATGATGAATTTGACGCTGCCCTCTATGCCGCGATCACGGGATATTACCGCCTTGCAAACTCCGCCATGCGGAGCGCTCTGGAGCTCGTCACGATCGGCACTTGGGCAATACTGTGCGGCAAACAGAGCAGATTTCACAAATGGGAAAAAGGCGAGATTGAGTTGTCTTTGGGGATAGCGTGCGACGGTCTAATCGGCGCAACCCCCGCCCTCCGCACTAAGCTCACGACACTTGTAAACGACAGCCTCTTCGATCAGAAGACAAATATCACCGACGGAGGGTGGGTCAGACGTGCATTCCGGGACCTATCGGACTTCTCGCACTCGCGGCCCGGGTTTACCGATTTCTCCATGCGCAAAAGCACCGGACCGATCTACGCCCCAACCGCCTTCAACTACAGCATGGAGATGCAAGCTGAGATAATCGGGCTACTTTTCGTACTACTTTTGATTGCTAATCCAAATACCCGGTTTAACCGAGTTGTCGTGGACCTGTTTGCGGACACTTCGAAAATCAAATCGCGGGTGACCCGAGCTGCATTTCAAGTCCTCCATCCCTAATCTCAGATGCACGAAGAGGGGTCGACTCCAAACCATTTCTTAAGCTCATTGACGTGGGACTCATTGCATACAGTTCTGAGCATTACTCCTTATAAACGCCGATTTCTCCGGCGGCCACTGTTCAAGTCATGACTAGGCCGTGAGATTTTATTCGCTATGCCGACATATCGTTATTCGCTTGTTTGCATGCGCAATGGTGTTTGTGCGCTCATGTATAGTGGCTGGCATACTGCCATGGCCCAGAATGACTTCACTCTCGCATGGATTCTTCCCTACGTTCGGGAAGCCTTGAAGCAGACAAGTAACTTTGAGTTCAGAACCTATGCAAATGCTCTCTTCATGCAACTGGAGAAAGCGCAAGTTCACGGCGTTGTTAGGTTTTCACCGGGATCTTATTCCGGAGGACAGACATTTCAATACGAAGCAATGCCATCCGAGCTACGTGCTTTGGTATCGGAAGCGTTCTTCCACATTTTCCACAAAGGGTACATCGCTCCAGCGGCCCCGGACGCAGCCCTGAACCCGCCACATTTACACATGTTCAATGTCACGCAGCGAGGCCGGGTTTGGTTCCAGGGAGAGGAACCGCTACCGGAAGACGCTGAGCGATATTTGAAATTCCTACGTGCGAGGGTCCCCGCAATTGATCCAATCATTGAGCAATACATCATCGAAGCTCTGACATCTTTTGAACGGGAATCATACTTCGCGTCTGCGGTTATGTTGGGCGCCGCTTCAGAAAAGGAGCTATATCTTCTGGCCGAAGCAGTGCTCTTGGCATTGAAGGAACCAAAGAAACAAAGCAAGTTGAAGGGTTTGTTAGATCGTCGAAGGCTGTTGGAGCTGTTTGAGACCGTCAGGGACACGATCAATGGAGCCATAGCCGCAAAGCTTCTGCCATACTCCGATTCGGAGGGATCATCAACGCATTTGATGTCGCTGTACGAAGCCATCAGGGTGCAAAGGAATGACGCAGTACATCCAATGAATGCAATCGTTTCGGAAGACTCTGTCCGACTGCTGCTCCTATCATTTCCCTATACGATTTCGAAGAGCGAAGAGTTAAGGGCTTGGTTTGTCGCCAATCCGGCTAGCATCTGACGTTCACCTGAAACTGTTCGACTGTTCTCAACGGGTCCAATGGCCTCTTTCAGCGGGGCCTAACGGATCCAAACATCAATCCCGACAAACTCGCTTGCATTGATCGAACACGCCTCCCGCGCCACACAAGCCGCTCCACCCCTTAACCCACCTGCTAAAATCAAACCAGAACCGCTGAGAGAAAGCCGGCCCATCCGCCCGCCGTTCACCCATCTCAGCCGCGATCGAACCCCTTTAGATCGTTGTTCACTGATCTTTCAGACGGGGGAGGGGGGTGCCATGATTCAACCCGCAAATCGCCCCCGCACCGCAGCCCGCGCCGCACTCCTCGTCCTCCTGCTCACCACGCTGCCCCTCACCCCGCGACCGGCGGCAGCCCAAAACACCCCACCCCACCTCATCGCTCCCGGCGTCTGGTTCCTCACCGGCGACACCAACGGCTACTCCAACACTGTCATCATCGAAATGCGCGACTACCTCATCGTCGTCGACGCCAACTACCCCGGCCGCGCCCACCAGCTCCTCGCCCTCATCCCCACCCTCTCGCCCAAGCCCGTCCGCTACGTCTTCGACACCCACGCCCACGGCGACCACGCCTACGGCAACTCCACCTGGACCGCCGCCGGAGCCACCACCCTCGCCTTCCAGGGCGTTACCGACGAGATGAATCGCTGGGAGCCCACCCGCTGGCGCAACTCGATGAAGGCGCGCCCGGATCTGAAAGAGACGGGCGAGATGGACGTCCAGCGCCCCCAGATGTCCATCACCGGCGACCGCCTCACCCTCACCGACGGCGCACGCGAGGTCGACTTCCTCTTCCTCGGCTGGGGCCACACCCCCGGCGACGGCTACGTCTGGCTCCCCCACGAGCGAATTCTGGCGACCGGTGACGCCGCCGTCAACGGCCCCCGCAATAAGCTCCTCGACGCAAATCTCGCCAACTGGCCCGTCGCCCTCGCGCGCGCCATCGCCCTCGCGCCCCTCCACGTCCTCCCCGGCCACGGCGACGCCGGAGGCCCCGAAATCCTCACCGGCCAGCGCCAGTTCCTCATCGACCTCTACGCCGCCGTAAGAGCCCAAACCGACGCCGGCAAGAAGCCCGCCGACATGACCATCACCCTCCCCGCGCCCGACAACAACTGGTTCCCCCTCAACCGCGCCGACCTCCGCAACCAGGACATCGAAACCGTCTACCTCGAACTCACCACCCACGCCCCCGCCGGTGCCGCCCCCCATGAATGGAAATAGCGTGGAAGTAGCCTGGAAGCAAGCATGGAAGTAAGCCTGGAAGCAGCAGGGAAGTAAGCATGGAAGTGATGAGCGCGCCGTGAGCGATCCCCCAGCCGTCGCCAACCCGCCCGCCCAACCGAAAACCCTGCCCGAACCCGGCGCCCTCACCCCCCTCCGCGCCCTCGGCCTCTTCACCCTCGCCCTCCTCTCCTCCAGCGCCTGGCTCGTCGAACAATTCTTCCCCACCGATCTCCCCCTCCCCGTCCGCCTCACCCTCCGCAACCTCACCCTCGCCGCCGCCATCGCCCCCTTCGCCCTGCGCACACTCGCCCGCAATCGCTCCCACCCCCGCCCCTACGCCGCCCTCGCCCTCGCCTCCATCCTCCTCCTTTCCCTTCCCGCCCTCCTCACCGACATCGCCCGCACCGCCGTCTCCTCCACCACCGTCACCGAACTCTTCGCCCTCCTGCCCATCGCCGTCGTCGTCCTCACCCCGCACCTCGCCCTCAACCCCACCACCCCCACGCCCGACACCACCCCCCTCCTCCTCCCCGCCTTCCTCGGCCTCACCGGCACCCTCCTCCTGCTCCCCTTCGCCCTCCCCAACACCCCCCGCCGCGCCGCCTTCCAGGCCCTCACCCTCCTCGCCGTCCTCATCGCCGCCATCGCCGCCATCTGGATGCACCGCCTCCTCGCCGCCTTCCCCCTCCCCGAAGCCCTCCTCACCGCCAGCCTCGCCAACTTCGCCTTCTCCGCCGCCTGGCTCCTCACCGCCAGCCTCCTCACCCACACCCCCCTCTGGCCACCCGGCCTGCCCCTCCGCCAGACCCTCCCACCCGAACTCGCCCTCACCCTCCTCTACGACCTCCCGCAACTCGCCCTGCTCCTCTGGCTCATGCGCGCCCTCGCCCCCACGCGCCTCTCCGCGCGCTACCTCGCCGTCCCCCTCCTCACCGTCCTCGAAGGCCTCGTCTTCCTGCCCACCCCCATCACCCTCCGCCTCGTCGCCGCCACAGCCCTCATCCTCTTCGCCATCCTCCGCCTCACCACCGCCCCCACCTCCGCCCCCGAACCCCGCCTGATCCTCCATTAGCTTTTTCCCTTGGGCCCGCGCACCCCCCGCAGTAAACTTCCCTCACATGGCCGCATCGATGTACATCGTCGTCGAAGGGGAAGACCCCGGCTTCGACATCTTCGTCAACGGCCGCGCCCTCGCCCGCCACGAGGACGCCCTCGAGCGACTCGCCCTCCGCCTCGGCGTCCGCCCCCTCATCGAATTCTTCTCCGCCGACGAGAACTCCATGGCCCTCCTCATCGAGGAAGGCGCCGGCAACCCCGACCTCCTCCGCCGCCTCCCACCCCCCCAGTGGTACCCCGCCGCCGACGGCCTCGCCACCGTCCGCACCCTCGTCGCCGCCCTCCAAAACGACCCCCACCAGCTCGGCACCGAAGGCCCCCAGGTCCTCGCCGAACTCCTCGAATACGCCCGCGTCCTCGACCGCACCAGCTCCGCCAACCTCCGCTGGCACCTCGCCGTCAGCTGGCGCTGATCACCCCATCCCCTTCAAGTCTTCGCCGTTGCTTCTAGGTACCCCAAGCCTTCAGGCTTGGGTCTCTAGGCTCGCTAAAAAGAGAAGGGGCTTTAGCCCCTGGGGTATGGCTGGTGGCCCACCCTAAATCATCCGGCCACAAAAGTGGGTGCCCCATCCAAGCTCTTCAATGGGGATCAGAGTAGTTGCGGTCGCCATTGCCTGTGCCTCCATCCCAGTATGCCCCAGCGAGCCATCTTCGCCTCCACTTTTTCCCGCCACGAGCTGCTGCAATCCCGCAATACCGCACCCTGCCACTTCCCACTGACAACCGGCAACCTGCAACTTTCTTGTCAACCCCCCAAAACCTACAAAATCCCCGCAACCCTCACAAACGAAGCCACATCTTTTCCGAAAATATTTGGCATTCCAGTTTTCTCAACCTGCTATCCTTGGTATAGAGATCAAGAGAGGCAAGCCCGGCACATCCGCCGGGCTTTCTCTTTGGCCGAGGTATAGTTCGGGGGGTGGTTACGGGGGTATTTTTCCCCTTGTTATCAATATTTTGAGAGTTTTTTAAAATTCGCGCGCGAGGCGCAGAAGCCGAGAAGCCCGTCCCATAACACCCAGGGCGAGCCGGCGCACTCAGAGCCCAAAGACATGGTGCCAACGCGAAAATCCCCGGCACAATCGCCGCGCTCTTTCCTCTTGGCTCGGCAATATAAACCCGGAATATTAGGGGGTATTTCGGGGGTATTTTTACCCCTGTTATCAATATTTTGAGATCAAAAAAAATCCGGCCGCGAGGGAAGCAAAAGGCCAAAGGCCTGTCCTATACCAGCCCAGAGCACAGCCCCGGGAACCGACCGAAATGCCTTCCCTAAGCCTTCCCGACCAAATCCGTCGCCCGCCGGTTCCGCGCCGCCGCCCCAAACACATCGCCCATCCGCCGGATCTGCGCGCCCACCCCGCGCAGCTTCTCCTCAAAATGCTCATACCCGCGGTCGAGATGGTACACCCGGTCCAGAATCGTCTCCCCATCCGCCACCAGCGCCGCCAGCACCAGTGACGCCGACGCCCGTAGGTCCGAACACATCACCGCCGCCGACTCCAGCGGCGTCCGCCCCCGCACCGTCGCCGCCCGCCCCTGCACCGTGATGTTCGCGCCCATCCTGTTCAGCTCCTGCACGTGCATAAACCGGTTCTCAAAGATATTCTCCGTCACCGTCGTCGTGCCTTCCGCCTGCGTCGCCAGCGCCATGTACTGCGCCTGCATGTCCGTCGGAAACCCGGGATACTCCTCCGTCGAGATGTCCGCCGCCTTCAAACTCCCGCCGGACCGCACCCGCACACTCTCCCGCCCCACATCCATCCGCACCCCGCACTCCTCCAGCTTCGCAATCAGCGCCCCAAGGTGCGCCGGGTTGCAGCAGTCCACGTTCAAATCGCCGCCCGTAATCGCCCCCGCCAGCAAGAACGTCCCCGCCTCAATCCGGTCCGGATTGATCCGGTACCGCGCCCCATGCAGCCGCGCCACGCCCGTCACCTTGATCGTCGACGTGCCCGCCCCCTCGATCTTTGCCCCCATCGCCCCCAGCAGCGCCGCCAGGTCGCACACCTCCGGCTCGCGCGCGCAGTTCTCAAACACCGTCTCCCCGTCCGCCATCACCGCAGCCATCAGGAGGTCTTCCGTGCCCGTCACCGTGATCTTGTCGAACACGATGTGCGCGCCCTTCAGCCTCCCCGTTCCCTGCCCCGGGCTCCGCGCCTCCAGATACCCATGGTCCTGCACGATCGTCGCACCCATCGCCTCCAGCCCCTTGATGTGCAGATCGATCGGCCGCCCGCCGATCGCGCACCCGCCCGGCATCGCCACCCGCGCCATCCCCGTGCGCGCAATCAGCGGCCCCAGCACCAGCGAGCTCGCGCGCATCGTCTTCACAATCTCGTACTTCGCCACCGGGTCCGACAGCATCGCGCAGCGGATCCGCGTCCTGTGCTGCGCCCGCCCATACCCCAGCTCCACCTCCGCGCCCATCGACGTCAGTAGCTTCCGCTCCGTCTCAATGTCCCGCACCTGCGGAATGTTCTCCAGCACAACCTCGTCTTCCGTCAGGATCGCCGCCGCCATGCACGGCAGCGCCGAGTTCTTCGCCCCCGAAACCTTGATCGTGCCCAGCAGCGGGTTTCCCCCGCGCACCACAAACTTGTCCATCCCGCTAGTCTACGGAAGATTGCCCGGACACGATGAGTACCCCCACAGGTTCGCCACACTGAACCTTCGCCCTCAACCCCTCTCAAGCACCACCGCAAAGAAACCATCGCACCCATGCACCCCCGGCAACGTCCGCAGCGCTCCATCGCGCACCGCAGTCTCCTTCAACATCGCACCCACCTCCCCTCGCAACACCCCCGCCTCCACCAGCCTCTCGATCATCGGCCCCACCGGCACCCTCCTCATGCCCGTCTCCGCGACCACCGCCTCCACCACTCGCTCATTCTCCTCCGCCTCCAGCGAGCACGTCGCGTACACCAGCCGCCCACCCGGCGCCAGCCGCCCCAGCGCCCCACGCAATATGGCGCTCTGCCGCGCCGCCTGCCGCGCAAACTCCTCCCGCTTCAACCGATGCCGGATCTCCGGGTTCCGCGCCAGCGTCCCCGTCCCGCTGCACGGCACATCGCACAGAATCAGATCGAACCGCTCCTTCCCATCGCCGCTCTCTTCGACCGCATCCATCACCGCAGTCTTTACCCTCGCCGCGTACTCATACCGCCGCAACCGCGCCGTCATCTGCGCCATCCGCCGCGCGCTCACATCGCTCGCCAGAATATCCGCTCCCCCCAACCGCTTCGCCAACACCAGCGTCTTCCCACCCGGCGCCGCACAGCAATCCCAAACCCTCGCCGCACGCCCTTCAACCACGGGCATCGCCGCCGCCGCAATCTCCGCCACCAGCCGCGACCCATCATCCATCACCACTGCGTCCGCCGCCGCCAACTCCGCATCTGCCGCAAACAAACCGCCGCGCCCCGGCTCCCGCTGCCCATACTCGCAGATCGCCATCGCCGCAGCCCGCCCATACGCGCCCACCCACCGCTCCACCAGCCACGCCGGGTGCCCCAGCCGCTCCGCAAACTCGGCCGTCGTCTCCCCAGAACGCGCCGGGTGCCCCACATCTCGATTCTGAGATGTGGGAACTGCCACCGCAACCGCCCTCCCCGCAGCGACCCTCCGCAGAACCGCATTCACCATCCCCGCCGCATGTTCCTCACCCGCCGCCTTGCACAGCTCCACACTCTCGCTCAGCGCCGCATGGTCCGGAATCCGGTCCATGTGCAGCAGTTGAAACGCCCCCATCCGCAGCCCAATCGCCACCGGCTCAGCCAACCTCTGCCCCGGCCGCTTCAGCAACCCCGCAATCTGCGCGTCCAGCGCAATCTGCCAGCGCAACACACCCATCACCAGCGCCGTCGCCAGGTTCCTGTCCTCCGCCGACAAGCTCGCCGTCCGCGCCCCATGCAGCAACTCGTCGCTGTGCCCCTTCCCCTCACCCTCCAGCCGCAGAATCTCAAACGCCGCCGCCCGCGCCGCGCTTACCTTCGCAATCGCCTGCGCCGCCCCGGCCGTCAGCCCCGCCGAAGCCGGTCGCCCACTCACGCTCCTCATCCTCATACCCCAATCCAAAATGCATTGCTGAAAGCTGACCGCTGATACCTGACAGCTGGAATCGAAAGCGCTCTCGCTCCCGCCGCGGCCCCAACCGCATCAGCCCAATCGCTCCCCTGGCCGCACCTGAAACCCGCGCAGAAACTCCGCCGCCCCCATCCGCCGCTTCCCCTCCATCTGCACATCGAGCAGGTCCAACGCCGACCCATCGCCACACCCCACCATCAACCGCTCCCCATCCACATGCATCTCACCGGCGGCGCAACTGCCCCCAACCCGCTTCATCCGATGCACAATCAGCTTCCTCCCCCGCAGCATCGTCCACGCACCAGGCCACGGCTGAAACCCCCGCCAACGGTCAAATGTCTGCTGCGCCGTTCGCGAGAAATCGATCGCCCCGTCCTCCCGCGTCAGGATCGGCGCCAGCGTCGCCTCCGCATGGTTCTGCGCCACCGGCGTGATCGTCCCCTCTTCCAGCCCATGCAGTGTCTTCACCATCAGGTGCGCGCCCACCTCCGCAAGGCTCTCAAACAGATCGATCGCCGTCTCCTCCGGCGCAATCATCCGCCGCTCCGCCAGCAACATCGGCCCCGTATCCAACCCCTCGTCGATCCGCATCGTCGTCACGCCCGTCTCGCGCTCCCCATTCGCTACTGCCCATTGGATTGGAGCAGCTCCCCGATACCTCGGCAGCAGCGACCCATGCAGATTGATGCACCCCCGCCTTGGCAGCTCCAGCATCCACGGCGGAATGATCCTCCCGTAGGCCACCACCAGAATCGCATCCGGCTCGATTCCCTGCAGCCGCGCGCGAAACTCCGCATTAGCCTTGATCTTCTCCGGCTGCACCAACTCAATCCCGTGCGCCGTCGCTACCCGCTTCACCGCAGGAGCCAGTATTCCCATCCCCCGACCCGCCGCGCGGTCCGGTTGCGTCACTACCAGCCGCACCTCATGCCCCGCCGCGATCACTGCCTCCAGCGTCGGCACCGCAAACTCCGGCGTCCCACAAAACACCAGCCTCAAATTAGTCCCCCAGACTTCATCAGAGGCCCCCGCCGCTGCCAACATCTTCACAAACCGTTGCTACTCACAACTCACAACTACCAACTCATAACTGTTCTTTACCACTCGCCATTCTTCTGCATCTTCCTGATCTTCCTCAGCACCAGCTCCCGCTTCAGCCGGCTGATGCGATCGATAAACAGCACGCCATTCAGATGGTCGATCTCATGCAGCAGCGCCCGCGCTAGCAACTCCTCGCCCTCCACCTCATACCATTCGCCGCGCTCGTTCTGCGCTTTCACCTTCACCCACGCCGCGCGCTGCACCTTTTCGCGAATCTCCGGCAGGCTCAGGCAGCCCTCCTCCTCCACCTGTTTGCCCCGGGTCTCGATCACCTCCGGATTGATCAGCACCAGCTTGTCCTTCGCGTTCTTCTTGAAGCTGGTATCGATCACGGTGATCCGTTTGGAAAGCGATATCTGCGGCGCCGCAAGCCCAATCCCCTGCGCCGCGTACATGCTCTCAAACATCTCCGCCACCAGAGTCCGCAACTCCTCATCGAAGACAGTCACCGCCGCCCCCGGCCGCGCCAGCACCGGGTCGGGATACTTCACCACCTCGTGGATCTTCAACAGTTCTTTCGCCGCCATCGCCTTCCCCGACGCCTCGCCATCAATAAGCTCTTATCTGCTCGCAGTAGCTCTTGTAGTTCCGCTCCATCTCCCGCAACGAATCCCCACCAAACTTCTCCACTACCAGCCGCGCAATCGTCAGCGCCACCATCGCCTCCGCCGCAACACCCGCCGCCGGCACCACGCACACATCGCTGCGCTCATACGCCGCCTTTACCGGCTCACGGGTCGCAAAGCTGACACTTCCCAACGGCCGCCGCAGTGTCGAGATCGGTTTCAGATACCCGCGCACCACAACGTCCTCGCCATTTGAGATGCCACCCTCGATCCCTCCGGCGTTGTTCTGCTCCCGCGAGAATTTGGTGAACCCTCCGTCCCCTTCATACCCAATCGCATCGTGCACCGCGCTGCCCAGCGACTCCGCCGCCGTCACTCCGCGCCCAATCTCCACCGCCTTCACCGCCTGCAGACTCATTACCGCCTGCGCCAGCAGCCCATCCATCCGCTCATCCCAGTTGGCATGCGTCCCCACTCCCGGAGCCAGACCGTGCACCACCACCTCAAATACCCCGCCCACTGTATCGCCTGTCTTCAGCACGGCATCGACCTCGGCCTTCATACTCTGTTCATCGTTGGCATCGACGCAGTTCAGCAGCACCTCATCCTTCGCCTGCAGCGCAACGATCTCCTCCCATGTCGCCGCCCGCGAAAGCTCCGCCCCACCCACGCGGATCACATGGCTCGCCACCTCGACCCCCAGCGCCCGCAGCAGCATCTTCGCCACCGCCCCGCATGCCACCCGCGCCGCACTTTCCCGAGCGCTCGCTCGCTCCAGCACGTACCGCGCATCGGGAAAGTCGTACTTCAGGCTCCCCGCCAGGTCCGCATGTCCCGGACGCGGACTGGCGACGGCCTTGTGTTTGGCCGGATCGCCCACCTCCACCGGCAGAATCTCCCCCCAGTTCTTCCAATCGTTGTTCGCAATCGTCATCGCCACCGGCGACCCGATCGTCTTGCCGTGCCGCACCCCGCTCAGGATGTGCGCCATGTCACGCTCAATCCGCATCCGTCCGCCGCGGCCATACCCCTTCTGCCGCCGCCACAGCTCGCGATCCAGAAACGCCTGGTCCACCGGAACACCCGCGGGCAGCCCGCTCACCAGCGCCACCAACGCCTCGCCGTGACTCTCTCCCGCCGTCGAAAACCTCAGCACACTGTCACTCTTTCAGCTCCCAACCCAATCCCAGATTGTAACAACTTCGTCACCCTCGGCCCCTGCAACCTCCTTACGCCACCAGACCCGGTATGCTAGAGAGGTAGCGCACAGCGCGCGGCGCCGCTGGGTTTTGCCCAAAGAAAAACCGGACACGCCCTCGCCTCTGCGCCTACACTTGCTGTGCCCACGCTTCGGCGTCACTCCCTGCGAGGTTCGATTGCATCCATCGACGACCAGGCCGGCCTTTGAACCCTCCTCGCGGCTGCACGAACTCTCGCCCGAGGAGATGGCCCTCTATCGCCAGCTCGACCCCGCCAAGGTCCCCCAGCACGTCGCCATCATCATGGACGGCAATGGCCGCTGGGCCGGCAAACGCGCCCTCAAGCGCTTCCTCGGCCACCAGCAAGGCGCCGAATCCGTGCAGTTTGTCGTCGAGGCCGCCTCCCGCATCAACCTGCCCTTCATCACGCTCTACGCCTTCTCGCTCGAGAACAACCTGCGCCGCCCCAAGAGCGAAGTCAACTTCCTCATGAAGCTCCTGCGCAGCTACCTCGTCGGCAACGTCAAGCGCATGAACGATAACAACGTCCGCATGGCCTACATCGGCCGCATCCATGAGCTCCCCTCCGAAGTCCAGGACACCATGCAGTGGGCCTCCGAGGCGACCGCCGCCAACACCGGAACCACACTCACCCTCGCCCTCAACTACGGCTCCCGCTCCGAGATCGTCGACGCCGCGCGCGCCATCCTCACCAACCTCATCGCCGAGGCCCACCAGCGCGGCTGCTCCCTCGAAGACCTCATTCAGGTCGATGGCCTCGAGTCCCGCCTCGACGAGCACCACATCGCCGACGCCCTCTACACCCGCGGAATGCCCGACCCCGACCTCGTCATACGCACCTCCGGCGAGCAGCGCATCTCCAACTTCCTCCTCTGGCAGATCGCCTACTCCGAGATCTTCATCACCGACCGCCTCTGGCCCGACTTCCGCGGCATCCACCTGCTCGAAGCCATCCA
>JBEKDS010000033.1:0-29491 GCA_050014235.1 Acidobacteriaceae bacterium
GCGGCGGGTGGTGTGGTGGAAGTAGCAGAAGTTTTCGCCGCGGAGGGCGGGCGAGCCGCAGCGGCGGCCTGCGAGGTGGATGTGACGGCAGAGGTTGCGCGGGTTTGTGTCGGACATGATGGGCCTCCGGAGGGAATTTTTTTAATCCCAAAATATTGATGGGACGTGGGTTCGATCTGCGTTGATCCGGATATGGTGTGGACCCTGGCAGACGGGTTAAATGCGGAGGCCCGGCGGTTAGGCCGGGCCTGCGGTGGTGGTGCGCGGTGCGTACGTAGTACGTTGTTCGTTCTCTATCCTGATTCAATTGTACGGGATGGGGCATAACTAGTATGCCAACTATTTTGAAGAAAGATAGTGTTTGGTTTGTGGGGGTTGGGGGATTTTGGGAGGGTTTGGGGGGTTGACAAGGCAGTTGTGAGTTGTGAGTTGTGAGTGGTCGCCCGCCACCCCACCCAAGCGGAGCTTGGATGGGGCACCCGCACCCGGCTGAAGCCCCATGTCTCTAGCTGGGTCGTCGTTGTCCGGGCTGAAGCCCGGACCTATCTCAGGGAAGAATGACAGACTTTCATGGGTGGGCGAGGAGGCGGCTGAGGCCGGTGGGTGGGAGGTCGGGGGTGAGGAACTGGGTGGGGTTGCCGAGGAGTTCGCCGGCGGCGAGGCGACCGCTGCGGGCGGCGCCTTCCATGGTGGAGGGCCAATCGGTGGCGGTCCAGTCGCCGGCGAGGTAGAGACCGGGCCAGGCGGTGCGCTGGGCGGGGCGCGATGCGTCGAGGCCGGGGGTGACGGAGAAGGTGGCGCGGGCCTCCTTGAGGATGGCGCTTTTGATGAGGCGGGCGTTGCGGGCCTCGGGGAAGAAGCGGGCGAGCTCGGCGAGGGCTGGGGTGAGGATTTGTTCGCGGGTGAGGGCGAGTTCGGCCCTGGAGCCGGCGATGACGAGTTCGACGTAGCTGCCGTGGTCGGGCGGGTAGTTGCGGATGCGCGACTTGTGGAAGAACCACTGGATGGTGGAGTCGAGGAGCCAGGCGTGGTCGAGGGTGGTGATCTGGCGGTCGTACCAGAGCAGGATTGAGATGAAGGGGGAATGGGTGAAGCGGGCCATTTTGGCGAGGAGATCGGCGCGGGGTTGGTCGGGTTGGGTGGGGTCTTCTCGCGCGGGGTGGAGTTGCATGGTGGCGATGAGCTTCTGGGTTTGCTCGAAGGGGAGGGCGAGGATCACGTCGTCGGCGAGGAGGGGTGGGGTTTCGCTGGTGGTGTGGAGGAGCCAGCGGTGGCCGGGTTGCTGGGTGAGTTGGGAGATGCTGGAGCGGAGTTCAATGCGGCCGCCGTTGGCGCGGATGAGGCCGGCGCCGGCGGAGTAAAAGTCGCTGAGGGGGATGGTGGGGATGCCGAGGCGGCCGCCGGTGGAGTTGGCGAGGAAGATCTCGTAGAAGATTCTGGCGGCGTATTTCATGGAGCAGTTTTCGGCGGAGTCGTTGAGGGTGGCGAGGATGAGCGGCTCCCAAAGGTGGCGGATGGCGCGCGGGGTTTGACGGGTGCGGCGGTACCAGAGGGCGACGGACTCGGTGTCGCGTGCGGCGGGGCTGGGGGCGGGTTCTTTGGGGCCTCGGGCGAAGGCTGCGAGGCCGCGGGCGACGGCGAGCTTGTCGGCGAGGGTGAGGGTGGAGAGGGTGAGGAAGCTGGGGGCGTAGTTGAGCGGGGCGGGGAGTGGGCTGGGAGCGATGGAGCTGGCGCGTGGGGGGTGGGTGGGGGTTGCGGGTTCGAGGTAGGTCTGGCGGTCGTACCAGCGGATTTTATCGGTGATGCCGGCGGAGGCGCAGAAGTCGATGAGGTTGGAGCAGCAGCCGACGAGGACGTGCTGGGAGTCGACGACTTCGTTGAGCGCGGGGTGGGGGTAGGAGTAGGCGCGGCCTCCGACGTAGGGGCGGCGATCAAGGAGGGTGACGTTGGCACCGGTGCTCGCGAGGGCGGCGGCGGCGTTGAGGCCGGCGACTCCGGCGCCGACGACGACGATGCGGCGGGGGGCGGTCATCCGAGGATCCTGTTCCATGCGGTGATGAGGGCTCCGCGGGCGAGGATGGCGAGCTTGGTGGGGGTGGGGACGGCGACGCGGTTGGTGAAGACGTCCATGCGGTGCGCGGCGATGCGGGCGAGGAGGCTGTGGTAGATGGCGACGAGGACACCCATGGCGGCGCGGCTGTCGCGGTCGAGGAGGGGGATGAGTTTGCCGGCGGCGACGTAGTATTTTTCGGCGCGGATGGCGAGGGTGGCGAGCATGGCGCGCTCGCGCTCGGTCATAGGGCGGCCAGCGGCGAGTTCGTGGAGCTCGGGGATGGATTCGCCGAACTCGTCCATAAGGTCGAGTGGGATGTAGATGCGGTTGCGCTCGGCGTCTTCTTTGACGTCGCGGAGGATGTTGGTGAGCTGGAAGGCGATGCCGGTCTCTTCGGCGAGGGCTTCGGCGCGGGGGTCAGTGTAGCCGAAGATGCGGATGGAGACGAGGCCGACGACGGAGGCGACGAGGTAGCAGTAGCGGTAGAGGTCGTCGAAGGTGGGGTAGGTCTGGGGTTCGTTTTGATCGGAGGGGTTGGGGCGGGGTTCGAGGTCCATGGCGGTGCCGGCGACGAGTTCTTCGAGGAGGGCGTCGGGGATGGAGAAGCGGCGCTGAGTGTCGGCGAGGGCGAGGAAGATGGGGTTGTCGGGGGTGGGTGGGGTGGTGGTGGGTGAGGTTGGGGTTGGGGTGGGTGCGGGGGTGCGGGAGTTGCGCCAGGATTGGAGCCAGGCGGACATCTCGGCGCGGCGGGAGTCGAGGGACTTGGATTCGTCGTCGGAGATGTCGTCGGCGCGGCGCATGAAGGCGTAGACGGCGCACATGGCGTCGCTTTTGTGGCGGGGGAGGACGCGGAAGGCCCAGTAGAAGTTTTTGGCCTCGCGGCGGGCGAGTTCGCGGCAGAGGCGGTAGGCTTCGGCGATTTGCGGACCGGGAGTGCAGGGTGCGGTGATGCGGATGTCGCTCACGCGGCGCTTGCTCCAGTGGGGCTGCTGGTGCGCAGCTTTCCGATGAGGGCGCTGAGGAGGAGGAGCAGTTTTTTTCGTTTGGTGACCATGGGGCGGCCGCGGAGGACATCGTAGTCCTGCGCAGCGATGCCGTCGAGGATGGCTTCTCCGCCTTTGCGGAAGAGGTCGAGGGTGACGCGGAGCTCAGGATCTACGGTGGCGCTTAGGACGCCGCCTTCGCGGAGCATCTGACGTGTGCGGTCGACGAGGGATTGCATCATGGCGCGGAACTCGGGGGTGAAGACGCGGCCTTCGATCTGGCCCTCCTGGATGCCGAAGCGTTGCATGTATTCGGCGGGGAGGTAGCGGCGGGGGATCCCGGAGTCGCGGACGATGTCCTGCCAGAAGTTGGCGAGCTGGAGGCCGGTGCAGATCTTGTCGGAGAGGAGGGCGCGGGGCTCATCGCGGTAGCCGCAGACCATGAGGACGAGGCGGCCGACGGGGTTGGCGGAGCAGCGGGAGTACTCGAGGGCTTCGTCCCAGGTTGCGTAGTGGGTCTTGATCTGGTCCTGGCGGAATGCGCGGAGGAGGTCGTGGAAGAGGGTGCGGGGAAGGTCACAGGCGACGATGGTTTCGCGGAGGGCGACAAAGACGGGATGGCGGGATTGTGCGGGTGCGTCGTAGCACTGGTCTAACATCTGACCCCAGTTCTGCAGCAGCTCCAGAGCGATTTGGGTGTTGGCGACTTCGTCGCCGAGGTCGTCGGAGACGCGGCAGAAGGCGTAGACGCTCTCGAAGTGGGGGCGGACGCGCTTGGGGAGGAAGAAGGTGGCGACGTGGAAGTTCTCGTAGTGGGTGGTGGCGAGAGCGTGGCACCAGGCGCGGGCTTCCTCGAGCGAGGGACGCTGCCCGGGTGTTGAGTATTCGGCGGGGGCACCGATGAGGGTGTCGCTGGCGGCAGGCTGCGGGACGGGGGCATTTACCAGGGGTGCGAGCATCTCGCCGCTCATCGTATTCTCTCGGCGGGGAAGACGGCGGTTTTGATCTCCGCGGCGATTGCGGGATGCGAGCCGTTGGCGGAGGCGGTTTCGGAGCGGCACTTCATCATGCGGGCGAAGACCTCGGGGACCTGGGCGAGGCTGGCGGCGCCGGTGATGTAGTCGCCCGCCCTGAAGCGGCCGCCGGCGATGAGGGCGAAGGCGGTGCGGGCGGCGGCGGGGGTGTGGTGGAAGCTGGCCTTGAGGGTGATGTCGCCGTAGTGGAGGCGGTTGGTGTCGAGGGCGACGACGGTGCCGCTGGGCGGTCCGCCGAAGAAGTTGACTGTGCCGCCGCGGCGCACCATGGCGACGGCCCACTCCCAGGTGAGAGGTGTGGCGACGGCTTCGATGACGATATCCGCGCCGCGGGCGGCGGGGGTGAGCGCGCGCACGTCCGCGACGATGTCCTTGGAGTCCTCGATACGAACGACGCTGCCGGCGCCGAAGGCCATCGCGATCTGCCTCTGCTCTTCGCGCTTGACGGCGGCGATGACGTGCACGCCGTTGAGTTGGGCGACGTGCATGAACATGAGGCCAATGGGACCGGCGCCGATGACGACCATGGTGTCTCCGGCCCGCGCTCCGGATTCCTCGAGGCCGCGAACGACACAGGCGAGGGGCTCGGTGAGGGCGGCATGTTGGAGGGGGACGCCATCGGGAATCAGCAGCGTGTTCTTCTCGACGATACGCGCGGGGACGCGGATGTACTCAGCGTATGCGCCGTTGTTGAAGAGGAGATCGTCGCAGAGGTTCTGCTGTCCGCGCGCGCACCAGTAGCAGGCGTCGCAGGGCGCGGAGTTGAGTGGGACGACGCGGTCTCCCACGCGGAACCTGGTGACCCCGGGGCCGGTCTCGACGATCTCGCCCGCCAGCTCGTGCCCGAAGGGGATGGGCGGTTTGAGCATCATGGCATGGTAGCCGCGACGATAGACTTTGAGGTCAGTGCCGCATGTGAGCGCGGCGCCGACGCGGAGCACCAACTCGCCCTTGGCCGCGCGCGGCACCGGCACACGCTCCATGCGCAGGTCCTCACTGCCATAGAGGACAGCCGCCAACATGGTCTCCTCCGAGCTCTGCGCGATCATCGTTCTATTTTCTCACTTTTGCGGGCCGGGCAGCGGCGCGACGATCGCGGCCGTGCTTGAGCTTTGGGGGGAGCTTTGCGGGGTTGTGCACTGCGCCGGGCGGTTCCCGCATCTGTTAGTCTGAGCCACAGAAGCCATGCCCCTGCGATCACCCGACGTCTACATCAAGCAGAACATATTGGCTGTGCAGGAGTATTCCATCCTTTCCGGCACGGCCATCGCGGCGCTCTTCTCGAGCCCGCGGTACTGGGCTGACATCTTCATTCAGATGGACTCGATCGGTGTGGGCTCCCTGCCGATCATTATCCTTACCGGATTCTTCACCGGGTGCGTGCTTGCGTTGCAGTCCGCGACTGCACTGCAGAGCTTCGGCGCGGTTTCGATGACCGGGTCGCTGGTCTCTCTGTCGATGGTCAAGGAGCTGGGGCCAGTGTTGACCGGGCTGATGGTCTCGGGACGCAACGCCTCCGGGATGGCTTCTGAACTGGGTTCGATGAAGGTGACTGAACAGATCGATGCGATGCGGGCCCTGGGTACAGACCCCATCCGCAAGCTGGTAACCCCGCGCATCGTGGCGACGGTGTTCATGCTGTTTTTTCTGACGATCATCGCGGATGCGTTTGGAATCGCGGGCGGCGCGCTGGTTTCGGTCAGCATTCTCGGGCTGAACGCCAGCTCCTATCTGCACAATTCGTATCGAAGCCTGGTGCACGGGGACATCGTGCAGGGGCTGACCAAGCCGCTTTTCTCCGGCCTGATTATCGCTACGGTCGGCTGTTATTTCGGGATGAAGACTACCGGGGGCACCCAAGGGGTGGGGCGGGCTACGACCCAGGCCGTGGTGGTCTCCTCGGTACTCATCATCGTCGTCGATCTGCTGGTTACCCGGGCCATGATCGGCATTTTCGGAAGCTAGAGCGAACCCATGCCCTCCGCGACCCTCACCGACCCATCCGGCGACGCGATTACCGAGCTCCCCGGGCCAGTGGTCGCTTTCGAGGATGTGTCGCTGTCCTTCGACGAGAAGGTTGTCCTCAAGAGCATCTCCTTCTCCGTCGAGCGGGGCCAGACCTTGATCATCCTTGGCCCGGCGGGGACGGGGAAGTCCGTGCTGCTGAAGCTGGCCAATGGCTTGCTTCGGCCCGATTCAGGCTCGATCCGCATCTTCGGCCAAGAGATCACCAGGATGCACGAGCGCGACCTTTACAAGCTGCGTTCGCACATCGGCATGGTCTTCCAGGAGTCGGCGCTCTTCGACTCACTCGACGTGGAGGACAACGTGGCGTACCGCCTGCACGAGGAGAATGTGCCCGAAGACGCGACGCACCAGCGGGTGGTGGAGGCCCTGAAGTTTGTCGAGCTCGAAGCGGCCATCGCGAAGTTTCCGTCGGAGCTTTCCGGCGGCATGCGCCGCCGGGTCTCCATCGCGCGCGCGATTATCTCCGGCCCCGACCTGATCCTCTATGACTCGCCGACCGGAGGCCTCGACCCCATCACATCGACCACCATCATCGAGCTGGTGATGAAGCAGCGCGATGTGTCGCACACGACGTCGCTTCTGGTGACCCATCGCCTGCAGGATGCCTTTGTGCTGGCCACCCACCACTTCGACACGGCCACAGGCGGCATGAAGCTACTTCCCACCGATGGCCCGGACCATGGCATCGATGACAGCACAAAGTTTCTCATCCTGAACGCGGGGAGCATTGTCTTCCACGGCACCACGGAAGAGCTGGTGCACTCCACCGATCCCTGGATCAAGGAGTATCTTGGCTAGCCGGACTGGGCCTGCTGTTGACTCGGTAGGATAGACTTGTTGAGTGAAGCAAATCCGACCCGGCCGGCTCATTAGGGCCATAGCGGCCCTAATTGCGGTATCGTTCTCTCCCTTCCTTCTCTCGCAGATGAAGCCTTTGCAGCAGCCGGAGCGGCCGGTTTCGGCCGCGGAGGCGGCAGAGCTTGTGCTTCCAGAGGCTCCATTGCCGCAGGCGGCGGGGCAGAGTGGCCCGGCCGCCGCTGCTGCGCCCCCTGGGTCGACATCTGCGTCGCAGCCGGCCACTCCGGCATCGTCTGCGCCGGCATCGTCAGCGCAGCCGTGCCCTTCGCCGCAGCCAGCCGGTGCTGCGGAGAACAAAGCTGCGCCAGACTCTCCACTGGTCGGCGCGGTGGCCTCCGGTTGCTCGCCGGCGTCTGCTGCGGACGCCAAACAGCAGAGCCATGACGAGGCAGAGCGCGAGCTGAAGGTGGAGGAGAAGCAGCGTCTGCTGGGGGTGATGCCGCAGTTTCAGGTTGTGATGGGTGGCAAGGCCGTGCCGCTGACCGGCGGCGAGAAGTGGCGCCTGGCGCTGCACAGCGCCATCGATCCGTTCTACATTGGCTGGGCGTTCGTGATCGGCGGGGGTTATGGCGAGCTGGTGGGCAACAACAACGGGTATGGCTGGGGTGCGAATGGGTATATCAAGCGGGTCGGGGCCAATTACGCGGACAACGTGAATGGGGCGCTGATCGGCAATGCGTTGCTGCCTGAGCTGTTGCACCAGGACCCGCGGTACTTTCGCAAGGGGACTGGGTCGATCAAGAGCCGGTTTCTCTATGCGGCGCTGTCGACGGTAGTGTGCCGGGGGGACAATGGGAAGAAACAGGCGAATGTGTCGAATGTGCTGGGGAACTATATCTCCGGGGGGATCTCGAACTTGTATTATCCGGCGAATGAACGCGGCGTAGCCCTGGCCTTGGAGAACGGCACCTCGGTTACGCTGTTTGGGGCGCTAGGTGGGCAGATTCTGGAGTTTGGGCCGGACCTGGCGCGGCTGGCGAGGAAGAGGCATCACCCGGTGACAGCGAAGCCTGTGACGGCTCCTACGCCGGCCGCGTCAATTCCCAACGCTCCCCAGCCAGATTCCCACCAGGACGCGAAATGAGTCTATAAGAGAAGCGGAACGTGGCAGACGGAGTTCCTGGGGGTACACCGCGATTCACTGGTAGCAGAGCCACGTTTTGGCTCCATAAATGTTAGACTTGAGGTAACGATGAAGCCACTTAAGACTCTCTTTCTGAACCCGCCCTCTTTTGAAAAGTTCGATGGTGGCGCCAGCAGCCGCTGGCCCGCGACGCGCGAGATCGAGTCCTACTGGTACCCGGTGTGGCTGACCTATCCGGCGGGGATGCTGGAGGGTTCGCGGCTGGTGGATGCGCCGCCGCACCACCTGAGCTGGCAGGACGTGGTGGAGATCCTGAAGGACTACGAGTTTCTGGTCCTCTTTACCAGCACGATGGGGTGGGAGGGCGACCAGAAGATGGCGGAGGTGATCAAGCAGACTTATCCGTCGATCAAGATTGCGTTTGTGGGGCCGCCGGTGACGACTTCGCCGGATAAGGCGCTGAACGAGTGCGCGGCGATCGACTTTATCTGCCGCCGGGAGTTCGATTTTTCGATTGTGGAGTATGCGAACGGCAAGCCGCTGAACGAGATCCTGAGCGTGAGCTACAAGGATGCGAGCGGCAAGATCCAACACAACCCGGACCGGCCGCAGGTGACGCCGGAGCAACTGGACGAGATGCCGTGGGCGACTGAGATCTACGCGCGCGACCTGGACGTGACCAAGTACAACGTGCCGTTTTTGCTGCATCCGTTTGTGTCGCTTTACTCGACGCGGGGCTGCCCGGCGCAGTGCACCTTCTGCCTGTGGCCGCAGACGCTGAGCGGCCATGCGTGGCGCAAGCGGTCGACCGACGATGTGGCGGCGGAGATGAAGCAGGCGAAGGAGCTGTTTCCGCATGTGAAGGAGTTCTTCTTCGACGACGATACATTCAACATCCAGAAGGCAAGGACGGTTGAGCTGTGCGAGAAGCTGAAGCCGCTGGGGCTGACGTGGTCTTGCACGTCGCGGGTGACGACGGACTACGAGACGCTGAAGGCGATGAAGGAGGCTGGCTGCCGGCTGCTGATTGTGGGGTATGAGTCGGGCGATCCGCAGATTTTGAAGAACATCAAGAAGGGCGCGACGGTGGAGCGGGCGCTGGACTTTACGAGGGACTGCCACAAGCTGGGGCTGGTGATCCACGGGGACTTTATTCTGGGGCTGCCGGGCGAGACGCGGGAGTCGATCCGGAATACGATCGAATTCGCGAAGCAGCTTGATTGCGAGACGATTCAGGTTTCGATTGCGCATGCGTTTCCGGGGACGGAGTTCTTCGAGTTCGCAAAGCAGGGTGGGTTCATTACGAATGAGGCGATGAGCGATGAGGGCGGCCACCAGATGGCGCACATCGAGTATCCGGGGCTGCCGGTGGAGTATGTGATGGAGATGGTGCACAAGTTTTACGACGAGTACTACTTCCGGCCGAAGGCGGCGATCCGCGTGATCTGGCAGGCGATTGTGAATCGCGATGTGCCGCGGCTGTACACCGAGGCTGTCTCGTTTATGAAGCTGCGCAGCCAACGCAACAAGGCGGCGCGGGCGGCGAAGGAAGCCAGTGCGCTTAAGGCGCAAGAGTCGGTCAGCATGAACGCATGAGGCAACGCTCGGCGTGTTTTGTTGAGAATCTCGCGATTCTGATGGCCGACGAGTCGCTTGTCATTCTTCGCGCAGGGAAGAATCCCGCATTTCAGGCAGTAGTTGCGACGAGGCTGGCCGTCAGTCGAATCGGTTTGGCGGCCTCATGAGGCTTTAGGGGGGATTGAAATTAGGATAGTCTGCATGCTCCGTTCCCGACATGCTCTGCTGGCCGCCTTACTGATCGGACCGTTCTGTTCGCTTGCGGCGCAGAGCACTGCGAGTGCGACCCTGCATGGGGACAAGGCGCATCCGGCCCATGCGGCGCATTGGGTGGATACGCGGCTGTACTTTGGGCTTGGGCCGGCGGATGCGCCCGACAAGGGTGTGAGCGAGGCGGCGTGGCGCGATTTTCTGGACAAGGAGGTCACGCCGCGGTTTCCTTCCGGCTTGTCCGTGGTGGATGTGTATGGGCAGTGGCAAGCGAAGGCCGATCAGGGTGAGAGGCAGAAGCCGGAGCGCATCCGATCGAAGATGCTGATCATCGACTACCCGGCCACGGCGGAAAATGCTATTCGCGTCGAGGCGATCCGGGCGGCGTGGAAGCAGCGCACGGGCGACCAATCGGTGCTCAAGGTGACGCAGCCGGCGGATGTTTCCTTCTAAGGACGCGGTACGAGCCGGCCAGGATGATCTCTTCTAGAATTGAGGAAGATGAAGCACACCCTTTCGACGCAGCAATACCTGATTCTGTTGTGCGTCACGCTGACGGCGAGCGTCGGAGACACTTTTCTCTCCCATGGGATGAGCGAGGTTGGGCAGGTTGATCTGCACCATCTCAGTCTTCTGCTGCACGCGCTGGCTAACGGTTGGGTGATCGCGGGGATCGTGCTGCTGATTGGGTTCTTCGCCAGCTACATGACTGCGCTAAGCTGGGCCGATCTTACGTTTGTGATGCCGGCCACGGCGTTTGGATATGTGGTGGTTGCGGTGCTCAGCCGCTTCTGGCTGCATGAGCACCTTTCGTTCTCGCGTTGCGCCGGGATCGTCATGATCGTCTGCGCGGTCGGGTTCGTGGCGAACGGCCCATCGCGCACGGAGCAAGGGCGCGACCATCACGAACTCGACGTGATGGACTCGGGTGTGGGACGTTGATGACGGGCAGATTCCCGATACCGTCAGCGACCACGCAATCGGTTACGTGGACTTGCATTGCGGGGGTCGCGGCGCTGGCTATCTCGGGTGAGTGCCTGATTGCTGCCGCGATGCGAAGCCTCGGCGATCTTGACGCGATCCGCGAGCGCAGCGGCTTGGCGGGAGCGATCCGCGCTGTGTTATCCAGCCCGATGTTTTTGATTGGCGCGCTGTGCATGGCGTTCAACTTTTTCGCCATGCTCTACACGCTGAGCGTGGTGGACCTGTCGCTTGCGGCTCCGGCGACGGCGTCGCTCACGTATGTGGGCAACGCCTTCGCGGCGAAGTTTTTTTTGAAGGAGGATGTGGACAAGCGGCGTTGGTTTGCGACGCTGTTCGTCTGCGCAGGCGTGTATCTTCTCTCGAAGTAACGGCTCAGGGTTGAGGGCTGGGCATGGCGGGAAGGTTGGTCTGGGGGGAAGAAGCCGCTGATTTGAGCCAGTCGATCAGCTGGCCACGCTGGCGAAGGAGTTGAATTTCGGACTGACGGAGTTGGAAGCCAGCGTCCACCACAGCGAGATAGTCGTCGCGCTCGGTGATGCGCGCGCTGAGTTCGTCCTTTGGGGTCAGCTGCGGGCCGTTGGGATTTCCGGATTGCAGTTGAAGCCGAATCGCCTGGAGCTTGAGTTGCGCAAGTTGTTGCTGGAGAGCGGCGACATCCGCCTGCGCCTGAAGCTCGGACGCGGAGTGACGAAGGCGAGCCTGACCGTCGAGCGCGTCGATCTGGGCCTCCTGTGCGTCCTGGCGAGCGCGGGCGGCTGCTTCAGAGGATTCGCGGCCTCTGTCCTGCCGTGCCTTGTCGAAGAGGGGCAGCTGGATCTGTACGCCGAAGACGCCTTCGTTTGCCGTGAGGTGGTCGTTGTAGAGGCCATTGAGGGTCTTGAAGGAATTGGTAAATGTGGCGTAGCGGTTGTACAGGGCCTGCATGTAAATGCTGGGCCAGAAGCGGAACCTGGAGTCGCCCCTCGCCTGCTCGAACTTGGCGTCCGCGTTGGCGAAGGCGGAGGCGACGGCAAAGTTGGCGTAGCCGCCGGATGCGGCGGCGGGCTGGCCGGAGGGAAGAGGCGCTGCCGGGAATTCGCCGTCGGCGCTGAGCGATGCCGGAGGCAGACCGATCAAGCGCGCGAGGTGTTCGCGATCGTAGGCGATATCGTCCCCGGCCTTGAGCCTGTCGGAGCGAAGCTGTGCGGCGGCAAGCTTTGCCTGGGTGAGGTCGATCTGCGTGTCCTGGCCGGCGTCTGCGCGATCCTGAACGACGGTGACGAGGTTGTTGGCGTACCCGGCCTTCTGGTCGATCACGTGCTCGCGTTGCTGATCGTGGTCCAGGGTGAGAAAGGCCGAGGCTGTGTCCTCGGCCACCTGTTCGCGCATGTCCTCGAGAGACAATTCAGCGGCCCTAAGGCCGGCGCGGGCGGAGCGAACGAACGCGTGCTGGCCCGCGTTGTAGACCAGCGAGGTGCTGGACAGGGTAGCGAGCGTGGGGGGATATTCACTGTACCCGTAGGCTTGTCCGAGTCCGGCTCCAGCGCTGAGGGAGGGGATGTAAACGTCGTGGGTCTCCTGCAACTGGGCCCTGGCCTTGTCGACGTCGGCCTGCGCTGCCAGTACGCGCGGATTGCTGCGGAGCGCCAGATCGACCGCTGTGGTGATGGAAATCTGCGCGGGCGCGGCGGTTGCCATGGCGGCGAAGCCGAGCAGCGTGAGGGCGAGCCGCGATTCCATGGCGAGGCGCGACGGATCTGGACGACGCGAGACAGTGCGACTTGGTCGAGGTGGCGGCATTTGCCTGCGGGAACCCAGGTTAATCCGGCGATGGTCCGGGGTGTGGCCGAGGAGGATCACGATCCCTGGGCCGATCTTGCCCTGCGAGTAAAGGCCGGCGCCAGTGCGGTCGCAGTCTCGATCTCCTTGTGCGCGTCCTCGCTGTCGCCGCGTGCCGCGAGCAGCCTGCTCAACTGAAGATGCACCTTGAAGACGGGAGCGGCATCGGAGGTAGCGCGTGATTCGAGGTAGTCGCGGAGGCAACGTTCCGCCAGATCGGGGTCGCGCTGGGAGGCGGTGAGGATGCTGGCGGCGTCGACGAGCACAGCGTCATGGGCGCGGTCCGCGGCGATGGCTGACCTCACGGCGGCCACAGCGTCGTCGGGACGCTCATGGCTCTGGTAGAAGTGGGCGAGGTCGATCCATGCTTCGGGGGATTTTTGCACCGCGACGGCCTTCTTGAATTCCGATTCGGCGGTAGTTGGGTCGTTCTCCGCGTCGGCCATACGGGCGAGCAGGCGATGGGCCGCGGCTGGAAAGCGCGGCATCATCCGGGCAGCGAGCGCTTTCGCTTTGTCATTCCCTCCGCCGACGATAAAGGGAGCGGCCACGTAATATTCGCCGAGATCGTTCAAGGCGGCAACATTGTTGGGGTCGAGCTCGACGGCGCGGGCGAAGCTGGCCTGGACTTTTCGGGCCAGAGTGAAGCCTGCGATCGGACCGGCGCGGCGGGCCTTCATGCCGTAAGCGCGTCCGAGCCAGAGCTGATGATCGCTATTGGAGGGGTCGCTTGAGACTGCCAGCCCGCATTGGGCAATGGCAGCCTCTGCCTGGTTCTGTGCGTAGGCGACGCGGCAGAGAAGCTGATGTGCGGTGGCGTCCGAGGGATCGGCGGCAAGGGTCGCGCGCAGCAGCGTGGCCGCGTCTTCGACCCGACCCTCCTGGAGGGCGCGGTACGCGGACGCGTCGCCAGCCAGCATTCGGCCGGCGGACGCGACATCGGCAAAGGTCATCTGAGCGTGGAGGAGCTTGACCGGGGTGAAGAGAAAAAGACTGAGGACGGACGGAAGAAGCACACCTGTGCGGACACCCATAAGCGGCGACGGCGGGCGAGAAGAGCTTGTAAGGGCATCTGGGCGCATGGTCATTTGCTGATGGAGTGGACCTCAAGACCGTCTGTGAGGTCGCGGTTCGTGGTTGCGTTCAGCGCGACGGTGTCGCCTTCGGCGAGGCCGCTGGTGATCTCCGCATAGTTATTGTTGACGATGCCTACCTGCACCGGGGTGCGGACGAGTTTGTTTCCAATGATGCGAAAGACGTAATTCTGTGAATCCTCGGGATGGAGAGCCTCGCGGGGAACGCTGAGCACGTGCTTGTGCTCGGCGGTGGTGACGGTGACGGTGACTGTCGCGTTTGGCTGGAGGACACCGTCGTTGTCGTCGACGGTGATAAAACACTCGCCGACGTTGCGAGTGCCGTTGTAGTTGATGACGGTGGTGGGCGCGAGGCTAATGTGTCCGTGCCAAACCATGCCGGGCTTGGCCTCCCAGACGATCTTGACCGGCTGGCCAGCGGCGAGGTTGCCGATCTCGGGCTCGTCGAAGTAGGCGGTAATGCGGAGGCGGCTGAGATCGGCGACAAAGACGAGGTCCTCGTCCTCCTTGACGTAGTCGTACTGGGAGACGGGAAGGTAGTAGACGGTGCCGTCGATGGGGGTACGGATGTCGGCGGAGTCGTAGCTGCTTTTCGCTGCGGCCACGCCAGCGCGGGCGTCGGCGAGCTGCGCCTGAGCGCGAGCGTGGTCAGCCTGATCGTAGCGCTGGTTGCTATGCTGATCGATCGTGTGGAGGTTGCTCTTATCGATTGCGATCTGATTCTGCGCAGCAGCGATCTCAGCCGGCGACGCGGCGCCCACCTGCTGCAGCTTCTGCAGCGAGGCGAGCAAAGCGTCGTCCTTCTGCAGCTGCAGCTTTGCGCGGCTCAGGTCGCCCGCGGTCGTATTGCGCTCGTCCTGCGTACCGCCGTGCTCGATGTCGCTCTCTCCCAGCTCAGCGGCCTGAAGAGCGGAGTTGGCGGAGGCCAGGCGGGCCAGTGCGTCGGCATCGTTCATCTTAAGGAGCAGTTGGTTGGCCTTCACCTTCTGGCCGACATCGACGTAGATACCCTCGACCTGTCCGGCGACCTTGGCGTGCGCCTGGAAGTCGGAGATTGGCTCCACATTTCCATTGGTTGAGGAAGGCTTGACGAGGTCTCCGAAGGTGACTTGCGCCACGTAGACTGCGACGTGCTCGCGCGTGAGGGATCGGATGGAAAATATGGCAAGGACGAGAACGACGAAGACCGATCCCCAGATGACAAACGGCGCTGAGCGACTTGATTTTGGGTCAGAGGCCATGAGGATCAAAGGTCAGTATATAAGACGCCCCGAGGTTGACCGACGACCCAAAATTTCTGTCGTTGGTGAAGTTTGGTTGCAACTTTTGCCAATGGCAATTTTCTCGGCGAGGGACGTGAGCTATTCGGTTCGGGCTGTGGCGATGGCGGCGGATGGCTGCTGTGAGGATTGCAAATCTGGCGCTGAGTGCATGTCCCGGAGCTCCAATTCAAGACCGCCGGTGTGGGGGTTGGCGTAGCTGCCGGTGCGCTGGCGGAGGTGGTAGAGGAGGTCGATGCGTGAGTCTTGCGCGAGGGCGAGCGCGCTGGACCTCTGGGGCCAGTTGGCGGGGCCGCGACTCCAGCCGACGGCGGAGAGGGTGGGTGCGCCGGCGTGAGTTTGGCGATCTGCGACGAGCTGACCGCCGGCAAGCTGGAGGCAGATGTGTTTTTCCTGGATGATGCGGACGGGGGCGGCGAGGGCTGCACTGCGGGTGAGGAAGATTGGCTCCGGATTGCCGATGCCAAAGGGCGCGAGGCGCTGGAGCCAGGCGGCGAGTTCTGGGTTGATGTCGGAGAGGGAGAGTTCGGCGTCGAAGTCGAGTTGCGGGGTAAGGAGGGTGGGGTTGAGGTGGATGGCGGCGTAGGCGCGAATGCGGGCGCGAAGGTCGGGGAGGCGGGTGCTAGGGAAAGAGAAGCCGACGGCGTGGGCGTGGCCTCCGAAGCGGTGGAAGAGGGGGTCTTCCTTTTGAGTTCTGGGCGATCCATCCCATGTCTCAGGTTCGAGACATGGGGCACCCGACTCCGTGGCGGGGTTGGTGGGGGTGTCGGCGGCGGTGATGGCGTTGAGGAGGTGGAAGCCAGGGATGGAACGGCCGGAGCCGTGGGCGCTGCCGTCTTCCGGGGAGTGGGTGATGACGAGGGCGGGGCGGCCGGTGCGGTCGACGACGCGGGAGGCGAGGATGCCGAGGACGCCGCGGTGCCAGTCGGGGTGGTCGAGGATGAGGCAGTCGGCGGGGAAGGCGCCGTGGGCGTCGAGGAGGGTGGCGAGGTGGCGGTCGATGGCGTCGAGGGCGCGAGCTTCGGAGTCGCGGCGGGCGGTGTTGAGGGAGTCGAGCTTTTCAGCGAGGGCTTGGGCGCGGACGGGGTCGCGGGTGAGGAAGAGTTCGACGACGTCGGAGGCGATGTCCATGCGGCCGGCGGCGTTGATGCGGGGGGCCAATCGGAAACCCACTTCTGTGGCTGTTGGTGCCCGGTCGAGGGGGAGTTTGGCGAGGCGCATGAGGGCGCGCAGGCCGGGCTGGACAGGGTTGGCGAGGGCGGCGAGGCCGAGGGCGGCGATGACGCGGTTTTCGCCGGTGAGGGGGACGGAGTCGGCGATGGTGGCGATGGCGACGAGTTTGAGGAAGGAGGGGATGAGGATGGAGTTGGTGCGGGTGGTGAAGGCGGCGGGGTCGGGGGTGAGGGGCGCGGCGGCGAGGAGGAGGGCGTGGGCGAGTTTGAAGACGACGGCGGCGCCGCAGAGGTTTTTGTTGGGGTAGGGGCAGGCGGGTTGGTTGGGGTTGATGACGGCGAGGGCGTCTGGGATGGCGCCGGCGGCTGAGTCAGGAGAAGCAACTTCGGGGAGGTGGTGGTCGGTGACGATGAGGTCCAGGCCCAGGGTGCGGGCTTCGGCGGCTTCGGCGATGGCGCGGATGCCGGTGTCGACGGAGATGACGAGGCGGATGCCGGCGGCGGCGGCTTCGGCGAGGATGTTGGATTGCATTCCGTAGCCCTCGCGGATGCGGTGGGGGACGTGGTAGGTGACGGCTGCGGGGTTGGCGGGGTCGAGGGCGAGGGCGATGCGTTCGAGGGTGGTCTTGAGGAGGACGGTGGCGGTGGTGCCGTCGACGTCGTAGTCGCCGTAGATGAGAATGGGTTCGGCGGCGCGGAGGGCGGTGAGAATGCGGTCGACAGCCGCGGGGATGCCGAGGAGTTGGAGGGGCGAGTGGAGCTGGTCGATGCTCGGATTGAGGAAGGCGTCGGCTGCGGCGGGGGTGGTGATGTTGCGGGAGGCGAGGAGGTGGGCGATCGCGGGTGGGCAGCGGAGGTGGGTGGTGAGGGCGGCGACGGCGGCGGGGTCAGCGGGCTTGAGGTGCCAGACTGTCTGCTTATCGGAGTCGACGATCAAGGGCAAAAGCAGATTCCTCCGCTGCGCTGCGGAATGACAAACCATTTGCTGCGGAATCACAAACCTAACGAGGAATCGCGAATCAACCCGGGGCGCGTCAGTCGTCTTCGCGGTCGTCGACGACGAGGCCGCCGAGGTCGGTGACGGTTTCGATGAGTTCCTGGAAGCGCTCGTACCACTCGGTGGATGTTTCGAAGAGGAACATGACGCCCTGGTGGGCGAAGCCGAGCTGGAGGTAGCCGAGTTTGCCGACGTGGTTGACGAGGTACTCGGCGTCGTCGACCTCGGGGGCTTCGGCGTCGGGGAAGGTCTGGTCGCGGAGCTGTTCGAGGAGGATGGCGATGTCGGACTTCTCGAGGGTGACCTCGCTCATGGTGACGAAGGTGGCTCCGGCGGCCTTGGCGTGCTCGACGAAGTCCTTCCAGGAGTCGGGGTCTTCGTCCTCGAAGATGACGGTGGGGACTTCTTCGGTGATGTAGCCGTTGAAGCGGCGCATGCCGTGGCCGGCGATGAAGGCCACCATGTCGTCTTTGAGCGAGATGAGGTTATCGGGTTGTTGCATCGAAGAGCTATTGTCTCAGAAAGCGGGTTTGGGCGCACGAGGCGCGGTTTGAGTGGATTGGGGCGGGCGGGGTAGCATCGAGGGACTATGAAAGCGATACAGATAACCGAGACGGGCGGACCCGAGGTGCTGGGGTTGCGCGAGATGACGACGCCGACACCGGGGCCGGGACAGGCGCTGGTGAAGATCGAAGCGAGCGGGGTGAACTTTATCGATGTGTACCAGCGGGAGGGGCGGTATAAGGTGGCGCTGCCGTTTGTCCCGGGGCAGGAGGCGGCGGGGGTGGTGGCGGCAGTGGGCGATGGGGTCAGCGGGTTCAAGGTGGGGGACCGGGTGGCGTGGTGCCATGTGATGGGCGCGTATGCGGAGTATGCGGCGGTGCCGGCGACGATGCTGATCGCGATTCCCGCGGGCGTGACGGTGCAGCAGGCGGCGGCGACGATGCTGCAGGGGATGACGGCGCATTATCTGGCGCACTCGACGTATACGATCCAAGCGGGCGATGCGGTGCTGATCCATGCGGGGGCGGGCGGGGTGGGGCTGCTGCTGATCCAGATGGCGAAGCGGCTGGGGGCAAAGGTGCTGACGACGGTGTCGACTGAGGTGAAGGCGGAGCTGGCGCGGGGGGCGGGGGCGGATGAGGTGATTCTGTATACGAGTGAGGATTTTGCGGCGCGGACGCGCGAGCTGATGAATGGTGAGGGGGTGGCGGCGGTGTACGACTCGGTGGGCAAGACGACGTTTGACGGGAGCCTGGGGTGCCTGCGGGCGCGCGGGATGATGGTGCTGTATGGCGGGTCGAGCGGGGCGGTGCCTCCTTTCGATCTGCTCCAGCTTTCGGCGAAGGGGTCGCTGTATGTGACGCGGCCGATGCTGAAGGACTACATCCACGGGCGGGCGGCGCTGGAGCGGCGCGCGGGCGAGGTGCTGGGGTGGGTGGCGGATGGGAGCCTGAAGCTGCGGATCGAGCATACGTTTCCGCTGGCGGAGGCGGCCGAGGCGCATCGGGACCTGGAGGGGCGGAAGACGACGGGGAAGGTGTTGCTGGTGCCGTAGGTTTTTATCCCCCCCGGGTGAAGTTTGATAAGAGACTCGGGACAGGCCACTTAGGTCTGGACTTTTGCGGGTGGCGATCGATACTTTGGCCGGCGATCTTTTCGCTGCGGGGGAGCGCGGTGGGCTTGGCTGGGTTGGGGTGAGGTCGCGCGTGGGGTTGACGGTGGTGAGGTTGACGTTGGTGGTTGTCAAAACGGTGCGTTACAAATAGCGGTTGGCACGAGCTGGGATTCGCCGGCAGCCCACCCAAGCGGAGCTTGGATGGGGCACCCGCGTGTTGGGCGCGGTGGGGATTAAGGGTGGGCCACCCGCCTGGAGTACTGGAGTATAAGACCGTTATTGCGGCTTAGTTTTTCGGCGTAATGTCCACATGCGTGATCGGCTGTCCGGCGGCAGAGCGAAACGTTATATCGAGGAATTCGCCGGGAACTAGGACGGCTGGCATTCCTTCAATCTCTCTCGTCGAGGTCCCATCTGCACTGGTTTGCCCAGTACTCACGCTCGTCTCTGCGCATGGCCGGTCACATGTGACGGTGAATTGTGGATTCACGAAACTCGAATCGACAGCAAACCTTACTCGCAGTCCCGGAGTTAGGCCGCGATCGGGGTCTCCGCTCATAGACAAGTAATCTCTCTCAAATCCCAATGATCCGTTGTAACGGATTGCGGCGGTCATTCTATCTTGTCCAGGAGGTATTGTGAATGGTGGCACGGAGGGTAGCACTTGCTCCGATAGGCCAACCACTCTTGGTAGCGGTGGCCCGAAGTTGTGAACCTCAGGGTGATAGACGGTTCCGCCGGATATGCAGATGCCGTTGGGACAATTATTGGTCGTGGCCGGTAACGGGTTGCTCGCTGGAGGCGGATTCTGCGACGGCGCCGGTGGGGCTGACGTAGGCTGCGGGGGTTGAGTTGACTGGGTAACTGGAGCCGAGGCCGCTGTTTTTGGCTGGGCTTGACGAGGCTTGGGAGCAGATGCGCGGTTGGACGGTTCAGGGGCTTTAGCAATTGGGGCGGGCGGTTGAGACGCGCTTGCGACACTGGTATTAGCAGCCGGCGCGCGAGAGACAAACATGTAGACCCCGCCCCACAAGAGAAAGAAGAGAAGAACCGTCGCTAGCGCAGCGGTCTTGAATGATTCAAGAGTCATTTTCTTTTCTGACTCTTGAGTAGTTCGCGGCCAACGACGCGCAATGACTTCTTCGATAAGGAAGATCGCCACGATAAATAGGCCAACCCCCGCCGTGAACCATAGCGGATGCGTTGCGAAGAATCGAAGTGTTCTAGCGAGCGGAGGCACAATGAAGCCTCCGCGCTGATCTATATACCGATTTGCTGATCCAACGATCCTGTCGTCGAGTAACTTTAGGACGAAGTCGCTGATTCGGGCGAGTATGAACAAGGGCAGACTGTAGAGCATTACGCGACCCAAGCGTCTCAGGGCGGTCATGGCATTTACTCCATTTAGCCATGCTCCCATTTGGTCTCCCTTGTGTAAAGGGATGATCTTCTCCTGGGGCGGGAGTTGGGCGGATGCTGATCCTTCGTGGGTGGGTTTAGGGGGTGGTTCCGAGGGAGCGGATGTCGGGGGTGGTGAGGATGCGGATGCCGGGGGTGGGGGATGCGACGGTGGGGGATGCGACGGCGGAGGCGAGCGTGTTGACCATCTGCGAGCGGGTGACCAGGCCGAGGCGGATGGCGCTTTCCCGGGTGGCGGGGATGGCTTCGAGGGCCTTGTAGATGGGCAGCAGAATGTAGGGCCAATAGTGGCCGGGGCCGAGGACGTACCAGGGGCGGACGATGGTGGCGTTGAGGCCCGACTCCTGAATGATGCGCTCGCACTGGATGCGGATGGCGACGTAGGCCTTCATGGCGGGCGCGGGGTGGGCGACGCTGACGAAGACGAGGTGCTTGACGGCGGCGTGTTTGGCGGCGGCGACGGATTGCTCGAGGGCGACGAGGTCCACGGAGCGAAACTGCGCGGCCTTCCAAGGGGCGGGGTGGGGCGTGCCGACGAGGTGGACGAGGGTGGAGGCGGGCGGGACGCGGTCCTGATAGGTGTGCGCGTCGAGCGGGCTGCCGGCGATGGGGACGCAGCCGGCGGGCAGTTTGGCGATGGATTGGGGGCGAGCGACCGCGGTGACCTGGAACCCGTTGGCGATGAGTTTTTGGATCAGCGGGATTCCGATGTAGCCGGTACCGCCGATGACGATGACTTGTTCCATGGATGCTATGCTCAGGCGCTCTTGAAGAAGCCCTCGATTATCCATCCGCCGACCCACAGCACTGCACCAATGGCCAGCGGCCATAGCCCGGTAAAGTACAGGAGAATGTCCTTGGTGATATTGAGGGATGTCCAAGACACATGCGCATCCAGCGGTATCGCGCCACCGACCAGTATCATCGCGAGGCCCAACAACACAGAGCCAAGACCGGCCAGCACCAGAAACTTTCCTAGTCGCATCATCCGCTTCGCGCCTTTCATGTCTGTTATCGCGCCTCCGCGCGCCCATGATACCAAGAAACCTTAAAGTGGCCCACTACCCCATTGTGTCGCGGATTGCGATATTAGGCGCTGCACCAGAGGGCGGCGCGGGGCGAGTAGGGGTTGATGGTGATACATTTCTTCCGAGTCTGAAACGGGGGAGATGACGATGCTTCGTGAGTTGAGAGTTGCGGTTGTGGCTGGGTTGTTGGTGAGTGCGGGGATGGTGTGGGCGCAGGGGGCGAGTGCTCCGGCGGGCGCGGGTGCTACGGCGGCAACGCCAGCGGCTGCTGCGGGGGCGCAGGCGGCTGGTGCACAGACGGGCGCTCAAACTGGAGCGGTTGCGCAGGCGAGGCCGCCGCGGCCGCCGGCGCCGGTGAGGGACCCGCTGGGGGCGGGGATGGTGAAGGCGGTGGAGTTGCCGGATGGGCAGGTGCCGCCGGCGACGAAGGATGGGAACTTCATTCTTGGGCCGACGCATACGCCGGCGGCGGAGATGGCGGTGGACGCGACGGTGCCGAAGGGCGATGTGTACGAGTTCACGATGGAGTCGAAGGACAGCAAGTTTTATACGGGGGTGGAGCGGGACACGGCGGCGGTCGCTGCTGGAATGCCGGGCGGGCCGGGAGCGAATGGGCCGGTATCGGCGAGCAGGCCGGCGCCGTATACGCGGCATGTGTCGGTGTATGTGCCGAAGCAGTATGTGGCGGGGACGGCGGCGCCGTTTCTGGTGAGCGCGGATGGGGAGAAGTGCTTTTCGACGCTGGATATTTTGATTGCGCAGAAGCGGATCCCGGCGATTGTGGCGATTGCGATTGGGAGCGGCGGCGGGGATGGGCCGGGGAGCGAGCGGGGGCTGGAGTACGACACGATGTCGGGCAAGTATGCGGAGTATGTGCAGACGGAGGTGCTGCCGCTGGCGGAGGCGACGGCGCATGTGAAGCTGACGGACGATCCGGATGGGCGGGCGACGATGGGTTCGAGCTCGGGCGGCTCGGCGGCGATGGCGATGGCGTGGTTTCATCCGGAGTGGTACCACCGTGTGCTGACGCGGTCGGGGACGTTTGTGAATCAGCAGTGGCCGCACAACGACGCGATGCCGCATGGAGGGTGGGAGCTGCATGAGCACCTGATCCCGGGGAGTGCGGCCAAGCCGCTGCGGATCTATATGGAGGTGGGCGACCGGGACAACTGGGGGCCTCCTCCGGCGGAGGGGCCGAACATGCATGACTGGGTTGCGGCGAACGAGAACATGGCGAAGGTGTTGGCCGCGAAGGGATATCACTATCAGCTGACCTTTGCGCGGAATGCGGGGCATACGGACCGGGCGGTGCGGGCGGAGATATTGCCGGAGGCGCTGGAGTATGTGTGGCAGGGGTATCCGGTGGAGGGGAAGAAGTAGGGCTAGGCGAGGGCGGATTTGGCGTGGATGGCGTGGAGTTTGACGCGGACTTCGACGCGGGAGCCGAGGCGGTTGACGATGGAGATAAGGCGGTCGAGGGTGAAGCGGCCGAGGTCGGCGTTGCGGATGCGGGAGAAGTCTGCGGCGGCGATGCCGGTGCGGGTGTGGGCGGCGCGGACGGAGAGGCGTTGGCGGTCGAGCATCTTGATGATCTCGGCGGCGAGGATGGCTTTGAGCTGGGCGACGTCGGGGCTGGGGTGGTTGAAGTCGCGGAAGACGTTGCCGGAGCCGCGGATGAGTTGGATGGGTTCGGATTTCATAGGAGGGCCTCTTTCAAGCGCTTCAGCCGGTCGTGGATCAAGTCGACTTCATGTTTCGGTGTGGCAATTCCGTGGGTCGATTTTTTCTGAAATGCGTGGATAACCCAGATGTCATCGCCGAGTTGAACTGCGTAGATGACGCGGAATGCGTTGCCGCGATGGGGCAGGGCAATCTCGAACACGGAGGAGCCGAAGCCGTGTAGCGGCTTAACGATGTCTGCCTTTCCGCCCTCGGCGGCGATCGTGAGAGCGGCGAGGCAGATCGACTGCGCGGCAGGTGGGAACTTCTCAAATTCCTTGCGCGCGGCTTTGATCCACGAGATTGGCCGGGTGTCTCTGGTCACTTGCCCGTCGGGGCCACTCTTTTGAGTGTAGTCATATATGACTACAGGGTCAAGTACGGGTGATTCGCGGAGTTTTGACATCGTCAACAGGATTGGTTATATCTTGAAGCTCGGCGGATGGTATTGCTGGTGGTGCGGCCGGCTGGTTGGGCGGCTGTGTGATGAGGACGATTGCCCGCAACGGAATGTTCGGGAAGCGCGGTGAGATTCCGCCACTGCCCCGCAACTGTGAGCGCGTACGCTGGTTTTTCTTCTTGCGAAGGACGGAGATTTCTGACTCTGCGAGTCGGAATGACGATCTGAAACGAGACGAGACGTTAGCGTGAATGCAGCCAGACGATCCCACTGAAGCCGCCAGGCGACGGGAAGGGATGGGTCGAGAGGTTGGCTGCATGAGTCGCGTGAGTCAGGAGACCGGTTCTGCTGTGTGTTCCTAGCCACGCTCCGAGGGGGAGCGTAGGAGTTCCGCGATGACTTTTGTGAACGGCCGTTCGGCGGCCGGATTTCTTCTGCGTGCGTCTGGATCTGCTTCAGGGATTGCGACGCGCGGCGCCTTCGTGCTTTTTAACCTGGTTGGGTTGTTGGTTGTGGTGGCGGGGCCGGCGCGGGCGGTGGTGGTGCGGGGGGTGGTGACGGATGCGCTGGGTCGTCCGGTGGTGGGGGCACGGGTGCAGCTGATCCAGGGGCCGAAGCCGGTCGCGATTGGGATTGCGGGGGTGGATGGTTCGTATGAGATCCGGTCGACAGAGAGTGGAAGGTTTGTGCTGCTGACGTCGGCGGCGGGGTTCTATCCGGGGATTGGGCAGCCGTTCTATGGCGGGGCGACGGATGAGGTGACGCAGGATGTGGTGCTGGAGACGGGCTCGGTGCATGAGGAGGTGACGGTGACGGCGACGGGGCTGGCGACGCCGGTTCCGCAGACGAGTGCGGCGGTGACGCTGATTGCGGGCGAAGAGCTGGCGACGGCGGCGGGGGTGGTGGATGCGCTGCGGCAGTCGCCGGGGCTGGATGTGGTGCAGACGGGGCAGATGGGCGGGGTGACGTCGCTGTTTGTGCGTGGGGGGAATTCGACGGCGAATGAGGTGACGATCGACGGGATTCCGGCGGACGATGTGGGCGGGACGTTTGATTTTGGGACGGTCGCGTCGACGGGGCTGGCGGGGTTGGAGGTGTATCGCGGGCCGAACTCGGCGCTGTATGGGACGGATGCGGGGGCGTCGGTGGTGAGCCTGGAGACGCCGCGGGGGACGTCGATCAAGCCGGCGGTGAACTACTCGGGCGATGGGGGGAACTTCAATACCTATCGCAACGAGGTATCGCTGGGCGGGACGTGGCAGAGGGCGGATTACTATGCGGCGTTCTCGCGGCTGGATACGGGGAATGCGCTGCCGCTGGATGAGTACCACTCGGGGACGGCTGCGGCGAATCTGGGGTATGCGTTGACGGCGAACACGCTGGCGCGGTTCACGATCCGGAATGCGGATTCGGCGGGGGGGCTGCCGGGGGCGCATGACTTTTATGGGATTTCAGCGAGTGGGAAGCAGGGCGACCAGGATCTGTACTCGGGGCTGACGGTGGAGAACCGGCTGGAGAGCGGCTGGCACAACCTGGTGCAGTACGGGATTGCGCGCAAGCGGGAGCAGGCGGCGCAGTTTGCGAATGTGGGGACGCCAGTGACGTACAACTTCGGCACGGGGACGTGCGGGAGCGCGACGGCGGACTGCTTTACGGAGTACTTCGGGAGTACGGTGACGATCCGCGGGGCGAATGGGTACAAGGCGACGGGGCAGGCTTCGTTTTTTGTGCCGACGGAGGACCAGGACTCGAACCGGGATGAGTTGTACTACCAGACGGACTATAGCTTTGGGCATTATCTGACGGCGTTGTTTGGGTTCCGGTACGAGAATGAGCGCGGGAGCTATACGACTTCGTACGAGGACGAGAAGACGCAGCGGACGAACTATGAGTACACGCTGCAACTGCAGGGTGAGGTGAAGAGCCGGGTGTTTTATACGGCGGGTGGGAGCGTGGAGAAAAACCATCTGTATGGGATTACGGGTGCGCCGCGGATTGGACTTTCGTACCAGCCGGTGTTTCCCAGCGAAAAGTGGATGCATGGGACGCGGCTGCGGGCGAATGTGGCGACGGGGGTGCAGGAGCCGACGCTGGGAATCGAGTTTGCGAGTTTGTATCAACAGTTGTTACAGAGTGGGGACACGGCGGACATCGCGAAGTATCATGTGACGCCTGCGGGGGCGGAGCGGTCGCGGACGTACGACGTGGGGGTGGACCAGAATGTGCGCGGAGAGAAACTGGCGGTGAAGCTGGGGTACTTCCGGAGCACGTACAACCATCAACTGGAGGGGGTGGATTCGGGGGCGCTGGAGGCGATCTTCGGCTACTCGCCGAGCGTGGTGGACAACGTGTATGCGCCGTATCTGAACTCGCTGGCGTTTCGGGCGCAAGGCGCGGAGTTTGAGACGGACTGGAAGCCGACGGAGCGGTTTCTGATGCGGGGCGGATACACGTATCTGGATGCGGTGGTCACGCAGTCGTTCTCGAGCGATGCATACAACAATGGGCAGTACAACAACAATCCGAACCTGCCGGGGATTGCGATTGGGGCGGAGGGGCCGCTGATTGGGGCGCGGCCGTTCCGCCGGCCGCCGCATACGGGGTACTTTGCGGTGGAGTATACGGGGGGAAAGTTTGGGGCGGCGATGAAGGGCGCGCTGGCGAGCCGGTCGGACGATTCAACGTTTCTGGATGGGTTCGATGTAAATCTTGGCAACACGCTGGTGCTGCCGAACCGGGACCTTGACTTCGGGTACGCGAAGCTGGATGCGCACATCAGCTATGCGGTGAAGAAGCGGGTGACGGCGTTTACGGAGCTGGACAATCTGCTGGGGCAGCAGCATATTGGGCCGATCGGGTATCCGGCGCTGCCGTTTACGGTGAGGGCGGGGGTGAAGGTGAGGCTGTGGGGGGATTGAGGGGGCATTCGCCCAGGGCTAAAGCCCAATTTCCTGGCGGGGTCTATCGTGGGGCTAAAGCCCCACGCTCCCACCCCAGAAGCAACTGGAGAGGCAACGATTGGGGCGCGCGGGCGTCTAACTAAACGCTATGGCGAGACTTTTTACCAACGTGTCGATTGTGTTTGCGATTGGGCTAGGCCTGGGGGCAGCAGCGAAGGCCAAGGCGCAGCCGGAGGGGCCGGTGCCGACGCAGGCGCTGGTCGCGGTGGAAGAGAAGTCGACGCCGCCGGCCGAAGCGAGTGCGGTGACGGTGGCGGTGAACGGGCACAAGGAGCCGTTGACGGCGTGGACGCCGGTGCTGGCGGGGAATGCGCAGGTGGCGCTGCTGATCGACGACGGGCTACGCGAGAGCATGGGGCGCGAGTTGAACAACCTGCGGGACTTTGTTGCGCACCTGCCGCCCGGTGTGGAGGTGCTGGTGGGATACATGCAGAACGGGCGGGTGGTCGCGGACCAGCCGTTTACGACGGACCACGCGCTGGCGGCTTCGATTCTGCACCTGCCGGAGGGCGTGCCGGGGGTGAGCGCGAGCCCGTATTTCTGCATCTCTGACTTTGTGAGGAAGTGGCCGGATTCGGCGGATTCCTCATCGAGCGGCAGCGGGATGCAGCCCATGGCGCACAAGGCGCGCTTCATCATGATGCTGACGAATGGGGTGGATCCCTACAATGGCGGCACCAGCGTGATGAACCAGGGCAGCCCCTACGTGGATGCCGCGACGCGGGATGCGCAGCGCGCGGGCGTGGCGGTGTATTCGATTTACTTCGGCGATGCGGGCATGATCGGCCGGTCGGTGAACTTCAGCGGGCAGGGGTATCTGGCGCAGATCACGGAGGGGACGGGCGGGGTGAACTACTACGAGGGGACGGGGAACCCGCCTTCGACGGAGCCGTACCTGAAGCAGTTTGTCGGCGCGATCAGCGAGACATACGTTGCGACCTTCCCGGCGCCGGGGGCGGGGAAGGACATGGTGCGGGTGAAGTTTTCCGCGGACAAGACGAAGCTGCGCGCAGCGCAAGAGGTCCTGCCGGGGAATGTGGAGTAGGGGTAGCTGGGAGGCGGACTTTTTCTGCCTGAGGCGCGGCAGTCGAAAGTAGTATTTCGCGGCGCGAGGGCAGGAGTAGAATTCTCGCCATGCAGGAAAGGCTTCGCACCTATGTTTGCCTTCCCGGCGGGCCATGCCGGGTTGCGATGCTGGTCTCCGTGATGGCCGCGGCGAGCATGGGAGCGCGGGCGGGCGGGCAGAGCGCGGCGGGCGCGGGCGAAGGCGGGTGCACGCTTAAGAACCACGTCTACCACTGCGATGGCGAGGTGTTTGCGAAGGCGCTGCTGGCGGCGACGACGGTGCGGATCGAGACGGACGACGTGGATGGGTCGGCGCAGGGGGCGCTGAAGTCGCTGCTGACGAAGAAGCTGGACAAGAAGGTGGTGCTGGACGATGCGACTCCGGCGGACCTGGTGTTTGTGCTGATTCCCACGACGGCTGGGGGTGGGGTGGGCAGCCCTGGGAACGCGGACCTGGGGACGCTGCGGATTTATACGGTGGCGGCGGACCGTGGGTGGGGCCATCTGCTGTGGGCGGAGACGTACTCCGGGCACCAGGACATGCCGTGGCCTGAGGTGGTGCGCGGGTTGGTGCAGCAGTTCCAGAAGGAATTTCAGATTAAGTAGGTCCTGCGCGGGTGAGTAGCGAATGCAAAAAGACAAATACGGAGATTCTGCGCGTCGCGCAGAATGACGGCATTTTGGGGGCATCGGCTCTGGGGCGCGATAGCAAAGGGGAATCCGCGCTATGGAACCAGTGACAGGGCAGTCTCTATTGAAACAATGAAGTGGACGCCTGGAACGCGGAGGGGCCATAGCTGGTCGTCATCGGTGACGAAGAGTTGGACGCCATGGGCACCGGCGCAGGCGAGCTGGATGCCGTCGGGTTGTTTGACCCGGGTCTGGGCGCGGATGGTTGCGTAGAGGTCGGCGGCGCGGTCATCGAAGGGGACGATGGTGGCCGATTGCGACAGGGCGGCTTTGTACTGGAGGGCGATCATCTCCATGCCAGCTCTGCGCGGGCCAGCCATAAGCTCGCCGCGGGTCATGGACGAGGTGACGAGGCCGATTCCGGCGGCGAGCATCTTTCGGCGCAGCGCAAGGACGGAGGGTTGGAAGGGCGAGTTGCTGTCCCACTGGTAGATGAAGAGGTTGGTGTCCCAGAAGAAATGGGTCACGAAAGTCTATTCCCAGCCTTTACGGAGTTCACGGACGAAGGTGTCGGCGTCGCCGAAGGTCCAGGTGCCGGCTAGGGCTTCTAGTGGGTCGAGAGCCGGGCTCGGTTCTCGTTTCCCGGGGTGGTTGCGGCTCCAGTTCTCATACCAGCTGAGCCAATGGCGCAGGCTTGGTGGCAGGTCTTCCGGCTTCGGGGTGGATCTGCCGTCTTTTTTCGACGGATGAAATGGATCGCCCGCGATGTAGAGCCTACGCAATCCGTCCCCGACCTCTGTCAGCATTTTGCGCCCGTTTGGATCCTTCGGCTTATTTGCCAACAGATGTTGAATGATGTGCTGATAGACAGATTTCTGGTCCTTATCCGTGAGCCGTGAGGTTAAGACTTCTTCGCGGATCGATGCTGGCGAAAACCCCGGTGCTTCCGGGTAGCGGTGGTGAAGCTCGGCAGTTGCAACCCATACAGCGTCGGCAACCTTGAGTCCAGCGTTTACGCTTCGAGATCCGTCCACTGTGTTCATCTATTTTTCTCCTCGGCGATCTTGGCTTGTAGAAATCAGCGTGTGGTTCGAAGGCGATTCAGTTCGTTTCGGAAGCAGGCGAAGCACAAGGAATGTTGTCTGTCACGCCTGACCTTTGCTCTAACTTTAGTTCGCTTGAAAAGGGCCCTACGCAAGCTACAGGTGGCACATACGGAAGCAATTCTCACTGCACCTCCTTGGTAACAACCAAATTACATTAGTTGCTACCAATCGTCAAGTGTATTGACCGCAAAAAAGAGCAAGGCCCTGTAAGAGAGCCTTGCTCTTGTACTTGCGCCAGCGGCGCGGTTCGCCGTCCGCGAAGGACTTAGTACATGCCTTCCATGCCGCCGCCGCCGCCGTGGCCGGCGGGAGCTTCCTTCTTCTCCGGGATTTCGGAGATCATGGCTTCGGTGGTGAGCATGAGGCCGGCGAT
>JBEKDS010000034.1:0-29247 GCA_050014235.1 Acidobacteriaceae bacterium
CCTCAAAGCCTCCGCCGAAGAACCCACCACCCCCGTCACCCATGCCCACGCAACCGAAATTAGCTCCGTCATCCCGACCGAGCGCCCCGCGCGAGCGGAGGGACCCCCGCATTTGTCTTTGCGGCCGCACCAGCGGCCCCACCTCTCGCCCCCAAGGCATCGCAATCGCACCACAAAAGCCCGGGTGCCCCATCCATCGCAGTCTCACCGCGATGGGTGGGATGCGAAGCCCCCAAGCCGCCAATCACTCACAACTCACCACTCGCAACTCACAACTGCCCCTTCGCCTTCAACCTCTCCATCACCAGCGGAGGCACCAGCGCCGTCACGTCCCCACCCAGCTTGAACACGCCCTTGATGAGCCTTGAACTCACATACGTGTACTTCTCCGCCGGCATCATAAACAGCGTCTCCAGCTCCGGATCCAGCTTGCGGTTCATCATCGCCATCTGGAACTCATACTCATAATCCGAAATCGCCCGGATCCCGCGCAGCACCGCCTTCGCCCCCTGCGCCCGCGCAAACTCCACCAGCAGCCCATCGAACGTCGTCACCGTCACGTTCTTAAACCCCGCCCCCGCAATCGCCTCCTGGATCATCTCCACCCGCTCCGGCACCGTAAACAGCGGCACGCCCTTGTCCGCATTGCGCAGGATCGCCACCACCAGCTCATCCACAATCTTCGCCCCGCGCGCAATCAGATCCAGATGCCCATTGGTCAGCGGATCGAACGTCCCCGGATAAATCGCCCTCACAATCTGCATCCCGCAAGCATACCGCCAACCGCTGAAAGCTGACAGCTCACAGCGGTCCCTCGAACAACCTTCACCCAAACCCGCCACCTCGACCAACGGAGATCAACACCGAACAACGTAGAACGGACAACGTAGAACGAACAACCTCGAACCTCGAACCCAAAATGTCTCCCACTTCCTGTAGACTTCCCCCAAACTCCCAACGTCTGTCCCATTAGCCGCACTCAGACCGCATGAGCTCAACCCCCCAACTCGCCAACCCCTTCCCCGCAACCCTCACCCTCGCCTCGCCCGCCCACGCCACCCCGCTCGACGACCTCGCCCAGATCGTCGCCCTCCATCAGCCCCGCGTCTTCCGCTTCCTCCTCGCCACCCTGCGCGACCGCGACGCCGCCGAGACCCTCACCCAGGAGACCTTCCTCCGCGCCTGGTCCGCCCGCGCCAGCTTCCGCGCCGACTGCTCTGTCCCCACCTGGCTCATCCGCATCGCCCTCAACCTCGCCCGCGACCACACCCGCACCGGCCGCTTCCGCTTCTGGAAACACCTCTCCACCAGCTCCGTCGACGTCGCCGACATCGCCGCCAGCCTGCCCAACCGCGAATCCACCGCCGAGTCCCACCTCATCGCCCAGCAGCAGGTCACCCACATCTGGCAGACCGTCGGCACCCTCTCTCCCCGCCAGCGCACCGTCTTCCTCCTCCGCTTCCTCGAAGAGATGGAGATCCCGGAGATCGCCCTTGCCACCGGCATGCCCATCGGCACCGTCAAGAGCCATCTCTACCGTGCCCTCAACATCATCCGCACCCGCCACACCTCCGACGCCACCCCGAGGCAGACGCCATGACCCCTCAAACCGACACCGCGCCGCTTGCGCAGCTGACCCACGCGCACCTGACCGTTGCTCAGATCGAAGAGCTCCTGGCCTCCTCCGCCGTCGCTCCCTTCAACCAAGTCGTTCCCTCCATCTCCGCCATGGAAGAGGATGCCGTCATTCTGGCGCCGCCAGAATCTCAGTATTTGCCTTCGTCTTACCCCTCCACCCTCGCCGCCGCCGAGGCCCACCTCCTCCTTTGCCCCACCTGCGCCGCCGAGCTCGCCAACTTCCGCGACTCCCTCTCCCTCTTTCGCCAGGCCAGCAGCAACCACGCCAGCCGCGAGCTCAATAACCTTCCGCCCCTCTCCCTGCCCAACCGTTCTCTGCTCTTCCCCGCGCTCCAGCCCGCCCACTGGGTCGCCGTCGCCGCCACCCTGCTCGTCGCGCTGCTCCCGCTGCAGACCTTCCGCCAGCGCCCCACGCAGCCCGCCGCAACCACCCTGGACTCCGCCCAGTCCCCATCCGAGCTCCAGTCCGACGTCGCCCTCCTCGACGACGTCGACCGCGAGGTCTCCGCCTCCGTCCCCACCTCCATGCAGGCCCTCGCCGACCCATCCGGCGACTCCGCCTCAGCCAGCATCCAGAATCCCGATCAGGACCCCAGCCAGACCTCCGCCCAGAATCCCACCCAAAATCTCGACCAGAACCCTGCCCAGACCCCGGCCCAAAGGAAAGACTAACCATGCCCGCCAACCTTGTTCGCCGCCCCCTCCTCCCGCTCACCGCACTCGCCCTCTCCGGTGCCCTCAGCTGTGCCCTCTGCAGCTCACCGGCATTCGCCCAGGCGCCCGCACCGCCCGCCACCCCGCCCGCTCCCCAGGCCCAGCAGCCCGCGCCCATTGAGCGCCAGCCGCCCTCGGACGGTCAACCCGGCCCGATGCGCCGCCGCATGATGCGTCCCGGCATGGGTGGCGCGATGCGTCCCGGCGGAATGTCCGGCGGCGGCGGCAGAATGGGCGGCGGCCAGCCCGGCGCCCGTGCCAACTTCCGCGGCAACTTCCGCGGCAACGCCATGATGCACCGCGGAAACGCCGGCGCCCGCTTCAAGGGTGGTCCCGCCGCCGGCGGATTCCGCGGTGGCCCCAGCGGATTCAGCGGATTCCATGGCGGGCCCGGCGGCGGATTCCGCGGCGGGCCCGGCGGCGGCGGCGGCTTCCACATCGCCCCTCCCGGCATGTGGTGGAAGAACCCCGCCATCGTCCAGCGCCTCACCCTCACCCCGGACCAGGTCAAGCGCATGGACGCCATCTTCCAGCAGAGCCGCATCGAGCTCATCGACCTCAAGGCAAATCTGGAGAAGCAGGAGGTCACCCTCGAGCCCCTCCTCAGCGCCAACCCGCCCGACACCGCCAAAGTCACCCTCGAAATCGATAAAGTCGCCGAAGCCCGCGCCAGCCTGGAAAAGGCCAACGCCAAAATGCTCCTCGGCATCCGCGGCGTCCTCACCCCCGACCAGTGGACCAAGCTCAACACCCGCACCGGCCCCGGCGGTCCAGGTGGTCCAGGTGGTCCAGGCGGTCCCGGCTCGGCGCCCGCCCCCGGCGCACCCGCAGCCCAGAACCAGCCCGCCGGCACCGGCCCCGGCAACTACGGCCCCGGCGGCTACGGCTCCGGCAACTACGGCAGCGGCGGCTACGCCGGCCGTCGCGGCCCCGGCCCCGCCACCAACTCCGGCCCCAACGGCGTCAACATGGACGACACCCGCCCCTGACCGGGCTTCTGCTGACCGCTGACCGCCGACCGCCGGGTGCCCCACATCTCGATCTTGAGATGTGGGAATTCGCGCCACGAAACGATCCCGCGACCACCATAGAGCCGCCCACAACTCATCACTCACAACTCACGACTGTTTCCTGTCAACCCCCCAAACCGCCCAAAATCCCCCCAACCCCCACAAACCAAACGCTATCTTTCCCAAAAAATACTTGGCATTTTAGTTATTGCCAATCAGCTATCATTGAATCAGGGTGGAAAGTACACCCCGACTCCGCTGGAGGTGCGACCTCGGAAGCCGCAGAAGAACTCGTTTTGAAACGGTGCGGCCTCAGTCGCGCCGCAAATGGGCGCACCGTGAACGGGCAGTGCAATTGATTGCAAGCGCTTCCATCCCACGAAAGCGGGACGTTGTGGGGCGAGCTGTTATTGCGGTCTTTCGGCTTCTTATGGAGCCTATACAGGGTAACTTTGGCGAAGACCCGCTTCGGGTCGGGTTTGCCACTCGCACCAATAGTGCCATCGGTACGGAGGTACTGATGGACGCGAGCCACTTCGGAGCCCGAGGGATCGCGGTATGAGATCATTTGACTAAACGTACAAAATGGCTCGTTGGCGGCAGTAAGTGACGGGTGCCGGTCTTCGATCACGATTGCAGAGAGTTCTCCGGTCTGGGTTCTTTCCCAAAACAATCCTTGGTTGATTATCCGACGCATCTCGTCTTGCTCGAGCTCGCACGATGGGTGTCATAATTGGCGGCTAGATAGCTGAGGGGCATCGAAATGATCGCACAATCCCAGATACGCGAAAAAATCTCCCGCTAACTGAGGAACGAAATTTCGCTAGACCAGTTTGAGGATTGGCTCGTTCAGCGAAGTTGGAATATGCAGCAGGACAGCAACGAGCACGCCCAGAGGCTTGCGGCGAAAGTGGAACTGCGTCTTGCCGGGCACTCAAGTGGACACCTCAGCGTAGGTGAGTTGCGTGAGGGACTATTGGCCCTTGTGAACGTCTCCCCACAGCGCATTGACTTCGGATCAGTCCCAGAGGAACCCATTAGGTACTTTCAGGACAACAAGCTGATGGAGGCAGTTCTCCCGATATTTATGACTGAGGCGCCGACCCAGAAGGGTCCACAATCCCTCGTATACCCTGCATCTGCATTTGTTGGTACATAACGCGCACGGGCATTCTGGTCAAGATTTGGCCGTCAAGCAGCAGATCGAACCAATAGATTCCCGGCTCAGTCGCAAGAAATCCAAGGGGAATCACAGTTTGAAGGCCCCGATCCCCTCCCTCGAAGTAGCAAGGGAGACTAGGGCCTTCCGTCTTTACTTCGCCGGGAGAGTTGTATCTGACCTTCAGGTAGTATTGCCCCTTCATCTCGCCGGACTTCAGAATCAGCGCCAACGTTAGCTGGACCTGCATCGGTTGCATTTCTGACGTAATGCCACCCATGGTCACGCCGTCAACGTTCTTGATGATGCTCCTGCTTCCGGAATTCGCCTCTATGATCGCGTTTTGGCAGAATATCGCCACTTGAACCCATGGTTTTGGAACATGAATTTCCTCGTCAAACTCTGACATAGACACCACCCTCCAAGTGGCTCCTATCATAGGTCACCCGGAAGTCATGCAGACGGCACCCACCGCCGCGGCAGCCCGCGCCTCCGCCACGAGACCCTGACGAGTGGGCGCCTTACGCCCTTCCCCTCGCCCGCACCGCCTCCTGCGCATGCACCGCACCATTCAGCGGCACCGCCGGAACCTCCTCCACCACCCTCGCCGCGCCGATCCCCAGCTTCTTGCGCAGCTCGCCGTCCACCCGCGCAAACACATCCCGGTTCTCCTTCAGAAAGGCACGCACATTCTCCCGACCCTGCCCAATCCGCTCGCCCTGGAAGCTGTACCACGCGCCGCTCTTGTCCACGATCCCGTGCAGCACCGCCAGGTCCAGCGCGTCGCCCTCCTTCGAGATGCCCTCGCCATACAAAATGTCGAACTCCGCATCGCGAAACGGCGCCGCCACCTTGTTCTTCACAATCTTCACCTTGGTGCGCGACCCCACCACAACGTCGCCCTCCTTCACCGCCCCGATCCGCCGGATATCGATCCGCATGGACGAATAAAACTTCAGCGCCTTGCCTCCCGTCGTCGTCTCCGGGTTGCCGAACATCACGCCAATCTTCTCGCGTATCTGATTGATGAAAATCAAACACGTCCGCGACTTCGAGACCGTCCCCGTCAGCTTCCTCAGCGCCTGGCTCATCAGCCGCGCCTGCAACCCCATATGCGAGTCGCCCATCTCCCCATCCAGCTCCGCCTTCGGCACCAGCGCAGCGACCGAGTCGACCACCAGCACATCGATCGCCCCCGAACGCACCAGCGCCTCCACAATCTCCAGCGCCTGCTCCCCATAGTCCGGCTGCGAGATCAGCAGATTGTCGATGTCCACGCCCAGCTTCTTCGCGTACGCCGGGTCCAGCGCATGCTCCGCATCCACAAACGCCGCCAGCCCGCCCGCCTTCTGCGCCTCGGCAATGATCTGCAGCGTAATCGTCGTCTTGCCCGACGACTCCGGCCCGAAGATCTCAATCACCCGGCCCCGCGGCACCCCGCCCACCCCCAGCGCCGCATCGAACGAGATCGACCCCGTCGAAATCACCGAGATCGGCACCACTGCTTCCTTTGACCCGAGCCGCATAATCGAGCCCTTGCCAAATTGCTTCTCCAAAGATGCAAGGGCGGCATCTATCGCCTTGTTCCGGTCGTCGGCCAAAGTCCTTCTCCTTCGTCAGGCCGGCCTTGTCGCTCTGCTGACCAACCCAAGCCCGAATTCTAGCACCAAAATGGCACTGAGCGAAGAAAAAACGAAGTAGTCCCAGTTTCAACAAAATTGTCGTCCTGAGCGAAGCCGTGCGTCAGCACGGCGCAGCCGAAGGACCTGCTTTGTATTTGCTTGTCATCCTGACTCTGAGCGAAAAGCCGAAAAGGACCTGCTGTTGCTCCCGCTACGGCGCACTCGTCACGCCTGCGCCACGGCAGGGTCGCTCGCCGGCGGGACAGGCGCAGCCTTGGCAGCCTTCGCCTCCGTCACCGCCGCCGGCTTCTTCGGCGCAGCCTCAGCCTTCTTGGAAGGAGCAATAATCGCATGCAGCGTCGTGCCTTCCATCCGCGGCATGAACTCGACGATCCCGGCCTCGCCCACATCCTGGATCAGCCGGTTGATGATCTTGTAGCCGAGGTCGCGGTGCGCCATCTGCCGCCCCTTGAAGCGCAGCGACGCCTTCACCTTGTCGCCATCGCCCAGGAAGCGGATCGCCATGTTCTTCTTGGTCTGGTAGTCGTGCTCATCCACGGTGACGGAGAACTTGACTTCCTTGATCGTGATGACCTTCTGCTTCTTGCGCGCGGCGCGCTCGCTCTTGTCCTTCTCGTAAAGGTACTTGCCGTAGTCCTGGATGCGGCACACCGGGGGCACCGCGTTCGGCGAGATCTCCACCAGATCGAGCGACCGCTCCCGCGCTATCTTCAGCGCCTCGAAGGGTGGCATGATCCCCAGCTGTTCGCCATTCTCGTCAATCACGCGGATCTCGCGGGCGCGAATGCGTTCGTTGGTGCGGATAAATGACTTGGCGGAACGTTTATCGATCGGGGGAATAGTGTGCCTCCACAGCAGCCCTTACTGGCCGCCATGCCTTTGCTTGGTTTGATCGCACTCCTCCTCGGGAGGTTGCGTATGGCCAGAAGTATAACATTCGCGGGCCTGCGCCCCCGTTGGACTTCATGAAAGGTTGGGTAGCGTGAATGACCGAAATCGGAGCAGCATCGCTACTTCGCCGCAATCGCCATCTGCTGCTGGTACTCCGCGTACGGCCCCTTGAAGTCCTCAATGCGGAACTTCGCCGGCCCACCTTCGAAGTGCCATATCCGCGTCGCGACCTCCTCAATCAGGTCCAGATCGTGAGTCACCAGAAGTACAGTTCCTTCGTACTTCTGCAGCGCCAGATTCAGCGCATTGATCGCCTCGAGGTCCAGATGGTTCGAAGGCTCATCCAGCACCAGCACATTCGGCTTCTGCAGCATCAGCTTGCAGAACAGCAGCCGCGCCGACTCGCCGCCAGAGAGCGCGTCCGTCATCTTCAGCCCCTCTTCGCCGCGGAACAGCATCCGCCCCAGAATGCTGCGAATGTCCTCCTTGGTCGCGTCTTCGTCGAACTGATGCAGCCAGTCGTTCACCGTCATACCCATCTGGATCGACGCCTTGAAGTCCTGCGCGAAATACCCCACCTGCGCCTCATGCCCCCACTTCACCGTGCCCGAATCGACCGAGACGTCCTTCTCCTCCACGCCCGGCGCGTTCGCCAGCAGCGCCTTGATCAGCGACGTCTTGCCCTGCCCGTTGCGCCCCATCAGAGCAATCTTGTCCCCGCGCCCGCACGACGCCGAAAATTTGCCGATCACTTGCAGCGGCTTGCCGTCCTTCTGCGCATACGCCTTCGAGACCTCCTCGATCTCCAACACATGCTTGCCCGAAGGCCGCGCCTGCTCAAACCGTATGTACGGCCGCTGAATGTTCGACCGCGCCAGCTCCGTCGTTGCCAGCCGCTCCACCTCCTTCTTGCGCGAGTTCACCTGGCTCGACCGCGTGCCCGCCGAGAAGCGCGCGATGAAGTCGTTCAGCTGCGCGATCTTCTTCTCCCGCTGCTCATTCTGGCTCTCGATGCGCGAGCGGATCGCCGTCTTCTGCTCCACCATGTCGTCGTACCCGCCGTTGTACAGAATGATCGTCTCGTAGTCGATGTCCGCAATATGCGTGCACACCGAGTTCAAAAAATGCCGGTCGTGCGAGATCGTGATCAGCGTCCCGTTGTAGCGAGTGAGAAAATCCTGCAGCCACAGGATCGAATCGAGATCCAGATAGTTCGTCGGCTCATCCAGCAGCAGCCCCTGCGGCTCGCCGAACAGCGCCTGCGCCAGCAGCACGCGTACCTTCTGCCCGCCCTGCAGCTCGCTCATCTTGCGCTCGTGCAACTCGTCGGCAATGTCCAGCCCCTGCAGCAAAATCGCCGCATTCGCCTCCGCCTCGTACCCGTCCTCTTCGCCCACGATGCCCTCCAGCTCGCCCAGCCGGCTGCCGTCCTCGTCCGTCATCTCCGCCTTGTTGTAGATCGTCTCCCGCTCCTCCAGCGCCGCCCAAAGCGGCTTGTTGCCCATGATCACCGTGTCGATCACGCGATACGCGTCGAACGCATACTGGTCCTGCGAGAGCACGCCGATCTTCTTCGGCCGCACCACCGCCCCCTTCTGCGCATCCAGCTCGCCGCTCAGGATCTTCATGAAGGTCGACTTGCCCGCGCCATTCGGCCCCGTCAACCCATAGCGCCGCCCGCTCGTGAACGTCACCGAGACGTCCTCAAACAGCAGCTTCTGCCCATACCGCATCGTCACATTGGAAACGGAAATCATCGTATTCCTTCAATTTTACAGGGAAAGAGCGCAGCTAAGGCCTACGCTTCGCTTCACAGGTCAGTGAATTCGGACGCATCCACTCACAACTACCAACTCAGAACTCACAACTGTCTCTCACGATTGCCCGATCAGCACCCCAGCCGCGAACACCAGCCCACCCCCAACAATCACCTGCAGGCAGCTCAGTGCAAAGCTCGTGCCGAAGTACTTGTGCCGGATCATCGCAATCACCACCAACTCCACGCCCACCACGCCATACGCCCACGAGAGCGCGGTATGCACATTCGGGATCAGGAACGGCAGCGAATGCAGGAACCCTCCGACAAACGTCATCAGTCCCGTCACAATCCCCCGAAACACCGGATTGCCCCGCCCGGTCAGCTTGCCGTCATCCGACAACCCCTCGGAGAACGCCATCGAGATCCCCGCGCCCACCGCAGACGCCGCCCCGATCAGGAACACCGTATGCGAGTTGTGTGTGGCGAAGGCAGTCGCAAAGATCGGCGCCAGAGTCGACACCGAACCATCCATCAGCCCCGCAAGCCCCGGCTGCACAACCCGCAGCACCAGACTCTGGTCGTCGCCGAAGATCTTGCTCAGCTCTTTGAGGTTCGGTATCGTGTCGGACATGGTTGCGCCTTAAGCAGAGCAGCTTCGTCCGGCGGCTGGTTGGCGCGCCAAACGAAGCTGGGTCATGCACAGCTATTGACCCCGTCGCGCCGGCCCGGAGCGGCTTGTCCCAGCCCGGCTGCTTCCCGGATGATTGTTCGATCCCCGTCCAGAGAGGCTGCGTCCGCCGGAGAAACCACCGCCGTGCGAACTGGCGCGGCCGCGAAATCCGCCGCCATTGCCGCGGTACGGTCTTGCGCCGGCGTTGTGTGCCTGGGTCTGCGCGGACGCGTCCCCGGACTTCCACGAGCGGGTCTCGAGCGCCAGCAGATCGTAGCCTCCAGTTGTGAGGTCGACCGGCTTGTTGCGCTCTTCCTTCTCAAGATTCTTATCGGCCTCGCGCCACTCGAACTTTATCTTCAGCTCGCGCTCCATCTTGCGAGCGTCGGACTTCTCCTGCGGCATCACGAACGTCGTCGCCACGCCCCTCGCCCCCGCGCGTCCCGTGCGCCCGATGCGATGAACGAAATCATCCGAACCGTTGGGCAGATCGTAGTTCACCACATGCGCGATGTCCTGCACATCGATGCCCCGCGCCGCAACGTCCGTCGCCACCAGCACCCGGTGTTTGCCGCCGGCAAAGCCCTTCAGCGCGGCCGTCCGTTGCGACTGCGAACGGTCGCCGTGGATCACGTCCACATCGTGCCCCAGCCGCTCCAGCTTCTTGGAGATGCGGTCCGCTCCGTGCTTGGTGCGCGAGAACACCAGAAACGTGCCCGCCTCCTCCTTCAGCATCTGGTCCAGCAGCCCCAGCTTCTGGTCCTGCATCACGCTGAAGGCGCGAAGCTCCACCTGCTCGGACGGCTTCGAGGTCTGGCCGATCTCCACCCGCACAGGATTGCGCACATAGTCGCGCACAATCTCCCGGATGTTCGCATCCAGCGTCGCCGAGTAGCACATCGTCTGCCGCGTCCTGGGCAGCGCGCCCACGATGCGCCGGATCGCCGGCAGGAAGCCCATGTCCAGCATCCGGTCAACTTCATCCAGCACCAGCATCTCAACCGCGTTGAGGCTCACCGCGCGCCGCCGCAGGTAGTCCTCAAGCCGACCGGGCGTTGCAACCACCAGCCTTGGCCCGCGGTCGAGCTGGTCCAGTTGGGTATTCTCGCTCAGCCCTCCGCACACCAGCACGGCGTCGTTCTTCGCGTTCGGGACCAGCTTGGCATAGGCCTCCAGGACCTGCATCGCAAGCTCGCGGGTAGGCAGGAGAATGAGCGAGCGAATCGGCCCGCGCTTGCCCTTAGTCGAAGGCGCCGAGGTCGCATCCATGTGCTCGATCATCGGGATCAAAAAGCTCAGCGTCTTCCCTGTGCCGGTCGATGCCGTCGCCAGAATGTCCGAGCCTTCCAGCGCAGGCGGGATCGCCTTCGCCTGCACCGGCGTCGGCGTCTTGAATCCAGCCGCGGTCAACCGGCTCTTCAGCGCGTCGGAGATCTTGAAGTCGGAGAAGTGAACGTTCTTCAGAAATGGCAGCCCAGTCGCCGGATCGATCTCGATCTCAGACGCCTCAACGACGGAGGACGGGTAGGACGCGCCGTTCCCGTTCATCGCAGCATTCATAGGGTTGCTGTGGTCCACTGTGTTTGAATTGTTGTTGGAGTGTATGTAAGTAGCCTCAGGCTCAAGAGTTGCGGTATTCAAGGATCTTCCTTTTCAGTTGGCGTAGGTGTTGCGGAGAATAAATGCAGTGGTGCCTCGGCACCTTGGAATCACTAAAGTCAGCATGCTTGCCGGGTTCGAAGCGCTGCTGCTGCACGGCGAGACTCGTCCATTGACAAGTCTTCCAGCCAGAGCAACCAGCGCGGCCTTCGTAGGCGGGTCGTCAGTGTTCCGGCGAAATGCCCAGCTGCGGTGGGAGAGGCGAATCGCAGTCTCTGGCCAGACTTCCTGAACAGCTCGGAGATCTTTGCCTGCGATGCCTGCGCTGATTTTAATCGAGCGCACTTTGATTGTACCACGGCCGGCTGAGGCGCGGCCGGGCGGAGATTCGCCCGGCGAAGAAACCCGCACCACCGAAGCCAACCGGCCGGGGTGATGCGGGTCTCATTCATTCCTGAGGGACTTTCAAGTCGGAAGAGCTAGAAGTTCTCTGGTTCGCTCGCCATCTCTAGGTCGATGTCCTCATCCTCATCTTCGTCATCATCATCGTCGAAGTTGCCGAAGCTTGCAGCCAAGGTCGCAGCGGGCAGCACCGAGGTCGGCCCCGGCACCGGATTGCCCTGCTCATCAATCTTCATTCCCAGCGAGAGGCCCATCTGCGCCAGGATCTCCTTGATCTCATTGAGCGACTTGCGGCCGAAGTTCTTGGTCTTCAACATCTCGGCTTCGGTCTTCTGGATCAGTTCGCCGATGGTGGCGATGTTGGCGTTCTTCAGGCAATTGTAGCTGCGTACCGAAAGCTCCAGCTCCTCGACCGATCGGTTGAGGTTCTCATTGCGCAGCGCCGGCCCGTCGTGCGCGTCATGCCCCGCCTCCATCTCCTCCTCGAAGTTGATGAAGATGCTCATATGGTCCTTCAGCAGCTTCGCCGAGAGCCCCAGCGCATCGGCCGGAAACACCGTCCCGTTCGTCCATATCTCAATCGTCAGTTTGTCGTAGTCCGTGATTTGACCCAGACGCGCAGCCTCAACAAGATAGTTCACCTTTCGCACCGGCGAGTGCACCGAGTCGACCGGAATGAAACCCAGACCAAGGTCGGCATCGAAGTTCTTGTCGGCTGAGATATATCCGCGGCCGCGCTTCAGCCGCATCTCCATGTCGATCTTGCCACCTTCGGAGACAGTGCAGATGTAAACGTCCTTGTCGAGTATCTCAACGTCCCCGTCCGCTTCAATCATGCCGGAGGTAACGACTCCCGCAACATCCGAACGCAGATACAGCGCTTTCGGCCCCTCGCCCGCGAGCTTGAAGGGGATCTGCTTCAGGTTCAGAATGATGTCGGTCGCGTCCTCCACCACTCCGCTGATCGACTGGAACTCATGCAGCACGCCTTCGATGCGCACCGCGGTCACGGCCGCGCCCTCGATCGAGGACAATAGCGTCCGCCGCAGCGCGTTGCCGATGGTGGTACCAAAGCCGCGCTCAAACGGCTGCGCGCTGAACTTGCCATACTTCTCGGTGAGTGTTTCAGTGTCGACTGCAAGACGCTTGGGTTTCTGGAAGCCTCTCCAAAGCATGTTGTTTCTCCTTTATCCAGCTCATTCGCGATGCATTTTGCGAAGGCGGAGTGGTTCGGTTGCGGGCCAGGTTGTGATGCAGCAGCCATCAGCTCTTAGCCTTTAGCTGAAGCTGAAGGCTAAAAGCTACTTGCTATAAAGCTCGACGATCAGCTGTTCGTTCACAGGGAGGTTGACATCGGCGCGAGTCGGCAGCGATAGCAGTTTGCCCGACAGATTGTCGCGGTTGATGTCCAGCCACTGCACGGAGCGTTGTCCGCTGGCAAAGTTCTTCGCCTCTTCCAACACAACCAGCGCCTTCGAGCCTTCGCGGATCTGGATCTCGTCGCCCACCTTGCACTGGAACGAAGGGATATTGACCTTGCGCCCGTTGACCTGCACATGTCCGTGGCGAACCACCTGCCGCGCCTGTCGCCGGGAGAGCGCGAAGCCAAGCCGGTAGCAGACGTTGTCCAGCCGCGTCTCCAACTGCTGCAGCAGCAGCTCGCCGGTAACGCCGGTCTTGTTCGCGGCCTTCTGGTAGTAGGCGCGGAACTGCGTCTCCAGCGTGAAGTAGATGCGCTTGGCCTTCTGCTTCTCGCGCAGTTGCAGGCCGTAGCCCACAACCTTCTTCACCTTGCGGGATTGGCCATGCTGGCCGGGAGGAAAGTTGCGCTTCTCTATCGGACATTTGTCGGAGAAGCATTTCGCGCCCTTGAGGAAGAGCTTGGTTCCGTCGCGCCGGCAAAGGCGGCAGACGGGTCCTGTATAACGTGCCATTCGTGTTACTCCTTTACTTCAGGTGATGATCGGTTTACGCGCCTAAGCGCTTCGTCCCGATCCTGTTGCGGTGATGCGTTGTCCGTGCTCCGTTGTACGTTGTATGCGATTCTTTACGGGCGACGGAGAACCTCTAACGTAGAACACGACATTAAACTCTCCGCCGCTTCGGCGGACGGCACCCGTTGTGCGGCATCGGGGTAACGTCGCGGATGCTGCGCACCTCGACTCCGGCAGAAGCCAGTGCGCGGATCGCAGACTCGCGGCCAGAGCCCGGCCCCGATACGCGCACGTCGACTGAGCGCAGACCATGGTCGCGCGCCGCGTTGGCCGCGCCGGCCGCAGCCTGCTGTGCCGCAAAAGGCGTGCCTTTGCGCGAGCCGCGGAAGCCAAGCGAGCCGGACGACTTCCAGCTGAGCGTGTTGCCCTGCTGGTCAGTGATGGTGACGATGGTGTTGTTGAAGCTCGCCTGAATGAAGACCAGCCCGAACGGAACATTCTTCCGCTCACGCTTCTTGAACTTCTTGTTCTTGCCCGCGGTCTTGACGCCGGCTGCCTTGTTCTGTGTCTTCGCCATGGCTTATTTCGTCGCTTTCTTCTTGCCGGCAACGGTGCCCTTGCGCGGGCCTTTGCGGGTGCGAGCGTTGGTGTGGGTGCGCTGGCCGCGGACAGGCAGCGACCTGCGATGGCGCAGGCCACGGTAGGACTGGATTTCGATCAGGCGCTTGATGTTCAGCGAGACGTCCTTACGCAGGTCGCCTTCAATCTGGCCCTGCGCCTCGATTACCTGACGAATGCGGTTGAGCGCTTCCTCATCGAGGGCGCCAACCTTCGCCTGGGGATCGACGTTCGCTTCGGCAAGAATCTTTGCCGCGCGCGAATCGCCGATGCCGAAGATATACGTGAGTCCGACCCGTACCTGTTTGTTGTTCGGTACGTCAACTCCTGCAATACGTGCCATGGGGGTTCCTTTTCGTTTGGGCTCGTGGCGCTAATGTCCACGCAACCGGCGTTCTGGGTTTATGGCTAGTCCGCCGGGTTCAACGCAAGCCTTGACTTCGGCTAACTCGCCTGGCGGGGCCGGGTATACGCGGGCTCGTTAGCCCTGACGCTGTTTATGCTTGGCGTTCTCGCAGATGACGCGAACCACGCCGCGGCGGTGGATGACCTTGCACTTGTCGCAGATCTTCTTTACTGACGCGCGAACCTTCATAAGAACTCCTCAAGCAGCCGTCCGCTTGTGGTCCTTAGCTCTGAGGCCAAAGACAGTCGGCGTGCCCTGTTGCATGATTCATGTATTCTCAGCGAAAAGCTATGAGCTTAAGAGCTCGTAGCCGACAGCTGGTTCTCGTCTACTTGTAGCGGTAAACGATGCGGCCGCGGTTGAGGTCGTACGGGCTGAGCTCAATCGCGACGCGGTCGCCGGGGAGGATGCGAATGAAGTTCTTGCGCATGCGTCCGGAGACGTGTGCGAGGGCCTGATGCTTGTTTTCAAGCTCGACCTTGAACAGCGCGTTAGGCAGCGTCTCTACCACCACTGCCATCACTTCAATTGCATCTTCCTTCGACAAACGCTCTCCTCTTCAACGCGGTACGGTTCGAACCGGGCCCAACGGCCGGCGCCGAGTGCCTGCGCACACGGCACCTGTGAGTATATCGCAGTTTGGACGCAAAATCCTAGCGCGTCAGCACCAGCGGACCCTCTCTTGTGATGGCTACCGTATGCTCAAAGTGGGCGCTAAGGCTGCCATCCACCGTCACCGTCGTCCAGCCATCGGGCAATACCTTCACCTCAGCCGAACCCGCATTGATCATCGGCTCGATCGCCAGCACCATGCCCGCCTTCAGCCGCGGCCCCTTACCCCGTGGACCGAAGTTTGGCACCTGCGGGTCCTCGTGCATCGACTTCCCAATTCCGTGCCCCACAAATTCCTTCACGACTCCAAACCCTTCTGCCTCGCACATCTCCTGCACCGCAAAGGAGATATCGCCCAGCCGGCCACCCACCTGCGCCTGCTGGATGGCCATCTCCAGAGACGCCTCGGTCACGTCGAGCAGCTTCCTGGCGGCCTCGCTCGGCTGGCCCACCGCGTAGGTGACCGCGCGATCCGAGTAAAACCCGCCGACCACCACCCCGCAGTCGATGGAGATAATGTCGCCGTCAACAAGAATCCGCCTCGGCGACGGGATGCCGTGGACGACCTCGTTGTTGACCGACGTGCAGAGCACGGTTGGGTAGCCGTGGTAGCCCTTGAATGCCGAGACGGCATGCAGCTCGCCCATCTTGGCAGCCGCGGCATTCTCCAGATCCATCGTGCTGGCGCCTGGCACCACGAATGGCCGCACCGCTTCATGCACCTGGCGCAGCGCCTCGCCCGAGCGGCGCATCTTGTCAATCTCTGCCGTAGTCTTGATCAAAATGGCCATGCCTTACGCCTTCGCCGGCCGGGGGGCCGGCTGCCGCAGCCTGTGTAGCGCAGCGTCGATAGCGGCGATCACCTGCTCCACCGGCTGGTCGCCGTCAACCTCCTCGAAGCGGCCCAGGGCGCGGTAGTGCGCGATCACCGGCGCCGTCTGCTCCTCGAAGGTCCTCATCCGCTCGATGAAGACCGGCTCGGTATCGTCCGAGCGCTGGATCAGAGCGCAGCCATCGAGATCGCACAGGTTTCCGTTCTTCGGCGGATTCGAGTAGATATTGTAGATGCTCCTACAGGTGGGGCAGGTGCGGCGACCGGTGATGCGCAGCAACAGCTGCTCATAGGCAGCGGCGATATTGACGGCGACGACGGGAAGTCTGGGCGGCAGAGCTGCGCGGACCGAACCCAGGTGGTCATCCAGCCACATCGCCTGGGGCAGGGTGCGTGGATAGCCGTCCAAGATATAACCGCGCGCGGTGTCCGGCTCCGTCAGCCGGTCGGCCACCAGCTCATTCACCAGATCGTCGGGAACCAGCAGGCCCTGATCCATCAGCCCTTTGGCCATAAAGCCCTGCTGCGTCTGCGCCTTTGCGGGGTCGGACCTGATGGCGCGCAGAATATCTCCCGTCGAGATCTGCGGAATGCCGTATTCCGTCACCAGAAGCTGCGCCTGCGTGCCTTTGCCGACGCCGGGTGCGCCCAGAAGCAGGATGGGCCCGGGCAGAAACGCGACCTCTGTTGCGACAGCCGGATGGGATGTGGGGTCGAGGGTCAAATTGGCCGCGCCTACCAGCTACGCCGGCCACGGATGCGACCGCTCTTGGGAGAGAAGCCGTCGTAGTGGCGCATGATCAGCTGCGATTCGATCTGCTGCACGGTATCCATCGCGACGCCCACCACAATCAGCAGCGACGTACCGCCGAAGTAGAAGTTCACGCCCAGGCCGTTGGTCATCCAGGCGGGCAGCCGGTCGAAGACCGGGCCAATCAGCCAGAGATGGTTGAAGTGGATGCCGCTGATGAGGAAGGTCGGGATGACCGTGATGATGCAAAGGTAGAGCGCGCCGACCAGCGTGATACGGGTCAGCACATCGTTGATGAAATCCGATGTCCTGCGGCCCGGCCGGATGCCCGGGATGAAGCCGCCGTACTTGCGCATATTGTCGGCAATGTCATCCGGGCGGAAGACGATGGAAATGTAGAAGTAGGCGAAGAAAATGATGGCAGTGATCTGCAAAATCTCATACCAAGGCTCGCCGGGGGCTATCGCGCGGAGGATGGGACCGAAGAAGGTGGTGTCCTCCACCTTGGCGCTTCCAAAAAAACTTCTGCCCGTGAGGAGCAGCGGCACAGAGAGCATCGAGCTGGCGAAGATTACAGGCATCACGCCGCCGGAGTTGACCTTGAGCGGAAGATGTGTGGACTGGCCGCCCATCATCTTGCGCCCAACGATCCGCTTGGCGTACTGCACCGGAATTCGCCGCTCGGAGCGTTCGACGAAGACGATGAACGCGACTACGGCGACCATGGCCACAATGAGGATCACAATGGCGATCGGAGTAAAGGCGCCCCACGCGCTGTCCCGAGCCTTCCCATAGAGATCCATGATGCCCCGCGGCAGGCCAACCACGATGCCGGTAAAGATCAGCAGCGACATGCCATTCCCGATGCCGCGCTCGGTAATCTGCTCGCCCAGCCACATGATGAATGCTGTACCCGCGGTGAGCGTGATGATGCACATTGGGATGAAGGCGCCACGCGGGATGGTGGTCATCGGGGTCGAGGAGCTGGTGAGCGCGAGGCCCAGGCCGAAGGATTGAACGATTGCCAGCAGGACGGTGACGTAGCGCGTCCACTGGGTGATCTTGCGGCGACCGAGTTCGCCCTCCTTCTGCAGCTTGGCCAGCGGCTCATAGATGACTGTGAGCAGCTGGAAGATGATCGATGCGGTGATATACGGCATGATGCCAAGCGCGAAGATGGTGAAGCGGCGGAGATTGCCTCCGGTGAAGAGGTCCGCCAGGCCAAGCGCGGAACCCGAGTTCGCGTTGAAGTACTGCATGAGCGCGTCGGAGTTGATCCCGGGCGTAGGGATGAACGCGCCGAAGCGATACACCGCCAGCAGCCCCAGCGTGAAAAGAACGCGCTTGCGCAGATCGGGAATGCGAAAGATGTTGGCGAACTTCTCTAACATCGAAACCTCAGTATTGCGCTTCTGGATCGTGCGGCTTGCCTTTGCAGCAAGCCTAATCGTAGCTGAAACCGACGGTGACTTGCACGGGAAAGTCCTAGCCGATCAGGACCGCTTTGCCGCCGGCCTTCTCGATGGCCTCCTGCGCCGTCTTCGAGAACCTGTGCGCATGGATGGTGACCGGGCCGGCCAGCTCGCCGTTATTGAGCACCTTGACCAGGCCGCCCTTCTTGCGCAGCAGCCCCAGCGAGGCGATGGTCTCGAGGGTAAACTCCGTCCCCGGCGCCGTGGCAAGAATCTCCGCGATACGGTCCAGTCCAAGAACGGTGTACTCCACTCGGAAGACGTTGTTGAAGCCGCGCTTGGGCAGGCGGCGATGCAGCGGCATCTGGCCGCCCTCAAAGCCGCGCATCAGCGACGAGCCGGAACGCGAGCCCTGTCCCTTGTGCCCGCGGGTTGAAGTCTTGCCCATGCCCGAGCCCATGCCGCGCCCGACGCGCTTCTTGTTCTCATTCGCTTTCTTGGGGGCGCGAAGGTTGGATAAATTGCGGATTGCCATCTCTTTTTCCTCGCTATAAGGCCGAGAATCTGGGTTCTAGCCCGCTGGCTTTTGCATGAACCAGCGGCAGATCGCCCTTCCTCGACTCGCATGTAGTTCGCCGCGGCTTGCGCCTCGGCGCGTAAAACAGGAAGCTAGCTGCTGAAGACTAATAGCTTGCTCTTAGTTACTCTACGACGCGGACAAGATGAGGCACCTTGGCCACCATCCCGCGCACCGACGGGGTATCTTCCCGCTCGACGATCTGGTTCAACCGGGTGAAGCCGAGGCCTGTGATGACCAGCTTGTGCTTCACCGGAGTGCATATCTTCGAGCGGAAGTACTGCAGCTTGATGGTTGCAGCCGCCTTTGTCTTGGCCATGATTACAGCTCCTCTAATGACTTGCCGCGCAATGCGGCCACTTCGGCCTTGTTGCGAAGCTGGATCAGCGCATCGAACGTGGCCTTGATGACGTTGTGCGGGTTGGCCGAACCGAGCGACTTGGTCAGCACGTTCTGCACGCCGGCGGAGGTCATCACCGCGCGCACTGTCTTGCCGGCGATCACGCCCGTCCCTTCCGGCGCGGGCTTCAGCATCACCCAACCGGCCCCGAAATGTCCCAGCACCTGGTGCGGAATTGTCGTCTCGGTGAGGTTGATCTTGAACAGGTTCTTCTTCGCCGCCTCGATTCCCTTGCGGATCGCCTGTGGAACTTCCTTGGCCTTGCCCGAGCCGTAGCCAACTACCCCCTCGCCCGGATCGCCAATCACCACCAGCGCCGCGAACGACATGTTCTTGCCGCCCTTGACCACCTTAGTGACGCGATTGATCGAGACCACCTCATCCTTGAGGTTGAGCCGGTTCGCGTCCAATTTTTTCTTCATCAGAGCCATATACTGTCCATCTTTCCGGCTGCCGCGCGGGCCGCCAAAACCAAAACTTAAAACTCCAGACCCGCCTCGCGGGCCGCGTCCGCCAGCGCCTTCACCCGGCCGTGGTAGAGATATCCGCCGCGGTCGAAGACTACCTTCTTGATGCCCTTCTCCTGCGCGCGCTCGGCGATCAACTTGCCGACAGACTTCGCGGCGGCCACGTTGCCGCCATAGCCCTTCTCTTCGCTTTTCTTGCCGAACGAAGATGCCGACACCAGGGTCACTCCATTGAGGTCGTCGATCAGCTGGGTGTAGATGTGGTTCAACGAGCGATAGACGTTCAGCCGGGGGCGCTCGGCCGTGCCCGACATCTTCTCGCGGATGCGCGTGTGGACGCGCTTGCGGATTACATTGCGTTCGCGTGGATTCAGCATGTCTTTATCATTCCTTCCTAATAGCGTCGCCAGAATCTGGAGACGTTCGGTTTGTAACTACAGTTGTGAGTTGTGAGCTATGAGTTGTTACTCACAACTCATAACTCACAACTGCCTTTACTTCGCTCCGGTCTTGCCGACCTTCTTCTTCAATCTCTCGCCCGTATAGCGCACGCCCTTGTTTTTGTATGGGTCGGGCTTGCGCAGCGATCGCATGTCCGCGGCTACCTGGCCCACCTTCTGGCGGTCGATGCCGGAGATGGTGAGGTGCGTCTGCTTCGGATCGATCGCAACCTCAATGCCCGTGGGCAGCGGAAACTCGATCGGGTGCGAAAATCCCAGCGTGAACACGACAGTGTTCTTGCCCTTCATTTCAGCGCGGTACCCAATGCCGACAATGTCCAGGTCCCTGGTCCAACCCGCGGTCACACCAGTGACCGCATTCGAAACCAGCGCGCGAGCCAGCCCATGAAACGCCGCCTGCTTGTCATTCTGGCGTTCGGCGATCAGGTTGCCGTCCTTCTGCACCAGCTTGATCCCGCCGGGAAGCATGGCGGAGACCTTGCCCTTGGGGCCTTCGACGAGCACGGTGTTGCCATCCTGGCTGACCGTATACTTCACGCCGGCTGGCACCGGGATTGGCTTCTTGCCGATACGAGACATCTCTTGTTCCTTCTCTGTGGCTTGCGAGTCGCGAAGAGCGCTTGCATCTCTCCGTTCCACTGCAGCCTGGCGATCTCTCACGCCATGCAACTTAATCGGTTACAGACAGCGCTCAGAAACCGCGAGCGCACGGGGTCACCAAACCTCGCAAAGGATCTCACCGCCCACGCCCTCACGCCGCGCCTGGCGTCCCGTCATCACACCCTTCGGGGTCGTCATGATCGAGATGCCGAGCCCGCCCTGCACCCGGCGAATCTCGTCGCGGCCGAGATACACCCGGCATCCCGGGCGCGAGACTCGCTGCAGGTCGCGGATGACCGCCTCGTTGTTCGGGCCGTACTTGAGGTACACGCGCAGGATCTTCGTTCCGCCCTCTTCGGTTGGCTTGTAGTTCGCGATGTAGCCCTCCTCTTTCAGAATGCGGGCAATCTCGCTCTTCAATTTGGAGGCAGGCACGTCGAGCTTCTGATGGCGCGCACGGATCGAGTTGCGGATGCGCGTCAGGAAGTCGGCTACTGGATCGGTAAGGTTCATTCATTCTCCTTCATTCCCCGTTCGCCCGGGCGCACTCTCTGCGCACGGGAACCAGCGGGAATGTTGCTGCTCATCTTGACCTGAGTTGAGGTCTTGGTGGAACTACCTCCAGACTTCAGCGTCCCTGACGGACGAGGTCTCTGGGGGGTGATACGGCTATGCCAACCACACAATTATACAGGTTGGCGCACCCGCGGGTTTACCAGCTTGACTTCACCACGCCCGGAATCTCGCCCTTGAGCGCAAGCGACCGGAAGCACAGGCGGCAGACCCCAAACTTGCGCAGAAACGCGCGGGGACGGCCGCACAACTGGCAGCGGTTGTGCTGGCGGGACTTGAACTTCGGTTTCCTTGCGTCTTTGACGCGCTTTGCGGTAGTTGCCATAATTTATGCTCTCTATTCTGTTACAAATTCTCCTGATACAAATTCTGTTGTCAGCGTGAGCGCCCTTATGCGCCGACCCGGAACGGCATGCCAAAACCCTTCAGCAGCGCGCGCGCCCCGTTGTCGTCGGCTGCGGTGGTAACGATCGTGACGTTCATGCCCTTCAGCTTGTCCACCTTCGCGTAGTCGATCTCGGCGAAGATCAACTGGTCGCGCAGACCAAGTGTGTAGTTGCCCCGCCCGTCAAAGCTCTTCGATGAGACTCCGCGAAAGTCGCGCACGCGCGGCAGCGCAATCGAGATGAGCCGGTCGAGAAACTCGTACATCTTGTCGCCGCGCAGCGTCACCATCGCGCCGATCGGCATCCCCTCGCGCACCTTGAAGGCCGCGATCGATTTCTTCGCCTTGGTGGTCACCGGCTTCTGGCCGGCGATTGAGGCAAGGTCCGCCACCAGCGGGTCCATGATCTTGACGTTCTGGGTCGCTTCGCCCAAGCCCATGTTGATGACGATCTTCTCCAGCCTGGGAATCGCCATCGTGTTGCTGATCCCCAGCTCCTTCGCAATCGCCGGCCGGATCTCCGTCAGGTACTTCTCTTTGAATCGTGTTGCCATGGTCTGCTTCGCTTTCTCCACGATCTCCGGAGTGGCAACCTGCCCGTATACCGATTCGTGGGATGAATAACGTACCTAATACTTCACTACTTCTTCTTCTCCGGGATCGTGTTGCCACTCGCCTTAGAGAAGCGGACCTTGTTGTCGCCTTCGTAGCGCGTGCCGACCCTGGTTTTGTTGCCCTCGGCATCGACCAGCATCACATTCGAGATGTGGATGGTCGACTCCTGCTCCGCGATGCCGCCCTTGATGTTCTTCTGCGGATTGGGCTTCACATGCTTCTTGATCATCATCACGTGCTCGACCAGGAGCCGATCCTTGTCGGCGATGACACGCAACACGCGGCCCCGCTTGCCCTTGTCCTTGCCCGCGATCACTTCGACGGTGTCGTTGCGCTTAATCTTGATCCCTGCCATCTTGCACCCTTCCTCGGCCATCTGTCGGAGCCGGACTCCGCTTTTGAACTGACGTAACCACCGCGAACTCACAACTGCCTCTAAATCACCTCGGGTGCGAGCGAGACAATCTTCAGGAACTTTTTCTCGCGCAGCTCGCGAGCCACCGGTCCGAAGACGCGTGTGCCAACCGGCTCATTCGTATCGTTGATTACCACGGCCGCGTTCTGGTCGAAGCGGATATACGTGCCATCGCGCCTGCGGTACTCCTTGCGCGTGCGCACAATCACCGCCTTTACCACCTTGCCCTTCTTCACCGTGCCGTCAGGCGACGCTTCCTTGACCGCGGCTGTGACCACATCGCCCAGCCCGGCCTTCTTACCCAGGCCGCCGCCCAAGGGCAGGATCACCTGCAGCTTGCGCGCGCCGGAGTTGTCGGCAACCTCGAGCATCGTTCTCATCTGTACTGACATATCGTTCTCCTGGGTCCAAAGACCCTCGGGCAATCGCCCGCACTCGGTGACATTGCGGAGGGCCTTCCCCCCGAAGCGCTTAAATCGTCTCCGTGACCGGGCTCGTCTCGTCGAGCTGCGTGAGCGACGACCGGCGCACAATCTCCTCAAGCGACCAGCGCTTCAACTTTGAGAGCGGCCGCGCCTCGCGGATGCGCACCACATCGCCAACACGTGCGGAGTTCAGCTCATCGTGCGCATAGAACTTCTTGTTGGACTTCATCACCCGCTTGTACTTGGGATGCGCCTTGCGCATCTCGATCTCGACCACGATCGTCTTCTGCATCTTGGTCGAGACCACCAGGCCGACCTTCTCGTTGCGTCTTGAGGCCTGCGTCTCGGGAGCCGCGGCTGCGGGCGTCTTGGTTGTGTCTGCCATAGTTATTCCTTCTTCGCTTTCTTGCGCTGGATGCGCGGGCTCGCGACCGGTGCGACAGTAATCGCTTTTGGCTCTGCCGGAGCGAGTGTCCGCTCACGGGCCACAGTCTGGATGCGGGCGATGTCCAGCTTCAGCCCGCGCAGCTTCTTGATGCCCTCGTTGTTGCCCAGGCTCTTCTGGAAGCGCAGGCGGAAGAGCTGCTCAGCTGCCTTCGTCTGCTGGCTCGTCAGCTCTTCGCCGGTGAGGTTACGGATCTTATCGATTTCCATAGTCGTCTTCTTTCGTTACAAATTCTTTCGTCCGCGCAATTACTTTGCCGCGACCGCTTCCTTAACATCGTGGCGCTGAATGAACGCCGTCTTGAGCGGCAGCTTGTGCGCCGCTAAGCGCATCGCCTCGCGGGCGATGTCTGGCGCCACGCCTTCCATCTCAAACAGAATCTTGCCCGGCCGAACCACCGCGACCCAGTGATCCGGCGCGCCTTTGCCTTTGCCCATGCGGGTTTCGGCAGGCTTCTTGGTGATCGGCTTGTCCGGGAAGATACGCAGCCAGACCTTGCCGCCGCGCTTGATGAAGCGGGTCATCGCGATGCGGCTCGCCTCGATCTGCCGGTCGGTGATGTAGCCGCACTCCTGCACCTTCAGCCCGAAATCGCCGAACGAGAGGTCGGACCCGCGCCATGCCTTACCGCACATGCGACCGCGCTGCTGCTTGCGAAACTTCACCTTCTTTGGCATCAACATAAGAAAAATCCTCTAACTCCGGCCCCGTTGTTCCTGGCCGCCAAAACTGTTGACTCACAACTGCTCCCTAGAACACGCCCGTGCTAACGCCCTGGTCGCGGCGTTTCTTCTGCTCGTAGATGTCTCCGCGATAGACCCATGTCTTGACCCCGATAATGCCGTAGGTGGTATGCGCCTCGGCGAATCCATAGTCGATGTCGGCGCGCAGCGTATGCAGCGGAAGACGTCCCTGCAGATACCACTCTGAGCGCGCGATCTCATTGCCGTTCAGCCGGCCGGAGACCCGCACCTTAATCCCCTTGCAACCGAAGCGCAGCGCCGAGTCGACCGACTTGCGCATGGCGCGGCGGAAGCTGACCCGCTTCTCTAACTGCAATGCAATATTCTCGGCCACCAGCTGCGCGTCGAGTTCAGGCTTGTTGACCTCGAGAATGTCGATGAAGACCTCGCGCGAGGTGCGCTTCTGGATGTCGGCCTTGAGTTTGTCGATCTCCGCGCCCTTGCGCCCGATAATGATGCCCGGGCGCGCAGTGCGAATGATCAGGCGCAGCTTGTTGCCCGGGCGCTCGACCTCGACCGAGCTGACCCCCGCGGCCTTCAGCTTCTCGCGCAGCTCAGCCTTCAGCTTTACGTCCTCGACCAGCAGCTTGTCGTAGCCGCGCTCCACAAACCAACGCGACTTCCACGGCTTGTTGATGCCGAGGCGTAATCCGTACGGATGGACCTTCTGTCCCATAGCTTCCTTTACCTCGCCCTAGTACCGGTTGAGCCGGAGGGGCGCATGCACTGCTTCAAAATGTCCTGACCTTCTACTTGCTCGCTGCCTTCTTGGCCGGGGCCCTCTTTGCGGCCGTCTTCTTTGCTGCTGCCTTTTTCGGCGTCCGCTTCTTCACCGCGGGCACCTCCGGCTCAACTGCCGCCGCGGGTGTGTTCACCGATTTCTTCTCCGCCACGGTCACGATGATGTGAGCCAGCCTGCGCTGGTAACGGAACGCACGACCCATCGGCGCCGGCCGGATGCGCTTCATGCGCGGCCCTTCATTGGCCACTGCTGTGCGCACATACAGGTTGTCGACGTCCACATCGAGCCCCTGCTCCTGCGACACGTACGTCGCGTTCTGGATCGCCGAGCGCAGCACCTTCTCGATTACCGGCGCCATCCGCTTGGTCGAGAAGTGGACCGTGTTCAGCGCCTGCTCCACGCGCATGCCCTTGATGGTGTCCAGCACAAGCTTTGCCTTCTGCGGACTGGTGCGCTGGAACCTGGCCTCCGCGCGAAACTCCCGGATTTTTTCTCGAACGTTCATCGCCCTACCTTCGATCCTTCTACCAACTCAACTTCTCCAGCAGCATCCTTCGTCGCCATCCGTCCTCGAATGACCGAGCGGGGATCAGACGCCTCGCAGACCCGGTCATTTCGGCTTAGCCGAGGTCTCAGCCGCGCGCGCCGAGTGGCCCTTGAACGTGCGCGTCGCAGCAAACTCGCCCAGCTTGTGCCCGACCATGTTCTCGGTCACATACACGGGAATAAACTTGCGCCCATTGTGCACGGCGATCGTATGCCCGACCATGTCGGGGAAGATCGTCGAGCGGCGAGACCAGGTGCGCAATACCTTCTTGTCATTGGTCTGGTTCATCACCGTGATCTTCGTCTGAAGATGCGCGTCGATGAACGGACCCTTCTTCGCGGAACGTGCCATGTGTACCTGCTCCAATATCTACAACGTTTGTCTTGCCTACTTGCTCCTGCGGCTCACGATGAACGCGTCGGTCCGCTTGTTGTTGCGCGTTTTGTAGCCCCGCGTGGGCTGGCCCCACGGAGTGACCGGGTGCCGGCCGCCGGAGGTCTTGCCTTCGCCGCCGCCGTGCGGGTGGTCAACCGGGTTCATCGAGACGCCGCGGTTCGACGGGTTGATTCCCTTCCAGCGGTTGCGCCCTGCCTTGCCGATCGAGACGTTCTCGTGGTCTGTATTGCCGACCTGGCCGATGGTGGCCATGCACTCGACCAGCACCTTCCGGGTCTCGCCCGAAGGCAGCTTGAGCAGCGCATAATCGCCTTCCTTAGCGACCAGCTGCGCGGAGGAGCCCGCCGACCGAGCCATCTGCGCGCCCTTCCCCGGGCGAAGTTCGATGTTATGCACCGTCGTGCCGGCGGGAATGTTCTTCAACGGAAGCGCATTGCCCACGAGAATGTCCGCGTCGGGCCCGCTCATGATCGACTGGCCCACCTTCAGCCCGACTGGCTGAATAATGTAGCGCTTCTCGCCGTCCGCATAGCTCACCAGAGCAATCCGCGAGCTGCGGTTGGGATCGTACTCGATCGTCGCGACTGTGGCCGGGATCCCATACTTATCGCGCTTGAAGTCGATCAGCCGCAGCTTCTGCTTGTGACCTCCGCCCTGGTGGCGGATGGTCATGCGCCCCGTCGAATTGCGCCCGCCGGTGCGCTGCTTGACCCCGAGCAGCGGCTTATGTGGCTTGTCCGTCGTCAGGTCGTCGTTGACCAGCTTCGTCTGGAAACGGAGGGTCGGAGTAATCGGTCGAAATGATTTAATCGGCATTTTCTTTAGCTCCTAGCCTTGGCCTCTAACCTCAGCTAGCTCTCAAAACTCACAACTGCGATTACATGCTATTCAGATACTCCGGCATCTTCTGCCCGTCCTTCAGCCGGACATAAGCCTTCTTCCAATCGGGACGGAAGCCAGAAAACTTGCCCCGGCGCCGCTCCTTGCCTTCAACGGTCGCCGTGCGCACTCCGGTCACCTTGACCTTAAACAGCGTCTCAACCGCCTGCCTGACCTCGGTCTTGGTGGCCTTCATGTCTACCTCGAAGACCAGCGTGTTCTGGGTCTCCTTCACGCCTATGCCCTTCTCGGTAATCAGCGGGCGGCGAATCACGGTATAGAGGGTCGGCATTATGCAATCTCCTTTTCCGCGGCGGCCTTCCGCTCACCGGATGCCTTATCGCGCTTGGACACGAACTTCTTCAACGTCTCCTGCAGGGTCTCAATCGCGTCTCTCGAGAAGACCGCATGCTCGTAGCGCAGCAAATCGTAGGGATGCACCTCGGAACTGAGCACCAGCTCCACATGCGCCAGATTGCGCGAGCCCAGGTAGAGCTTCTCGTCCAGCTTGCGGCTCGACTCGACCAGCAGTGTCGTCTTGCCAGCCTCCAGCTTCGTGAGCGCCGCGCGAAAGAGCTTCGTCTTTGCCTCAGCGACCTCGAACGATTCAACCACGGTGAACTTGCCGTCGGCAATCTTGGCCGCAATCGCCGACCGCAGCGCGCCCATCAGCTTCTTCTGCGGGAAGGCGTACTCATAGCTGCGCGGCTTCGGCCCGTGCACCGTTCCGCCGCCCCGCCATAGCGGCGTGCGAATCGATCCGACCCGCGCGCGGCCCGTGCCCTTCTGCTTCCACAACTTCCTGCCCGCGCCCGAGACGTCCGCGCGGTTCTTCGTCGATGCCGTGCCCTGGCGAAGCGCGGCGCGATAGTGCTTCACCGATTCCCACAACAGTGCGTCGTTGACCTCAGCGGGGAACACCTCGTCGAGCAGCTCAAGCTCCCCAACCTTCTTTCCACCGAGATTCACTACGTTGATCTTTGCCATCTTCTTCTCTTCTCTCTTCATGCCCGCCATCGATGCGGCGGGCCTTATGCTTTGCTTCGCTGTGCTGCCCGGTCTCTTCTCCGCAAGGCGCTTTACTCGTTCTGCTACAAGTGCATCTCGCATCCAGCCTCTAGATCAAAGGGGCGATCCCCAGACACGCAGTCCTACTTCTTCTTCGGTGCCGCCTTCTTCGACGCCTTCAACGGATCAAGCGTCGTGGCTCCGGCAAATCCGCGGCGCTCGCGTGGCGGCGCCTTCGCCTTCGAGATCAGCACATACCCATCGCGCGGGCCGGGCACTGCGCCTTCAACCATCAGCAGATTGTCCTCGATATCGATGCCGCGAATGCGCAGGTTGCGCACCGTGATCTGCGCGTGACCCATGTGTCCAGGCATCCGCTGGCCGGGGAAGACGCGCGACGGAAACGACGACGCACCGATCGAGCCCTGCACCTGGAACATATGACCGTGAGCCTTGGGACCGCCTCCGAAGTGATGGCGCCGAACCACGCCGGCAAATCCGCGTCCCTTTGAGGTGCCGATCACATCGACAAACTTCTCGTCGGAGAAGATGTCAACCATCACCCGATCGCCCGCCTTGACCGCGGCAGCGTCGCCTTCCTTGGCGCTCTCGACCGGGACCTCTTTGATCATACGCACCGCCGGCACATTCGACTTCGCGAAGTGGCCCGTCATCGCCTTGTTCACCTTGGAGGCCTTGATGAAGTCGACATAGCCGATCTGCGCCGCGTCGTAGCCGTCCTTCGCCTGCGTCTTCAACTGTGTGATCACGCATGGGCCGGCCTTCAGGACGGTCACCGGGTGAACATCGCCTCGGTCGTCAAAGAGTTGGGTCATGCCGATCTTCTTGCCGAGAATTCCTGTAACAGACATCGTTGCTTTCCTTTCCTCATCATGCTGCAGCGAAAAACCTTCAGCACTGCCGGGGTTACAAATTGATTCTATTTCTGAACCGTCTTGATCTCTACATCGACGCCGGCCGGCAGATCGAGCTTCATCAGCGCATCGACCGTCTGCTGCGTCGGCTCCAATATGTCGATCAGCCGCTTGTGGGTGCGAATCTCAAATGCCTCGCGCGATTTCTTGTCCACATGCGGCGATCGGAGTACACAGTACTTGTTCTTCATCGTCGGCAGCGGAATCGGTCCCGCAACTTGCGCGCCGGTGCGCTTCGCCGTATCGACAATCTCGCCGGTCGACGTGTCGAGCACGCGGTAGTCGTACGCCTTCAAACGGATTCTGATTCTCTGTCTTGCCATGGTCTGTCTCTTTCTTCCTACTCAAAGATCGTTTGGAGTGGCTGCCGGCCGTATCTTTTTGGCAAGCCCGGCAGCCCTCGTTGGCCCTCGCTATTTGATGATCTCCGTAATCGTTCCTGCTCCGACGGTCTTGCCGCCTTCGCGGATAGCGAAGCGCAGGCCCTTCTCCATCGCGACCGGGGTGTGCAGCGTGACCTCGAGCGAGATGTTGTCGCCGGGCATCACCATCTCGGTGCCCGCAGGTAGCTTGGCCGAGCCGGT
>JBEKDS010000035.1:0-39052 GCA_050014235.1 Acidobacteriaceae bacterium
CGATCCGGTCGCCCGCAATCAATGTCTTCTTCATGCTGTCGAAGATCGCGTCGACCGCGGCCTCCGCTTTCGTGCGCGGCAGCCCGGTCCGCTCCACGACGCGCTGTATCAGGTCCTGCTTAATCACTTGAGGTCGCCTCTCTCGCGCAAATCGTTCGCACCGCGTCAGGAAGTTGCACAAAGCCTAGCTGTCGTGATGTTAGGAACTCAGCCCTCGATTGTCAACGCGCCACCGCTGCCGTAAGATTTGCCTATCCAAACCAACGCGGACCGTCCCACCCCGACCCAGCGCCTCCCGGCGCCGCACATCGAACTCCGGACCGGACACTCCCCGCCAGAAGGAAACCACCACCGCATGTCCATCAAGAGCGACCGCTGGATCCGCCAGCAGGCAACCGACCATCAGATGATCGTCCCATTCAGCGAGAAACAGGTCCGCGAGGGCGTCATCTCCTACGGCCTCTCCTCCTACGGCTACGACCTCCGCGTCTCCGACGAGTTCAAGATCTTCACCAACGTCAACTCCGCCATCATCGACCCCAAGGCCTTCGACGAGCGTTCCTTCGTCACCGTCGTTGCGCCCAGCGTCATCGTCCCGCCCAACTCCTTCGCCCTCGCCCGCTCCATCGAGTACTTCAAAATCCCCCGCGACGTCCTCACCATCTGCGTCGGCAAATCCACCTATGCCCGCTGCGGCATCATCGTCAACGTCACCCCATTCGAGCCCGAGTGGGAGGGCTTCGTTACCCTGGAAATCTCCAACACCACCCCGCTCCCCGCCCGCATCTACGCCAACGAAGGCCTCTGCCAGATCCTCTTCTTCCAGTCCGACGAAGTCTGTGAGGTGAGCTACGCCGACCGCAAGGGCAAATACCAGAATCAACAAGGTATCGTCCTGCCGAAACTTTAGCGGTAAAGTGCAAGTCTAAGAGTCCAAAAGATACTTACTTTGCACTCGCAAATGTCCCGCCCCGCTGAGAAATGAGGCTGTCGTTCCTATGGCGGAAGCCAATCCCAAGGTCGCCGAGCGCGTAGGAGTCGTCGCAACCGACCCCTTGCGCGTCCTCGGCCTCAAAGCCATCTTCTCCGAGGCCCTGCAACTCGAGATCGTTCATCTCTCCGTCCCCGGCGCCCTCGACGACGTCAACCTCTCCCTCGTCCTCATCGACGCCGAATGCACCGACCATCTCTTCGAACTCGTCGCCACCTTTCGCAAGGTGCGTCCCCAGCTCCGCCTCATCGTCCTCGGCAGCGACACCTGCCACGAATACATCGAGCGCGTCATCGGTGCCGGCGCCAAGGGCTACCTCCCGCTCACCTCCAAGGAGTCCGAGATTCGCATGGCCATCGAGATGGTCCGCGACGGCTCCGTCTGGGCCCCGCGCAAGGTCCTCGCCCGCCTGCTCGATGCGCCGCACGACGCGGCCAAGCCCAACCTCGCTCCCCCCGCCTTCACCGCCCGCGAGCGCGAGGTTCTCACGCTCCTTCGTGCCGGCCAGCCCAACCGCGAGATCGCCCTCGCCCTCGGTATCGAAGAGGGCACCGTCAAGGCCCACATCAGCCGTCTCATGCACAAAGTCGGCGTCAGCAACCGCATCGCCCTCACCGTTCATCCCTCCACCCGCTTCGAATAGACCGCCGCCTCAATTCAGCGGGTCATATTCCCGTAAGTCCGCGCCCGTAAACGCGTTTCCCTATCGAAACCCGCACTCAGCGATGTTTACTACTCAGTAAACAATATGGGTACTAAGGTCTCTAGACCTTCGTACCGTTGTCTCCCCTATACATAAGGCACACTATGAACCTGCAACACAGACCTGGGAGAGGGGCTACAAGGTTATACAGCGCAAGCTGTGTGGCTCTCGTAGCCCCCATTTTTTGCCTGTTTCTCTCCCTCGGCGCCCGGCCGCCCCTCGGTTTCCTCCTCGTCCCCGTACAACTCCCGGTACCCCCACCCCATCGTACGCAGTGGATGCATGTTTGCTGTGGCAATCTAGCTTCTGCAAGTCCCAGTTTCTCCGGGCATCCCAAATGGCGATGCGCCGGACATGCGATAAAGGTGAAATCAATGAAAAAGACATTCGGGATTCTTTTTGCAACGGTCCTCATCACCACAACACTCTCAGGCTTCGCCCAGTCCGATCAGGCCAAGCTGGCAGACCGGCTGACCGCCGCCCAGGACGTCATGAATGAGATCATGGCCACTCCAGACAAGGGCATCCCCCGCGGCATCCTTGCCGGCGCAAGCTGCGTAGCCGTGATCCCCGCCTACAAGAAGGGCGCCTTCGTCGTCGGCGCGCAGTACGGCCAGGGCGTCGCGACCTGCCGCACCCCCAACGGCTGGAGCGCTCCTGTCTTCGTCCGCCTCGAGGGCGGCAGCTTCGGTTGGCAGATCGGCGGCCAGTCCACCGACCTCGTCCTCATCGCCATGAACCAGAACGGCCTCCAGGACATGCTCAAGAACAAGGTTAAACTGGGCGCCGATGCCGCCGCATCCGCCGGCCCGGTCGGCCGCAACGCCCAGGCAGGCACCGACTGGAAACTCAACGCCGAGTTCCTCACCTACTCCCGCTCCAAGGGCCTCTTCGCCGGCCTCGACCTCGACGGCACCGTCCTCTCTCAGAACGCCGACGACACCCGCACCGAGTACGGCGCCGACATCCCCTTCGACACCATCCTCAAGGGCAATCAGCCCGTCCCCGACAACGCCAAGCCCTTCGTCCGCACCGTGGCCCGGAACTTCGTCACCTCCAAGGACGACAGAAGCGGTCGCTAGACCGGCGCATTGCACACCCCATGTCCGCCAGCCGAAGCTCTCGGCTGGCAAACATTGCTGCGTAATCTCCCGGCCCTCCCCCGGCGTCTATCCAATCGTGAATCCCCGCCGAAAAGATAGACTGGACGCTTGACCCGCGACGACCCATCAAGACCCGACCCTCCCACCCCCACCCTCCGTCACCGGCTCGAATTCGTCCTCGTCTGGCTGGGCATCCATCTCCTCCGCGCCCTTCCCCGCCGCGCAGCCCGCGCCCTCGGCGCGCGCGTCGGCAGCATCGCGCACGGCTCCTTCGGCCGCCTCCGCCGCACCGGCATGCAGAACCTCGCCCTCGCCTTCCCCGGCCTGCCCGCCTCTGAGCGCGCCCTCCTCCTCCGCCTCGAATACCGAAATCTGGGTTGGCTCCTCGCCGAGTTCTGCCAGATGTCCACCTACACCCCCGCCTTCGCCTCAACCTTCATCCGCTATGAAGGCCTCGACCACTACCTCGCCGCCCGCGCCCGCGGCAAGGGCGTCCTCGTCCTCACCGGGCACCTTGGCGCGTGGGAGCTCTCCAGCTTCTACCACTCCCTCGCCGGCTACCCTATGGGCATGGTCATCCGCCGCCTCGACAACCCACTCGTCGACGCCCTCGTCAACCGCATCCGCTGCCAGCACGGCAACCGCGTCCTCCACAAGGACGACTTCGCCCGCGGCCTCATCGCCGCCATGCGCAACGGCGACACCGTAGGCATCCTCATGGACACCAACATGACCCCGCCCCAGGGTGTCTTCGTCCCCTTCTTCGGAACCCTCGCCTGCACCGCCTCAGGCCTCGCCCGCGTCGCCCTCAGGACCGGCGCCGCCGTCCTCCCCGGCTTCCTCCTTTGGGAAGAATCCGAACAGCAGTACGTCCTCCGCTTCTACCCCGAGCTCACCCTCACCTGCACCGGCGACCCCGAAGCCGACGCCCTCGACAACACCGCCCGCTTCACCGCCGTCCTCGAAGACGCCATCCGCCAATACCCCTCCCAGTGGCTATGGATGCACCGCCGCTGGAAGACCCGCCCCCCCAACACCCCGCCCCTCTACTGACCCTGCGTCCTGATTGAGACCCGGGACCACCTGGGCCAATAGGCTCTTGGCAGTCACCCCGGCCCGCCACTTACCCAATAACGATTTCATTTTAAAATAAGTTCACGAATATATTCTATGCCCAGAAGTTTTCTGTATTCATTCCGGCCCACCCTGGCCTTGTTCTGAACCTCGGTGCTACCGATTACTTCCTTGGCCACTGCTTCTAGCTCGACGCCTTTATCTAAAGCCGCAGCCGCGTTTTTATAAGTGATCCAGAGAATTATATTGGGCTGATCCGGTGATTTTGGAGTGAGCCTGAAGACCTTGTAATCGATGATTAGCCCAGCTTTCTTCGTGGCTTCCATGGTCGGCTTCCATGTCGAATTTAGCCAATCGATGTACTCTTCAAAATGCCCGTACTCAACTCCTATGTAGTCCACCTCCGTGACCGGGCCCTCAGCATACGCGCGCTCATCCTGGGCACGTGCATTAAGTGAAAGCGAGGAAGCTGCGAGACACATGGATAAAATAATAGTCTTAGTCATTTTCTCTTCTCCTGTTGTGATATATCTCTACTCGGCTAACACCCGGACTAACCTGACCTGTCCCGAGTGTGTCCGAAGTCGATACTAGCAATGGAGGTAAAATTCTACTAATTCATTATTCTCACGATTATACTGCCATTGACGCACGATTCTGTCGCTCGTCGCGAGAACGCTTTAGGAGACCCCCTTGCTCGAAGATTTGCGCGCCCTCGTAGAGTTCGCCCATGCCGGGTCCATCGCCGGTGCAGCTGATCGTCTATTCCGGACGCCCTCTGCGATTACCCGGCAAGTGCAAAGACTGGAGGCTGCCTTGGGTGCCGAGTTGCTCGACCGCTCGGTAAAGCCGCCGCGTCTGAACTCGCTTGGCTCCAGGGTGCTCGAACAAGCGCGAGATCTGCTCCAGCGGACGGAGGCGATGAAATCCCTTACGTCGAGAGACGCCGAACCTCACGGCCTCTTGCGCATCGGGCTCTCGCATGCCCTCGCCGAGGGGACGCTTATCGAACCTATTCAGGCGCTGACTGAGAAATACCCCAAGGTCCGGCTGCGGCTGTCGAGCGAACTTACCGGTGAACTAATTCACCGGCTGCTCGCGGGTGAACTCGACGTTGCTGCCGTGCTCTTGCCCGAAGGTAGAACCGCGCCTCCACCTCTTCTCACGAACATCATCGCTAGCGACCGCATGGAGATCGTTCAAGGCGCCGCAGGCAACGTTGACGGTGATTGGAAAAGCTTGGGCCGAGCACCCTGGGTGCTCAATCCGCCCGGGTGCTTTCTTCGGGCAAGCCTCGTCGATCAGATGGAGCGCGCCGGCTTCACCCCAATGATTGCGGCTGAAATCCACAACATGCATATGCAGCTGGCATTCGTTCAGTCCGGTTATGGCGTCGGGCTGCTACCCGCTCGCTTTATTGCCAGAAATCATTCTGGCAATCCCGTGAAAGTATTGCGTCCCCCGTCGTTTGACCTGCACCGATCCGTCGCGATAGTCCGGGTTGGGCAACTCGGCGCCTTGGAGAAGGCCGTCGAACTGTTGGCACACGGGTTTCGGCAGTTGTTTGAGGCCGCCGGCGCCACGAAGCCCGTGGCGAGGCACCGACGAGGTGTGGCCGCGAATCGGCGCGCGGCGCGACCGCCCAAGTAGTCCCCGGCCATCGCTCGTTGCAGCTCAGCTGTCTGAGGACATTTTGTCCTCGGTTCTTGACCGGGAGCATCGAGCCAGGCGACCCGCTACGCATGGTCGCGCGTCTATCAGCGCTATGGACCTGGTTGCTTCCCCCCTCTCGCGGAATCTTGTCTCCTACAACTCCGTCTCCAGTCCCATCGAACCGAGCCGCATGATCAGCGCATCCTCCTCTGGCTCGCTGTAGTACCCCGCCCTCCGCCCCACCCCCACGAACCCCAGCCCCTCGTAGAGCGCAATCGCCCCCGCGCTCCCCGCCCGCACCTCTAGCGCAATCCCCGACGCCCCCTGCGCCCGGCACCACTCAATCACCGCGCCGCACAGCGCCCGCCCAATACCGTTTCGCCTCACCAAATCCGCCACCACCACACTCTCCAGGTCGCCCACCTGGTCCAGTTGCAGCGCCCCAACCGCAAACCCCACCAACCCCTGGCCACTCTCAGCGACAAACAAACATCGCCGCAACGCCGCACCCTCCACACCGCCCGCCAACGCCTCCTGGCTCCCGAGAATCGCAGCGTAAGTCCTCGGCGCCCAGTGCGGCGCCGTCTCCGTCGCACGCTCCAGCCTGAGCATCGCATCCAGATCCGATGCCCGCCCGCGCCGCACACGCAGTTCACCCAGATTCATCGCCTCAACGCTCATCGCCCCAACATCCCGCGTTGCTCCCCGCCCCTCGCCCCAATCGCACCGCCACTCGCTCCCGCCTTCGCAAATATCTCCGCATCGGTCCGCCGAAGGTAGTTGGCATCGACCGTCGCGGCATCGTCAAAGTCACCCCGCTCAATCCGCTGCAGCGCCAGCCCCAACGCATCCCCCGCCCTCGGCTCATCCACCACCCGAGGCCCAACCGCCGCCATCGCCTCCGCCACCGCCGCCTCGCACACCATCACCACCGCGCCTTCCTCCCGTCCCATGGCCTCCAGCACCTCGTCCCTTGTCAGCAACGCCTCGCGCACACATACCCCCCCGACATACTCTCCAAAGTAATACTCACCCCGCCCCGCATCCAACAATGCAACCACCCGCCCACCTCCACGCGATCCTCGCTCCGCCAGCACCGCCAGCCGCGACGCCGTCACCACCGGAACACCCAGCGCATCGCACAGCCCCTTCGCCGCGCTCAACCCCACGCGCACCCCCGTAAACGACCCCGGCCCACTCACCGCCACCACCGCCCCCAGCTCTTGCAATCCTACCCCGCTCCGCTCCGCCAACTCACGCACCACCCCCACCAGCCTCTCCGAAGCCGTCCGCCCCGCCATCTCCTCGCTCGCCAAAACCGCTGCCGGCTCAGTATCCGCCAGCGCAACGCTCCCCACCGCCCCGCACGTGTCGATCAGCAAAATCTTCATCGCGCGCGCGCCTCACCCACAACCTCCACCAGCACCCCACCCGCACTCGCCGGATGCACAAAGAAATACCGATGCCCACCCGCACCCACGCGCACTCCATCGCTCACCAGCCGAACCCCCTCCGCCCGCATCCGCGCAAACGCCCCATCCACATCGCCCACCCGCACCGCAATGTGATGCAACCCCTCCCCACGCTTCGCCACAAACCGCCCAATAACCGAATCTTCTTGTCTCGCCTCCAGCAGCTCCAGCCGCGTTCCGCCCAGCCGAATCATCGCCGCCCACACCGCCTCCTGCTCCACCACCTCCTCGCGCCCCACTACCAACCCCAGCGCCTCATAGAACCCCCGTGCCCCCGCAATACTCCGCACCGCAATCCCCACATGGTCCAACTCCGCCCCACCCCCCACAAACCCTTCCACCCGCCGCCGCGCTTCGGAGCCAGCACCCCGCTCCCCCACACACCGCTCCACCGCCTCCATCAACCCCCCAACCCCAACCCCCGTCGTCGCTACCGTCCGCACCACCGGCGCAACCCACCCCTCCGCGCGCGCCCCCAGCCCCTGCATCTCGCGAATCTCCCCCTCCATCCGCTCCGCCCCATCGCAGTCCGCCTTGTTCACCACAAACACATCCGCGATCTCCATCATCCCCGCCTTCTCGCTCTGCACCGCGTCGCCCATCCCCGGCGCCAGCACCACCATCACCACGTCCGCCACCCGCGCCACCGCGACCTCATCCTGCCCCGCGCCCACCGTCTCAATCACCACCACCTCGCGCCCCGCCGCCTCCATCACCGCGCACACATCGCCCACCGCCGCGGCCACCCCGCCCGCCCCACCCCGCGACGCCATGCTCCTGAAATACACTCCCTCATCTCCGGCAAACCCCTGCATCCGGAGCCGGTCCCCCAGCAGCGCACCCCCCGTATACGGACTCGTCGGATCGACCGCCACCACCCCCACCGTCTTGCCCCGCTCCCGCCACCCCCGCACCATCGCATCGATCAGCGTGCTCTTCCCCGCTCCCGGCGGCCCCGTCACCCCCACCCGCACCGCCCGCAGCCCACCCGCCGCAACCACCTCCTCCACCACCGCCCGGCAAGCCGCCATCAACTCCCCCGCCCCCGGTACCCCATCCTCCACCGCCGAAATCGCCCTCGCCAGCGCCCGCACATCCCCCGCCCGCAGCCGCGCCATCACCTCGCCCACCGAGGCGCCCTCCCCCGCACCGCCTAACCCCTCCCGCTCCGCATCGTTCACGTCTGCGATCATACCGCCCACCACACCGCTTGCTCCCCAATCATGCTTCATGCCATAGACATTAAGCCCACTCCTATGTCACACTCCCAGTGGGAGTACCCTATGGGCGCAAAGAGAGCACACATCGTTTTTCCGGCCGAAATCCTCGCACAGGTGGATGCGAAAGCGGGTCCTCGCGGCCGCAGCGCCCTGGTCACCGACATCCTGCGGAGGGAGTTCAACCGCGAGCACATCCTCGAATTCCTCAACAGCAAAGAGCCCGCCTGGAAGGACGAAGACCACCCCGAGCTTGCCGAAGGCTCCTACAAATGGGTCCGCTCCCTGCGCGACGAGAACAATAAGCGGTTTGAGAAGATCATGGCCCGGAGGCGCAAGAAGTGATCCTGCTACTGGACACCAACATCCTCATTGATGCCTTGTGCGGTCGTCCAGCCTGTCTCACGATGCTTGCAACAGCAACATCAGCGGGTCACCAGCTAAGCGTTTCCGTCGTCAACTTAGCTGAGGTCTATGCCGGCATGAGACCCGGGGAAGAGACGAGAACAAGAAGGTTTCTTTCGCCCTTTCCTTTCTTCCCAGTTACCGAAGCCACCGCGGAACGCGCGGGACTCCTGAAGTTCAAATGGGCGCGCAAAGGCAAGACCCTCAGCATCGTCGACACCATCGTCGCCGCAACCGCCCTCGAACACAAACTCGCCCTCGTCACCGCCAACCGCAAAGACTTCCCCATGCCCGAACTCAAGTTCTATCCCGTCGCCTAAATGCCCGATGCTAATGCTCGCGGTAAAAATATTGTCATCCTGAGCGTAGAGAAGGACCTGCTGTTCGTTCCGCAAGCCAGCCCCTCCACATAGCGTTTCTCCCGCCTCCGATTTATCCTTACCTTGGGCGACACACCGCTTGAATCCCATCCGCCGCACCACCAAGAGAGCCCACCCAATGACCACCAAGGCCGAAGCCCCCGCAACCACCGACTTCTCCGCCGAAATGGCCGAGTGGATCGAAGCCTTCGACGACGTCGTCGCCGAAGACTGGCAGCACGCCGCCGAGCTCCTCACCACCCTCCGCGCCCGCGCCCGCGAGGCCGGCGTCACCACCACCAGCGAGCTCACCACCCCCTATCGCAATACCATCCCCAAACACGAGGAGGTCCCCTACCCCGGCGACCGCCCCCTCGAAAGAAAGATCGAAGCCCTCATCCGCTGGAACGCCATGGCCATGGTCCACGGCCAGAACAAGAAAGACCCCGGCATCGGCGGCCACATCTCCACCTACTCCTCGCTCGCCACGCTGCTCGAAGTCGGCTTCAACCACTTCTTCCACGCCAAATATCAGGACGCCGAAGGTCGCGACCAGCCCGGCGATTTCATCTACTTCCAGGGCCACGCCTCGCCCGGCATCTACGCGCGCAGCTACCTCCTCAACCGCCTCGACGACGACCACCTGAAAAACTTCCGCCACGAACTCCGCGAAACCCCCGGCCTCTCCAGCTATCCCCACCCCTGGCTCATGCCCGAGTTCTGGAACTTCCCCACCGTCTCCATGGGCATCGGCCCGCTCAACGCCATCTATCAGGCCCGCTTCATGCGCTACCTCGAACATCGCGGCCTGATCCCGGTCACCCCGCGCAAGATCTGGGCCTTCCTCGGCGACGGCGAGACCGACGAAGTCGACACCCTCGGCGCAATCTCCCTCGGCGCGCGCGAGAAACTCGACAACCTCATCTTCGTCGTCAACTGCAACCTGCAGCGCCTCGACGGCCCCGTGCGCGGCAACAAGCGCATCATCGACGAGCTCGAAGGCGTCTTCCTCGGCGCCGGTTGGAACGTCATCAAGGTCATCTGGGGCAGCGACTGGGACGAGCTCTTCGCCCGCGACCACACCGGCCTCCTCCTCCGCCGCATGGAGGAGTGCGTCGACGGCGACTTCCAGACCTTCAAAGCGAAAGACGGCGCATTCCTCCGCAGCCACTTCTTCGGCAAATATCCCGAGCTCCTCGAACTCGTCAAGGACTTGACCGACGAGCAGCTCATCCGCCTCCACCGCGGCGGCCACGATCGCGTCAAGGTCTTCAACGCCTACAAGCGCGCCGTCGAGCACAAAGGCGGCCCCACCGTCATCCTCGCCAAGACCGTCAAGGGCTACGGCATGGGCGCCGCCCAGGCGCGCAACGCAACCCACTCCGAGAAGAAGCTCACCGACGAAGCCCTCATGGCCTTCGTCAAGCAGTTCGACATCCCCATCCCGCTCGAGTCCGCCAAGCACGGCACACCCTACCGCCCGCCCCAGGACTCGCCCGAGATCGTCTACATGCAGCAGCGCCGCGCCGAACTCGGCGGCTACATGCCCGCGCGCAACGCCCCCAAACTCGACTTCAAAGCCCCCGCGCTCTCGTACTACAAGGAGTGGCTCGCCGGCTCCAAAGGCCGCGCCGTCTCCACCACCATGGGCTTCGTCAACATCCTCAAGCACCTGCTCAAAGATCCAACCATCGGCAAGTTCGTCGTCCCCATCGTCCCCGACGAGGGACGCACCTTCGGACTCGAGTCCGTCATCCGCCAGGTCGGCATCTACGCCCCCGAAGGCCAGCGCTACACCCCGCACGACGCCGACATGCTCCTCTTCTACCGCGAGGAACAGGACGGCCAGATGCTCGAGGAAGGCATCACCGAGGCCGGCTCCATGGCCTCCTTCACCGCCGCCGGCCAGTCCTACTCCACCTACAAAGTCCCCATGATCCCCTTCTACATGTACTACTCCATGTTCGGATTCCAGCGCATCGGAGACATGGTCTGGGCCTTCGCAGACGCGCGCGGCAAGGGCTTCCTCATGGGCGGGACAGCAGGCAGAACAACAATGCTGGGTGAGGGATTGCAGCACCAGGACGGCCACTCCCACGTCCTCGCCAGCACCGTCCCCACATGCGTCAGCTACGACCCCGCCTACGTCTTCGAGCTCGCCGTCATCCTGCAGGACGGCATCAGTCGCATGTACGAGCGCAACGAAGACTGCTTCTACTACATCACCATGTATAACGAGGACTACGCCATGCCCTCGATGCCGGAAGGCCCCGGCATCGTCGAAGGCATTCTCCGTGGCATCTACAAGTTCCGCGCCGCGCAAAACGGCGAAGCAACCGTCCAGCTCTTCGGCTCCGGCCCCATCCTCAACGAAGTCCTCCGCGCCCAGGAGATCCTCGCTGAAAAGTTCCAGATCGCCGCCGATGTCTGGAGCGTCACCAGCTACACCGAGCTGCGCCGCGAGGCCATCGCCACCGAACGCTGGAACCGCCTCCACCCCGCCGAGCCCGAACGCAAGCCCTACATCGTCACCGCGCTCGAAGGCGCACAGGGCCCCATCATCGCCGCCAGCGACTACATGAAGTCCCTCCCCGATGTCCTCGCCCCCTGGCTCTTGCTCGATGGCAAGTGCCGCCTCACCACCCTCGGCACCGATGGCTTCGGCCGCAGCGACAACCGCGAGCACCTCCGCCGCCACTTCGAGGTCAACGCCGAATCCATCGCCGGCGCCACCCTCTCCCGCCTCGCGCGCGATGGCAAGCTCAAGCCCCAGAAAGCCCAGGCCGCCCTCGCCGAACTCGGCCTCAACGTCGAGGCAAAGGACCCGGCCCGCGCGTGATGCCCCTCAAATCTGTGGCCCCTGCGGCCCCTGTGGACTCTGTCGCCTCGGTTGCCCCTAACGCGCCCGCCGCGTACGAAAACCCGCTCATCCCCAACGCCCGCCTCCGCCAGCTCTACGCGGCCATCCTCCACGCCCGCCTCCTCGGCGAATCCCTCCCACCCGCCCCGCGCCGCCTCGCCCGTGGCCTCGAAGCCGCCCTCGTCAGCACCTCCGCCGATCTCGCCGCCAACGACCTCGTCAGCGACGCCCTCACCACCCCCGTCCTCAACCACCTCCGCGCCGCCACCTTCGCCGAATCCCCACCCTCCCACGCCGCCCCACCCCTCAAACCCAAAGCCCGGGCCGCACTCGTCGCCTGGGCAACCCCCGCGACCCTCCCACCTTCCCCCGCAATCGCCGAACGCATCCATCAATCCCTCGGCGCAGCCTCAGCCCTCAAAGCCGCCCACGCAAAATCCCGCACCTACACCAACGCAAAGGGTGGCACGCCCCGCCAGCAAGGCGTCGTCGTCCTCTACGCCCTGCCCGGCGAAGTCTCCACAACCCTTTGGAAGAAAGCCCTCGCCTTCGCCGCACAACACGAACTCCCCATCGTCTTCGTCGTCCTCCCGCCTCCGCGCACCGCCCGCAACCTCCCGAAAGCCCCCGCCCGCCTCAACCCCGTCATCGCCATCGCCCTCCGCAACCACGTCCCCGGCATCATCGTCGACGCCAACGACCCCGTCGCCCTCTACCGCGTCGCGCAGGAATCCATCGGCCGCGCCCGCTCCGGCGGCGGTCCCGCGCTCATCGAGTGCGTCCCCTTCCTCCTCCACGGCTCCCGTCTCCCGCCCCAGGACGCCCTGCCCGCCCTCGAGCGCTACCTCCTCCTGCGCGGCGCCGCTTCCCGCGCCTGGCTGGACCGGACCGCCCGCGAGGCACTGGCCCGCACCCGCCGCCTCACCTCGAAGAAGAGATAGCCCACCCCATTTACACTGAAAGCGCAAATGGACCGGAACCTCGAGGTGCGAGTGCGGACAGCAACACTTCTCATTGCGGGCATCGCGACCCTCGCCCTCTCGTCGCCCCTCCCCGTCCCAGCGCAAACCAGCCAGAACAACCAGACCGCACCACCATCGAATCCACCCACCGCCCCCACCACAACCGTCCCCGCGACCACACCCTCCACCACCCCACCCTCCTCCGCGCCAGTCCCCACACCGCAAAGCCCCGATCAGATCGAATCCCGCCCCGCCTACCTCCAACCCCAAACCCCGCAGTCCTCCACCACCCCCCAATCCGCGCCCATCCCCCAGCCCGCTCCTCCGCCCGTCGTCACCACCGCCAGGCCCACACCGCAAGCCCCCTATACCGCCATGCCCGCCTACGGCGCGCCGGACACCACCCCTCCCCCCGACCGCAACGGTTCCGCCTACATCCCCGTCGATAGCTGGGTCTACCCCGCCATGCTCCGCCTCTACTCCATGGGATACCTCGACACCATGTACCTCTCCATGCGCCCCTACACCCGGCGCACCGCCCTCCACATCCTCCAGGCCTCGGAGAGCGACATCCTCTCCAGCGACGACACCCAGGCGCAGGACATCCTCTCCGCCCTCCTCACCGAACTCACCGACGAAGGCATCACCAGCAACTCCATCGCCGGCCCAGCCCGCGGCGCCGTCGACGGCGTGCAATCCGTCTACACCCGCTTCCTCGGCGTCTCCGGCAACATCCTCGCCGACAGCTTCCACCTCGGCCAGACCTTCTTCAACGACTACGGCCGCCCCCACCAACCCGGCTTCAACAACATCACCGGCTTCTCCACCCTCGATGAGCGCGGTCCCTTCTCGCTCTACGTCCGCGCCGAATACCAGCACGCACCCTCCGCCCCCGGCTACTCGCAGGCGCTCTCTTCGCAGCTCTCCTTGTTCGACACCATCACCTTCGCGCCGCCCAACGACCCCCAGTCCACCATCCCCACTGGCCCCATCGCCGCGCAGAATCCATTCCGCATCGTCGAAGCCACCCTCTCCTTCCACCTCCTCGGCCACGAAATCTCCGGCGGAAAGTCCGACGCGTGGCTCGGTCCCGGCCTCGGCAGCTCCATGGCCTGGTCCAACAACGCCGAGAACATCTACTCCTTCCGCATTAACCGCGTCGAACCCCTCCGCATCAAGTACCTCTCGCGCCTGCTCGGCCCCATCCGCTACGACTTCTTCTACGGCAGCCTCAAGGGCCACACCGCGCCCAATGACGACTACGTCCACTCCGAGATGTTCTCCTTCGCACCCACCCCCAACTTCCAGTTCGGCTTCCAGCGCACCGTCGTCTTCGGCGGCCAAGGCCACGAGCCCGTCAACCTGCACACCTTCCTCATCGGTTTCTTCGACACCAACGACACCAACGAGTCCGAGAAGCTCTCCCGCCACGACCCCGGCGCGCGCTTCTCCGCCTTCACCTTCTCCTACCGCCTGCCCTTCGTGCGCAACTACCTCACCCTCTACGCCGACACCGAAGCCCACGACGACCTCACGCCCGTCTCCGCCCCGCGCCGCGCCGCCTACCGCCCCGGCCTCTACCTCTCGCACTTCCCCGGCATCCCGCGCCTCGACCTCCGCGTCGAGGGCGTCTCCACCAACTGCTCCACCCTCGTCTGCATCAACGGCAGCCATCAGTACATCGAAGACGCCATCCAGAAGCAGGCCTACACCAACAAGGGCTACATCCTCGGCGATTGGATCGGCCGCGAGGCCATCGGCGGCCAGGCCTGGCTCACCTACCACCTCTCCGGCAACGAGTGGGTCGACGTGCAGTGGTTGCACAAACAAAACCCCAAGGACTTCATCCCCGGCGGCACCACCCAAAGCCAGTTCCGCATCGACGTCGTCAAGCGGCTCCGCCCCAACATTGAACTCAACGCCTGGTTCCAGCACGAGCGCTGGGTCGCCCCCATCTACCTCCCCGGCATCCAATCCAACAACACCACCACCGTCCAGCTCACCTTCTTCCCCAAACTCAAAACCGCCGCCCCGTAACTTATAGATTGACCCGTTCCCCAAGAACTAACGTATGTGTTACTATTATCGAGATGAATTCTGTTGGAAACGAAGCAGTATGAATTGATTCCACAGACTGTAGCGAACTGAAGTTGATCCATGCCACCGTGTATCCCCGCACCGGGCGGGTTAGGCGCAAGAGGATCAAACGAGGTTCCTTGGTAGGGCAAATGGCAGGGCAATAGGCCGTGCCGCTCTCTTTAGAGCGGACCGAAACTATAACCGATTCAGCCAAACCCGCCGCTGAGCACACGCGGCCCTCCAAGGAGTCCCTACATGGCCATTCGCGATTACGGCACTGCCGCACTGCAAGTTCGGGAATATGTCGATGAACGAGGACGGAGCCCGTACGCAAATTGGTTCGATTCGCTGGACCAGCACGCAGCTATTAAGGTCACGACCGCGATCGAACGCCTCGCGCTTGGACATACTTCGGCGATTAAGCCTGTCGGTGAGGGCGTCTCTGAATACAGAATCGATTTTGGCCCCGGCTATCGCATCTACTTCGGCAAAGACGGTCAAAACCTTGTGATTCTGCTTGGAGGCGGAGCCAAGAAGCGCCAGCAGAACGACATCGGAGCGGCAAAGGACGTCTGGAAGGCCTACAAGGCGCGCAAGAAACAGGAGGCAACATGGCCCTGACGAGAGATTTCAGAGACACAATCCGCGAACGAGCTCAGAGAGAGCCGGAATTTCGCAGGGGATTACTTCGCGAAGGCCTCGAGCTCATCTGCAACGGCGACTTCGCCACAGGCCGCGCCATCCTGCGGAACTACATCAACGCCACAGTCGGCTTTCAAGAGCTGGCGCGGATGACAAAAATCCCGTCTCCAAGCCTGCAACGAATGTTCGGGCCGCGCGGCAATCCGCGCGCTGAGAACCTCTTTGGCGTCATCGTCCATCTTCAACAGCAGGAGGGCATAGACGTTGAACTCAACGTCCGCCCCCACTAACTCGCCACACCCGCCACACACCCCCGAAAATACTCGAGCGACCTCTCCAGCCCTTCCCTCAACTCCACCTTCGGCTCCCACCCCAGCAACTCCCTTGCCTTCGAAATATCCGGTCGCCGCCGCGCCGGATCATCCACCGGCAGCGGCTTGAACGCAATCTCCGACCTCGACCCCGTCACCGCCAGCACCTCCCGCGCGCACTCCAGCATCGTGAACTCGGTCGGGTTCCCGATGTTCACTGGCAGATGCTCGCTCGACTCACCCAGCCGCACAATCCCCTCAATCAGGTCCGACACATAACAAAAACTCCGCGTCTGCGACCCATCCCCGTATACCGTCAGCGGCTCGCCGCGTAGCGCCTGCATCATAAAGTTCGAAATCACCCGCCCGTCATTCGCCTGCAGCCGCGGCCCATACGTGTTGAAGATCCGCACCAGATGCGTATTCACTCCGTAGTACCGGTGCCACGCCATCACCGCCGCCTCGCTGAATCGCTTGGCCTCGTCGTACACGCTGCGCGGCCCGATCGGATTCACCCGCCCCCAGTACGTCTCCACCTGCGGATGCACCTCCGGGTCGCCGTAGCACTCCGAGGTCGACGCGTGCAGATACCCCGCCCCATACCTGCGCGCCAGCTCCAGCGTGTTCACCGTCCCCGCCGATCCCACCAGCAGCGTCTCGGGCCCAAGCCTCGCATAATCAATAGGACTCGCCGGAGACGCAAAGTTGAAGATGAAGTCCACCGGCCCGCAATCGAACGCGGCACAAATGTCCCGCTCCTCAAACTCGAACGCCGCGTCCCCAGCCAGATGCGCCAGGTTCACCGCGTTGCCGGTCGAGAGGTTGTCGACCCCAAGAACGGCATGGCCCTGCGCCAGCAGAGCGTCCGTCAGGTGCGAGCCGAGAAACCCCGCCGCCCCGGTCACTAGAATCTTCTTTTGCTTCATACCGTCGAGGTTCGCCTCAGCCACTCTCACGCGCTGGCAGAAGCCGCCAGTGCGATTTCGCGCGCCGGATACACCGCCGGCCGTCCGATGCTGATGTAGGTAAATCCGTGGTCGTGCATCACCTGCGGATCGAAGAGATTGCGCCCATCCACCACGATGGGATAACGCATCACCGTAACGATGCGCTTCAGATCGAGCGCGCTAAACTCAGCCCAGTCGGTCAGGATCAGCAGCGCGTCCGCGTCGGTCGCCGCGGCATACGCATCCTGCGCATAGCGAAGCTGAGACCCCGCCGGAAGCTCCTTCTGGGTGGACTTCATCGCCGCCGGGTCGTACGCGACCACGGAGCAGCCTTCGCCCAGCAGCATCTCGATCAAATCGATCGCAGGCGACTCGCGAATGTCGTCGGTCTCCCCCTTGAACGCCAGTCCCAGCACCCCCAGCCGCTTGCCCCGCAACGTCCATAGCGCCGAGCGCACCTTGGAGAGAAACCGCTTCTTCTGCTGTGCATTGATCTTCTCCACCTCGGTCAGCAAGTTGAAGTCGATCCCCAGCTGCTCCGCCACGGAGCGGAACGCCGCAACGTCCTTGGGAAAGCACGAACCGCCATACCCGATCCCCGGGCGGAAAAACTTCGGCCCGATCCGCGAATCCAGCCCGATGCCGCGCGCCACCTGCTCGATGTTCGCATCCGTGGCCTCGCAAAGATTCGAGATGGCGTTGATGAACGAAATCTTCAGCGCCAGAAATGCGTTCGAGGCATGCTTGATGATCTCCGCCGACTTGGTGGATGTGTCGAGCAGCGGGGGAGGCTGCGCACTCGAACATGCCCCCGCAATCGCGTCCGGTCTGGCGTAGTAGGCCCCGCTGGTCAGCGGCGCATAGACCGCCGCCAGCATCGCAGCCGCGCGCTTCGAGTCCGCGCCCACCACGATCCGGTCAGGGTGCAGAAAATCCGAAACCGCAGTTCCTTCCCGCAAAAACTCAGGATTCGACACTACATCGAACAATCCGCGCGCGACCCCATTGCGCTCCATCGACCGCCGGATCCACTCGTTCGTGTACACCGGAACCGTACTCTTCTCCACGATCACCTTGTAGCTCGAGAGCTCCCGCGAAATCTCGCACGCAACCGCCTCAACATAGGAGAGGTCGGCGTCGCCTGTCTCCGACTGTGGCGTGCCCACCGCGATGAAGATCGCATCGCTCTCGCGTGTCGCCTCGCCCAGATCGGTCGTGAACCGGATGTTCGTGTTGCGATGCCGCTCCAGAAGCTCGGGCAGGTACCTCTCGTGGATCAACGTGTCGCCCGACCGCAGCGCCGCGACCTTGCCGTCGTCGTTGTCCACGCAGACCACGGAATGGCCGATCTCGGCAAAGCACACCGCCGCCACCAGGCCGACGTACCCCGACCCAACCACAGCGATCTGCATGGCGTCCCCCTTAGTCATGTGACCGACCGAACTCAATGCACCCCGGTCCCCTGAGTCTATTGGATTTTCAGCGAAAGCGGAAATTCACCTCGGCCGAGACAGCGTCTCGACCATGATTGAAGCTTCGAGGAAATCACGGCGCTGGCATCGCAACCTGAGACACAATCTGCATCGTCAAACCTCCCTGATTTCGCTTCCGGCGGGGAGGCGCCAGGGCCAACCCGTCCCGCGCAACCCGAAGCGAAAGAGTCACCGCCAAATACCCCCGGCCCGCTTCCGTCGAACGCGCCTCGTCGAGTAGACTTACGGGAATGGGTCCGCAGAAGACGCACTCTCCCCCCGCGATGGGCACCCCCGACCCGCAACAGGTTGTCATTGGGTCGGAGGTACGCGACACATCGTTGTCCGAGGCGGTCGCGACTCTGCGCAAACGGCAGTGGGTTCTCATCGTCGCCGCCGTCCTGGGAGTCGTCTACGGTGCGTACAAGGCATACACCCAGCCCAGGGTCTTCGAGGCTTCCAGCATCATCCAGGTGCACAACGGCTCCTCCAATGAGTACAAGCTCGACGCCTCCTACGACTTCAGCGACGACTCCCAGACCAAAATGAACACCGAAGTACTGATCCTGCAGAGCGATTCCCTGCTGCAGTCGGTGGCCGCCGACCTCAACCTCGCTAACAATCCCGACTTCCTCGGTGCGAATGGGCCCACGCCCACGCAGTCCCTCGACAATCCAACCGTGCATCAGAGCGTCATCGGTACCCTCAAAAGCAGTCTAAGTGTGTCCCTCATCCCGCGCACCGAATTGATCCGCATCACCTACTCCAGCCTCAGCCCGAAGCTCTCTGCCGACATCGTCAACCAACTCGTCACCGACTACATCCATCGCAGCTACAAGACGCCCGAGGATAGGACCCAGAAGGTTTACGAATCGCTCGCCGATAACCTGGACAAGCTGAAGTCGGAGGCGGGAGCGGCGCAGGAAGAGATGATGCAGTTGCAGCGCAAACTGGGCGTACTGGGCTACGATTCCGAGCACAACCAGTTGCAGTCGTCGCTGGAAGGCCTGCTCACCGCCGAAGAGACCGCCAGGATTGCCCGCATCAACGCCGAATCGCGCTACCGCATGGTCGCCGGAATGGACCCCAACACCATCGACGACTCCATCGAGACCACCCCCGGTACCGCCCCCGGTGAGTTGAATATCCTGCGCGGTCAACTCGCCGTGGCCAGGGCAACCTACTCTCAGCTCACCGCGCCAGGCGGACTCGGGCCTAATCACCCCCGCGCCAGGGAACTCCAGGCCGACATCGATACCCTCACCAAACAGATCACCGCAGAACAGTCCCGCCTTGAGTCCCAGGCCAAGGAGACCTTCCTTGCAGCCAAAGCGGCCGAGGACAAAACAGAACAGGAACTGGATGCGCGCAAGAAGGAGGCCTATGACCAGGGCGACGACCTGGTCCGCTTCACGCTCCAGCAGCGCCAGTACGAACAGAAGCGCGCGCTCTATGACGGCCTCGAGCAGCGCCTCCAGACTGCCAAGATTGAGTCCGGCCTGGATGCCAACGAAGTGGACCAGGTGGACCAGGCACTGCCTCCGGCCAATCCGACCTTGCGGCCAAAGCAAACAATTATCCTCACCACTACTCTCTTCTTCCTGCTCGGCGGCGTCGTCATCGCCTTCCTCCTGGAGAGCCTCGATACCGGCCTGCAGAACATCCAGGAGATCGAAGAGCTCATGATGATGCCTTCGCTGGCCATCGTTCCGCGGGCCAAACGGACCCCGGCGGAACAGGTCGCCGCCATGTCCACTGCGCAGCGCAATGTCAACGTCCTCACCCAGCCCAAGTCCCAGTTCACTGAGGCCTTCCGCTCCTTGCGCACCTCGCTCTTGCTCTCAACCGCCGGCCATCCCCCCAAATTCATCCTCTTCACCAGCGCCACGCCGTCCGAAGGCAAGACCACCACCGCCAGCAATCTCGCCTGCATCCTCGCGCAGGGCGCCACCCGCGTTCTTCTCATCGATGCCGACCTGCGCCGGCCCAACGTGCATCACCGCTTCGGACTCACCGGCAAGCTCGGCCTCACCACCGTCCTCGCCGGAACATCGACCCTCCAGGAGGCCTTGCAAACCGTCCCCGAAATCCCCAATCTCGACATCCTCCCCAGCGGTCCCGTCCCCCCCTTCCCCAGCGAGATGCTCAGCTCCGAAGCCATGCGCGCGCTGCTGGAGAGACTCGCCGAACAGTACTCCCACATCGTCATCGATTCCCCGCCCATCCTCTCCGTCACCGACGGCGTCATCCTGGGCCGCGTCGTCGATGCCGTCGTCCTCGTGATCCGCCACGGCAAGTCGAACAAGAACGTCATGCGCCGCGCGCGCGACCTCCTCGCCCGCTCCGGCGCTCCCGTGGCCGGCCTCGTCCTCAACGCGGTCGACCTCAACTCGCCGGAGTACTACGGCTACTACGGATACTCGGGATACTCCTACGGCAACGTCGATGCCGACAGTTGGGAAACTCAGCACGGCCCCGCGGTCAAGACGGGCCCGCAGGGAGGATCGAGGTCATGATCCGCCCCGTGCTCATCGCCGCCGTCTCCCAGGCTCGCCGCCATACCTTCGCGCCGCTCCTGCTCGCATCCTGCCTGTGCGCCGCGGCAGCCGTTGCTGCATCCGCCCAATCCGGCGCCCAGTACACAGCCCAGGTGGCCGTGCCATCCACTGGGTCCCTGCCCGGCGTGGCCCCGGTGCAAGGCGCAACCTCCTCCACCACTCCTTTGGCCAACCAGTCGATGCTCTACCCCGGTGAGGACTTCCTGCTCGGCCCCGGCGACCTCATCGCCGTCCGCGTCTTCCTCCAGGCTGACTACCAGGCCACCGTCCGAGTCGGCCTCGACGGCACCGCGGTGCTGCCCTTCATCGGCAGCGTACCCCTCCAGGGCAAGACCGTGCATCAGGCGCAGACCTTGATCGCCGACCGCCTGCGCACCGGCGGCTTCTACCGCGACCCCGAGGTCACCATCCAGGTGATCGAGTCCATCAACGGCTCCGTGATCATCGCCGGAGAGGTCAAGACCACCATTCCCATCACCGGCGCCCGCCGCCTGATCGATGTGCTCTCCGCCGCCGGCGGCCTTCCCGCCACCGCCAGCCACACCGTCAGAATCATCCGCCCCGGCCCCGATGGCCAGGAGAAGACCATCGTCGTCAACCTTGGCGCTGACCTCACCTCCAGCGCCGACGCAGGCATGCTGGTCTACCCCCGCGACATCATCCAGATCTCCCGCGCCGGCCTCGTCTACGTCCTCGGCGCCTTCAGGAACCAGAGCGCCGTCCCTCTCGATCAAGCCACCCCGCTCACCCTGCTGCAACTCGCCGCCCTCGCCGGTGGCGTCGGGTTCGAAGGCCGCTACGACGACCTCCGCCTCATCCGCACCGAGGGAGACAAGCGAACCGTCGTCAAGGTGGACATCAAAAAAATCCGCGACGGCAAAGCACCCGACCCTGTCCTCCAGGCCAACGACATCGTCTTCCTCCCCACCGACCAGATGAAAGCCGCGCTTAAGAACCTCGGCGTCGGAGGCCTCCTCGGCATCGTCTCCCTCCTCTACACCATCCGCCAGTATTGAGATGGAGGCGATCCATGACCTCCGCGACTGATTCGCCGGCCCTTCGCACAACCCGCCCCCTGCGTCTTGCCTATCTCGTCAGCCATCCCATCCAATACCAGGCGCCCCTCCTCCGCCGCATCGCCCAGGAGCCCGGCATCGACCTCACCGTCCTCTTCGGCTCCGACTTCTCCGTCCGCGGATACACCGACGCCGGCTTCGGCGTCGACGTCAAATGGGACATACCCCTCCTCGATGGCTACAAGCACGAGTTCCTCCCCTGCCTGCGCGACACCGGCAACACCACCGTCTCCAGCCCCATCAATCGCGGCATCCTCAGCCGTCTGCGCGGCCGCAACGCCGCTCCACCCTTCGACGTCCTCTGGGTCCACGGCTACGCTACCGTCAACGCCATCCACGGCATCCTCGCCGCCAACGCCCTCGGCATCCCCGTCCTCCTCCGCGCCGAGTCATGGCTGGGCGACCGCGACCGCACCTCCGCCAGGATCGCCCTGAAACACGCCGCCTTCCAAATCCTCAAGCGCATGACCTCCGCTGTGCTTCCCATCGGCGCCCTCAACGCCCAGTACTGGCGTCACTACTTCGGCGACGATGTCCCCCAGTTCCCCATGCCCTACGCGGTCGACAACGCATGGTTCGCCCAGCGCGCCCGCGAAGCCCACGCAACCCGCCCCGCCCTGCAAGCCGAGCTCAATCTTGACCCCGCTCGCCCCGTCATCCTCTTCGCCTCCAAGCTGCAAACCCGCAAACACTGCGACCACCTCATCGCCGCCTGCGCCAAACTCACGCCCGCAAGCGCCTCCGAGCCCCACCCCTACCTCGTCATCGTCGGCGATGGCCAAGAGCGCGCCGCGCTCGAACATCAGGCCGCCGCCACCCGCCTCGACTCCATCCGCTTCTGCGGCTTCCGCAACCAGTCCGAACTCCCCCGCTTCTTCGACCTCGCCACCGTCTTCGTCCTGCCCGCCCAACACGAGCCCTGGGGACTCATCGTCAACGAGGTCATGAACGCCGCCCGCCCCGCCATCGTCTCCACCGACGTCGGCTGCGCCCCCGACCTCATCGAAGACGGCGTCAACGGCTTCACCTACCCCGCCGGCGACATCGACGCCCTCGCCCTCGCACTCCGCCGCACCCTGGCCCCCACATCAACATCCGCATCCGCCGAAGCCATGGGCCAGCGCGCCTTCGCCCGCATCCAGACCTGGTCCTTCGAACAGGACATCGCCGGCCTCCGCCGCGCCCTCGCCCACGTCGCCCCAGGCTTCATCGCGTAATCTGGTGGGAGCGTGGGGCTTCAGCCCCACAAAAAACTCCCGCAAGAGGGAAGGGGCTTTAGCCCTGGGATCCTCTCGCGGGAAGAACGTTCTCTCTAGCGCCCATGCCCAAACCCGCCCAATACAACGCCGCCGACCACATCCCTCCCACCATCGCCGCCGACCCCTACCTCCGCCCCGCCTTCGCCCGCGACAACCGCGCCCGCCGCCTCCTCTGGAACCTCACCCGCGCCCTCCTCTATCGCCCATCGCCCCGATCAATGCACGCATGGCGCGCCTTCCTCCTTCGCCTCTTCGGCGCAACCCTCGGCCCCAACTCGCGCTTCTACCCCGCATCCAAAATCTGGGCCCCCTGGAACCTCATCTGCGCCGACACCGTCACCGCCGCCGACGGCGCCGAGATCTACAACCCCGCCCCCATGCGCCTCGGCTCCCACGCAATCCTCTCCCAGCAAGCCTTCCTCTGCGGCGCAACCCACGACTACGACGACCCCCGCTTCCCCCTCCTCGCCTACACCACCGAGATCGGTCCCTACGCCTGGGTCTGCGCCCGCGCCTCCGTCTGCCCCGGCGTCAATCTCGCCGAAGGAGCCGTCCTCGCCCTCGGCTCCGTCGCCACCCGCGACCTCGAACCCTGGTCCGTCTACGCCGGCGTCCCGGCCAAAAAAATCCGCCCGCGCAAGCACACTAATTCCTCACCGCCCAGCACATAGAGACCAGCTAGAAGCAAATAGCTGGCAGCTTTCCCGCGGCATCCCACCAATCTATTATACGATACATATCGTCGCACCACGACATTCGTCGTATAATGGCGGCGCGCAAATGTCCTAGAGAAGCTAACCGAGGTCACTCAATGTCAGACCGTTTCAATCGAGGAAGCAAACGCCGCAAACCCTCCCTATTACATGCATGCCTGTGGATAGCCTTCCCTGTCATTGCACTCGCTCAGTCTGAGACCGCATCCACCGCGCCTGCCCCGGCCACCGCCGACTCCACGGCCCTCACGTTTGAAGTGGTCTCCATCAGGCCATAGCAGAGCAGGCCCGACGGCTACGCGCGATGCACAGCAGACGGATACACGGCGAAGGGCGTCTCATTGAGCGTCCTCATCCTCGACGCATATCATCTCCGGTATTACCAGTTGTTAGGGAAACCCCTCTGGGTCGACAAGGATCCCTACGATATCCAAGCCAAAGTGGGAGATGCTGACCTTCCCCAATTCCAGAAGGGCGGGCGTCCCATATGTCAGGCGATGCTACGGTCGCTCTTGGCCGATCGCTTCAAGTTGACCGTAAGCCAGGCAACCAAGATGCTGCCCGTATATAACCTGGTGGTGACCAAGTCCGGCCCCCTCTTCAAGGAGTCGGCCGCCGACGGGGCGACCACGGGCAACGCGTTCGCCGGCCAGGTCCAGATGAAGGCGGTTCCCATGTCCATGCTGGCAACCATCCTCTCCATGAACCTTCAGAGCCCAGTCACCGATAAGACCGGCCTCACCGGCAAATACGACATCGCTTTGCATTGGGTACCGCAAAGACCAGATTTCGTGGCTGCAACAGATGGGCCGCAGACGGAGGCCACCGATCCACAGGCAACAATCCTCGACGCAGTTCAACAACAGCTAGGCCTGAGGCTGGAGTCCGTGAAAGGCCCAGTCGAGACAGTCACTGTGGAACACGTCGAAAAACCCAGCGACAACTAGCCGGCACATTCTTCCCTGTTGCGTCCGCTCGCGTCCTCTCTTATGCTCGATGCATGGAACCGCTCACCCAAGACGAGCTCGTGCGCCTCTCCCCGCCCGAGCGCCTCGCACTCATCTCGCAGCTTTGGGACAGCCTCGAAGACAACCACCTCCCCCTCACCGCCGCGCAGCAGACAGAGCTTGACCGCCGCCTTGCTTCGCTCGACGAGGATCGTCGCGAAGGCGTCGCCTGGGCGACTTTGAAGGCTGAGCTTGAGCAGCGTTGCCCGTAGTGCATCCGGTTGTCTTCACCCTGGCCGCCCGCACCGAGTTGATCGACGCGCAGGATTGGTATGAGAACGAAGCTCCCGGCCTGGGCCGGCGTTTCCGCGCGGCAGTCGACACCGTGATCGAACGAATCGGCGCCAATCCGCTGCAATTTCCGCTTGTCCACAAGACCATCCGCCGCGCACGGCTCCATCGCTTTCCGTACGCTCTGATGTTCGTCGTCGAAGCCGACGGAACCCTGACCGTCATCGCCTGTTTCCACTGCAGCCGCGATCCGGCACACTGGCAAAGGGGGGCGTAAACGACGCCCCCCCAACTTCGCAGCAAATTCCGCCAACCCCGAAAAGCGAGCCAAACATGCCCACCCGCGACCACCTCATCCAATCCATCGCCGCCGAAGCCACCGAATGGCGTCGCACGCTCCATCTCCATCCGCAGACCATGTACGAGGAGGAGTTCGCCAGCGCCTTCATCTCCGCCAAGCTCACCGAGTGGGGCATCCCCCACCAGCGCGGCATCGCCCGCACCGGCGTCGTCGCCACCATCGAAGGCCGCCGCAACCACTCCGGCCGCGTCGTCGCCTTCCGCGCCGACATCGACGCCCTCGACATCATCGAGCAGTCCGGCCAGCCCTGGGCCTCGCTCACCCCCGGCAAAATGCACGGCTGCGGCCACGACGGCCACACCGCAACCCTCCTCACCCTCGCCCGCTACCTCCACCAGACGCGCAACTTCGACGGCATCGTTCGCCTCATCTTCCAGCCCGCCGAAGAAGGCGGTCGCGGCGCGTTCGTCATGCTCGACGAGGGCCTCCTCGACCGCTTCCCCTTTGACGAGATCTACGGCTACCACAACTGGCCCTACCTCCCGCGCGGCGTCTTCGCCATCCGCTCCGGCCCCATCCTCGCCGCCTCCGACAACTTCGAAATCAAACTCCACGGCGCCGGAGGCCACGCCGCCGCTCCCCATCGCACCCGCGACGCCGTCCCCGCCGCCGCGCAGCTCGTCCTCGCTCTGCAGACCCTCGTCAGCCGCGAGACCGATCCCATGGCCTCCGCCGTCGTCAGCGTCACCAACCTCGCCGCCGGCTCCGGCGCTGAAAACGTCATCACCGGCGAGGCCCGCCTCAGCGGCACCGTCCGCACCTACAACCAAGCCCTGCGCGACACCCTCGAAACCCGCATCCGCGCCATGGCCGAGTCCATCGCTACCGCCTTCGCCCTCACCAGCGACTTCACCTACACCCGCCTCATGGATCCCGTCATCAACCACACCGAGTCCACGCTCATCTGCCAGCAGGCCGCCGCCGCGGTCGTCGGAGAGCAAAATGTTCAGGACTTCGAGCCCATCATGGGCGGAGAGGACTTCGGCGGCTTCCTGCAAAAGCGCCCCGGCGCCTTCATCGTCCTCGGCCAGGGCGAACAGGACCCCGCAAGCCCCCACAACTTCGGCTGCCACTCACCCTTCTACGACTTCAACGACGCCATCATCCCCACCGCCGCCGCCTACTTCGCCGAACTCGCCGAGCGCCGCCTCCCAGTGGATTAGTCGATTAAAGGCCTTCGCATAAACTAGCGGATGAGTCACGGGAGCAGCCATGACGTATTACTTCGTATGCACCACCCAAGGATGCACCAGGAATAGGCCGAGATTCTATGTGCGCGCCGCTACGGTTGAGTCCCGAGGCGACTGTTGCGAAGAGTGCGGCATGCCGATGGTAAGACGGCGACGACCCCTAAAAGGGCCTAACACAAAGCGAGGCTTTATAAAGGCCTCAAGGTGGTACAGTTCAGCCGCTGGCGCAAACTCGAAGCCCGCCCGTCCAAAGGCCACCGGAAAACGGATACGGCGCAAAGGTTAAGTCTGAGGCGGGTTCTGTGGTAATCCCTTCCCAAATCTCAGAAGCGAGATGTGGGGCACCCGAACTTGGGGCTGGGTCTACCCTCTTAGCTTCGCCAGCAGGTCCGTCGGATGCACCGGCTTCGCCAGGATCTCGAACTCGTGCCCCGCCGCACGCGCCTTCTCCAGCAGGTCCGCCGTCGCCGCCTGCCCGCTGAATAGCAGCACCTTGCAGTTCGGCATCTTCCCCGTCATAATCACGTCCGAGATCAGCATGTCCGGCTTAAAGCCGTCCAGCGCCTCAATCACCTTCTCCCCGCTGTACACCGCGCGCGCTTCAAAGCCCGCCTGGTTAAGTATGATCGCGAGCGTGTTGGCAATCACCTGTTCATCGTCAGCGACAAGGACCTTTGGTTTGGATTGCGTTGCGGCGGGTGCTTCAGACATGCGGTGTGGACCCCAAAAATGAAGGTAATGTAAAAGTCTGCGGCTCAACGCGCGCAACCGCTCTCAAACCAACTCTTCGCGTACCCCATAATGATACGCTGGGCGGAGCAAAGGTTGCCGGACCGCGCCATTAATTCCCGCCCCGTCCGTCACCTATACAACAAAAAATCAAGCCGAGCCTATGCCGCAGACGATCATCCGCGCCCAGCACGTCGAGAAATACTACGCCCAGCCCAGCGCCAACCGCATCCAGGTCATCGCGCCCACGGACCTCTCCGTCTGCGAGGGCGAGATCCTCGCCCTGCTCGGCCCCTCTGGCTCCGGAAAATCCACCCTCCTCCGCATGTTGACCGGCCTCTCCACCCCCTCCGCCGGCGAGGTCTTCTGGCACGACAAGCCCATCGAAACCTGCGAGCCCAACGTCTCCATCGTCTTCCAGAGCTTCGCCCTTTTCCCCTGGCTCACCGTCCTCCAAAACGTCGAAGCCCCGCTCAAAGCCCGCGGCACCGACGCCGCCGAGCAGCGCCGCCTCAGCCTCAAAATCCTCGACACCGTCGGCCTCGACGGCTTCCAGGCCGCCTACCCCAAGGAACTCTCCGGCGGCATGCGCCAGCGCGTCGGCTTCGCCCGCGCCCTCGTCGTCGAGCCCGAAGTCCTCTTCATGGACGAGCCCTTTTCCGCACTCGACGTCCTCACCGCCGAAAACCTCCGCAGCGAACTTCTCGAACTCTGGCAGAAAAAAACCATCCCCACCAAAGCCATCTTCCTCGTCACCCACAACATCGAAGAAGCCGTTCTCCTCGCCGACCGCATCATCGTCCTCGGCCGCAACCCCGGCGTCATCCGCACCGACTTCAAAGTCACCCTCCCCCACCCCCGCGACCGCAAAAGCGAAGCCTTCACCCAGCTCGTCGACTACATCTACAAAGTCCTCACCCAGCCCGGCGCGCAGCCACCCGCCCTGCCCACCGCGCCCACCGGCGCCTCCGTCCGCCCCGCCGAACCCCGCGCCCCCCACTATCAGGAACTCCCCCACGCCCGCCCCGGCGGCATCGCCGGCCTCCTTGAACTCCTCCTCGACCACCACGGCAAGGACGACATCTACCGCCTCGCCGACGACCTCGCCTTTGAGATCGACGACCTCCTCCCCATCGTCGACGCCGCCCGCCTGCTCGGCTTCCTCACCGTCACCGAGGGCGACGCCGCCATCACCCCCGCCGGCGCCGAATTCGCCAACTCCGAGATCCTCCATCAAAAAGAGCTCTTCCACAAAGCCGCCGTCGACAACGTCCTCCTCCTCCGCCAGATCGTCCGCGCAATCGAGGCCAAGAGCGACCGCAGCGTCTCCGAGGACTTCTTCCATGACCTCCTCGACGAGCAGTTCAGCGAGGAAGAGACCCAGCGCCAGCTCGAAACCGCCATCAGCTGGGGCCGCTACGCTGAGCTCTTCGACTTCGACGCCGCACGCCGCCGCTTCATCCAGCCGGAAAAACTCCCCGCCGAATCCGACGCCGCCTCCACCGCCGAAATCGACGCATGATCCACCTCCCCGAAACCCTCCCCCCAACCCGCCCCCGCGAGACCCTCGCCCGCACCCAGGTTCTCGAGCGCACCTGGCCCTTTCTCCTCGACCTCCTCGTCGCCGGCCTGCTCCTCGCCTGCTTCTATGCGCTGGTCGTCCTCGGCCGTTACTGGTTCGGCCACGCCCAGCCTGAAGTCCTCATCTCCCAGAGCCCCCGCGCCCTGCCCAGATACGCCTTCTTCTCCATCGTGCGCATCGGCCTCGCCTACCTCCTCAGCCTCATCTTCGCCGTCAGCTACGGTTACATCGCCGCCAACACCCGCCGCCTCGAAGCGCTCATGATCGCCATCCTCGACATCCTGCAATCCATCCCCGTCCTCAGCTTCCTTCCCCCCGTCATGCTCGCCATGGTCGACCTCTTCCCCACCCGCCAGCTCGGCGTCGAGATGGGCGCCATCGTCCTCATCTTCACCGGCCAGGTCTGGAACATGGCATTCAGCTTCTACTCCTCCATCAAATCCATCCCCCGCGAGCTCCGCGAGGCCGCAGACATCTCTCGCTTCTCCCGCCTCCAGCGCTTCCTCCAGCTCGAACTCCCCTTCGCCGCCATCGGCCTCATCTGGAACTCCATCATGTCCGTCGCCGGCGGTTGGTTCTTCCTCATGGCCTGCGAGATGTTCGTCCTCGGCACCCGCGACTTCCGCCTCCCCGGCCTCGGCTCCTACCTCCAAACCGCCGCCGGCAATGGCGACGGCCGCGCCATCGCCTGGGGCCTCGCCACCATGGTCGCCATCATCGTCGCCACCGACCAGCTCATCTGGCGTCCCCTCATCGTCTGGAGCGACAAGTTCAAATTTGAACAAGTCGAGAGCGCCGCCCACGTCCACTCACCCCTCCTCCACGTCCTCACCCAGTCCAACGCCCTCCGCTCCCTGCGCGGCCACATCCACTCCCACATCGCCGACGACCTCTACGCCCGCCTGGCTCAACGCCGCCGCGCCCGCGTCGCCGCCGAAGCCGCAAACCCCGCCGCCGTCGAGGCTGCGCACCACCGCTCCTCCGCCGGCCTTGCCATCCTCGCCATCACCCTCGTCGCCGCCGCCGCGCTCTACGCCGCCTCCCACGCCCTGCTCCTTCTGCGCGAAGTCACCGCCCCGCAGTTCGTCCTCCTCCTCAAAGGCGCCGCCGCCACCTACCTCCGCGTCAACTTCTCCCTCGTCCTCGCCGCCCTCTGGACCATCCCCGTCGGCGTCGCCATCGGCCTGCACCCCAAACTCGCCCGCATCGCCCAGCCTCTCGCCCAGATCGCCGCCTCCGTGCCCGCCACTGCCCTCTTCCCCGTCCTGCTCCTCGCCCTTATCAAAATCGGCGGAGGCATGGGCATCGGCTCCATCGCCCTCATGCTCCTCGGCACCCAGTGGTACATCCTCTTCAACGTCATCGCCGGCGCCATGGCCATCCCCTCCGACCTCCGCGAAGTCGCCACCCTCTTCCGCTTCGGAGCCATCCAGCGCTGGCGCACCGTCATCCTTCCCGGCATCTTCCCCTACCTCATCACCGGCATGGTCACCGCATCCGGCGGCGCATGGAACGCCAGCATCATCGCCGAATACTTCCGCCTCAACAACCGCACCCTCCAGACCCTCGGCCTCGGCGCCCAGATCTCCGCCGCCAGCGACAACGGCCAGTTCCAGATCCTCCTCCTCGCCACCATCCTCATGGCCCTCATGGTCGTCACCATGAACCGCCTCGTCTGGCGCCGCCTCTACCGCCTCGCCGAAACCCGCTACCGCCTCGACGCATAGGTATAGAAATTGTCATCCTGACCCTGAGCCTCTGCCGTTGCCTTTCTTGCTTGTCATCCCCGAAGGGGATCTGCTTCTCGTTCCCCCACGCTAGAAATTGTCATCCTGACCCTGAGCTTGTCGAAGGGGAAGGCGAAGGACCTGCTGTTTGCTCGCGAGTTCCAAAGTCCGCATGTCCAACCTCGCGCGCCGCCTCCCGCATCTCAAGCCCAATGGCAGTCATGATGCAAGCCTTCTACTGGGATGCACCGCGCCACGAAAACAAACAGCACCAGTGGTGGAACTTCGTCGCTGAGCGCGTCGAAGACCTCGGCCGCGCTGGCATCAACGCGCTCTGGCTGCCCCCCGTCAGCAAGGCGGCGAGCCACACCTCCATGGGCTACGACCCATACGACTACTTCGACCTCGGCGACTTCGACCAGAAAGGCGGAGCTAAAACCTGGTACGGAAACCGCGCCGAACTCGAAGCCCTCATCGCCAAGGCGCACAAGAACGGCGTCGGCCTCTATGCCGACATGGTCATCAACCACAACGGCGGCGCGGACGAGGAGGAAATCAATCCTCTCGACGGCCAGAAGCACTGGACCAAATTCAACCCCAAGAGCGGCATCTTTCTCCGCGACTTCAACCACTTCCACCCCAGCCGCTACGAGCGCGTGCTCATCGAAGGCGAGACCTTCGCCGGCTATCCCCACCTCTGCCATCGCAACCCCGAAGTCTACGCCGCAATGTACCGCTACGCCCGCATGCTGATCGAAGAGCTCGGCTTCGACGGCTTCCGCTTCGACTACGTCAAAGGCTTCGGCGCTTGGATGATCGGCCTCCTCGCCAAATACCAGTACATCAGGAACGGCAAGGAATTCGAGCCCTACGTCGTCGGCGAGTACTGGTCCGGCGAGGACGACATCGAAGGCTGGCTCGAACGCGTCGCCGAGTTTACCGATACCCAGATCGCCGCATTCGACTTCCCCCTGCGCTACAAGTTGAAGGCCGTATGCGACACCCCCAGCTACGACCTGCGCAACCTCACCGACGGCGGCTCTGTCGTGATCAAGCGTCCGCGCCATGCCGCCACCTTCGTCGACAACCACGACATGGGCGACAACACCATCGTCAACGACAAGCTCATGGCATACTCCTTCATCATGGTGCACGAGGGCTACCCCTGCGTCTTCTGGTACGACTACTACAACAATCAGCTCGCGCGCCCGCTCACCCCCAACGGCATCGACGCCCTCATCCTCGCCCACCACAAGTACGCCGGCGGCGACTCCCAGATCCTCCACGCCGACCCCGACCTCTACATCATGCAGCGCGTCGGCTGGAAAGACTCCACAACTGACCAGCCCGGCCTCGTCTACGTCCTCAACAACCTCGGCGACCACTGGTCCGGCACTTCAGTCACCACCCGGTGGCCCAACCAAAAATTCGTCCCCGTCGCCTGGGACGGACACGACCAGGCCTGGCCCGACGCCCGCACCACCGACGCCGCCGGCAACGCCGAGTTCCCCGCCCCGCCCCGCGGATACGTCATCTACGCGCCCGCCTGACCGCGCTCCCGTCCACCCCCGCAGACCCTTGTTGTATCCTTCTCTTCAGCGTCGTGGAGCGCCGTCCTGGGCCTCCGCATCCCCGAGGGTTTCTGTTTGCGCAAGGCTGCAATCGCCACTGTCTTTGCCGGGTTCGCATCCCTCGGTTGCCCATTCCTCCACGGCCAGGAATCCTTCAAGCTCGACGCAACCCAGAGCTTCGGCTTCTCCTCCACCTACAGCGCAAACTCCAGCCACATCCTCATCGGCGACGCCGAGCAGCGCCGCATCTGGACCCTCGGCATGGAGTACACCCACATCCTCAGCCACGGCCCGCGCTTCCGCCTCGACTACGAGGGATCGCTCATGCCTCTCTACGAGGAGACGGACCCCACCGTCTCCGGCACCACCTTCACCCTCGGCGGACAGACCTTCGTCAACCCGGTGCCAACAACCCGCGTCATCTATGCGGTCCGGGGACCCGTCGGTTCCCTCATCACGCCGGGTGGTTTCACCGCTCCCATCTACGCCATCACCGGACGCCAGGACACCTACGCCGCCGCCGTCGCGCCCTTCGGCGTCCGGGTCAGCGCCTTCCAGCGCTGGCGCGTTCAGCCCACCTGCGCCCTCGACCTCGGCTTCGTCGTCTCCCACAGCGACATCCCCATCGATCAAGCCAGCCAGTTCAACTTCATGTTCTCCTTCGGCCCCGGCGTGCAGCTCTTCACCAGCCGCGACGCCTCCCTCCGCCTCGAATACATCTACCGCCACACCTCCAACGCCGGCCTCGGCAACCAGAACCCCGGCGTCGACCAGGGCGTCACCCGCGTCACCCTCTCCCGCCGCTGGTAAACCCGCAGCCTTATAACTTGTCCCAGACGTTCCACAAGACTTGCGGGCTGAAGGCCCGCGCTAGACGTCCCGCAGCCTCACACCCACATCGCCCACGTCGTCAACCGCCCTCTGCTACCCTATCCCCATGAAGTTCGGCGTCCTCGTCTTCCCCGGCTCTAACTGCGACCACGACACCCACCACGTCCTCGGCGCCGTCCTCGGCCAGCCCGTCACCTATCTCTGGCACGAGTCCCACTCCCTTGAAAACTGCGACGCCATCCTCGTCCCCGGCGGCTTCGCCTATGGCGACTACCTCCGCACCGGGGCCATCGCCCGCTTCGCCCCTATCATGCAGTCCGTCACCCGCTTCGCCGCGTCAGGCGGCCTCGTCATGGGCATCTGCAACGGCTTCCAGATCCTCTGCGAGGCCGGCCTGCTTCCCGGCGCGCTCATGCGCAACGCCCACCAGCGCTACATCTGCCGCCAGCTCCACCTCCGCGCCGAAACCCCCAACTCCCCCTTCACCTCCACCCTCACCCGCGGCCAAATCCTCCGCATGCCCATCGGCCACATGGAGGGCAACTACTTCTGCGACGCCTCCACCCTCGCCGCGCTCGAACGCGACGACCGCATCGCCTTCCGCTATGCCAACCCCAACGGCGACATCACCCCCGAAGCCAATCCCAACGGCTCGCTCTCCAACATCGCAGGCATCCTCAGCGAAGGCCGCAACGTCCTCGGCATGATGCCCCATCCCGACCGCTCCAGCGAAGCCCTCCTCGGCTCCACAGACGGCCTCCTCCTCTTCCAGTCCCTCGCCCACTCCCTCGCAACCGCATAGCCATAACAGGCTGCTGAAAAGCCCGTCTCTTAGATAGGCCGGGACTTTAGTCCCCGCACAATGGCCCAATAGAAACGCGGGCTTTAGCCTCCGGGACATGTCTTTGCGCCGTCTAGTTCAAACTCTGCCCTCCGACGCCCTCCAGAGAAAAGGCTTGAGCCCTGGGCATCTCGCCCTTAACCTAATCCACTCGCCCCGGTGCTACCCTTCCCCTAGCCATGGTCGACATCCACCACCATCTCCTCCCCGGCCTCGACGACGGCTCCGACTCCCTCGAAACCTCCGTCGCCATGGCCGCAATCTCCGTCGCCGAGGGCATCACCCACGTCGTCTGCACCCCGCACGCCAACGGCGTCTACGCCTTCGAGCCCGAGATCAACGCGCTTCGCATCGGCCAGCTCCGCGCCCGCCTCGCCGCCGACCGCATCCCCCTCACTCTCGGCCTCGGCTGCGACTTCCATCTCTCCTTCGACAACGTCCGCCGCGCCCAGGAGGACCCCGCCCGCTTCTCCATCAACGGCCTCGGCTACCTCCTCGTCGAAGTCCCCGACTACGGCCTTCCACCCGGCCTCACCGAGACCTTCTACGACCTCCAACTCGCCGGCCTCACCCCCATCCTCACCCACCCCGAGCGCAACCCCACCCTGCAGCACGACCCCGACCGCCTCAAAGACTGGCTGCGCTCCGGCGTCCTCATCCAGGTCACCGCCGACTCCCTCACCGGCCACAAAGGCAAGGCCGCCGAACGCATGGCCCACCAGCTCCTCGCCGACCGCTGGGTCCACTTCCTCGCCACCGACGCCCACAACCTCACCTCGCGCCCACCGCGCATCAAGCAGGCCCACGACCTCGTCGCCGAAAGATTCGGCACCAGCTACGCCCACGCCCTCTGCGTCACCAACCCACTCGCTGTCTTCCTCGGCAAACCCTTCGAAGTCGAAGAAGATCCCCGCAACCTCTTCGACGAACCCAAATCCCCCAACTGGTTCCAGCGCGTCACCTCCGCCCTCACCAGAAAATAACGCCCAAACTCCCGATCGATTGAGGCCGTCATCCTGAGCGAAGCCCCTGAGCGAGCCGGAGGCGACTCGAACGGGGCGAAGTCGAAGGACCCCCGCATTTTGCCTTTGCCGGGTGCCCCATCTATCGCAAAGCGATGGGTGGGATGTAATCCGCTCACCCGCCAAATGCCGTCATTCTGCGCGACGCGCAGAATCTCCGTAGTTGCCGTTCATGCTCCCACGAAACTTCAATCCGACCCCCGCTCTCAATATTCCCTACAACCCCAACCCTCCATCCACCATCATCAACTGCCCCGTAATAAAATGCGGAGCCGTCGCAAAAAACAGTACCGCCGCCGCCACATCCTCCGACGTCCCATTCCGCCGCATCGGCGTCCGTTCCGCAAACTCCGCATACGCCTCGTCCACCTCGCCCTGCACAATCATCCCCGGCGCCACGCAGTTCACGCTGATCTCCGGCGCCCACGCCTTCGCCATCGTCTGCGACAGCATATGCAGCGCCGCCTTTGACGTGCAGTAGTGCCCATGCGTCGCCCACGGATGCGCCCCCCCCAGCGACCCGATATTCACTATCCGCCCGCCCGCCTTGCGCAGATGCGCATGCGCCGCCTGCGCCACCAGAAACGGCGCGCGCGTATTCGTCGCAAACATCTCGTCCCACTGCTCCACCGTAATGCTTTCGAGCTTCGCCGACGCGAACATCCCCGCGTTGTTCACCAGCACATCGAGCCGCCCCAGCGTCTCCACCACCGCGGCTACGCTCTCTCGGATACTCAAGGCATCAAGCAGATCAGCACGCACCGGCAGCGCCTTCACCCCCAGCGCTCCCAGCGCCCGCACCGTCTCTTCCGCCTCCGCCTGCGACCCGCGATACGTAATCGCCACATTCGCGCCCGCCGCCCCGAGCGCCATCGCAATCGCCCGCCCAATCCGCTTCGCCCCGCCCGTCACCAGCGCAGCCTTCCCCTGCAGCGCTCGCGCGCCGCTCTGTCCTTCCATGCTTTTTATCTCCGCCATCCCGCGCCGCTACTTCTGCGGCGCACTGTCGGGCGCAGTCCGGCCCGAAGTCGTCGTGGTCCCCACCCCACTCGCCGCCGCCGGAGCCGCTGGCGCCACAATCGGGTTCCCATTCGCATCCAGCTTCGGCCGCACCGGCTCCTGCACCCCAGGCTTGATCTGCGCCGGCTTGCCGTCGTTATCGATATACGTCGACATCTGCGCCCGCGGCCTAACCAGCGAGATCACAATCGACCGGCTCGCCTCGTCAATCTCATAGTCCTCCGCAAACGTCGCAAACCCATCCGCAATCACCTGCACCCGCACACGCGACCCCGTCGGAATCACATCGATCACCGCCTTGCCATCAGGGTCCGTCTTCAACTCCAGGTTCCCCTCGTCCACCCCGTCCTTAATCGGATGAAACACCACCGCCGCGTTCACCACCGGCTTCTGGTTGAACCCCTTCAGCACCGTCACCTCAATGTGCGAGGTCTCCGGCGGAGCCTTGTACTTGCGCCCATGCTTCTCAGGCGCCGTCGGCGCAACCGTCGGATCCGTGTCCTGTGCCCGCGCCGGCCCCGCCGTCATCAGCGCAAGCAACGCCAATACACAAAACCCAACCGCCCGCCCGGAATCTCTTCGCCACAACATCCCGCCATTTTACGCCATCCCGCCGGGTGCCCATCCTCGACGCGGCTTCACCGCGGCAGGGTGGGGTATCGTTCGCGGTAGCGAACGACCGTCGTTCGATCGCTGCTCACACTTACCCCCAGCGGCCATTCAGCGCGACCCGCAGAATCCCCGTAGCTGCCTTTGCCCTCGCTCACAACTCACAGCTGCATAGCTGGTATCGAAAGCGCTTTTGCTCTTGCCTCTGAGATAGGTCCGGGCTTTAGCCCGGACAGAGACAAGCTCCCCCTACGAAGGGGGCTTGAGCCCCCTGGTACCCCAACCAGGAGCCAAATTAAAAACAAACCCTGAGCCACTTTCACTCATATTTCACATATCCACAGTTGACAACTCCCCCGCCTTCCCCTATCGTTAGCAATCGAAGGGCTTGACTGCTAAGACAAGCCGTTCCGAGGTAGAAACACGCGCCCGGCATCGCGCCGTGGCCCACAATCCCGAAACCCAATTCGCAACCAACTACTTGCATCAAGGAGAGTTACTCGAATGGCATCAACTAAATTTACCCCCCTGCACGACCGCATCCTGGTCCGTCGCATGGAAGAAGGCGAAAGCATCCGCGGCGGCATCATCATCATCCCCGACTCAGCCAAAGAAAAGCCCCAGGAGGGCGAGGTCATCGCCGTCGGTAAGGGCAAATCCAACGACGAAGGCAAGGTCTTCCCGCTCGACGTCAAAGCCGGCGACACCATCCTCTTCGGCAAGTACTCCGGCACCGAGATCAAGCTCGATGGCGAAGAGTTCCTCATCATGCGCGAAGAAGAAGTCCTCGGCATCGTGAAAAAGTAACTGGGTGCCCCACATCTCGCCTCTGAGATGTGGGATCGGCAGCGACACGAATTCCCGCGCCGCACACACACGGACAACGTAGAACGGACAACGTACAACACTAGGAGTTTCCAAAATGGCAAAGCAAATTCTGCACGGAGAAGATTCACGCCAGGCAATCCTGCGCGGAGTCAACATTCTGGCCGACGCGGTTAAAGTCACCCTCGGCCCCAAGGGTCGCAACGTCGTCATCGAGAAGAAATTCGGCTCCCCCACCATCACCAAGGACGGCGTCACCGTCGCCAAGGAGATCGAGCTCTCCAACGCGCTCGAGAACATGGGCGCGCAGATGGTCCGCGAGGTCGCCTCCAAGACCTCTGACGTCGCCGGCGACGGCACCACCACCGCAACCGTACTCGCCCAGGCAATCTACCGCGAGGGCGTCAAGACCGTCGCTGCCGGCGCCAACCCCATGGCCCTCAAGCGCGGAATCGACAAGGCCGTCGAGGCCATCATCGGCAAGCGCGATGAGCATGGCGTCGTCCACGGCGGCGCGCTCAACAAGCTCTCCAAGCCCGTCTCCGGAGACATGATCGCCCAGGTCGGCACCATCAGCGCCAACTCCGACGCGCAGATCGGCACCATCATCGCCGAGGCCATGAACAAGGTCGGCAAGGATGGCGTCATCACCGTCGAAGAGTCCCGCACCATGGAGACCCAGCTCGACGTCGTCGAGGGCATGCAGTTCGACCGCGGCTACCTCTCGCCCTACTTCGTCACCGACGCAGAGCGCATGGAAGCCGCCCTTGAAAACCCCTACATCCTCATCTACGAGAAGAAAATCTCCTCGATGAAGGACCTCCTCCCGCTGCTCGAGTCCATCGCCCGCACCGCCAAGCCCCTCGTCATCATCGCTGAAGACGTCGATGGCGAGGCCCTCGCAACCCTCGTCGTCAACAAGCTGCGTGGCACGCTCAACGTCGCCGCCGTCAAGGCGCCCGGCTTCGGCGATCGCCGCAAGGCCATGCTCGGCGACATTGCCATCCTCACCGGCGGCAAGGCCATCACCGAGGACCTCGGCATCAAGCTCGAGGGCGTCAAGATCGAGGACCTCGGCACCGCCAAGCGCGTCACCATCGATAAGGACAACACCACCATCATCGATGGCGGCGGCAAGCCAGGCGAGGTCGAGGCCCGCGTCAAGGAGATCCGCGCGCAGGTCGACAAGACCACCTCGGACTACGACAAGGAGAAGCTGCAGGAGCGCCTCGCCAAGCTGGTCGGCGGCGTCGCCGTCATCAAGGTCGGAGCCGCAACCGAGACCGAGATGAAGGAGAAGAAGGCCCGCGTCGAGGATGCCATGCACGCAACCCGCGCCGCGGTCGAGGAAGGCATCGTCCCCGGTGGCGGCGTCGCGCTCGTGCGCTGCGCAGCTGCGGTCGATGAGGTCACCAAGAAACTCGAAGGCGACGAGAAGATCGGTGCACAGATCATCCGCCGCGCCCTCGAGGAGCCGCTCCGCCTCATCGTCTCCAACGCCGGGGAAGAGGGTGCGGTCGTCATCGGAAAGATCCGCGACTCCAAGGAAGCCAACTACGGCTACAACGCAGGCACCGACAAGTACGAGGACCTCGTCGCCGCCGGCGTCATCGACCCCACCAAGGTCACGCGCACCGCGCTGCAGAACGC
>JBEKDS010000036.1:0-54658 GCA_050014235.1 Acidobacteriaceae bacterium
GCATGGCCGGCCTCCGGGGGGGATACTTTAAGTCCCAAGATTGTGCAGGGACGTGGGTTAGTCTCGGCGAAAAGTCCCAAGTGGGTCGGGGACTTCGACGAGGGTTAAATGCGAGGGCCCGGGCGTGACGCCCGGGCCTGCTGAATTTCTATTCTGATTTAATTGTACGCCGTGGGGCATAACTAGTATGCCAACTATTTTTAAGTTTTTTCGCTTTTGGTTTGTGTGGGTTGGAGGATTTTGGGTGGGTTGGGGGGGTTGACAAGGCAAGTTGTGAGTTGTGAGTTGTGAGTGTGGGGGTTGGCGCGGCAGGAAGGACGGCGACGGGGATTCTGCGCGTCGCGCAGAATGACGACACAAAGGCAAATGCGGGGGTCCTTCGACTCGGCGCTAGGCGCTTCGCTCAGGATGACAGCACAAAGGCAAATGCGGGGGTCCTTCGACTCGGCGCTAGGCGCCTCGCGCAGAATGACGACACAAAGGCAAATGCGGGGGTCCTTCGACTCGGCGCTGGGCGCCTCGCTCAGGATGACGGCACAAAGGCAAATGCGGGGGTCCTTCGACTCGGCGCTAGGCGCTTCGCTCAGGGTGACGACACAAAGGCAAATGCGGGGGTCCTTCGACTCGGCGCTAGGCGCCTCGCTCAGGATGACAGCAGAGAACAAGGCGGACGCGCGGAGCGCGATAGCCCATCCTTTCGATGAGGCCGAAAGGATGGGGCACTCGGCGCTCCCACCCGAAGGGCGAGGATTTTGGGGGTGGGTGGGGGGTGGTTGGTGGTAGATTTTAGGGACGCGATGCGCGCTGCGATTCGCGGGGTCTGCGCCGGCTGGAGGGGCGTGGGCCGCGGGTGTTGCGGGCGCGCGTTGCTGCCGATGTAGCGTAAGAGGCACCCTCCGAGAGCCACCGCAGAGTATTGCCTCGGGCGCGCCTCTCCAACTCCCATTGCGTCGATAGGAAGCACTCGTTCCCGGGACTGGCGTTGACTCACCGCTTGCGAAGCGTGAGCGATGGGGCGCGGCTGTGTCTTTTTGGGACGGAGCGATAGGGGCGGGGCGAGGGGATGCGCGAGGCCGGCAGATGAGGCGAGCGGGACGCAGGAGCGCGAGGGGTTGGGGCGGCGCGGGCGGCCGGCTGGGGATGGGCGCGGCGATGGTGTGTCTGGCCGGCGCGTGGTGGTGCGGGGCGGGGTGGTGCGGGGCGAGGCTGGGGTGGGCGCAGGAGAGTGGGGCGGGCGGGGCGAGGGTTGCGCCGGAGGTGCGGGCGGAGCGGTTTCTGGCGGGGCGGACCGGAGCGGATGGGAGGAGTGCGGCGCGGGCGCTGGGGGCGGCGCGGGCGCAGCATCTGGCTTTGTCTGAAGTGGGAGTGCGGGCGGGGGTGGGAGCTGAGGCGGCGAAGGATGCGGCGGCGAGGGATACGGCGGCGGGGGCTGGCGTTGCAAGGCCGAGGACGACGCCGGGGAGTGGGTTGAGCGCGGCGTGGACGGCGCTGGGGCCGGGGCAGATTGCGAGTGAGAGTTTTGGGCTGGTGACAGGGCGGGTGACGGCGTTGGCGGCGGACCCGGCGGACGCGACGGGCAATACGGTGTATGTGGGGACGACGGGCGGCGGGGTTTGGAAGAGCGTGAATGCGGCGGGGGCGGCGGGGAGCGTGAGTTTCGTGCCGCTGACGGACACGCTGCCGGTGTTCAGCGCGAATGCGGGGACGGCGGTGCTGCCGTCGCTGAGCATTGGGGCGGTGAGCGTGGGGCCGGCGGCGGCGGGCGGGGTGGTGCTGGCGGGAACGGGGGACGCGAACGACGCGAGCGATTCGTACTACGGGGAGGGGATTCTGCGGTCGGCGGATGGGGGGGTGACGTGGACGCTGGCGACGGAGTCTGAGGATGGGCTGGCGGGGACGCACTCGTTTGTGGGGCTGGGGGTGGCGGGGTTTGCGTGGAGTACGACGGTGCCGGGACTGGTGGTGGCGGCGGTGTCGCAGGCGGCGGAGGGGGTGGTGGTGGATGCGGCGGGAGAGTACAGCGTGATGGGGTTGTACTGGTCGATGGACGGGGGCGCGACGTGGCAGATGGCGACGATCTACGACGGGAGCCAGGTGGTGCAGGAGCCGGAGTCGCCGGGGTTGGGGAGCGGGGGGAATGCGGCGACGGCGGTGGTGTGGAATGGGGTGCGGCAGCGGTTCTATGCGGCGGTGCGGTTCCATGGGTATTACGAGTCGACGGATGGGGCGACGTGGACGCGGATGGCGAACCAGCCGGGGACGGGGTTGACGGCGACGGCGTGTCCGGCGAATGCGGGCGGGGCGGGGAGCGCGGCGTGCCCGATTTTTCGCGGGGCGCTGGCGGTGCAGGCGGCGACGGGAGACACGTTTGCGCTGACGGTGGATGCGGGGAATGTGGACCAGGGGTTGTGGCAGGACGTGTGCGGGGGTTTGCTGACGGGCGGTGGGTGCGCGAATGGGACGGTGACGTGGGGGACGAGGCTGGGGTCGGGTGCGCTGGAGGTTGGGGGTGGGATGAGCGGCGGGAGTTCGGTGATTGCACAGGGCGATTACGATTTGGCGCTGGGGGCGGTGGGGACGGGTGCGGGGGTTGGTGGCTCCGGCGGGAACGACACGCTGCTGTTTGTGGGGACGGTGGATTTGTTCCGGTGTTCTTTGAGTTCCTCTGGGGCGGCGGGGTGCGTGTTGCGCAATACGACGAACGCGGAGAATGGGTGCGCGGCGCCGGCGATGGTGGCTCCGGCGCAACATGCGATTGCGGGAATTGCGGGCGCGGGGGTGGGCGGGGCGGCGCTGATTTATTTGGGGAACGATGGCGGGTTGTGGCGGTCAGTGGATGGGGTGGGCGAGACGGGGACGCCGTGCGCGACGAGCGATGCGGGGCACTTTGAGAATTTGAATGGAGGGTTGGGGTCGCTGGCGGAGGTGGTGAGTTTTGCCCAGGACCCGGTGGCGGCGGGGACGCTGGTGGCGGGGGTGGGGGCGAATGGGACGGCGGCGACGGCGGGGGCGGGGGCGGTAGGTGCGGGGTCGGGAGGTGCGGGGGTTTGGCCGCAGGTGTCGGCGGGCGAGGGTGGGGCGGTGGCGATCGACCCGGTGAATCCGCTGAACTGGTATGTGTCGACGGAGGCGGGGGTGAGTTTGCGGTGGTGTGGCAAGGGGAGCGGGTGCGGGGCGGGGGATTTTGCGGGGGCGGCGACGATTGGGTATGCGCAGGTGGACGGGGACGTGTCGCTGATCGATGAGCCGGTGCTGCTGGACCCGGCGCTGACGAGCGATGTGGTGATTGGGACGTGCCGGGTGTGGCGCGGGGCGGCGGCGAGCGGAGCGGGCTGGCTGGGCGGGGGCGCGATCAGCGCGATGCTGGGCGGCGGGGGGAGTGGGGTTTGCGGGGGAAGCGATGCGAATGTGCGGTCGTTGGGGGCGGGCGGGCCGGCGAGCGGGGCGGTTGCGGCGGCGAATGCGGGGTCGACGGTGCTGTATGCGGGGCTGGCGGGGACGCTGGACGGCGGCGGGACGTATGGCGGGCATATGTTTGCGGAGTATGCGGCGGGGTCGGCGGGCGGGGGGACGGTGTGGACGGATGTGGCGAAGTCGCCGGTGACGAACGACGTGTCGGACGCGGGGGTGTTTAATCCGGGCGGGTTCGATATCTCGTCGGTGGCGGTGGATGGGCATGACGCGACGGGGATGACGGTGTATGCGACGCTGATGGGCTTCTCGCAGGACGGGGTGAATGCGCCGCATGTGTACCGGTCGGTGAATGGCGGGGCGAGCTGGACGTATATCGGGAGCAACCTGCCGAATGCGCCGGCGAATGCGGTGCTGGTGGACCCGAACGACGCGAATACGCTGTATGTGGCGATGGACACGGGCGTATATGTGACGACTTCGGTTACGAGTTGTGCGGCGGCGGACTGCTGGAGCGTCCTGGGCGTGGGGCTGCCGAATGCGCCGGCGGTGGGACTGCAAGCGGGGGCGGGGATTGCGACGGGGGACGGGCGATTTGGGATGCTGCGGGCGGCGACGTACGGGCGGGGGATCTGGGAGATTCCGCTGCTGACGGCCGCGCCGGCGACGGCGGCGGCGATGACGTTGAAGCCGGGGAGTTTGACGTTTGCGACGCAGGCGGTGGGCTCGGCGAGCGGAGCGCAGACGATTGTGGTTACAAATTCGGGGACGGCAGTGCTAATGGTGTCGCAGGTGGCGATGAGCGGGGACTTTACGGAGACGGATGACTGCGTGGGGGCGGCGGGCGGGATTGCGGTGGGGGGAACTTGTGCAGTGCAGGTTACATTTCTGTCGTCGGCGACGGGCGCGCGGACTGGATTGGTTACAATTTACGGGAATGTGGCGGGCGGGCAAACGACGGCGGCGCTGAACGGGGTGGGCGCGGCGGCGGCGGCGATTGTATTGATGCCACTTTCAGTTACGTATGCGGCGACGACGGTGGGGACGGCGAGCGGGGCGCAGGACATTACGGTGTCGAACACGGGCGGGGTGGGGTCGACGCTGGGGACGATCGCGGTGACGGGGGATTTTACGATTACGGCGAATACCTGCGGGGCGACGCTGGGGAGCGGGGTGGGATGCACGGTGGCGGTGGCGTTTGCGCCGACGGTTGCGGGGACGCGGACGGGGAGTTTTAGCGTGGCAGACAGCGCGGGGACGCAGACGGCGGCGCTGACGGGGGTGGGGCAGGCGGCGGCGACGGATGGGCTGGCGCCCTTGAGTTTGGGTTTTGCGGCGACGGCGGTGGGGACGGCGAGCGCGGCGCAGGCGGTGACGCTGACCAACGCGGGGGACGCGACGCTGACGCTGGTGGGGGCGGCGATTGCGGGCGGGGATTTTACGGTGGTGAATGGATGCGGGCCGACGCTGGCGGGGCACGCGAGTTGCGCACTGGAGGTGGAGTTTGCGCCGAAGAGCGTGGGCGCGGGGACGGGCTCGATGACGGTGGCGGATGAGTTCAGGACGCAGACGGTAGCGCTGAGTGGGTTGGGAGTTGCGCCGGCGGGGGTGTCGCTGTCGCCGCTGGGGACGGTAGGGTTTGCGGCGACGGGAGTGGGGCTGAGCGCGGCGGCGCAGACGGTGACGCTGACCAACAACGGGGGATTGCAGCTGGCGATCGCGAGTTTGACGGTGAGCGGGGATTTTGTAATTGTTTCCGGTACAAATACGTGCGGGGCCGCGCTGGGAGCGGGGTTGGCTTGTACTCTTTCGGTTACATTTTCGCCGACGGCGGCGGGAGCGCGGACGGGGAGCTTGACGGTGGTGGACAATGCGGCGAGTTCGCCGCAGAGTTTGACGCTGACGGGGACGGGCGTGGACTTTGCGGTGAGTGCGGCGGGGACGACGACGGCGACGATTGCAGCGGGGAGCGAGGCGGTGTTTCCGATGCTGCTGACCTCGGCGGCAAATGTGCCGGGGACGGTTACATTTACGTGCGCGCCAGTGCCGGCCCATGCGACGTGCGTGGTGAATCCGGCGACGGCGGCGCTGGGCGGGACGACGCCGGTGACGGTGACGATTGCGACGAGCGTGGCGGGGGCGGCGCTCAAGTGGCCGGAGATGCCGGGCGCGGGGCCGATGGTGTGGATGGTTGGATTGACGCCACTGCTGTGGCTGGGGCGGCGGAGGGTGCGGATGGCGGCGGTGTTGTGCGGGGCGATGCTGCTGGCGGGGTGCCAGGTGTCGCGGGTCATTCCGGCGACGGGGCTGGGGGGCGATACGGCGACTCCGACGCCGAGCGGGACGTATAACGTGGTGGTTTCGGGGGCGAGCGCGGGGCTGGTGCGGACGGTGGGGCTGACGGTGGTGGTGGAGTAGGGCAGTTGTGAGTTGTGAGTGGTGAGTGGTGAGTGGGACGCCCAGGGGCTAAAGCCCCTTCTTGCTTTGAGGCGAGGGAGGCCCAAGGCTGAAGCCTTGGGGTACCTAGAAGCAAGTGCGGGCGGGATTGTTGTGGGGGCATGAGAGGCAACTACGGAGATTCTGCGCGTCGCGCAGAATGACGGGGTGGGAGGGTGCGGGCAGGTTGGGGTGAGCCGGAAGACAAATACGGGGATCCTTCGACTCGGCGCGCTGCGCCTCGCTCAGGATGACGACTCTTTCTATTATGTGTCTCTCCACTGTTCAGGCGGATTGGGCGGCGGCGTGGGCGGAGGCCCAGGCCCATTGGAAGTTGTAGCCGCCGAGCCAGCCGGTGACGTCGACGACCTCGCCGATGAAGTAGAGGCCGGGGACGAGGCGGGACTGCATGGTGCGGGCGTCGAGGACGGAGGTGGAGACGCCGCCGGCGGTGACTTCGGCTTTGGCGAAGCCTTCGGTGGCGGCGGGGGTGAGCTGGGTGGCGTGGATTTTTTCTTCGAGGTGGGCGATGTCGGCGTTGGAGAGGAGGGGTTTGTTGGGCGGGAGGTGGTGGGCGAGCCAGCGTTCGGCGAGGCGGGCGGGGAGGATTTGGCGGAGGGCGTCGAGGGCGTGGGATGGGAGGCGGGGAGACTCGGAGGTGAGGAGCGGGGTGAAGACGGAGGCAGAAGCAGGTACAGAAGCAGATCCCTCCGCTGCGCTGCGGGATGACAAGGTGGGGGCGAGGTCGAGCGAGATGGGTTGGTTGGGCTGCCAGTAGGAGGAGAGTTGGAGGATGGCGGGGCCGGAGAGGCCGCGGTGGGTGATGAGGAGTTTTTCTCTAAAGGGTGGTTGCGCACTTCGTGCTGTTTTGGGCTTCGCTTCGCCATTTGGAAGATCGGTGGAGGGTGAGAGGGTCGCGATGACTTCGGTGGAGAGGCCGGTGAGGGAGCACCAGGAGGATTGGTCTTCGGGGTTGAGGATGAGGGGGACGAGGGCGGGGCGGGGTTCGATGAGGGGGTGGTTGAACTGGCGGGCGAGGTCGTAGCCGAAGGAGGTTGCGCCGAGCTTGGGGATGGAGAGGCCTCCGGTAGCGACGATGAGGGATTGGGTGAGGATGGGGCCGGTGGTGGTTTCGATCTGAAAGCGGGGGATAAAGGCAGAGGCAAAAGAAGAAGCAGATCCCTCCCCCTTCGGCTCGCTCCGCTCGCTCAGGGTGCGGGATGACAAGGGTGGGGCGGTGCGGGATGACAAAGGGGTGGTGGGCGTGGGGATTTGCGCGACGGAGAGGATGCGGGTGGAGAGCTGGATGCGGGCGTTGGCGGCGGCGCACTCGGCGAGGAGGAGGTTGAGGATGTCGTGGGCGGAGCGGTCGCAGAAGAGTTGGCCGAGGGTTTTTTCGTGCCAGGGGATGTTGTGTTTTTCGACGAGGGCGAGGAAGTCGAGGGGGGTGTAGCGGGCGAGGGCGGATTTGGCGAAGTGAGGGTTGGCGGAGAGGAAGTTTTCGGGCGAGGCGTGGAGGTTGGTGAAGTTGCAGCGGCCTCCGCCGGAGATGAGGATTTTTTTGCCGGGGGAGGGGGCGTGTTCGAGGACGAGGGTGCGGCGGCCGCTGCGGGCGGTGTGAGCGGCGCAGAAGAGGCCGGCGGCTCCGGCACCGAGGATGAGGACGTCGGTTTGGGTCATGGGGTGAGGGTTTGGGGTTCGAGGTTCGAGGACTCATCCAATAGTATGGTGGGCGAGGCGGGATGGTTCCCTGCCCTATGGAGGCGGAGATGAAGATTGAGGCGAAGGACTACCGGGTGAGGCAGGGTGAGCGGGTGCGGCTGAAGAGCTGGCCGACCAAGGGGAAGGCGCTGTGCGGGTCGAAGGAGGAGTACGCGGCGGAGCTGGAGAAGCATGTGAAGGCGATGAGCGACCTGCAGGAGCTGCTGTATGGGGCGAACAAGTATGCGCTGCTGCTGGTGTTCCAGGGGATGGACGCGGCGGGGAAGGATGGGTCGATCCGGCATGTGATGTCGGGGGTGAACCCGCAGGGGTGCGAGGTGGCGAGCTTCAAGCAGCCGAGCGCGGAGGAGCTGGAGCACGATTTTCTGTGGCGGTCGACGGTGAAGCTGCCGGAGCGGGGGCGGATTGGGATTTTTAATCGGTCGTATTACGAGGAGGTGCTGGCGGTGCGGGTGCATCCGGAGGACCTGCGGGGGGAGGGGTTGGCGAAGGAGTTGCGGGATAAGGATGTATGGAAGAAAAGGTACCGGTCGATTGTGGACCTGGAGCGGCACCTGCACGCGAATGGGACGCGGGTGGTGAAGATCTTTCTGCATCTGTCGAAGGAGGAGCAGCGGAAGCGGTTTCTGGCGCGGATCGATGAGCCGGAGAAGAACTGGAAGTTCAGTTTGGCGGATATCCATGAGCGGAAGTACTGGGGGAAGTACGGGCAAGCATTTGAGGAGTGTTTGACGGCGACGAGCACGCGTCATGCGCCGTGGTATGCGGTGCCGGCGGACGACAAGCAGGATGCGTGGCTGATTGTGTCGGAGATTGTGCTGGAGACGATGCGTGCGTTGAAGTTGAGTTATCCGCGGACGACGGCGAAGCGGAGGGCGGAGTTGGAGGAGATACGGAAGGAGCTGGGGGGGGTGGGGCAGTTGTGAGTTGTGAGTGGTGAGTTGTGAGTAAGGGCGGCGGGGTGGTGGGCGGCATGAAGGGCAACTACGGAGATTCTGCGCGTCGCGCAGAATGACGGTGGGGGAGGGTGTGGGCGGGGTGCGTCCCACTCGTGGGGTTTATTTGAGGACGTTGATGGCGGCGGCGCCGAGGCCGAAGCCTTCGAGGATGGTGGCGATGTCGGAGACGTTGCGCAGGACGGCGGTTTTTTGGATGAAGGGTGGGACGACGATGGTGTCTCCTGGGAAGACGGGGAGGTAGTCGAAGTCGCGGTCGGCGAAGAGGGCGCGCTGGCCGAGGGAGTTGTATTGGCGGCTGACGACGGAGCCGTCGGCGCGGAGTACGAACTCGCGTTTGCGGTCGCCGAGGCGGTCGGCGCCACCGGCGAGGCGGAGGTAGTCCTTGACGCGGCGGCCGGAGGTAAAGACGAAGGCGTTGGGGTTGTAGACCTGGCCTTCGACGGTGACGGTCTCGGGGGCGCGGGGCACGACGAAGCGGTCGCCATCCTGGAGCTGGAGGTCGGGGAGTGCGTCGATGCCGGTGCTGGCGGGCTTGAGGGGAAGGACGATGCGGCCGCTGGGGACGGCCTCGCGAAGGCGGGAGACGACGGCGCGGGCTTCCGCGGTGGAGGCTGCTGCGGCGGCGGCGTCGCGATCGGTGAAGGCGGTGGTGGAGGCGGTGACGGCGGCGGTGGAGATCTGGGACTCGAGGGCGTCGGCGTACTCCTGGAGGCGCTGCTGCTGCAGTCGGCGGACGGAGTCGCGGGAGAACTCGGAGGCGAAGAGGTAGGCGTCCGGGGTGAGGCCGCCGGCGCGGACGAGGAGGTGATGGAGGGTCTCTCCGGGCAGGACGCTGTAGACGCCGGAGGAGGCGAACTCGCCTTCGAGCTTGACGAACTTGGTCTGCTGGGCGCTGGGGGCGCGGAGATCGGCCTGGGAGAAGACGGTGACGATGTCGCCGGCGAGCAGTTCGAGGTCCTGGGTGGGGTCGCGGTCGATGACGGCCTTGGCGAGGTTGAAGGGGAGGAGCGAAGTGGTGAGGTCGATGGGGCTCTGGCGCTCGATGACGGCGTAGCTCCAGTCGATGGCGGGCGCGCTGAGGATGACGTCGTTGCGCGCGGTGAAGGTGTCGGAGCCTCCGGTGAGTGCGGCGCCGAGGGCGGCGCCTCCTCCGCTGGCTCCGGGCCCGGACCGATTGGCGGAGGCGGCGGGGGCGGCCGCGCCCAACGCGCCTTCAACCCTGGGGCCGGCGTAGTCGGAGCTGGGCTGGCCGAGCTGGGTCTGGCGGCGGTAATAGTCGCGGGTGATGAGCGGAGATCTTCATGCCGGGACGCCAGACGTAGCGGCCGGGGTTGACGACGTTGCCACGCAGGGTGACGGCGTTCTGGAAGCGGTCGATGATGGCTCTGACGTTGACGATGTCGCCATCCTGAATGGGGGCGTTGTCAGTGGAGTTCAGGTTGATGTCGATGACGGAGCGCTCGGTGTGGTGGAAGATGCGATCGACGCGGGCGCGGGAGTCTGCGGCGACGCTGGTGAGGCCGCCGGCGAGGGCGACGACCTGGTTGAAGGTGGTCTCTCCGTTGAGCTCGTAGATGGCGGGGGTGACGACGGAACCGTTGACGGCGACCTGGGGTCCGGCGGGGGGTATGAAGATGACGTCGCCGGGTTCGAGGCGGATGTCTTTGGATTTGTCGCCGTGGAGGAGTAGGTCGTAGAGGTCGAAGTGGGTGAGGGTGAGGCCGTTGCGCTTGACCTGGATGTCGCGCAGGCTGCCCTGGGGGGTGGGGCCACCGGAGGCGAAGAGGGCGTTGAGCAGAGTGGAGAGCGAGCCGATGGTGTAGCTGCCGGGCTTGAGCGCCTGGCCGACGACGAAGACCTGGATGGAGCGGAGCTGGCCGAGATTGACGTTGAGGTCGAAGTTGCGATAGACGCGGGCGAGCTGGGCGCGGAGAAAGTCCGTGAGCTGGGAGAACTGCAGGCCGGCGACGTGGATGGCGCCGACCTCTGGGAGTGCGATGGCGCCGGTGCGGTCGACGACGTAGTTGCCGCGGAGGGTGATCTGTCCCCAGACCTGGAGGCGGAGCTCGTCGCCGGGGCCGATGACGTAGTCGGGGGTGACGGGGATGTTGTCGACGGGGGCGAAGGTGGAGGGCGGGGTGGTGAACATGGCGGCGCCGTAGATGGGGAGGGCGCGGCCGGTGGTCTCGGCGACGATCTGCTGGAATTCGGTGAGGGGGAGGGGGGCGACGATGGCGGGGAGGGCGCGTTCCTGGCTGGGCAGGAGGGTGCGGGGGGTGGGGGTGTTGTCTTGTTGGGCGGGGGCGTTGGCGGGGGTGGGGGCGGGGGTAGGGTTTGCGGGCTGCGTGATGGCGCCGTTGGCTTCGACGGGGGCGGGCGGGGCGATGCCGGGCAGCTGGATGGCGGGTCCGGCGGGGGAGGACGGCGCGGCCTGGGCTTGGAGCTTGCGGCCGGGCAGAAGGGCGAGGCAGCAGAGGGCGAGCGCGAGAGGGCGAAGAGGATGGGAGGTGCGGGGGGAGCGGATGGCGAATGAACCCACGAGATTGAGATCCTGTCTGAAAAGACCTGGGGCAGGCGGTTTTGCGGAGAGGTGCATGATTGCAGGAACAGTTTACTCGACTTTGGGGGTTGGGCGGATGCCTGGGGTATCAAGCGAGAGCCAGGGCTAAAGCCCAGCCGGTTGGTTCGATGCGTTCGTTGGGCTGAAGCCCCACGCTCCCAGCGGTAAGGCAAGGGCGTGGAGGCGTGGAAGATGGTGGCGGCATGAAAGGCAACTACGGGGATTCTGCGCGTCGCGCAGGATGACGGTGGGGGAGGGTGCGGGAGGATTGCGTCCCACCCATCGCGATGCGATGGATGGGGCACCCGAGCGGTGAGGGCTGGTAGTCTGGTGCCTCAGCACAGGCCGCAAAGGCTCCCAAGGAAAAGCTATGGCAGAGACGCCGGAGATGGCGGAGGAGTTGCCGCTTGCCGGTGAGGCGGCGCACGTTGCGGAGGCTGCTAAGGAGGATGATGCGATGCTTGATGTACATCCGGCGCACCATGCGGCGAGTAGCTGGAAGGAATTCTTCACCCATATTGCGACGATTGTGCTGGGGTTGCTGATTGCGGTGGGGCTGGAGCAGACGGTGGAGTGGGTACACCACCGGCGGGAGGTTGCGGAGACCCGCGAGGCGTTGCGCCGCGAGCGCGACCTCAATGTCAGGCTGATGGGGCTGAAGGTGGAGGAGTATCGCCGCATCACGCCTCTGCTGGAGACCGATCTGGCGATCTTCCAATACCTGCAGAAGCACCCCGGCGCCCCGCAGAAGGACTGGCCTGGCAGGCTGAGCTGGTTCCACCTGACCATCCTCCATGTGGACTCGGCGTGGAAGACCGCGCAGCAGGACAATATCCTGGCGCTGATGCCCACGGCGGAGGTGCGCCGCGACACGGAGTTGTACCGGCGCCTACAGCTGGTGTCGGACGCCGCCGACGCGTTCAAGAAGGCGCTCTATGAGACGCAGAGCTTCACGATCACCGAACCCGACCCATCGCACCTATCGTCTGCGGCGGTTGCGCATGAGATTGAGCTAATGAACACGCTTCTGCTGGACCACTTCCTGGAAGGCGGGGCGCAGGCCAACCTCTCCACGCGGTTTCCCGAATTCCCCAGGCCGGGTCAGGACCAGTTCGATCAGATTCTCCATAACCCGATCGATCCGCGCGACTCTAAGGCGGTCATGCAACTCGGGGACAAGGCAGCGGAGATCATTGCGTCTGAGCCGGGGGAGAGTCCGTAGAGGGTCGTGAGGCGGCCCGCAGCCGGCAAAGCCGGATTCCCTTCGGGAGTGACAAACAAGAGGAAGGCTATGCAAGAGGGTGAACCCATTCCGAATGAAGAGGCGGTCTCCGCGAGCGCGGAGACGGTGGAGACGCACGAGGTTGAGGCGAAGGAGGATGAGGCGATGCTTGATGTACATCCGGCGCACCATGCGGCGAGTAGCTGGAAGGAATTCTTCACCCATATTGCGACGATTGTGCTGGGGCTGTTGATTGCGGTGGGGCTGGAGCAGACGGTCGAACACTTCCACAACCGCCGCGAGCTGGCCGATACCCGCGAGGCGCTGCGGCGCGAGCGCGAACACAATATCAAGCAGCTTGCGGTGAGTACCACGGAGATGCGATGGGAGACCGCCGAGTATCAGAACAACCTGCTTGTCTTGGAATATCTCCAGCAGCACCCGGGTACCCCTCAGGAAAAGCTGCCCGGCGTACTTCGGTGGGGCCACACCGGCACCCAGTTCTCTTTCGCCGCCTGGGACGCGGCCAGCCAGAGCGGCATGACTCGCATGATGCCCCTGGTAGAAGCCGCCAAGCAGGCGCGACTCTATCGTGACCTTGAGACCGCCCAAAATGAGGGAGAGGAGGAATACGTCGCCAGCCACAAGGCTGAGGCGTATACCTACCGGGATTACGATCCCTCGCACCTTACTCCAGCGCAGGTTGCCGATGAGATCGAACTTACCCAAGCGCTGCTGATGCAGCACTACCGTCACGTCCTGGGCCTGTATATCGTAGGGTTGGTCGATCCCGACTTCACTCCCACTCCCACCCAGGCCGATCTGGACAAGCTCAGCCATTACCCCGACCAGCGGGCCAGGGAGCAGCTTGCGCCAGCCTATGCGCTCACCCTGGAACGCATGAAGGCCGCCGGATATGTGCCCTATAACGTGACCAGCGACGAATGGGTCGCCCCGGGAGGCACGAAAAAGTAGTGCCCCAGGCGGAGGTGGCGGTTCGAAGGAGTGTCCCGGGGGCTGAAGCCCCGGTTTATTGGCGAGGTTGGATGGGTGGGGTCAGGGTTTTTTGGGGGAGGGTTTGGGGGGTGCGCCGTTGGGGGATTTGGCGGTGGAGGTGAGGGCCTTCTTTTTGAGGCGCTTGAGCATCTGGGCGAGGGAGGTCTCGTTCATGGCTTCGAGGCCTTCGGCGCGGACGCGTTTGAGGAGGCCGGCGATGGCGGGGTCGTCGAGGACGAGCCAGTCGTTTTCGGTGGCGACGTAGACGTCGCCGAGGCCGATTTGTTTGGCGGGGAGCTTGAGTTTGGCGCCGCCGTTGGGGCCTTTGCGCTGCTCGATGAGGCCCTGCTTCTGGAGGAGCAGGAAGCAGCGGCGGACCATGACGGCGCTCTCGGTGAGCTCTTCGGCGATGGCCGCGGAGGTGTGCATGGTGTCGGGCTGGGAGGCCAACACGGTGAGGATCTTTAGACTTAGCCCGAAACGACCGCTCTGTGCCATGCAGAGCAAACTATCACAGACGGGGTGAGGCGGACTATAGGGAAAAGAGTGGTGAGTGGGTAGTGGTGAGTGGTGAGTGGGGACACAGGCCGGTGGAGGGTGCGGGCGGGTTACGTCCCACCCATCGCGGTGATGCTGCGATGGATGGGGCACCCGAGCGGATGGGGCGGCATGAAAGGCAGCTACTGAGATTCTGCGCGTCGCGCAGAATGACGGTGGAGGAGGGTGGGGGCGGAGTGGGGGAAAAGATGCAAAATGCGGGGGTCCCTCCACTTCCGCTTCGGCTCCCCTTCGCGGGGCTCAGGGTCGCTCAGGGTGCGGTCGGGATGACGGATTGATTTCCGGGGTGCGTGCTAGGCTGGCGGGGTGAATATTTTGTTTGTTGGGGATGTGTTTGGGCCGGCGGGGCGGCGGATTGTGCGGGAGCATCTGCCGCATGTGATGGAGACGAATGCGGTGGATCTGCTGGTGATCAATGGGGAGAATGCGGCGGGGGGATTTGGGATTACGCCGGCGATTGCGGAGGAGCTGTTCGACCTGGGCGCGCAGGTGATTACGACGGGCAACCATGTGTGGGACAAGAAGGAGATCCTGGAGTATATGGATGTGCCGGAGGGGTCGCATGGGCGGGGGCGGCGGGTGCTAAGGCCGGCGAACTATGCGGTGGGGACTCCGGGGTTTGGAGTGTATGAGGGCGAGCTGGCGACGGGGCAGGCGTATGCGGTGATCGACCTGCAGGGGCGGGTGTTTATGGGGAGCTGCGACGACCCGTTTCGCAAGGCGGATGCGCTGTTGGGGAAGATTGCGGCGAAGGTGGTGCTGGTGGATTTCCACGGCGAGGCGACGAGTGAGAAGTCGGCGCTGGGGTGGTATCTGGATGGGCGGGTGACGGCGGTGCTGGGGACGCATACGCATGTGCCGACGGCGGACGAGCGGCTGCTGGAGCAGGGGACGGCGTACCAGACGGATGTGGGGATGAGCGGGCCGTTCGACTCGGTGATTGGGGTGGAGAAGGAGATGGTGGTGCAGCGATTTTTGACGGGGATGCCGGGGAAGTTTGAGGCGGCGAAGGGGAATCCGAAGATGTGCGCGACGCTGGTGGCGTGCGATGGGGGGACGGGAAGGGCGAGCGGGATTAGGAGGGTGATGCTGGGGGAGTAGCTACCATCTATATAGATGTTAGCTGCGTATGCACGCAGTGCTAACATTGAGACAGTAGGTTGGGGAGGACTCCATGGCGACGACTGCGCCGATCCAGAGGAAGCGGGCTTCGAAGCAGTATGAGCTGGATCGCTTGGCGGAGGATTTCTTCGCGCTGACGGAGAGTCAGCTTAAGCAGATGGGGAGTGAAGAGCGCGAGAGGGTGATCGCGAGCATTCACGCTACCGCCGAGAGCCTCCGCGCAGAGAAATAAATCGCTGGATGAGGGCGCGTCCTTCGGGTGTGTTCCTCCCCTTCCCTATTAGCTCCAACTTTTCTTCCAACTGCTCCAGCGTCCCGCTGCGAATGATTTTCTGCGTGTCGCGGATGAGCTGGAGGCGCTGCTCGTCCACGTTCTTCTTGCGGCTGGTGGCGGCACGGCGTTGCTTTTCGATCTCTTCGTCGCTGAACTTGCTCGGCTCCGACACTTTGTCCCCCGTCTCTTGCTACCATTCGCGCAAAACTGGCCCGTCCGCTCTACAGCTTCTGCTTTCGTTCATGAGGCAGATTCGTCAGCCGCCGGTGCTGCGGATGCATCCGCCGCTGGTGCGGCACCGCGCTGTTGCTTCTGTGCCGCCTTCCTCAGAAAATCCTCCTCATACCAACTGCGCAGCCCGAAGCTTCCGTTCTTGAGCCGGTGAAACTTCGCGTTGTTCTTGGCTAGGGAGACCGCCAGGCTTCGAAGTCGATCTGTCTCCTTCCACCCGAGAACATCAAAATCGAAGCCCCCTTCGATCATCCCCCGCAGGATGTCGTCAGGTTGGCACGCCTGTTTTCGCAATTCGAGGTATTCGGAGGCCGCCGTGGCAAAGCCCTTCCCGTAAAACTGGTCGGCTCTGATGATCCCGCTGCTCTCGCCGACGTCCGCATATTGCGGCGGTTTGCCCATGCTCTTCAGAAGCATATTAATGACCTTCTTGGTCTCTGAAACAGCTTGAAGCTGCTCATCGAGCTTCCTTTGCAGAATCGTCACTGCGCCATTCAGGTCGTCCTGCATGCCAGCCTCCAATCGACAGCCTCCAGTCTAGCACAAATCTCAAGATATCGCCTGTCTGCGCAGAACATCTCCAAGATATCTAGATGCCATGCCGTTTCCGTGACCGTCTATAAGGCCAATATTTAATACTATGATGATGATAATAATAAACTTATATATGATTCACAACCGTATCCTATCTGTTCCATGTGGAGCAATAGTCTTGAGCGATAGATGAGTAGGCCGTAGATTTATCTGAAGCATTGACGATTCAATGGTCAGCTTCCAGCTTCCAGCGGGCGGCGCGACGTCCGAGCGGGCGGGAGCGGGTAGAATCTTGCGGCATCCACTTTGAGGGAAATGGGGTTTTGATTCTATGCGGATTGGCTTGGGTTTGGGGATTGGGGTTTGGGCGGCGATGGCGAGTGTGGGGTTGGCGCAGGGTCCAGACACAACGAAGACAGCGAGCGTCGCGGCGGCGGGGACGGGGACGGGGATGCCGAGGGTGGTGGAGAAGGATGGGCGGTGGGCGTTGATGGTGGATGGGGCGCCGTATGTGATGCTGGGGATGCAGCTGAACAATTCGAGTGCGTGGCCGGGGGTGTTCGACCAGGTGTGGCCGGCGGTGGATCGGCTGCACGCGAATACGATCGAGGCGCCGGTGTATTGGGAGCAGATGGAGCCGGTGGAGGGAAGGTTCGATTTCAGCGTGGTGGATGCGCTGCTGGCGAGCGCGCGGGCGCATAAGGTGCATCTGGTGCTGCTGTGGTTTGGGACGTGGAAGAACGGGTCGCCGCATTATGTTCCGGAGTGGATGAAGGCTGATCCGGCGAAGTATCCGATGCTGGTGGACGCCAAGGGGATGGTGCGGGACACGATGTCGCCGTATGGGGCGGCGACGCTCGAGGCGGACACGGCGGCGTTCCGCGCGCTGATGCGGCACCTGAAGGCGGCGGATGCGCGGCACACGGTGCTGATGGTGCAGGTGGAGAACGAGATCAACCAGTATGGGAGTTCGAGGGACTACTCGGCGGAGGCGGTGAAGGCGTATGCGGGGGCGGTGCCGGAGGAGCTGGTGAAGGCGCTGCACACGCAGGAGGGCACGTGGGAGCAGGTGTTTGGGGCGGAGGCTTCGGACACGTTCCAGACGTGGTCGATTGCGCGGTATGTGGAGCAGGTGGTGAAGGCAGGGAAGGCGGAGGATGGGCTGCCGATGTATCTGAACCACTCGCTGGGGGACGCGGGGCGGCCGGCGGCGAATGGGCGGCTCTCGGGCGCGGACCAGATGAACCATGCGCTGGATATCTGGAAGGCGACGGCTCCTTCGCTGGACCTGATTGCGCCGGATATCTATATGACGGACTTTGTGCGGTACTCTCGGATTCTGGATATATATGGGAGGAAAGACAATGCGCTGTTTGTGCCGGAGACGACGAACTCGGCGCTGGGGGCGAAGTTTTTGTTTGCGGCGCTGGGGCGGGGGGCGATTGGATGGTCGCCGTTTGGGCTGGACTTGACGGGCTACTCGAATGCGCCGCTGGGCGCGCCGCTGGTGGATGAGAAGCTGATCGATCTGTTTGCGCTGAACTATAAATTGCTGGGGCCGATGGCGCGGGAGATAGCGCGGCTGAACTTTGAGGGCAATGTTCAGGCGGTTGCGGAGGACCCGGCGGTACATACGCAGTCGCTGGAGTTTGGGCCGTGGACGGCGACCGTGGCATATGGGCTGAAGCAGTTTGGGCGTGCGACGAATGCACCGGGAAATGCGGACCCGGTGGGGCGGGCGCTGGTGGCGCAGCTGGGGCCGGATGAGTTTCTGGTGACGGGGATCGATGCGCGGGTCGACTTCCGGCCCACGGATGCGGCTTCAAACAAGCACAGGGAGTGGGTGCGGGTGGAGGAGGGACAGTATGTGGACGGGAGGTGGAAGTTTGTAAGGATCTGGAATGGGGACCAGACGGATTATGGTTTGAATTTTACGGAGGGGGTGCAGGTGTTAAGGGTGAGGGTGGGGGAGTTTTAAGGCAGTTGTGAGTGGTGAGTTGTGAGTGAAGAGGCGGTGTGGGTGGCGGCATGAAAGGCAACTAGGGAGATTCTGTGCGTCGCGCAGAATGACGGGGTGGGAGGGTGTGGGCGGGGATAGTTGTGAGTTCTGAGTGAAAAGGCGGAGGACGGGGTGGGAGGGTGCGGGCGGATTACGTCCCACCCATGCTGCGCATGGATGGGGCACCCGGGCGGTTTTGGTTTGTAACGGATTGGGTGGCTTATTTTTTCTTGGCGGCGGGGTGGTGGGCGACTGGTTTGGGGGGTGCGGCCTTGGGCAGGACGACTGAGCCGGCGCTCATGGTGATCATGATGGGGTTGGGGGTGAAGGAGTCGTAGGTGCCGTCGAGGGTGACGGTCTTGCCGACGGCGGTGGCGGCGGCGATGTCGGCGGCGAGTTTGTCGGCAGCGGCCTTCTTCTTGGTGTAGGCGGCCTTCTCGGCGGGGGTGGGGTGCGGCTTGAGGTCGGGAAGGGGGTCGGGCGGGGCGAGGTTGAAGGTGAAGTCGGCGGTCTTGGATTGGACGGCGCCGCCGGAGACGGCGACCTGGATCTGAGTGGCAGTGGAGGCGACGACGAGGGCGCCGGGGATCTCGACGGACTTGCCCTTGACGGTGTCCCAGACCTTGGCGGCCTGCTCGGGCGTGCCGTTCTGGAGGATGAACTCCTTGTCGTCGATGGCGAGGGTGCCGAGGTCGGGGGTGCTGGCGATGGCCTGGGCGACGTAGTCGGCTGGGGTGGGCGCGGGCTTGACGCCGGCAAAGAGGCCGTCGGGCGGGTTCAGATTGGCTGCGGCCTTGGCGGCGAAGTCGTCATAGCCGTCGTTGCCGCCATGGAAGGTCTTATAGCAGTACTTGGCGGTGGGGGCGACCTGGCTCTTAAAGGGCTCGGGGGCATAGGCGACGAAGCGCGCGGCGTAGAAGGCGCAGTCGAGGAGGTCGGGCGGGACGGACTGGTAGTAGGCGAGGGCGAGCTCGTAGGTGTCGGGGAGTTGGCCCTGAGGCGAGGTGGTCTGGGCGATGGGCACGAAAGCCAGCTCGGTCTTGTAGGCAGAGATCGCGCCTGCGTAATCTTTCTTGGTGAGGTCGTCGATGCCGATGGCGCTGTAGAAGAAGGGGAAGGCAGTGGTCTGCAGGGTCTTGAAAGCGGGGTCGGCCATGGTGGCGGGCTTGGGCGCGACGAGGCCTTTCTTGGCGAAGCCGGCGGCACTATCGTAGGCGGCAAGCTTGGCGGCGGGATCGGTGGCGTTATCGCCATTGCCTTTGATCAGGGCAGCCTCGAAGGTGAGGGCGCGGAGGTCGTTGGGGTCGAGCTGGAGGACGCGGTTGGCGGCGTCGAGGGTCTTGGCTGCGTCGAACTGGCTGTAGGTGCCCATGAGGAGTTGGAGGGTGTTGGACCGGGTGTCTGGGCAGGCGGATTGGGGGAAGGCGGTGAGGTAGGCCTCGATGGCGGCGGCCTTGGCCTTGGGATCGGCGGTATTCATGGCGTTGGTGTAGGCGGTGTACTCGGCGTCGGGGAGGGCGCAGGGCGCGGCGGCGGGCTGGCCGGTGCCGAGGCTGACCGGTTGCTGGGCGGACGCGAAGGGCAGAGCGGAGGCGACTGCGACACACGCCAGGAGAGAAGCTAACAGGACCTTCTTCATTCAGAACTCCTCAATCATGAATCTCTATTGTCTTTAAGATGCCTGCCACCCTGGGAACGCGGGAGTGAAACACATTCTTCTGCGCACTGTGCGCGTCTGCGGAGAGGTTGCCGCGCACACATTTGCGAGGCATATGATGCCGATTATAGGAACGGGGCTGCGTTGTGGCAAGTTTGCCTCCTTTGAGACGGCAGCGGACTATAATTAGACGCGTTCGGGCTGCATCCGCGAGAGCGCTTGAGTAAGTGGACGGAGCGGCACTGGAGATGAGTGATGAGCGTATATGGGTCCCGCGAGCGTATCCCGGGGGCTAAAGCCCTGGTTGATGCTGAGGCGGTGATGCCGGGACTGAAGTCCCGGCCTATCTCAGGGGCGGGTATTTCGGCAGCTTCTATAGAGAATTTTTCAGCAACGTCTAAGGCGAGTTTTTCAGGGGCCTCCGTGGTGAGGGTGCCTGGGCCGCGGGTGACGGCGGGTACGCTTCTGGAGAAAAAACGGGCGGGAGTTCCGATCAGCGCGCTGACTGCGTACGACTGGCCGACGGCGCGGCTGGTGGACGAGGCGGGCATCGACGTGGTGCTGGTGGGCGACTCGCTGGGCATGGTGGTGCTGGGGTACGAGAACACGCTGCCGGTGACGATGGAGGAGATGCTGCACCATACGCGCGCGGTGGCGCGGGGAGTGCGGCGGGCGTTTCTGGTGGCGGACATGCCGTACGGGGCTTATCACACGTCGGGGGACGTGGCTGTCGAGAATGCGCTGCGCTTTGTTAAGGAGGCGGGGGCGCAGGCGGTGAAGATTGAGGGCGGCGCGGCGCGGGCGGAGCTGGTGCGGCGGATGACGGAGGCGGAGGTGTGCGTGGTGGGGCATATTGGGCTGACGCCGCAGTCGGTGCATGGGATGGGCGGGTATAAGGTGCAGGGCAAGACGACGGAGGCGATGGAGCGGTTGCGCGGGGATGCGTGGGCGCTCAAGGAGGCGGGCGCGGTGGCGATTGTGCTGGAGGGGATTCCGCGGGAGCTGGCGGCGAGGATCACGACGGAGTGCGGGGTGCCGACGATTGGGATTGGCGCGGGGCCGGAGTGCGATGGGCAGATACTGGTGTTCCACGATGTGTTCGGGCTGACGTTCGGGCCGCGGGCGAAGTTTGTACGGCAGTATGGGGATGCGGCGGGGTTGTTTGCAGAGGGGCTGAAGCGGTACAGGGAGGACGTGGCGGGGGGAAGGTTTCCCAGCGATGAGGAGAGTTATCATGCGGGGCCGGAGGTGAAGGCGGGGGTGGTGGGTGAGGTGGGGGAGTTGGTGGCGAGGAAGGCTTAGGCGATGCAGCAGTGCTTTCCCTCGGGGACTAAAGTCCCGCTCGTTTCCGTAGGCAGTAACGGCGCGGCTGAAGCCGCGCCCCTTCAAAGCGATTCATCTGGTCGCGAGTTGGCGTCGCAGAGCGCGATGCGGATTTGTGGGACGCCGGAGGAGATGAGGGGGGCCTGCCGGGAGTTAAGGGCGGGTGCGGCGGGTTTCGGTGCGGCAGGTGGGTTGGGTTTGGGGCGGAAGCTGGGGTTGGTGCCGACGATGGGGGCGTTGCACGCGGGGCATATGAGCCTGGTGGAGGCGGCGCGCGCGGAGTGCGGGGTGGTGGCGGCTTCGATCTTTGTGAATCCGACGCAGTTTGGGGTGGGGGAGGATTTTGCGGCGTATCCGCGGACGCTGAAGGAGGACTGCGCGCGGCTGGAGGCGGCGGGGGTGGGGGTGGTGTTTGCGCCGGCGGCGGAGACGATGTATCCGGCGGGGACGACGGCGTTTGTCGATGTGGGGGAGCTGGGGGAGCGGCTGGATGGGGCGTCGCGGCCGGGACACTTTCGCGGCGTGGCGACGATTGTGGCTCGGCTGCTTAATATAGTTGCGCCGGAGCGGGCTTATTTTGGGCAGAAGGATGCGGCGCAGGTGGCGGTGGTGCGGCGGATGGTGCGGGATTTGAATCTGGGGGTCGAGGTGCGGGTGTGCCCGATTGTGCGTGAGGGGGATGGGTTGGCGATGAGCTCGCGGAATGCGTATTTGTCGGCGGAAGAGCGGGTAAGGGCGCTGGTGTTGCGACGGGCGCTGGATGCGGCGGAGGGGCTGGTGAAGGCGGGTGAGACGCGGGCGGAGGTGCTGAGGGAGGCGATGTTGGGGGAGTTTGCGCGCGAGGGGGCGGGGGTAAGGGTGGATTATGCGGAGGTGGTGGACGCGGAGACGTTGGTGCGGGTGGTGGAGGTGAGACGCGGGGATCTGGTGGCGGTGGCGGGGTGGGTGGGGGGGACGAGGTTGATTGATAATTTTTTGGTGGGGTGAGGTGAGGTATGTGTCGGGCTTTCAGCCCTTGCGTACTCTATGGGCTACCAACCTAGGCCGCAGGCCTAGGTATAACGCCCAAGGGAAGACCGAAGGGCTGAAAGCCCGGCACATCAAGGCCCGGCACATCAGCTCCCGCATGTCAGCTCCCGCCTGTTAGCTTTAGAACAATGCGCTCAGTCTTCTTCCCCAAGCCACACGAACGGCCAACCCGGCTCGAAGGCGTCCGCTGGGTCATCCGCGTCTGGCTGCCGGTCGTCCTCGCCGTCGGCATCATCTGCGTCGAATCCACCAATACCTTTTCCGCGCAGAACACCAGCCAGTGGCTCCGCCCCGTCTTCCAGCACTGGTTCGGATTCATGAGCGACGCTGCGTGGGACTCCTTCCACCACTACCTGCGCAAGTCCGGCCACTTCCTCGGCTACGGCGCCGTCGGCTTCACGTTCCTGCGCGCCTGGTTGCACACGCTGGACCGCCGCGGCCCCCGCGCCCTGCTGCCCTGGCGGCTCGAATCCTCCATCCTCGCCATCCTCTCCACCGCCATCGTCGCCAGTTGCGACGAGATTCACCAGACCTTCATCCCCAGCCGCACCGGCACGCCGCTCGATGTCCTGCTGGACACCACCGGCGCCACCGCCTTGTGCCTCCTGGTCTGGCTCATCTGCTGGAGCAGGCGCGCTCCCGAGCGGGACTGGGAGCCCATCGCATAGCTCCCTCCACGATTCGCCCGCGCGCAGCGATTGCTCAGTGCGCCTTGTATCGCGTGTCCAGCACCATCGCATCGAAACGGTGCCGCAGGGAAAAGCCAAAGCGCTCGTACAGCTTTACCGCGGGCTCGTTCGCCTCCGTCACCGTAAGCGAAATCGCCTCAAACCCGCCCTGCCGCAGGCGCTGGGCCGCCTGGGCCAGAAGCACCCGCCCCAGCCCGGTCCCGCGGCGCTGCTTGGCCACGCAGAGCTGCGTGATGTGCGCAACCCCGGTCGCCACGCGCGAGCACAGAATCATGCCCACCATCGCGCCGCCCGCCCGCTCCCGCAGCAGCAGAGAGAAGGTGGGCTCAAAGATTCCGCATCCGGGAAAGCGCACGATATTGTGCAGAAACCGCAGGGAGCCATGCAGCGAACGATACTGGTCGTTGATCAGCGCGTCGGGGTGGCCCGCATAACACGCATATATCAGCTCACCCGCGGCCTGATAGTCCTGCGGCGTCCACGGCGCCAGCTCCAGCGCCTCCGGAACCCGGTCCCGCGGCGCCGCCTCCGCCCGCCCGGGAATGTCGCACTCCAGAAACAGTCGTGGGCACACCGTGAACTCGGGCCCGCGAAAGAGGTCCGCGAACTCCCCGGCGTCGAACATCAGCAGCTGCGACTCCACCCGGTCGACTCCCGGCACGTGGCGCAGCATCTCCGTCGCATGCGACAGAAGCACGCGCACCGTGTCCGCATCGCTCGTCGTCCGGTGGCCGGTCGCGAACGCGTCGCCGATCACCGCCTTGTTGCCCTCGTACACGCAGAACGTATAGCCGCAGATCCGTCCCTGATCGAGCGCGGCAAATCCGTGCAGGATGCGCCCCTCCAGATACTGCAGCAGCAGCTCGGTCGAGTTGCGGTAGTCCCAGCGGAGCCGCTCCTGCCACAGCTCCGCCTCGCGTTCCAGCAGAGGCCGCAGCTGGCGCGCGGAGAAGTGCCGCAGATCGAGCACCTCGACTTGGGAAGCGACCGGCAGACTCGACATACACCCCACTTGCTCCTATATCAACCCCGACTAAAATACCCGCCGGGGCTGACCCTCGTCGAGCCTTATCGCACACTGCACGGAAATCTTTGCGGTCAACGCAGCCAGTTGGTTAGCCTCTCAACGCTCGCGGCCCGCCTGAGCATCACTGCTTTGGGTACACCCGGTACACCGCCAGGCCCTGCGAGGGATAGAGGAACAGCGGCTCATATACCCGCCCCGCCAGCCACTGGGGCAGCTGCGCGCTCTGGCTCGATGGGATCACCAGCAGATGCTCGCCCGCCGGAGCCTCTTCGCCATCCTTCAAGTCGATCGGCTGTTCGTTGCGGTAAAAACCCAGCCCGTAGACCATATCGCGCCGCACGTCCTGGACGGCAACCTGCTTCACGTCCGGCGCCTGCTGCTGCATCTCCCGCGCCAGCGGACGCGCCGAGTAGTTCAGGTCCAGGTCCCTGCCGTGGAATCCCAGCAGAAATACCAGCGCCGCGCAGACCGGCCCCAGCGTGGCATTGCGCACCTGCCGGATGCCGCCGGTCCGGATCGCCAGCGCCACCGCCAACAGCACCAGCAGGGCGGCCGCGCTCGCGCTCACCAGCCAGCTCGCCGCCGGCACCAGCGTGTCGTACAACATGTGCTGCGGCGACAGCACCAGCACGAAGGTCACCAGCGCGCACGCCCCCGCATGGGACCACAAGAGCCACTTCGGCAGCCCCACCTTGCGCACGCGGTTGAGATAGTCGCCGGTAAGAACGGTCAGGGGTGGAATCGAAGGCAGGATGTAGCCCGGCAGCTTGGATTGCGAAAACGAAAAGAAGACGATGGGAAAGAGCGCCCACAGCACCAGAAACTCAGGAAAGGCGTCCCCCGCGCGGGTATGTCCCAGATACCGCTTGGGGTTGAGTCGCACCTTCCACTCGGCGATCGAGGCCTGCATCGCCTCCACCAGCGCGCGGATCGCAATGACCGTCCACGGCATCAGCCCCACCAGCAGTACCGGCAGGTAGTACCAGAACGGCTGCTTATGCTCATAGAGATTGGTGGCAAAGCGTTTGAGGTTGTGGTTGAGCAGGAAATCCTGAAGAAACGTGGGGTTCTCGCGCTGCACCGCGATGAACCAGGGCAGCACCATCGCCAGGTACAGCAGCACGCCCGGAATCCAGATCGTCCTGCGCAGCGCGGACCACTCCCGCCGCAGCCCGAGAAACAGCAGGATGATGGTGAGCGCGAGAAACGGGGCCACCGGCCCTTTGGCCAGGGTCGCCGCCGCGCCGAAGAAGTACAGATCGAACAGCCAGAACTTTTTGCCCGTCTCATACCACGCATACCAGCCCAGCATGCCAATGCAGAACGGCGCGGCCAGTTGCATGTCGGTCGATGCCCCGCGCGCGAAGCCGATAATCCCCACGCACGACGCTGTGATGAGCGCCGCATCCAACTGCCCTCCCGGACGGAACCGCCGCATGTGCAGGAAGACCATCACGATCAGCAGGTACGCTCCGGTGGCCGAAGGCAGTCGCGCCGACCAGTCCGAGACGCCGAACTCGCGAAAGAACCCCATCGCGCGCCAGTAGTAGAGCGCCGGCTTCTCCAGCCACGGCCGCCCATAGAGGATCGGGGTCACCGTCCCGCCATCGAGACAACGCAGCGAGGCCCTAAGGTCCTTCAGCCGCAGGCTGCGCGGTACGATCTCCGCATTCGCCGCCTGGCAGACGTCGTTATGCGCGTGGAGCATCTCGCGCGCGATCTGCGCATAGCGCGGCTCATCGGCGCCGACCAACCCCAGCTGGTCGCCGCCCAGAATGGGAACCAGCCCGAAGAACAGCAGGAAGCTGGTCATCACGACCAGATGCACCAGCTCCCAGGGGTCGTCGCCGCAGACGCGCTGCACCCACTGGCGCGCCCATACGCTCGCCGTGTGGAGCCTCCCTGCGCCGGCCGCCGCGGGTTGGGTAGATTCAGCCAACAAGATATCCATCGCCAGTCTTGTGATGTATCCGCCCGGGGGAGACCGGCGGCGCAGGCCAAAATCGCCGCGCTCGCGGGAGCCAAACAAGGCTACCAGAGTTGCCTCCCACTCCGTAAGCCAGAAGCGCACACCCCGCAAGCTCTTCCCGCATCGCAAACCCGCTCAGGACTGTGTCTCCGCCGCCGGCTCCACAGCCCCAGCCGCCGCCCGCACCTTCGCCGACTCCACCGCCGCCTCGCTCGCGGCCGTCGCCTCGCGCCGCTTGTCGCGCTTGCGCAGCCGCCCCAGCAGCTCATCCATCCGCCCCGTCATCCTCTCCGAGCGGTCGATGGCGAACGTCAGGTCCGGCACATGGCGCACGCCCATGCGCTCGCGCAGCTGCGACCGGATGAACGCGCGCGCCGCCATCAGTCCGGCCAGCGTGGAGTCCTCTTCCGACTCGCTGCCATGCACGGCAACAAAGACGCGCGCGCTCTTGCCGCCCGGCGCCATCACGACGTCGGTCACATAACTGGGAGCGATGCGCGGGTCGGAGAGCTCGCCCTCCAGCATCGCGCCAATCTCCTCAGAGAAGGTGCTGGCGACGCGATTGCGGTGGTAGGTTCGTCCTCGTGGTTCAGGCATTCCGCGTCATCCCATCAATTCATCAAACGTTCAAGGATACCAAAAACTCGGCCGGCAATGAGCCACGAGCACCCCCTGGCGGTGTCTCAGTTTGAAGTCCAGGGCAATCGAAGTTACCGAAAACCCCTGTATTTCGTGCGCCCAGCAGCGTAGGCCCGAAGGCTCTATTCATATCCAGTGGTTGCCCAGAATGCAGCCCAGATTTCCAGATTCGAGCTTTAGTTGGCAGTGGGCGGCTCGACATTGTCGATCACGAATTTCTCGACTACACCTTCCGCCTTCACGAGCTTCAATCCCATCTCCGGCACAGCTTCCACAAGGAGGTGCATCGGCCCGCCGTTCTTGAAATCTTCGTCCGTTAGGACGGTCGGAGACTTGAAGTTATAAAAGCCTGGTAATCCGGTTTGGTCGCTCACAGGAGCCCGTTGAAGATTGCTGAGCATCCTTGCCAGTTGTGGCATTGAAGTGAGGTGAATACTCACGGACGCACCGCTGGCCATTCCCATATCGCCCGTTGGGTAGGAGTTGCTCGGAGCTACCGTTCCGTCCTCTGACCGCTTGTAGAGATTTAGCTCGGCGGGCTTCAGTCGCAGCGGACCGTCACCACGTTTCAGCAGGTATACGGATCCTAGCCGGCTTTCCATGTGGAACTTGAGATGAAACCGTTCGATAAGCAGTGCCTGCAGCATTGAGCGTACCCGTGGGTCCTGTATTCCGAAATTGGAGAATTCGCCGCCAGGGATCGCGTCTCGGAGTTCCTCGGGCGGCTTGCCTTCGATGTCGAATCGTAATTCGTCCACCCACTTCTCCCCGCCTAACACCTGCCATCCAGGCTGATCGAAAGCCTCTGCGATCAGCGTCCGAAGACTGTGACCGTGGATGATCAAGCGCCCGCCGGGATAAACCCGTAGCTCGGTCATGACCATCTTGTTAGGGTCGTCTGACTTTACTGTAGCGACCTCGAACGCCAAAGGTGTCGTTACCGAGTGCGAGGCCTGCGCGCGTGTCAGAGGGGGCTTCGCAGCAACGAGCGCCAGCGACAGCGCAGCGAGCGCTCCGAAACGCCTTCTCCGACAATAACCACTCTTCATGCTCACCAAGATACATAAAGATCACCGCAAATAGGCCTCGTTCTTGAGCAGCCTCCCGAAAAGTCGCGATTTCGGTAACTTAGACCTTCACGTCAAACTGAGACGCTACCCCGCCCCGACCGCCTGACGACGGATCGCTGACAACTGACAGCTATCCCTCCGCAAGCATCTCCACCCAGCTATCCACAATCTCCGCGCCTAGCTGGTTGCAGATCCGGTGCAGCGCGTCGTCCACCTCGCGCATCTGCCCATCCAGATACGCCTGCGACCCCGAGATCGCCACCACCCCCAGCGTCGCCCGGTTCCACAGCGCCGCGTCGTCCATCTCCGCCACCGACACATTGAACCCATGGCGCAGCGTGTCCTTCATCGACCGCACCACCCATCAGAATGCGAAGATGGTGGAAGCCACCACGGAGGCCGCATTGATCTCGCAAGCCTACTGCACGCCGAACACCCCGATGGGCGCGAACCTGATCTCGGATGAGGGCCTGGCGGGAGGCGGCGCGACCTTTCGCGCGTGGGCGCCGCGCGCCACCGCGGTCTACCTCAACGGCACCTTCGACGGAGTCGAGATGACCGGGCAGACACCCGACCTGCTGATGGCCCAGGACGCCAACGGCTACTGGTCCGGCTACGTCCCCGCCGCCGGCGACGGCGACCAATACCGCTTCTACGTCGTTGGCGCAGGCTCCAGCGGCTGCAAACGCGACCCCTACGCGCGCGAGCTGGCCAGCGACCCCAGCTCGCCCTTCCCCATCTGCTACGCCATCCTCCGCTCGGCCACGGCGTACCCCTGGCACGACGCCGGCTTCCAAACGCCTGATTACTCGGACATGGTCATCTACCAGCTGCACATCGGGACGTACGCACCGGCCACGCCCGGCGCCGGAGCCACCTTCCTCGATGTCATCGCGAAAATCCCCTACCTCGTCGCCCTCGGCGTCAACGTGGTGCAGCCGCTGCCCGCCACGGAGAACGAAGACCAGCCCTCGCTGGGCTACGACGGCTCCGACTACTTCTCCCCCGAGCTCAGCTACCAGGTCTACGACCCCGCCGCGCTCGCCGGCTACCTCGCCACCATCAACCAACTGCTTGCCGCCAAGGGCTTCGCGCCCATGACCCTCGCCGACATCACCCCCGGCTACGCGCAGCTGAAGGCGATGGTCGACCTGCTGCACGTCTACGGCATCGCGGTCGCGTTCGACGTGGTCTACAACCACGCCGGCGGATGGGACGGCACATATGTAACGCCCACGGGCACAATTGACGGCGACGACCAGAGCCTCTACTTCTGGGACCGCGCCGTGACCTCGCCGGACGGCGTCTGGGACAACAACCAGAGCCTCTACTTCACCAGTCAGGGCTTCGTTGGCGGCCTCTCCTTCGCGCTGTGGAACGCCGACGTGCGTGGCTACCTCAAGAACAACGCCTGCTTCTACCTCGAAGAGCTGCACGGCGACGGCTTTCGCTACGACGAGATCTCCATGCTGCTCGCCATGAACTCCTCAAACGGCTGGGAGTTCTGTACCGAGCTCACCACCCAGGTGCGCGCCGACAACCCGCGTGTCCTGCAGAACGCCGAGTACTGGCCCAACGAGTTCGGCGCGCCCACCCCGCTGATCGTCACGCCCACAACCAACGAGGGGCTGGGGTTCGACACCGTACAGCACGACGGCGTGCGCGATGCCGTCCGCGCCGCCATCACCCAGGCGTCGCAGGGCGCCGGCGCGACCGTCGAGATGAGCTGCATCGCGATGACCCTCTGGCCCACTGGCTTCGCGCAGGCGTGGCAAGCCATCCCCTGTGTTGAAAACCACGACATCGTCAAGGTCGGCACCCAGGACCGTGTCCCCATGCTCGCCGACCCCTCCAACCACCGCAGTTGGTACGCGCGCAGCCGCACCCGCGTGGCCATGGCGCTGCTGCTCACCGCGCCCGGCATCCCGCAGCTCTTCATGGGCCAGGAGTTCCTCGAAGACAAGCAGTGGAGCGCGGACCCCACTGCGTCCGACACGCTGATCTGGTGGGGCGGCCTGGCCGCCGCGCCCGGCGGACTCACCGCCGTCGATCCCAACATGGCCGACCACCTGCGCTTCACCGAGAACGCCATCGCGCTGCGCAACGCCCAGCCCGCGCTGCGCGGCGAGGGCCTGAACGTCTTCTACACCTCGGACGCCGACCGGGTGATCGCCTACCAGCGATGGGTCGTTGGCTATGGCGACGACGTTGTCGTGGTCGCCACGCTCTCTGATTCCACTTGGTACGGCTATCTGCTGGGATTTCCCTCGGCCGGCCACTGGAACGAAATCTTCAACTCCGATGTCTACGACAGTTGCAATGCGAACCAGGTCCTCGTTAACCCGCAGGTCGCCGGCAACAACGGCGGCGTCGACGCCAACGGCCCACCCCTGCACAACCTCCCCGCCTCCGCCTCCATCACCATCCCCGCCAACTCCGTCCTCGTCTTCGCGAAGGCTTAGGGACACTTTGATTCAGTCCCTCTGAGCTTAGGGCAGGAAGTGTTATCCTCGCGCATCGCAAGATCAGGGCGCTCCAGTCTGACAAGGAGATCCAAATGAAGCAGAACGTTACGTTAACCGTCGCGTCTCTCCTCTCGGTCCTCTTCATGACGCTTCACCTGGCGGACGATATCGTCCGGGGAATGGAGCCCGGAAACCTTGCAGACCTGATCACGCTGCCCATTCTTGCCGTCCAGCTGTACGGAACGCTGGTGCTGGCCGGAAAGCGATCTGGGTACGTCATCCTCCTCCTCGTGTCGCTCCTTGAATTGGTCGTCCCCGCCGTCCACATGAAGGTGGCGGGAGTCGGCGCAGTGATCGCCCAGTCTGCCGGGGCCTTCTTCTTTATCTGGACGCTCCTCGCGCTCGGCGTGACCGCTCTCTTCTCCGTCCTCCTCTCGGCGCGCGGGCTGTGGGAGCATTTGCCATGGCGGACCACCGCGCAGCGCAAACAAGGTGCCCAAGCGTGAGGCCTGACGTGAGCCTCTGATGCTTGCACCGGAGATTTGCCAGGGTCCCGTTCACGCTGGGATAGGCCTCGAATGCCGAATCGTTCAGCACCCTCCCGAGCCCCGCGCCAGAAACCCGAGATAAACCGGCGAGAAATCTACGGCCCACCCCTGCACAACCTCCCCGCTTCCGCCTCTATACACCATCCCCGCCAACCCCGTCATCGTCTTCACGCGCCAGTCATGAGCTGAGAGCCGCGATTCGCGCCAGCAGACCGGCGCCTTTGCAAAATTGGAAGTACCAAGCGTGGTTCACCTTTCACGAACCGGGTTACGCGCGCTCCCATGGGGTGTCAAAATTGAGCTTCACCGAGGCCCACCTCCCCCACCTCGGAAGGAGTTCGAATCATGTCCAGCCAGTCTGCAGAAGACATCCGCATCCATTACCAGGACGACACCCCGCGTGGCGCGCGCATCAAGGTGATCGGCGTCGGCGGCGGCGGCAACAACGCGGTCAACCGCATGATCGCGGCGGGCGTGGAGGGCGTCGAGTTCATCTCCGCCAACACCGACGTGCAGGCCCTGCAGCTCTCCAACGCCGCCGTCAAGCTGCAACTCGGCGTCAAGCTCACCAGCGGCCTCGGCGCCGGCGCCAACCCGGACATGGGCCGCCGCGCCGCGCTCGAAGACTCCGACAAGATCATCGAGGCGCTCGAAGGCGCGGACATGGTCTTCGTCACCGCCGGCCTCGGCGGCGGCACCGGCACTGGCGCCGCGCCGGTCATCGCATCGCTGGCCAGCGAGATGGGCGCGCTCACCGTCGCCGTCGTCACCCGCCCCTTCGCCTTCGAGGGCAAGCGCCGCATGATGCAGGCCGAGCATGGCATGCAGGAGCTGCTGGATACGGTCGACACCCTCATCGTCATTCCGAATGAGAAACTGCTCGCCGTCGCCAAGGACGCAGGCTTCTTCGAGAGCTTCCAGATCGCCGACGACGTGCTGCGCCAGGGCGTGCAGGGCATCTCCGACATCATCACCATCGCCGGCGTCATCAACCGCGACTTCGCCGACGTCAAGACCACCATGGCCGGCATGGGCTACGCCGTCATGGGCACGGCGACCGGCTCCGGCCAGAACCGCGCGATGGATGCAGCCATGGCCGCGATGGCCTCGCCTCTGCTCGAAGCCGGCGCGATCGACGGCGCGCGTGGCATCCTCATCAACATCACCGGCTCCAGCAACCTCAAGCTCAGCGAGGTCAATGAGGCCTCCACCATCATCCAGAGCGCCGCGCACGAGGACTGCAACATCATCTTCGGCGCGGTGCAGGACGAGCGCATGGGCGACCAGGTCAAGATCACCGTCATCGCCACCGGCTTCAAGCAGGAGATGCCTGAGCGCCGCGCCCGCATGTTGGCCGAACCGGCCGTCCCCACCAAGGACTTCGAGGTGCCCATCCGCACCCGCACCGGCAAGCCGGTCAACGGCGCCACCCCCCGGTTCGCCAGCGAACTTCAGCAGGCTGCGCGGCTGGCGCAGACCCCGGCCCAGGTCGGAGCGCCCCCAACCATATTCTCCCAGTCCGCGGAGTCGGCCGAGCAGATGACCTCGCCGGTCGCCGTGCAGGAGCGTTGGAGCGACGAGACGGAATCGGACGCAGAGGTCGATTCGGCCTTCGAGAACGGATTCGAGGCGGCCGTCAAAGCATTCTCCCGCGACCCCGAGCAGACCGCCGAGGACGCGTTCGATATGCAACACGCCACCGCCCACCCATTCGAGTCCGAGCTTGTCCCGGTCGCCGCCTCGGTCTTCGACGACGAGTTCTTCCGCACCAGCCATATCAGCATCGATTCCGAGGCACGCGAGGAGGAGTTCGCCACCCCCCAGAGTTCACCTTTGCTTGCGGACATCCCGGCGCGCGACTCCTGGATGTCGGGGATGTCGGGGATGCCCGGCGACGGGAACGGCGGCCCAGCCTATGCAACCGCAATCTCCGAGCCTGCCTCTGGCCGCCTGTTCGCCGGCGCCTCCGCCTCGCCGGGCGACACGCCGGAGCCCGAGGAGCTCGACATTCCAGCTTTCCTTCGCCGCAGCCGATAAGTCTCACAGCAGGCGCGGCTGACGGACCGTGCCGGCGCAAAGCGCCGGGAGCTGGCGAGGTTTGTAGAATGAGAGATCACTGCCCGCAGCGGAGGCAGAGTGGCCCTAAAGTTGCTTTAACACCTACTAGCCATAGCCGGTAAGAACTAAATCGTGTCAAATGAGAGTACGGCCTGCGGGCAGTTCCGCAGTGCGAGGGTAAACTTTTTCACATCCGTGCGGCCTCAGAACCAATGCCAGACCCACACCAGTAGTGTACGGAGAACGCCCTGATGGCCCGAAGATTCGCCTGGAATGCTGCACCACCTCTGCTCTGCCTGGTTCTCGCGGTCGCCGCCGCCCCGCGCATCAGCGCGTCCACCACCCCTGTTTCCACGCAGCACGCGGGCCACAAGGCATCCGCGAAGCGCTCCGCTTCGACGGCCGCCGCCCATCGCGCAGCGTCCACGGCGGCCGGCTCCCACACCTCCAGCGCGCATCTGGCCGCACACAGGGCTGCTTCGACCCGGACCGTGGCCCGAACGCGCGCCGCCGGTACGTACACCGCCAGGACATCGACCGCCGCGGTCAGCGCTGCCTCAACCGTTCGGACCCCCGGCGCGCGCGCTGTCCTCGCCGTCCGCCGCACCCGCAGCCACACAACGAATGAGCGCTTTACCGCGAGCTCCTTCACGGATAATGTCACCCTCGGCGATGTCACGGCCGGCGAAGATCCCGTGGTCCGCGACGCAGCCATTGAGGCTCTCGGCAACATGAACGGCACGGCCCTCGCCATTGACCCCTCCAGCGGCCGCATCCTCGCCATGGTGAACCAGAAGCTCGCACTCTCGTCGGGCGCCGAGCCCTGTTCGACCATCAAGCTCTCCGTCGCCCTCGCGGCCCTCGATGAGGGCCTCATCACTAAGGACACCCCAGTCAACCTCGGCGGCCACTACACCCTCAACCTCACCAAGGCCCTCGCCCTCTCGGTCAATCCCTACTTCGAGACCCTGGGCCGCATGATGGGCTTCGAGCGCGTCAAGCACTACGCCAATATGTTCGGCCTCGGCGAGCTGGCCGGCTACAACATCGACGGCGAGCAGCTGGGCGTGTATCCCGACACTGAACTCCCCGCCGCGCAGGGCGGCGTCGGCCGCATGTGCTCGTTCGGCGAGAGCATCTCCATGACCCCGCTGCAGCTCGGCGCATTGGTGTCGGCGATTGCGAATGGCGGCACCCTCTACTACCTGCAGCACCCGCAGACCCAGGGAGATATCTCCAGCTTCGTACCCAAAGTCAAGCGCTTGCTCGACATCGCCCCGCTCATCCCGGAGATGCGCGACGGCATGGAAGGCGCCGTCGACTACGGCACCGCCCGCTCCCTGCGCGCCAACTTCCACGAGTTCCCCGTGCTCGGCAAGACCGGCACCTGCTCCAACAACGGCACCCGCTTCGGCTGGTTCGCCTCCTACGCCGACACCCCCACCGGACGCATCGTCACGGTCATCTTCCTCGAGGGCGGCAAACCCACCTTCGGGCCCAAGGCGGCCGAGCTGACAGGGCAGTTGTATCGCGCGCTCTGGGACCGCAGCTACTTCCAGCCCAAGACCCCGCAGCTCGCCGGCTCGTTCCCCGCGACGCCATCCCACCCCTAGCCCCACGCCCGCGTGGCGTGAATCTACTTCGCCGGGCCGCCCTCCAGATCGCCCGCGCCCACAAAGCAGTCTTTTCCCTGCCGCTTCGCGCGATACAGCGCCTGGTCCGCCATCGCCACCAGATGGCTGCCATCCACGCACGCCGGTGTCAGGCCCGCCGCGCCCATGCTGACGGTCACGGCAGTGTGCTCCCAAGGGGCATTGGCCAGGGCCTTCTTTAGCCGCGCGCACCACAGCAGCCCGCTGTGCTCACTGTTCTCCGGCAGGATCGCGGCAAACTCTTCGCCCCCATAGCGCACCGCCAGGTCCGTCACCCGCACCGTCGCCTGCAGCACCCGCGCCAGCTGTCGCAGCACAAGGTCCCCCGCCAGGTGCCCCAGCCGGTCGTTGACCCCCTTGAAGTCATCCGCGTCGATCAGCACCACCGTCAGGTCGCGCCGCTTCCTGCGCGCCATCGAAAACTCGAATGTCAGCCGCTCCTCAAAGGCCCGGCGGTTGCGTAACCCCGTCAGGTCGTCCGTCACCACCAGGTCGCGAAGCCGGTCGTTGGCCGCCTCCAGCTCCGCCTGGTAGCGCGACAGCTCGGCGTCCCGCGTTCGAAACAACTCATCGCTGGCGCGCAGTTGCGCCTCAACCGCCTCCTTCGCGGCCAGCGCCGCCGCCAGCTGTTGCTGCCCCGCGCCAAGCGTCCGGCGCAGCTCCTCCAGCTCCCTCAGCAGCTTCTTGTCCGGCATCCCCGGCGCCAGCCCGGACGATTCGCCGCTCTCACTCCCAACCGCCATGCCGCCACCGGCTCTCAATGGATTCCAAACACAGAGATTCTCCAAAGGATAACGCGCAACGTTCCTCAAGCGCGCGGGTCGGCATAAGGTTCAATCGCTTCATCGATTACTTTATCGAGCGCGCGAGGGATAAACGAAATCGCCAGCCCGCTATCGCGATGCACGGGCCCGCGTTGGGGACGCACATGGTTTGCCGGCGCGAATTGCCCGGGCTGATCTCTCTCCTCATCGAGGTTCCCGCGGAAAATCTGCCCCAGCGCCATCGAACGATCTAATGCTTGATCAGCCACATGGCCCAGCTCGCCGCGATCGTTCCCAGGACAAACATCGCGAAGCAAAACGCGCCAAAGCGCACCATCATCGGCGGCTCCGACCGCTGCGTAATGCCGAAGACGACCGAGGTGAAGAGCGAGAACAAAATCACCGCGCTGAAGTGGTCGATGGTCACGGGCGCTTCCTCCCGCTGGCCAGCGAGTGCGCATCCACCGCCGCAACAATGTTCAACAAACCCGCCACCACAATGAACTTGGTCCCATAGTCCGCGACCGCCACCAGCACCGGCGCCTGTCCCCAGCCCATCACCCGCGCCAGCAGGAAGAGCAGCCCCGCGCCGAGATCGCCGGCAAAGCCGAGAATGTCCAGAGGTTCGCCTGTGCTGGTCGAGTAGACCTTGCCCTGCAGCGCAACCCCGATCGCGAACATGGCCACGATCGACGCCATCAGCAGCAGCCCGCGCACCCACTTGCCCAGCAGCAGATGCCCACCCCCCGGCACCAGCCAACCCGCCAGCAGCGCCAGCGACGGATTCACCTTGCCCTGCACCGAACTGCCGCCAGCCGCCCGCCCGCCCGCCATCTCAGGCGTCTGTGTCTTCGTGGTCATCCGCAGTCCATCATACCAGCCGGACGGCCTTTGATCCCACGCGCGGACGATGTTTGAAACAGCCCGCTACTGTGGCGGCGCAGCCGTCGCCGGAGCGCTGGGCGGCGGTGTGGTCGCGGCCGGGGCCGGTATCACCTGCCCAGCCTTCTCCTGCGCCTGCAGCGCCTTGTCGTTTGCCACCTTCGACTTCGCCGACGCATCCGCCGCCTTCACATTCGCCTTGGCCGCCGCCTCAACCCGCTTCTGCTGCTTGCGCTGCTCCTTCAAATCGCCCTTGCTCATCGTGCCCTCAGGGGCGGCCATCGCCGTCGTCGGCGCGGCGGGATCGCCCGGCGTCGCTACAGTAGGCGTCGCCGGCGCCGGCGTCACCGTCGTCGTTGTCGTGGGCGCCACCGTCGGAGCCGTCGGATCAACCGGAGCCCCAGCCGTCGTACCCGCCGCAGGCACCGTCGTCGTCGTTGTGGTCGTTTGCCCAATCGCTCCCGCAGCAAACACCGCACCCAGGGCTAGCAAAGCCAGCCGCGTCGAACTCACACAGAACTTCATCATCGCAACCCTCACATCCGGGGAACTCAATCCCACCTTCCCCATAGGATGCCGTCCAGCCGGCAATGAGTACCCACCCCACACATTTCATCGGCACGCTTCGAGCAAAGTCGGCATTGCCATAGAGTTTGCCTTGCGGGCTGAAGGCCCGCGCTATCTTAGCCTGGGGCGAACCGGGACCCCCAGCGGGCGCTTTTACCCGCTGGGGTTCGGGCAGCCCCAGGACGCCGATCCAGTCGAAACCTGCGGGCCGTAGGCCCGCGCTAAAACCCCGCTATACACCGTCGAGGAATCGGCTCTACTGTCGCGCCGCTGAGGCCTTAGCGATTTTCGATAGCGCGGGCGCGAACGCATCGGTATGCTCAGAGACATCCGTCCCTGCGGTCTTCTTTGGGCCTTCGCGACATTCGCGCTTCATATCCCCATCACCCTTAATCCTTCCTTGGGAGACGATCCATGCAAGACAATCTCGGATCCCCTTTGGATAAAATACCCGCGCAACTGCAAGCGATAAACAATTCACTACAAGAGCAGATAGGTACCGTACGCGACACAGCCGAAGCAAACAGGCAAACACAAGAGAAGATTCAAGCGAACCTCTCTGAACTGCGTGTACCAGAAGATGAAAAGCGTGAAGAACGCTCCTATAGAAAAAAGAACTACACCGTTCAAGTAGTCCTTGCGGCTGGCACCTGCGGTGCCTTCCTCGCCGCTGCAATATACGCAGGCATCGCTAAACGCCAACTCCAGGCGATGAATAAGACCTACGGAGAAATTCGGAAACAAACAAAAGCCGCCGAGGGCGCGGCCTATGCTGCCTGTATCAATGCCCAGATAGCTCGCGGAACTCTTCTTCAGGTTCAGTCCGGAAGCGAGGAAACCCGCGATATGACAATTTCCTCCGCGTACCAGGCTGCGGCTTCGACCCAATCCCAAATAGCGCAAATTGCTCTGACCTTCAAAGACCCGCCGACCGTCAAGATTGGGCAAGCTATTGGCATCCCATTTTTTATTAATAATAGTGGCAGTACTTCTGGATACAACTTCAATGGCATTGTTCGGGCAGAATTTATGCCTAGGGGCGACGATCCGAGTTTCACCTACCCGATCAAGGGTGAATTGAAAATGTCTGCGGCCAGGGTAGACGGTTCGTTTGCTCCAAATACTCATACTGCAATGGCCTACGCTGTGGATCAAAATGGTACCGCGATAAAGGCGACCCAAACCGATGTAGACGATTACGCTGCCGGACGGAAAGACATGCTTATCTACGGGAAACTTTCGTATATCGACATGTTTCACATCAAACACTGGAGGCGCTTCTGCACCGCAAGTGAGCAATTCGCGTCGCCCGAAGCCGCCTCCACTGGTCATCAAAAATGCGCTGATTACAATCAGAACGATACAAATACAATTTTGTACAAGCCGCAATCCCCTTTGAGGCCGCCCGATCAGATACCTGAAATATCCTGCCCTAAACCAGCAGACTAAGCTGCGACGCGACATCTGCGGCCGTCTTCTTGCACTAATTTTGGTTAAGCGAAGTTAGTTGTCACGCGCAAAGCATCTGATTCTTCGTCTCGAATGGCCCTCGCCAAAATAATTCCCCGAAAAACCTCAGCAAATTCGCATGTCAATAGGCAAATCGGCCTAACCCACTGACCTGCAAGGGAATAGAGTTGGCACGTTAGTTTCCTCCAACCTGCTATCCTTAAACCATAGAGAGAAGGCGCCGGAGCGGTGGGAGCGTAGGGCTTCAGCCCTACGAATAGGTCTTCTCGAATTGACCGGGCTTGAGCCCTGGGCCTCTCGCGTCTCGCCTCACCGTCCCTTACGCGGCCCATAACCCGCCCAGAATCTGATATTTGACCTATAAACCCAAGGGATACAGATGGTTAGCTGTAAAGTAAAACAGCTAGATAGCTGAATCCATTCCCCTTAGCACCACCCCCCCCCCCGGGGGGGTACCGCCGCCACAGACGAGAACCCTCCCGGCCCCCCCGCCCGCCATTGGCATCCCCCGCCCTCCTCGGCTTAGAATCCCCTGAGTCACAGACTCAGGCCCGCACCGAGAGGAACCGAATGACCGCTCCCAGTAAACCCGCCCGCACCGCGCTCCGCCGCGTCGCCCTGCTCGCCCTCGCCGCCTCTCTCGCCTCGCTTGCGCCGGCCCAAGCCACACCGGCGCCGCCCGCAGCGCCCACGCCTGCCGCGCCCGCAGCTCCCGCCCTCCCGGTCGCCCAGATCCCTATGAACGGCATCGCCCACATCGCGATCCGCGTCAAGGACCTGCCCGCCTCGCTCGCCTTCTACAACAAGCTGGGCTACCAGCAGGCCTTCGCCATGACGCGGGGCGACGTCACCACGCAGTCCTTCCTCAAGCTCAATGATCGCCAGTTCATCGAGATCTATCCCATGAGCCCGCGCGACACGGAGCCGGGCTTCATGCACCTCTGCTTCGAGGGCGTCGACCTCAACCAGCTGCACGACGCCTACGTCGCCGAGGGCCTGCAGCCCATCTCCGTCCGCACCGCCGCCGCCGGCAACCTGCTCTTCACCATGAAAGGCCTCGACCAGTACTCCGTCCCGCAGAACATCGAGTACACCCAGTACATGCCCGGCTCGCTGCACTCCAAGGACTTCGGCCAGCACCTCGGCCCCGACCGCGTTGCCGACAAGATGACCGTGGTCGCGCTGGCCATGAAGGACCCCGCCGCCGCGCGCGCCTTCTACCTCGACAAGCTCGGTTTCACTCCCGCGCCCGGCAGCACCACCCGCCTCAACCTCCCCGGCACATCCGGCCAGCAGATCGAGATCGTCCCCCTCGACCCCCTCGGCGCGCGCTCCAGCATCATTCTCACGACCCCCGACCTCAACAAGTCCGAGGCACAGCTGAAGCGCCAGCAAGTCCCCTACCAGCGCGCCAGCTCCTCCGCCACCGACGGCAAAGGCAAAGTCCGCACCCTCGACATGATCTCCGTGACCGACCCCGACGGCAACATCCTGCGCATCCAGCAGCAGCCCTGACGATGAACGCACGCGAAGCGCTCGCCCACGCGAGACAGCAGCTGGAGGCGTCGCCGGAGCTGCGCGCCGATGCCGCCCGCGACGCGACCGCGCTCCTGCTTCACACCCTCGGTATCTCGCGCGCCGCGCTTCTCGCCAACCCGGAGCACGCACTCACGGCAGCCCAGCAATCAACCTACGAAGCGTTCATCCTCCGCCGACTTACCCACGAGCCCATCCAGTACGTCACCGGCGAACAGGAGTTCTACGGCCTCGCCCTCCGCGTCACCCCCGCCGTCCTCATCCCCCGCCCTGAGACCGAACTCCTCGTCGAAGCTGTCCTCGCAGCCGTCGACCCCACCCAACTCCTCCGCATCCTCGACCTCGGCACCGGCTCCGGAGCCATCGCCATCGCCCTCGCGGCCCACCTCCCCCACGCCCACATCACCGCCACCGACATCTCCCCCGCCGTCCTCGCCGTCGCCCGCGCCAACGCCGCCCGCCACAACCTCACCGCCCGCATCCGCTTTGTCGAGTCCGACCTGCTGAGCGCGCTGGCGCCCGGCTCTCAGGATCCAGCCGCGCTCGACCCCGCCGAACTCTTCGACGCCATCGTCTCCAACCCACCCTACGTCCCCACAGCGGACCGCGAAACCCTGCACCCTCAGGTCCGCGACCACGAGCCCGCCGCCGCCCTCTTCGCCGGCACCGACGGCCTCGACATCTACCGTCGCCTCATCCCCCGGGCCCGCGCCGCCCTCGCACCCAACGGCCTTCTCGCCCTGGAGATCGGCCACAACCAGCGCGATGCCATCGCCGCCATGCTCGCCGACTGGCACGCCGTTCGCTTCCTCGACGACCTGCAACTCATCCCCCGCGTCGCCATCGCCCGCAAGCCCTAGCTGACAACCTGCTCCGGCCACAGCCACGCCGCCCCGCGCACCCCGCTCGCGTCCCCATGCTTCGCCTTGCGCACCGGCGTCAGCATCCCCCCGCCAAACAGATGCTCCTCAATCAGCGCCGGCAGGTTCGTATACAGCCGGTCGAGCTGCGACAACCCACCGCCAATCACGATCACATCCGGGTCCATCATGTTCACCACCATCGCCAGGGCGCGCCCAATCCGCTCCTCCAGCCGGGCCAGGCTCGCACACGCCGCCGCATCGCCCTCCTCCGCCGCAGCCACAATCTCCGGCCCCGTCAGCGCGCGGCCCGTCACCCATCGATGGTCGGCCGCCAGCCCGGTTCCCGAAATCCACGTCTCCAGGCACCCGCGCTGCCCGCAGAAGCAATGCGGCCCCGGCAGCTCGTCCGCGGTCGCCCACGGCAGCGGGTTGTGTCCCCACTCCCCCGCCACGCCATTCGGCCCCACATGCACCCGCCCATTCAGCGCGATCCCGCCGCCGCACCCCGTCCCCAGAATCACCGCAAACACCAGCGCCGCGCCCGCCGCCGCGCCGTCCGTCGCCTCCGAGACCGCGAGGCAATTGGCATCGTTCGCGCAGCGCACCGGGCGGCTCAGCGCCGCCGTCAGGTCCCGCTCCAGCGGCCGCCCATTCAGCCACGTCGAGTTCGCATTCTTCACCAGCCCAGTCGATGGAACGATTGTCCCCGGGATGCCGACCCCCACCGTCGCCGGCTCGCGGTCGCTGCGAATCCCCCCGACCCGCCGCTCCAAGTCCTCCACCACCCCCACTATCGCCTGCACCGTCGCGTCGTAATTGTGCTGCGGCGTCGCGATGCGCAGCCGCGCCAGCTCCTGGTCGCGATCCAGCGCCACCCCCTCAATCTTCGTGCCTCCCAGATCAATCCCAATCCGCACATGACTCGCCATTGCGCCGCAATCCTCCTGCCGAACTCTACCGCAACCCGGCCTGCACTGGCGGAAATATAGCGTAATGACATCTGCGTTACGCAATGCTATCCTGATCCTGGACTGAAAGGAGTGCTCTCCCATGGCCGTCCTCGAACGCCGGACCCTGAAGCGACAGACCCTCAACCTCCGCATCAAGCCTGAGGTCCGCGGCCTCATCGACCACGCCGCCGAGCTCACCGGCAAGACCCGCACTGACTTCGTCCTCGACGCCGCGCGCCAGGCGGCAGAGAACGCGCTCCTGGATCGCACAGCCCTGCGCGTTAGCCCGAAGGCCTACGCAAAATTCCTCGCGCGCCTCGACGCCGCTCCCCGCCCCAATGCGCGTCTGCGCCGCAGCCTGCAGACCCCGGCTCCGTGGGAGTAACGCCGACCCTTTCGCCTCCAGCCCCGCTCGCGGACCACCACGAGCTCGACAGCTTCACCTGCGGCGAGCCGTCCCTCGACGACTGGCTCAAACGCCGCGCCCGCGCCAACCAAGCCAGCGGCGCGGCGCGCACTTATGTCGTCTGCGAAGGCGCGCGCGTCGTGGCCTACTACGCGCTCGCCTCAGGCGCCGTCGCAACCAGCACCGCACCCGGCCGCTTTCGCCGCAACATGCCCGACCCCATCCCCGTCGTCATCCTCGCGCGCCTGGCGGTCGATCTAAAGTGGCATGGCCGCGGCCTCGGCCGCGCGCTCTTTCGCGATGTCGCGCAGCGCGTCGTACACGCCGCCAACACGATCGGCGTCCGCGGAATCGTCGTCCACGCAATCTCGGACGAAGCTCGCCGCTTCTATCTCGCCCTCGGGTTCGAAGAGTGCCCCGGCGCGCCCCGCATGCTGGTCGTCACCCTCGCGGACCTTCGCACAGCTCTGTGATCGCCCCCGCCCCTGCCGATGCCCGGCTCACATAAATCTCCGCCGCAATCCCCGTCGCCCCCTTGTACCCCGCCCGCATAGCCTCCACAAACCCAATCACCTTCTCCGCCGCTACCAGATTCACCGTGCACCCACCGAACCCCCCGCCGGTCAGCCGCGCGCCAAAGCACCCCTCCTGCTCATTCGCCAACGCCACCAGCACATCGATCTCCGGGCAGCTCGCCTCAAAGTCGTCGCGAAAGCTCACATGCGCCTCGCGCATTAGTTCGCCGAAGCGCGCGAGGTCGCGATCCTCAAACGCCTGCACCGCCGCCAGCACGCGGTCGTCCTCGGTGATCACATGCCTGCACCGCCGCAGCACGTTGTCCGGCATCTCGCCGCCCCATCGCAGCAGGTCGGCCACCGTCGCATCGCGCAGCGCGCGAATCTCCGGCCGGTGCGCGCGCAAAATCTGCGTGCCCTGCTCAATCTCCGCGCGCCGCACGTTGTACTCCCCACCCGCATGCGAGTGTTTCACCATCGAGTTGCAGATCACAATCCGCACCTCCTCGGGAATCGGCGCCAGCGTGTAATCGAGCGACCGGCAGTCGATCATCACCGCGTGGTCCGCCGCCCCGCAGCAGCTCACAAACTGGTCCATGATGCCCACATTCGCTCCCACAAACGCGTTCTCCGCGCGCCGGCACAGCACCGCAATCTCCTTCCGCGGCATCTCCACGCCCAGCGTGCCCAGCACCGCAAACGCCGTTGCCACCTCAATCGACGCCGAGGAGCTCAGCCCTGCGCCCAGCGGCACATCGCCCGCAATCGTCATCGAAAATCCGCGGCCCACATCCACGCCGCGCTCGCGCAGCGCCCACAGCACGCCCGCGATGTAATCCACCCAATGCACCCGCCGCCCCGCGCGCAGCGTGTCGAAGCCCTCATCCACCAAGTCCGCAATCGACCTGTCGACCCGCTCATCGAAGTTCACGGAGTGCGCCACGAGCCGCCCGTCGGTTCGCGGCGAGATCGCGATGACAGTGGAGAAATCGATCGCCGCCGGCATCACAAATCCATCGCAGTAGTCCGTATGCTCGCCGATCAGGTTCACCCGCCCCGGCGCGCGATACAACCCACCCATCTCGCCAAAGAAAGCCAGATGCAACGCCGCGATCTTCTCCGCCGTCTTCATTTCCCCTTCAGCCGTCATCATTCCGCGTAGTGCCTCTCCGGAAGCGCGCGCAGCCGCTCCGCCGCCGTCTCCGGCGTCAGGTCGCGCTGCGGCATCGCCAGCATCTCGAACCCAACCATAAACTTTCGTATCTCCGCCGAGCGCAGCAGCGGCGGAAAGAAATGCGCGTGGAAGTGCATCGCCTCATGCGCCTGCCCATGCGTCGGCCGCTGATGAAATCCCATCGTGTACGGAAAGCTCACTCCGAATAAATTGTCGTAGCGCGTCGTCACTGCCTTCAAGATCGCCGCCAGCCCCACACGCTCCGCCGCCGTCAACTCCGGAAAGCTGCCCAGGTGCCGCCGCGGCAGCACCAGCGTCTCATACGGCCACGTCGCCCAGTACGGCACCAGCGCCACGAACTCGTCATTCTCCACCACCACGCGCCCGCCGCCCAACCCAGCCTGCTCAATCTCCGTCGCCAGATAGTCGCACAGCAGGCACGCACCATGCTCCTCGCGATACTCCTGCTGCGCCGCCAGCTCGCGCAGCGGGATGTCCGGAATATGTTCCGTCGCCCATATCTGGCAGTGCGGGTGCGGGTTCGACGCGCCCATCATCGCGCCGCGGTTCTCGAATATCTGCACGTGGTTGATCCACCCCAGCTCTCCCAGCGCCACCGTCTCCTCCGCCCACGCATCCACAACCCGCGTTATCTCGTCGACCGTCATGCGGGCCAGCGTCAGCGAGTGGTTGGGATGGAAGCAAAGCACCCGGCACCGCCCCCGCTCCGGCTCCGCCACCAGCAGCGGCGACACCGGATCGCCGCCCGCCTGCTCCTCCGCCAGCAGCGCGGGAAAATCGTTGTCAAACGCAAACACGCTCGTGTACTCGGGATTCCGTTCCCCGCCCGACCGCGCATTTCCCGGGCACAGATAGCACGCCGGGTCGTACGCCACGCCCGCGCTCGCCGCCTGCCTGGTCGTCTCGCCCTGCCACGGCCGCTGCGTCCTCTGCGGCGACACCAGAATCCACTCCCGCAGCAGCGGGTTATACCTGCGGTGCGGTACGAGATCAAGCGGGCGGGGAGCAACAGCCAAGGCAAATCCTTTACACAACGTCAATCGACGACAACCCTATCGAGTGTAAGCGATCGGCCTCACTCCCACAGGTTCACCCGGCAACTACGGGGTTCCTTCACTCCGTTCAGGAAGACGGTGGGGGAGGGTGTGGGCTGATTACATCCCACCCAAGCGGAGCTTGGGTGGGGCACCCGCAACTACGGAGATTCTGCGCGTCGCGCAGAATGACGGTGGGGTAGGGTAAGGACGGGTTGCATCGCAACCGAATGGTCAGAGGTTGGCGGGGGTCCAGAGGTCGTGGAGGTGGAGGACGCCGAGGGCTTCGCCTGCCGGCGTGGCGACGATCAATGAGGTGATCTTGCGCGACTCCATGAGGGCGAGGGCTTCGGCGGCGAAAGCTTCGGGCGGGATGGTGATGGGGTGGGGGTTCATGATGTCGGCGGCGGTGCGGTCCAGCGCGTCGTGGCCGTCGCGTTCGAAGAGGCGGCGGAGGTCGCCGTCGGAGATCATGCCGAGGAGTTTGCGGGGTGGGGGGTTGTCCTGGGGAGTTTGGGGCGCGACTTTCCAGGTCTCAGAAGCGAGACCTGGGGCACCCGAGTTTGTGGGGGATTCGAGACCTGGGGCACCCGAGTTTGTGGGGGATTCGAGACCTGGGGCACCCGGTTCTGGGGCTGATTCAACGACGGTGGTCATGCCGAGTTTCCTGTGGGACATCTCGTGGATGACGGCGGGGAGTGGGGTGTCGGGCGCGACGGCGGGCAGCGCATCGCCGGAGTGCATGAGGTCGCGGACGCGGGCGAGGCGGCGGCCGAGGCGGCCACCGGGGTGGAGTTGCGCGAAGTGTTCGGGCTGGAAGCCGCGGCGGCGGCTGACTTCGAGGGCGAGGGCGTCGCCGAGGGCGAGCATGACGGTTGTCGACGCGGTGGGGGCGAGGTTGAGGGCGCAGGCCTCGGCGGTGACGGAACAGTCGAGCGTGATGAGGGAGGCCTGGGCGAGGGTGGAGGCGGGCGTGCCACAGAGGGAGACGATGGGCGCGCCGAGGTGCTGGAGCGCGGGCAGGAGGGCGAGGAGCTCTTCGGTCTCGCCGGAGGACGAGAGGGCGAGGGCGAGGTCGCCGGGGGCGACCATGCCGAGGTCGCCGTGCAGGGCCTCGGAGGGGTGGAGGTAGTGGGCGGGGGTGCCGGTGGAGCGGAGGGTTGCGGCGATCTTGCGCGCGATGAGGCCGGATTTGCCGATGCCGAGGAGAATGAGTTTGCGGTTGGCGGCCGTAGTGGCGGCGATGAGGTCGAGGGCGGCGGCGAAGGGCGCGGCCATGGGGCCGTCGAGGCGGATGGCGAGGGAGAGGAGGGCGCGCGCCTCGATGCGGACGAGGTCGGACGGGGAGGTGGGTTGGGGGGTGGTGGGCATGGGTGTAGGACAGTCACGATGCTAGCAGAGGAACGACGCGCGAACGGTCTTGCGTCCCACCCATCGCGATGCGATGGATGGGGCACCCGGTGTAGTGGCGGCATGAAAGGCAACTACGGAGATTCTGCGCGTCGCGCGGAATGACGGCGGGGGAGGGCGAGGGGAGGGGGATGAGGGTGGTGAGACCTGACGGCTTCGAATAAATTTCTTGACGACGGAATGGGGTGTGTGTAGTGTGTCGATAGACTAGTACACTTTGCATTGATCTTTCGGCTGAATCCATCCTCGGGCATTCCTCTTTACCTCCAGCTGATGGAGCAGGTGAAGCACGCGGTGGAGACCGGTGCGCTGCGCGAGGGCGACCGGCTGCCCACCATCCGCAAGGTCGCCGAGGAGTTGGTGATGAACCCCAACACGGTGGTGCGCGCCTACAGGGAGCTGGAACACGAGGGCGTCATCGAGTTGAAGCACGGCTCCGGAGCATTCATCCGCGAGTCGGCGGGATCGCGCGCGCGGCTGATCCACAAGGCGCAAGGGGTGGTGCAGTCGGCGGTCGAGCGGCTGGCGGCGCTGGGGCTGACCGAAGACGAGCTGCGCAGAGCATTTGAAAATGAGCTGGCTCAGGCCCGCGCACAACGTCGACTAAAAGGAGCAGCGGAAGCGAAGCCATGACCGACCTGATTATCGAAACCAGCCAACTCACCAAGTCCTTCAAAGACAAGCAAGCCCTGCGGGGCCTTGATCTGCGCGTGCCCACGGGAAGCATCTTCGGCTTCCTCGGCCGCAACGGCGCGGGGAAGACGACCACGATCAAGACGCTGATGGGCCTGCTGCGCTCGGACAGCGGCACGGCGAGCGTCTTCGGCATTCCTGTCGCCGACGCCGACCGCGCCATTGCGATCCGGCAACGCATCGGCTTCGTCACCGAAGACAAGGAACTTTACCCTTACATGACGGTCGAGCAGATCATCGCCTTCACACGTCCGTTCTTTCCCAAGTGGCGCGGCGAGCTTGAGCGCCGGTATCTCGAGATGTTTGAGCTGCCGCCGCGGCAGAAGATTCCCTCGCTCTCCAAAGGCATGCTTTCGAAGCTGATGCTTCTGCTCGCGATCTGCCGCGGGGCCGACCTGCTGATCCTCGACGAGCCGACCGACGGACTCGATCCGGCCGCGGTGGAAGACGTGCTACGCGAACTGGTCGCGATCGCCGCATCGTCGGAGACGACGATGTTTTTTTCCTCGCACCAACTGGCGGAGGTGGACTTGATCGCCGACCACATCGGCATTATCGATCGCGGCAAGATGATCGTCACGGGCTCGCTGGACGATCTGAAGGCCAACTACCAGCGCATGCAGATCGTTCTGGGCGATTCGACACAGCCGCCGGCGCACTGGCCCGAAGGCGTGGAGTCGGTGCGCCAGGAGGGCCGCGTCGTCTCGCTGCTGGCCAGCCACAACACGGACGCGATCGCTGCCGAGGCGCAATCCATTCCCGGCGCGACGGTCGAACGCTTTCCGGTGACCCTCAAGGAAATCTTTCTCGAACACGTAAGGAGTAAATGACATGCTTTGGTACAAAGGATGGCTGGAAACCCGGCTTAGACTTTTGTTCTCCGTTGCGCTCTTGAGCCTGCTGCTTTACCTGATGTCACGGACCCCGCACGGCGCGGCACATGGGGTCGCCCCGGTATTTCTGCAAACCACCGTTCCCACGTTCATGGCGGTGTTCTGCGCGATGCTTGCGGGCGCGGGGATAGCGACCCAGCCGGCCTTTCAATTGACGAAGGGCCTGCACGGCTCCATGCTCTTCACCCTGTCCCTGCCGGTGACCCGGCTGCGCCTGCTTGCGGTGCGCGCTGCCATTGGATGGCTGGAACTGGCGGCCATGATTGGCTTTCTCTGTTGCGCAATCTGGCTGGCGATTCCACTGGTCCGGACCACGGTGACGCCGTTTGCGATGTGCGAGTACGCGGCAACTCTGATCGTGTGTCTCTCGTCGGTTTATTTCCTGTCGGTATTGCTGGCCACCTTCCTGGAGGATCAGTGGCGCGTGCAGGGCACCATGCTTGTCTACGGAGGGTGGTGGTGGGTCTACCTCCATCACGCCTCGCTGCCCGCCTCGACTAACATCTTTCAAGCCATGGGCAAGGCCTCGCCTCTCTTCAGCCAAACCATGCCGTGGCCGGCGATGGTTTTCTCGCTGGCGCTGAGTGCTGTCTTCTTCGTCGCTTCGTTGCGAGTGGTGCAGACGCGCGAGTACTAAACGAGCCTTCTCCAGTGCGCCCGAGGGTGAGGACCCGCGATTGGCGATAAACTGGTGGGGATGGGGAAGGCGGCGGAAGACGTGATGCGGAAGGCGGCGTTGGTGGTGGCGATGGCGGCGGGGTTCGGGCTGGTGGTGTGGTCAGGGGTGGAGAACCTGCGGGCGCGGCGGCTGGAGATGCAGCGGCAGGAGCAGGAGCGGGTGGATTTGTTGCCGGGTGCGGCGGATGGGGCGGGGAGTGGGGTTGCGGGTGGGAGCGGCGGCGGCAACGGCGCGGCGGGGGAGACGCCGACGGAGAAGGAGGCGGGGGATTCTCCGCTGAAGGGGAAGGCTGCGCCGGAGTTTTCGCTGGAGGACCTGAGCGGGAAGAAGGTGTCGCTGAGCGATTTTAAGGGAAGGCCGCTGGTGGTGAACTTCTGGGGGACGTACTGCGCGCCGTGCAAGATTGAGATGCCGTGGCTGGAGGAGTTTGAGAAGAAGTATGCGGGCAGCGGGTTTGAGGTGCTGGGGGTGACGTATGACGCTGAGGTGGGCAAGGAGACGATAACGAAGAATGTGCAGCGGCTGGGGGTGACGTATCCGATTTTGCTATCGAATGCGCAGGTGGAGAAGACGTATCTGAGCGACTCGGAGGTGCTGCCGATGTCGTTCTATGTGGACAAGGCGGGCAAGGTGGTGGACGTGACGGCGGGGTTGGGGTCGAAGGACGAGTTGGAGGGGATGGTGAAGGAGACGATTGGGGCGGGGGGACGTTGATGCGGGTTCGAGGTTCGAGGTTCGGGGTTCGAGGCGGGTGGGGATGGGCGGTTGTGGTGAGCGTGTGGGTGGGTGCGGGTTTGGGCGCGAGTGCGCGGGCGCAGATGGGGGTGATGGATGGAGGGGCGACGCCGCGGCAGTATGTGGCGTATGCGGCGGAGGCGCAGACGGTGGCGGCGGGACGGCGCGGGGTGCTGGAGGTGCGGTTCAAGGTGGCGGATGGGTTCCATGTGAACTCGCATACGCCGAAGAGCGAGATGCTGATCCGGACGGAGCTGACGCTACAGCCGGCGGACGGGGTGAAGGTGGGGGTGATGGAGTATCCGGCGGGGAAGGAGTATGCGTTCAGCTTCGATCCGGCGGACAAGCTGGATGTGTATGCGGGGGAGTTTACGGTGAAGCTGCCGGTGGTGGCGGCGGCGGGCGAGCATACGGTGGTGGGGGCGCTGCGCTACCAGGCTTGCGATAATGCGTCGTGTTATCCGCCGCGGACGGTGCCGGTGAAGGTACTGTTCAGAGCAGTTTCACAGTAGATGGGGCGCGCGAAGTATCATGCAGTGTGGTTTTCTTTGAGAGAAAACCACGCGAGCTGTATTTGCGTAGCTGAATGGGACTGTGAACTGCTCCGCCGCCAAGTAGTGCGGCTGTTACGCGCGCCGGTGCGGTTGCGGATATCTTTCTATAGAGAGTTGTGAAGGGGCGGGCGGGCGAGGGCATGGAAGAGTTCAGAAGGTTGCAGCGGCTGCCGGCGTATGTGTTCAACATCACGGGTGAGTTGAAGGCAGCGGCGCGCAAGCGGGGCGAGGACATTATCGACTTCGGGATGGGGAACCCGGATGGGGCGACGCCCAAGCACATTGTGGACAAGCTGATTGAGGCGGCGCAGAAGACGGCGACGCACAGATATTCGCTCTCGCGGGGGCTGCCGCGGCTGCGGCGGGCGATTTGTAACTGGTATAAGCACAGATATAACGTGGACCTGGATTTGGAGACGGAGGCGATCGTCACGATCGGGTCGAAGGAGGGGATTGCGCACCTGTGCCTGGCGGTGCTGGACGAGGAGGACACGGTGGCGGTGCCGAACCCGAGCTATCCGATCCATATCTTTGGGCCGGTGATTGCGGGGTCGAAGATCCAGTCGATTGTGCTGGACGAGGGCGCGGGGCCGGTGCCGACGTCGGACGAGATGATTGCGCGGCTGGAGCATGAGCTGCGGCGGATGAGCCCAAGGCCAAAGCTGCTGATTTTGAATTTTCCGGCGAACCCGACGACGCAGTGTGTGGAGCTGAGTTTCTTTGAGCGGCTGGTGCCGCTGTGCCGGGAGCTGGGAGTTTATGTGGTGCACGACCTGGCGTATGCGGACCTTGTGTTCGATGGGTATCGCGCGCCGAGCATTCTGGAGGTGGAGGGGGCGAAGGAGATTGCGGTCGAGTTTTTTACGCTCTCCAAGAGTTACAACATGCCGGGATGGCGGGTGGGATTTATGGTGGGCAACCGCGCGCTGGTGGGAGCGCTGGGGCGGATCAAGAGCTACTTCGATTACGGGACGTTTACGCCGATCCAAGTGGCGAGCATTGCGGCGTTGGAGGGGCCGCAGGAGTGTGTAGCTGAAATTGTTGCAAATTACAAGGCGCGGCGGGATGTGCTGGTTGCGGGGCTCAATAAGGTTGGGTGGGCTGTAGAAATGCCGAAGGCGACGATGTTTGTGTGGGCGCGGATTCCGGAGCGGTATAGGGCGATGGGGTCGGTGGAGTTTGCGAAGAAGCTGTTGCTGGAGGCGAAGGCGGCGGTGAGCCCGGGGGTGGGATTTGGGGAGTTTGGGGATGGGCATGTAAGGTTTTCGTTGATTGAGAATGAGGAGCGGACAAGGCAGGCGTTGAGGGGGATTAAGGGGATGTTTAAGGCGGGGTAGGGTTGGTTTCTAAGGACAGGCCGGGAACGTAGTTTCGGAAACGACCCTAGGGGCGCCGTATTCCTTTAGGTGCTTTCGATCGAGAGGCTTTGTCTTCTTATTGTCGAGTTGGGCTTGCTGACAGGTGCGCTGTTCCATTCGGAAGTCCCATCCAATGGGCACCGACCTCAAGAACGTCGCCACGTAGTAGTGCTGGCCGGCGACCAGGTCGATCTCCACGTGACCGCCGCCCTCAGGGCGAGGAATCATCCATGAGTTATTGGAGAAGGTGTGCGGGCCTGGATCAAGATTGAACGTGACAAACTCTCCGGGAGAGAGCATCGCGAGTTGATCGTACTCGTCCATGATGCGTCCCTTGAAGTCTCCGTATTTGTAACCGGGTAACGAGGTCTTCCAGAAGCTGCCGGTCGAATAGAAGGTCACCTGCGCTTGGGACGTTGGGGCCGTTGGCACCTGCGAGGAGGCGGGTAGCGCCGCCAGGGCCGTGCATAGGACGATGTTTGCAATCCTCGTCATCGGTGATTCAGGCGAATGCTACCACCTTGAGGAGTCGTTGCCGCGCGCGGCTATACTGGGCTGATTCGGGGGGTTGCGGATGGCGATGGAGTTTCTTCCGATCGCGGAGCGGCTGGCGCTGCACGGGCGCTGGGTGAAGAGCCTGGGCGCGGAGGGGGTGCGGCTGGACCTGACGGGCGAGTCGATTCGCGGGACGCAGGTGCATGATGCGGTGCTGGTGGGCGCGGAGTTGAAGGACGCGGACCTGAGCCATGCGGAGTTGAAGGAGGCGGATTTTACGGGTGCGGACCTGCGCGATGCGGACCTGCGCGGGGCAGAGCTGGAGGGCGCGAACTTTTCCGCGGCATGGCTGAAGGGGGTGCGGCTGCGCGGGGCGCAGCTGGATGGGGCGAACCTGGAGCGGGCGAAGCTGGCGTTTGCCGATTTGCGCGAGGCGACGCTGCGCGGGGTGAACCTGGAGGGGGCGGAGCTGATGGGGGCGGAGCTGGGTGGGGTGAATCTGAGCGGGGCGCGGCTGCGGGGCGCGGAGTTGAGTGGGGCGAATCTGCGCGGGGCCGATTTGCGCGGGACGGATATGCGGTATGCGGCGATGCTGGGGGTGAGTTTGGAGGGCGCGCAGTTCGATGGGGAGACGAATTTTTGCGATGCGCGGGTGGACCGGGATTATTTTGGAGGGTTGGATTTGGGTGGGGTGGTGAGGGAGCATCTGCCGTGGGGGGTTTAGCGGCGGTGGGTAGATGGGCGGACGATTACATCCCACCCATGCTGCGCATGGATGGGGCACCCGGCGGCGTCGGGACAGCGATCCTATTTAGTTACAAAACCGGGGAGTCGTTGGCGAGGAGGGCTTTGCGGATGACTTTGATGGGGGCGAAGCCCTGGCGCATGAAGGCGTCGTGGAAGGTTTGGAGGTTGAAGGCGGCGCCTTGTTTGGCCTGCATGTCGGCGCGGAGCTTCATGATTTCGAGTTTGCCGAGGGTGTAGTAGAGGTAGGTGGGGTCGCCGGCGCCGCGCTTGGTTTCGACGAGGCCGACGGAGGGGGATTGGTAGCCCTCGGTGACGAAGAAGTTGACGGCCTGGTCGATGGACCACTGGCCGCGGGGCTCGCCCTGGCCGGTGTGGAGCTTGATGGAGTTGACGAAGCGGGCGTCGCGCAGGAGGGCGTCCTGGAGCTGGCCGAGGCGGATGAGGCGGGCCTGGCGGAGTTGGTCGGGTGTGGCGTCGGCGGGTGCGGCGGCGTAGCCTGCGTCGAGCATCATCTGCTCGCAGTAGTGGGCCCAGCCCTCGATGTTGGTGTTGGCGCCGAGGACCTTGCGGATGGTGGAGGAGAACTGGGGCATGAAGAGGAACTGGATGTAGTGGCCGGGGTAGGCCTCGTGCACGGAGGTCGAGATGATGGTGCCGACGTTGAAGCTGGCCATGTGTTCGGCGACGTGCTGCGCGGTCCAGTCCTTTTCGGGGAGGGTGACGTTGAAGTAGGCCTTGGCGGAGTGGGTCTCGAAGGGGCCGGGAGGATCCATTGACGCGAACGTTGTCGCGCGCATGAAGGGCGGCGTCTCTTCCAGGGTGGGCTGGACGTCGGAGGGGATGGTGATGATGTGGTTCGCGCGGATGAAGGCGATGAGGGAATCGAAGGTGCCGTGGAAGGCGTTGAGGAGGTCGTTGGGCGCGGGATGGATGGTGGCTAATTCGGCGAGGACTTGCTGGGGCGTCTTGGTGGGGTCAACGAGTTTGGCGATGCGGGCGAACTCGGCCTGGTTTTTGTGGAGGTCGTCGAAGGCGATGGAGAGGAGGCGGTCGAGGGGGATGTCGACCATCTCGTCGTAGGCGAGTTTTTTCTGGAAGGTGTCGGCGCCGAGGCGGAAGTCGCCGTTGGAGCGGGGGAGGAGGTCGGACTTCATCCAGGCGGCGTAGGACTGGAGGGCGGCGATGACCGCGGCGTTGGATTTGGCGAAGTCGGCGCGGAGGGTGGGGTCGGTTACGGGGGCCTGGTCTGGTGGGAGGGGCGCGACGCCTTTTTCGGGTGAGGCGAAAAAGGCGGCGGGGACGTCGTTCTGGAAGAAGCTGATGTTGTCGTCGATCTGTTCGATGGCGATCTGGGTGAAGATCTTGGGCGGGTCCTTGAGGTTCTTGCGGGCCTCGAGGAGGACCTGCGGCATGAGCTTTTCGCGGGCGATGAGGGAGCGCAGGCGCGACTCGGTGGAGGCGTAGGGGCGTTCCATAATCACGAAAGCCGAGTTGGTGATGCCGGAGGAGTAGTTGTCGGGGTTCTTCTCCAGGGGGCGGATGACTTCGAGGGTGAGGAGGAGGGAGCGGATGTTGTTGAGGAGGATATCGCGGTCGGCGGCGACGGGTGCGTCGAGCGCGGTGGGGTCGATGGCGGCGATTTTCTTCTCGAAGGCGTGCAGGGCGGCGATCTGCGCGGCGGTGGAGGCGGCGGAGTAGTCCTCGAGCTGGGGGTCGTACTGGTGGAGGCCGGCGGCTGTGCCGTTGGTGGGGGAGAACTTGAAGTAGACGTCGGAGAAGAACTGGGCGGAGAGGGTGGAGAAGGTCTGGGTGGCTCCGTCGGCGGAGGGGCGTTGGGCGGGCGTGGCGGGGGTGAGCATAAGAGCGAGGAGGAGGGCGAGGAGGATGGGTTTGTCGGTCATCGCTGGGGGTAGTTTACGGGAAATTGGGGGGGTGGGTGAGGAGGGGAAGGCGGTCGTTCGCTTCCTCGAACGATAACCCACCCATCGCTGCGCGATGAATGGGGCACCCGGGTTGGTGGCGGCATGAACGGCAACTACGGAGATTCTGCGCATCGCGCAGAATGACGGCGGTTGAGGGTGCGGGCGGACGGCTTGAGGGAGTACAAGGATGGTCGTTCGCTTCCGCGAATGATAACCCGCCCATCGCTGCGCGATGGATGGGGCACCCGACTCTTACCGACGCCAACGATGTCGCGAAAAGGCCTATAATGGAGGGTAGATTATGGCTGACGAACTGTTTCCTGACGATCCGAAGAACCCTGAAAATACTGGAATTCCAACCCCTCCGGGAGGGCCGGGTGGGGGTAGCGGCGCGCCTGGTGGGGCGGGCGGGGGTGGTGTGCCTCCGGGTGGCTCGGGTGGGGGGAGCAATGTGCAGGGGCCGGGGGCGGCGTTCATGATTCCGGTGAACATTGAGGACGAGATGCGCAGGAGCTATCTCGACTACTCGATGTCGGTGATTATCGGGCGGGCGCTGCCGGATGTGCGCGACGGGTTGAAGCCGGTGCACCGGCGGATTCTGTACGGCATGCAGGAGATGGGCCTGCAGTTCAACAAGAAGTACACGAAGTCGGCGAAGGTGGTGGGGCATGTGATGGGGAACTACCATCCGCATGGCGACTCTGCGATTTACGACACGATGGTGCGGCTGGCGCAGCCGTTCAGCCTGCGGTACCTGCTGGTGGATGGGCAGGGGAACTTCGGCTCGGTGGATGGCGACCCGCCGGCGGCGATGCGCTATACGGAGAGCCGGCTGACGCG
>JBEKDS010000037.1:0-25472 GCA_050014235.1 Acidobacteriaceae bacterium
CAGGAGAGCTGGCCCCAGTCGCGGTCGGGGCCGTGGACGAGGTCGGCCCAGTCGGAGAAGGTGGACATGAAGGAGATGGGGAACCAGTCGCGGGTGGGCTCGCCCATGCCGGTCTGGTTCTTCACGTCGTGCGCCAGGTGCGAGAGGGTGTAGCGCTGGGCCTCGCGGCGCTCGTCGGAAACTGCTTCATCTCTACCGGTAAATGAAACCGGCTGGAAGGAGAGGAAGTTGATCTTCTTCGGGTTGTCCAGCGCGAACTGGATGATGCGGCCCACCTGCTCATTATTGATGCCGTTGACGATGGTGGTGACGGGGACGATGTCCACGCCGGCCTCATACAGGTTGTGGATGGCCTGGAGCTTCACATCGAACGCGTTGCCGACCTTGCGGTGCGAGTTGGCCGCGTTGCCGATGCCGTCGAACTGGAGGTAGGCGTAGCGCAGGCCGGCTTCGGCGGCGGCCTTGGCGAACTCCTTGGACTTGGCGAACTCGATGCCGTTGGTGGCGGCCTGGACGCTGGTATAGCCGACCTTGCGCGCGTAGGAGACCGCGTCCAGGAAGTAGGGCGAGAGCGTCGGTTCGCCGCCCGAGAATTGCACGGACATCTGCCGACGCGGCTTGATGGTGACGGCGTTGTCCAGCATGGTCTTGATCTCGTCCCACGTGAGTTCGTGGACGAAGCCGACCTGGTTGGCGTCCATGAAGCAGGGATCGCACATCATGTTGCAGCGGTTGGTGAGGTCGATGGTCAGCACCGAGCCGCGCCCATGCGTAACGGTGGACGTCCCGTGGTTGTGCAGCTTTTCGTCATTGTGCGCGCGGATGTCGCGGCCGGGGAAGACCTCTTCGAGGTGCTTGAAGAAGGCGGTGTCGATGGACATCACGTCCTCAAAGTGGCCGTGGATGGGGCAGTCCTTCACCATCAGGATCTTGCCGTCGCGCTCGATGATCTGCGCCTTGATCTCGCCGACCTTCTCGTTGAGCAGGATCTCGTGGGGCAGCTTGCCGTCCACAATCTGCTGGCGGATCTCCGGGACGCACTTGGGACAGAGGGAGTCTGTGGTACGCGGCCACCCCAGGGGGGGCTTCTCCTTCTGGTAGGACTTGAGCAGCGGTTTGTCGCTCCACTTCGGCGTGAAGCCGGGGCTGTCGCTGAAGATGGAATTCAGCCCGTTATACACAACCCATCCGCCCTTGGCGGCCTGCACCAGAACTTTCTCAAATACCTTCGCGCGCTTTGCCATTTTAGGATCTGTCTCCTGATGGAAGGTTGGTCGGAATGGGCCGGGACTCGCACATCATTAGGTGAACTGACGATGGATCGATCGAGGATGCAACCGAGTGCGTGGCCGAATGCGACCGGGGCCGGAGGACGCAACTGCCCGGTGCGGATATGTGCAACTGCACCTCCAAGATTACGCAGGCAAGTCCCACTTTCGAAGAGGTGAGCTTCGAACGGCAAGATACTGCATTGAATGGGGAAATCGGGCGGCGAATGGAACGCCGGCGGGCAGACCTAAGGGCATCAGGGAACCCTAAGGAACGTACTGACCCGTGGCAATCTTGTTAGGAATGCGCTGCACGAAGATGCCGTGGACGTGGATGTGGCTGGCGACGTCGGGCAGGAACTCAGTGATCAGGTTGTCGATGGGGTCGGTCGCGTAGCCGGTCATAATTCGCGCGACGGTTGAGGGTCCGTTGCCGTTGACGCCGGGCACGTAGAGGTTGCTGATCTCCGCGCAGATGGGGTTGGTCAGCAGGGTAGCGTAGTTCGGCATCGACTTGCCGTCATCGCTCTGCGGGATGATGGTCCGTGAGAGGGCGTGGAGGAATCGTCTTGGGACGCTCGCATGGGGCAAGCGACGGTAGCGCGGGTCCTCGTGGGCTTCCTCGTGGAAGCCGCTGACGGAATCGCCCACGGCGGATCAAAGGACCTAAGGAAGCGCGTACTGGTCGCTGCTGACCTGGTTCAGGATGCGCTGCACAAAGATCACGCGGATGTGGATGCGCCGGGCGACATCGGGCAGGAACTCGGTGAGCAGGTTGTCGATGGGGTCAGTCGCGTATCCGGTGAGGACGCGCGCGACCGTGGAGGGGCCATTACCGTGGATGCCCGGCACGTACAGGTTGCTGATCTCCGCCGAGATGGGATAGGTGAGCAGCGTATCGTAGTTCAGCATTGGCCTCCCGAGGTCGCTTTGCGCGACGACCGTCCGCGAGATCGCGTGCAGAAGCCGCCGCGGAATGCTGGCGTGAGGCATGCGGTAGTAATGGGGGTCCTCCCCGGCAAGCGACGCGATCAGAAACGTGCTGAAGAACTCGCCCGTGGCATCCTGGAGCAGGCTGGTGCCGACATTCCTTCCGAATCCGCGAAAACCCGGGCCGTAGGCCGTATGGGAATTCAAGCCGATGGTGAACGCCGAGGTGTTGAGGATGGTGGCCAGGTTGCCGGGATCGACGATATCGTGGATGGCGAGGTAGCCCTTGTCTCCTGGGGTCAGGGGTACCGGTCTGGCGCTGGTGAGGAACCGCTGATACGCCGCCGTTGTGCGGAGGCAGCGGAGGGAGGCCGCGTCGGGACTTTCCGGCTGCGGCGCGACCGGGCAGAGCGGAACGGTCGTGGCGCCGATCGAGCTGGAAGCGAGCAAAGTAGTGGGTGCGGGGGTCTCCGCGAGCGGGACTGGCGCCACTGACCACCCTGCCGTTCCCGGCATCGCAGGGGGAGGAATCAACTCAGTAAGCGCCACAAACGATGCAGGCTGGGCGAGCGCCGCGGGTACGGGCAAGAGGGCCACTGCGAGCGCGCAGACCAGCAGCATCGTCCTCATTGGGTCTTTTCTCCGCCGTCAGAGTTAACCCTCAGGCCGGAAAGCGGAGGCAGGGAATAACACTTTATGGTCACTCCATCGGCGGAATCCTGTGGCACGTTATCTCCGGCTCTGCGGAACGCTGGGTGCAACGTCCCCTGCTGGGCGCGCACCGTTGCGGGCCAGGAGCGGATTGGTCCCTTCGCGGCGCGGATTACCAGTCTGGCACTGAGCGGCAGATTGCGCGGTTGGCGATTGACCCGCTCTTTTCCGGCTCTTCATACTAGAGGGTGGAGGTGTGTCCGTGCCTGACCGCTGGGAGCAACAGTTGCGTGAGGCAGCGGCGCGGGCGGAGGAAGAGCTTCGCCGCGTCGTGACCTACATCAACGACGAGGTCGTGCCCGACATCCGGCGCAACGGCTCGCAGGCCCTGCGTTCCGCCGCGGTAGAACTGCAGAAGCTTGCCCAGCGCATGGACGACCATCGCGTGGCCTCCTCCGCGCCGCCGCCGCCCCAACCCCCGCCCGAAGCGCCCTACCGCGATAAGGGCGAGACCAAACCTTGAAGCGGGTGGCGCATCGCGGTTGGGTGTGTACCTTGACACTCCTGACGGCTGGTCTGGCGGGATGCCGCCATAAGAGCGCGCCAGTCTCCTACCAGCCGCCGCCTTCGATGACCTCGCCGGCCAACAGCGACGATGCTCGGGGAGGGCATTCCAGCGCGAGCCGCCGCAGCGCGCAGAGCGACTCCGCGGGAGCCGTGCCGGACATTCCCCCGTCCGTTTCATCCGGCCGGGCCGTATCGTCTGAAGTCGGCATGGCCAGTTGGTATGGGCCTCCCTACGCCAACCGCAAGGGCGCCGACGGCACGATCTACGACCAGAACGCAATGACGGCGGCGCACCGCACGCTGCCCATGGGTTCGATGGTGCGGGTGACGAACCTGAGCAACAACCAGTCCGTCATCGTGAAGATCACCGACCGCGGGCCGTTTGTCGATGGCCGGATCATTGACCTCTCGCTCGCGGCGGCCAAGGAGTTGGACGTCTATCGTCCCGGCACAGCCAGGGTGCGCGTGGAGGCATTCGCGCCCCCGGAGCGGTCCGGCGTCGACCCCGCCGGCAAATGGTGTGTACAGATCGGCGCCTTCCTCGATGAGGAAGACGCCATCCAGCTGAAGAACGACCTGACGCGGCGCTATGTGACGGCCAAGGTGATCGAGTTCGCGGGACCCACCGGCCACTGGGTGCGCATCAATCCGAAGAACGCGGACAAGGCCACGGCCAGCCAGATCGCCGACAGCATCCACATCCCCGACCCCGGCGCGCAGCCCTACCTGGTCCGGCTGAACTGAGTTGGGACCGTCTTACTTCGAGGAAGCCTCTGGCGCGGGCGGCGGCGGATAGTAAGGCAGCCTCTGTTGCTCCTCGGTGGCGCGCTTGACGCCGATGTCATCGAAGAGAAGACTGGGCGCGATGGTCGTCGAAGCGACTGTGCCGAGCGAGTTGGACAGGTGAAGGTCATCTCCTGCCGCGACAATGTCGGAGCGCAGGCTCCGGTTGTCGAGCTCGTCGAAGACCGCGCCGCGCACCAGCTGGCGCGTGCCGTCGGGATGCACCAGATAGAGCAGGCGCGGCGCGAGGTCGCCACCGAGCGTCTCCACCGCATACACATCACGCCCCTGGTCCTTCGCCATCGCGAGCAGGCGCGCGTTCATCTCCGATGAACTCAATGGCGCGCTCGACTTGAAGATCATCACGCCTGAATGAGAGCGCGCTGCCTGACCGACGGCCGCGCGGCCATGGCCGTTCGAAACGGGAAAGTCGCGGATTGGTGTCCGCCCGATCAGATAATTCTCCAGCTTGCCTTTGACCACCACATCCACGGCCTGCGCCGGGACGCCGTCATCGTCGACCGCATAGGCGCCGAGCAGCCCATGGCCATCAAAACTGGTCATCAGCGGATCGTCGGTTGCGCTCAGGAACTCCGGAAGTACACGCGCGTGAAAGCTCGATGTGTAGACACCCTGCGTGCGGGCGGTGGTGCCCATCTCCGGCCGGTCCGCCTGTACGTTTGGGATGAAGAGCCGATCCAGCACGTCGGACGCGGCGTCCCCGCTGAAGAGGACCGGCCCGTGGTAGTCCTCGGTCGAGACGATGGGCGCACTGCGCAGTGCCTCGACGCTCTTGATATCTTCGATCACGCGCTTGCGGAACTCCGGCCACGTCTCCAACTCCTTCGCCGTCGTGGCCACCGTGCCGTTGTCGCGGCTCAGTTGCATGCCGTCTGCGGCCTGCCCGCCCACGCTGATGTTCGCGGAGTACCCGGTGTAGCCCTGGCGCACCACCGTCCCTTCGCTGTTCACTAGATAGCGATTCACCGCGAGCGCACGCAGATTGGCGCTGGAGTATTGCACGTCGGACGCAAACGCCCGCACCTCGGGGTCGCTGGCGTAAAGGCCGCTGGCATCCACGATGCGGCGCTTCCACTCGGCGCGGTCGAGGTCGAGCGTGGCCAGCGGGCCGATGTGCGTCACAGGCCTGGCCTGGGCAAAGTCATCCTCGGTGGGGGCGCTCTCAAAGTGCTTGAGCGCGGCCTGCTTGGTTGAATATGCGCGAAGAGCGTTCTTGTAGGCGTCATCGGTCGCAGTCCAGAGCGCGTAACGGATCGCCTGCGGATTGTCGTCGGTCGCGGCCAGCTCGATCGTTCCCTCTCCGCGACTGGTGCTGGAATCGGTTGCATAGTTGCCGACGCGCACGGTGACGCGCACGATCCGCTGGCGGCCTGACTCCTCGCGGGCGAGCGCGCCGTAGTTGGCCACCGCCTCGAAGGTAGAGAAATCGTCGAGCCGATACTCAATGAAATAAGGGCGCTGCATGCCGGGCAGCAACAACTGGGCCTTTTCCCGGTCGAGCTCGGCCTGCATGGCGCGAAGGACGGGGTCGCCCTCTGCGGGCTGCTGGGCGGGGGCGCAATATGTAACGAATACGATGGCAAATAAACCGGCCAAAACTCCGGCAAAAGTCCGTTTGCTAGTCGATTGTAACTTTCGAAGACACATATTAATGGCCCACTCCTTTGTCCGGCGTCCTGCCCGGCGGGGAAGCGCCCGGAGGCGGCAGAATTGGCGGCCGGGCCGTGCCCTGCGCCTGGCGCTGGGTCTCAATCTCGCTGACCAGCATGGCCGGCGCGACCGCGCTCACCGGAATGCTGCCCGACTCCGCGCCGCAGATGCCGTTGAATATCTCCTGCTTGTTCCCGGTGGCCAGAATGCTGTTCAACGCGGCCTGCGGCGTCCCTACAATGCTCACGCCGCGCACCAGCTCGTCCGGCCTTCCATCCACGTAGATGCGGTAGACCACCAGTGGGATTACCTGGAACGCCTGCGGCGAACGCCGCGTGGTGACGGCGAAGCCGGAGGAGATGTCCTCGAAGTAGAGGCCGTAGGCTTTCCCCTGCTTCCTGGCTTCGGAGATCAGCATGGCGCGAAGCTCCGCGTCACTGACCGCCTTTGAGGAGGTCACAATGAGATTGCCCTGCCGCCCGGTGGGCATCAGTCCCGACTCTGCGCGGCCGTGTCCATTACTCTGCGAGACGCTGGCGATAGGAAGCCGCGACATCAGGAATGTCTCCAGCACGCCGTTGCGGATCAGTTCCACGCGCCGCGCCTTCTCGCCTTCGTCGTCATAGATATAGTGGCCGCTCAACGAAGTGCCCTCGAAGCTGCTCAGAGTCGGGTCGTCCTCCACGCTGATAAACGACGGCAGGATCGGCTTGCCGAGCAGCTTGGTAAACGTCTGGCCCTCCTCGTCGCCGCGCTGCCGCTGGCCTTCGAGCCGGTGCCCCAGCACCTCATGGAAGAAGACCGCGGCGGCGCGCCCGCTGAGGATCGCCGGCCCGTTGAAGGGCTCGGTCACCGGAGCGTCTCGCAACTGCTCAAGGTTCTTCGCCATGGCAATGGTCCTTTCCTCCACGGTCTTCTGGTCGGGAAGGCGATCGGCGGCGTCAGCCTCGAAGGTCTCGTCGCGGAACAGGTCCATGCCGTCGGCGGCGCGCGTGCGCGCGACGATGACCAGCCGCGCTACGTGGCTGGGGGTGGCGACCCGCGCACCCTCCGACGAGACGAAGTAGTCGGTCTCGTTCGACGCCTGGAACTCAACCTGGTCGGCGAAGACGTCGGGAAACTGCGAGAAGACACTCGATATCTCGCGCAGGCGCTGTTCCCAGGCCGCGCGGTCGACCACGAGCGAGGGCGCGGGCGGAAGCAGATCGGTCTGCGGCTGCTCCACGCTGAAGTCGGCCGAGGAGTCCTCCTCCTTGGCGCGCACCTGCTGCTCGGTCTTGACCTTGAGATACCCATCCAGCGCGCGCCCATATCCGCGGTTGGTGGCAAACCAGAGGGTGCGGGCGATGGCCTCGCGATCGTCGGTGAGCGGAAGCGGCATGTTGGTCAGGGCGCTGCTGCGGTGGTCGCCGTGGGTGTTGTCCTCGGCGGGGCTGCCGATGCGGACCTGCACGTCGACCGATCGCCGGCGACCCTCGTTTGAACCGGTGATGGCGCCATACTCCGCTGCAATGCTGACCGACGTGGCGTCATCGACCGCGTAGCTGACGAAGTAGGGCTTGGGCTGCGCGGTCTCGGGCCCACCGGTCCCGAGTGAGGACATCGCACGCTTCAGTTCGGTCTCAAGCGCGTCAACCAGAATCGCCCCGCCCGCGGACGGTCTGTTGGCCGCCGCCAAAGCGGGCTCGGCGCCGGTTGAGGCCAGCGCGACGCGGTGAGGATAGATGGCTGCTATGGAAATAAGACCAGCGAGAGCCACACTGGCGGCGGCTGCCCTTCGCTTCGTCGAACTGTCATGTTTCATCGGGACCCGTTTCTGCCTGCAAGACCTTTGACCCAAGTGTAACGGAATGGTCACTAGCATCCCCGGAAGCGCAGAACTTTGCATGGCGGATGCCCATGCTGCACACTGGAGCAGCCGTCTCCAGGGACATTGTGCATGCGCCTACGAACCCTCCTGCTTCTGCTCGTCGCGCTGTCCAGCGGGTTCGCTCGCCCGGGCGTTTGCATTGCCGCGCAGACCGCCGCCGAGGCCCAGGCTGACCGCTTCGCCCGGCACGACCAGACCGCGTACACCCTGCCGCCGGAGAAGCTCCGGAAGGCGGTCGTCCTCAACCATACGCGCATGGTTCTTGGGGTCGCCGGCACGCTCTGGAATCCGGTTCAACTGGTCCTGGTCCTCGCCCTGGGCGCGGCAGCCCGAATGCGCGACCTCGCGGTCAGCCTGTCGAAGAACCGCTGGGTCCAGGGGTTCGCCTTCGTCTTTTTCCTGCTGCTTACCCTCGACCTGCTCGATCTGCCGTTGGCGATCGACGGCCATCGCGTGGCGCTGGGGTACGGCCTCTCCGTGCAGGGGTGGGGAAGCTGGTTCGCCGACCGCGCCAAGAGCTTCGGCCTGGAGTGGCTCATCGGCAGTCTGCTCGTGATGCTGATGTTCTGGGTGATCCGCAGGTCGCCGGCGCGCTGGTGGTTCTGGTTCTGGATTCCGACGGTGGTCGTGGTGATCGCCGGAGTCTTCGTGACTCCCTACGTCATCGACCCTCTCTTCAACCAATTTGAGCCGCTCGCGAAGTCTGACCCTGCGCTGGTTGAGCAATTGGAGCGGGTCGTCGAACGCGGCGGCCTCTCCATCCCACCGGAGCGGATGTTCCTGATGCGGGCGAGCGCGAAGTCGACCGAGCTGAATGCTTATGTGACGGGCTTTGGAGCGTCCAAGCGCGTCGTGGTCTGGGACACGACGATTGCCAAGTCGACACCCGATGAGATCGCGTTTATCTTCGCGCATGAGATGGGCCACTACGCGCTGGGCCACATCGCGCTGGGCGTGAGGCTGACGTGCGCGGCGCTGCTGCCCCTCTTCTGGCTCGGGTACCACGGAGTGCGCCGGCTGCTTGTGCGGTTCGGCGCGGCGTGGGGCATCCCGTCGCAGCAGGATTGGGGCGCGTTGGTCGCACTGTTGCTGGTGCTGGGGACGATCGCGACCGTGGCCGAGCCGATCGAGAACGGCTTCAGCCGCAGGATCGAGCACAACGCCGATGTCTATGGGCAGGAGGCCGTGCATGGCATCGTCGCCGATCCGCGAGCGGTGGGGCAGCGGAGCTTCCAGGTACTGGGCGAGGATTCGCTCGACGATCCCACGCCGCACCCGCTCTTTGGGTTCTGGTTCGACACCCACCCGCCGGTCCGCTTTCGCGCGGCGTTTGCCGAGGTGTACGATCCGTGGGCGCCGGGGATGCGGCCGAAGTACTTTGCCAAGTGAACCGCGTCCATCCCGAAAAAGTGCGGCCCATTGGACGCATCGTAGAAATCCAGCCAGCTTCTGTGCGAGGTTTGTTGTATGAGCTCCGACTGTCTCTTCTGCAAGATTGCGGCGGGCACGATTCCAGCCAAGCGCGTGTATGAGGACGACCTCTGCCTCTGCTTCGCCGACATCCATCCTCAGGCGCCGACCCACCTGCTGCTCATCTCGAAGCAGCACATCGCCTCGCTTGCCCATGCGGAGGCGGCCGACGCTCCGCTGCTCGGACATCTGCTGGCCAAGGCGGCTGAGATCGCGCGCGGCGCAGGCCTCGCAAAGGGATATCGCGTGGTCATCAATACCGGCGCGGACGGCGGGCAGACGGTCGACCACCTGCATCTGCACCTGCTCGGCGGACGGCACATGGGCTGGCCTCCGGGCTAGCTTTTTCGCGCGTGCGCGGGCCTCAGATTCAATCCACCGGCGAATGCCTGCCCCAGTCGAAGCGGCGACCCAGGATGCCCTTGACGATCAGGTGGTCGGTCGCCGCGGTGGGCCCGACGCCGACGCCGATGTTGATCTCCCATATCGGCGAGACGTTCAGGTCGGTGACCACAAAAATCTGCTGCTGCTGGTCGCGCAGTGTGTCGAAGTTGCCCAGCCGGCCGTAGTCCGCGTAGTACTCAAAGCCGCCGCTGATTACATTGCTGAAGTCGTAGCTGATCTTCGCGCCGGGCGAAAAGCCCAGCCCCTGGTTGACGTCCGGGCCGTGCCACGTCCGCTCCAGCGCGGGGTTCACGGCGAAGTACCAGCGGCCCAAAGTCTTGTCCACGATCGGCCGCAGCTCCCATGTCCACGTGTCGGGCGAGTACACCGCGCGCTGGTAGCCTACCTCGGTCGAGAGGCTCACGCCCACCGGCCAGTGCCAGCTATCCGGCACACGCACGCGCGGGCGGATGTGGTCGCCGACCCACTGCACGCCGTGGCCAGCCTGCTCCGAGGTGAAGACGTAGAAGCCCACCTCGGACCAACTGGTGAGACCCTCCGTCAGCTCCAGCGTCTCGTGCTCCTGGTGGTTCGTGGGGTAAACGCCGTCGATGACCTTCTCCTGGCCATCCGGTGTGAAGTTCGAGTGCAGCTCCACCATCAGGTTCTTCGGCGGCACGGTGTCCGCGCCGTAGACCTGGATCTCATAATTGCCCTGTGCGCGCGCGGGAACAGCGAGGAGCGCCGCGGTCGCTAGAAGGATCGCGAAGTTCGAAATCCCACTCATCGCGATGCGACTGCGATGAATGGGGCACCCATATTTCTGGCGATTACGCATAGCGGAACACCATCATGAAGCCTCGGTCCATGTGGTCCTGCTGGTGGCAGTGGAAGAGCGTCTTGCCGGGATGGTTGGCGGTGAACTCGATCTCAGAGGTGCTCTTCGCGGGAATGAGGACGACGTCCTTGCTCAATCCTCGCATAGCCGGCCCGTGGCCCAGTTGCCTCACCTCGAAGGTGTGGCGATGGAGATGGATGGGGTGGTCGTCCACGCTGAGGTTCTTCATAACGAGGCGGTATCGCTCGCCCGCCTGAAGCACGGGCTCTTCGGTCTCGGGATATGACTTGCCGTTGATCCGCCATGTCTCCGGGTTGCCGTGGCCCTCGAACTTCGAGTCGAAGGTGAGCAGGATTTCAATGGCTTCTTCGGCGCCGCCGCCCGTCCCGGATGCGTTGGCCCATGCGCCCGTCTGCGCCGCGAACTGGCCGTAGTCCCAGAGGAGATCGGGCGGCTGATTCCACTTCGGTGTGCCGCTGGCACTCTCATACTCCACCACGATGCCCATGCCCGTGGCCTGCACATGCTTGCGCACCTCGCCCAGCACCCACACGCCGGGAGCATTCATCTCCACGATGGCAGAGACGCGCTCGGCCGGGGCAAGCCGCAGCATCTCGACAGTTTGGGGCCGTGCCACGTCGTTTCCATCCAGCGCGACCACATGAAATCTGTGGCCGGCAAGCGCGATCCAGTGCACCTCCGTGGGGCTTGAGTTCAGGACGTGCATCATCACCCCCTCGCCCTGCTTTACGCGCACCGGCTCGCCGAAGCCCAGCATCTTGCCGTTGATTGTGGAGACCTCGTAGTCGGGCATCATGGAGCCGTCGCCCGAGCCCATCTCGCGCCCGCCCCAGTCGTGCAGCGCGAGGAAGACCTCGCGGTCGTACCTGGGTGCGTTGGCGACCGCATCGCTGGGGTCGATCAGCAGGAAGCCATGCTGGCCGCCGAACAGCGCCTTGCGCAGGTCGTTGCCCGCAAACGTATGCGTGTGGAACCAGCGGAAGCCCGCCGGGTCGGGCGCGAAGGTGTAGCGAGCGGAGGCGCCGGGCGGAATCATCGGCGTGCCCTCCTCCATTGCGCCGTCGATTTCAGACGGCAGAAAAAGCCCGTGGAAGTGAACGATCTCGGGGTCTGCGGATTTGTTATGCACCTCTACCGTGATCTCGCGGCCCTGCCTCATGCGCAGCAGCGGGCCGGGCACCTGGCCGTTGTAGGCGACCGTCGGGTAACGATGCTTCGGCGAGGCTTCGAGCAGATAGGGGGCGATCTCGATGGTGAAGTCAGCACGCCCGACCGCGAGGCTGGCCGGCGCGTCTCCGCTGTGTATGCCTCCGCCTGGCGCCATCTGCGCGGCACGCCCCAGCGCGGCGGAGGCCGAGGCCATCGCCCCCAGTTGTGCGAATTGCCTGCGCGTCAACATTGATTCAGTCGTCCTAAGAGATACGCTAGCAGGCCGCGTTGAGTCGCAAAATGAATGATGTTCAACCCCCGGCAACTGCGCCGAGGATGATCAGCGGTTCTGCCCCGCGGGCCACGGCAGCGGGCAGCGGCGCGTCCGGCGAATCGAGCGAGAGGTCCTGCTGGCAGGCGAAAAAACGCAGGAACGCCCGCCTCTGATGCGTGACCTGGTCGCGAATCGTGCCGCGCAGCATGGGATAGGCGGCTTCCAAAGCATCGAGCACGCCGCTGACTGTGGGTGGCGACGCGACCTCGAGGACCACCTGATAGCGGCCAACGATTCCCGCCAGCGTGCGGAGATGCGCAGGCAGCTCTACATGCACCTCGCAGCGTTGCTCCGCGCTCATGCCAGCGTCTGCGCTTCCACCGAGAGCACCGGCGGCAGATCGCGGACGATGGCGTTCCAGGTGTCGCCGGAGTCGGGCGAGGCGTAGACCTGGCCGCCTGAGGTGCCGAAGTAGACGCCGCAGGAGTCGAGCGTGTCGACCGCCATCGCGTCGCGCAGCACGTTGACGTAGCAGTCTCGGTCGGGCAGGCCCTTGCTCAACGGCTCCCAATCGTTGCCTCCCGTGCGGCTGCGGAAGACGCGCAGTTGCCCATCGGGGACGAAGTGCTCGGAGTCGCTCTTGATGGGCACAACGTAGAGCGTCTCCGGCTCGTGCGCGTGCACGTCGATGACAAAGCCGAAGTCCGTAGGCAAATTGCCCGAAACCTCGTGCCAGTTTTCGCCCGCGTCGTCCGACCGCATCACGTCCCAGTGCTTCTGCATAAAGAGGGTGGCGGGCCGGGCGGGGTGCGCGGCGATGTGGTGCACGCAGTGGCCGACCTCGGCCGTGGGGTCGGGGATGTAGAGCGAGTGCAGGCCGCGGTTGATGGGCTTCCATGTCGCGCCGCCATCGTCGGTGCGGAAGGCGCCCGCCGCCGAGATAGCAATCACCATGCGCTGCGGGTTCCCGCGGTCCAGCAGGATGGTGTGCAGGCACATGCCGCCCGCGCCCGGCGCCCACGCCGAGCCGGTGGTATGGGTGCGCAGGCCGGAGAGCTCCGTCCAGGTGGAGCCGGCGTCGGTCGAGTGGAAGAGCGCGGCGTCCTCGACTCCGGCGTAGACTTCGTCGGGATTGGCGAGCGAGGGCTCAATGTGCCAGACGCGCTTGAACTCCCACGGGTGCGGCGTGCCGTCGTACCACTGGTGGGTGCCGGGGACGCCGTCGTAGGCGAACTTGTTGCCAACGGGTGTCCACGTAAGCCCTCCGTCGTCCGAGCGCTGAATCAGCTGGCCGAACCAGCCCGAGGACTGCGAGGCGTAGAGGCGCTCGGGGTTCGCGGGCGAGCCTTTCAAGTGGTAGATCTCCCACCCGGCGAAGTGCGGCCCGGCGATCTGCCAGTCCTTGCGCGCTTCGTCTGAGGTGAGGATGAAGGCGCCCTTGCGTGTGCCGACGAGGAGTCTTACCTGGGTTCCGTTCGAAGCCATACACTCTCCATGCAGGGAACTTCGAAACAGCTTACCGCAGGTCGGCCATGACCGCGGGCACGGGCGGGCCGGCGGGATTCATCTTGAGGCCGGTAATCTTCAACGAGAAGGCGAAGTCGCAGGGCTTGTCTGCGGGAAGCGTGACCTTGAGGCTTTCGGCGTCCTGAGTGAACTTGAGGTTGCCGGGGCTGCCAAGGAGGGTGACGGTCTTGATCTTTCCTTCAACCGTCTTCCCATCCAGCAGCTTGCCTTTGGCGAGCGATGCGATGACAGCCGACTCACCCGGCCACGACTGCGCGATTGCGTAGAGGTCGTCGCCCTTGGCGGTGAAACGGTAGACGACGGGCCTTGGGGATTGCGAGTCGGCAGGCGTTAGCGCGGCAACAGCGGGAGGCGACGGGATGGGCGCGGCGACGGCAGTGGGACCCTCTTCCGCGCCCGCGGCAGCGGCCGCGCCGGGCCGCCGGGCAGCAGCGCCACGCGGCGGCAGCGGGGTAAAGCCCTCGCCATCGACGATCCAGCTATGCGTCCCGTAGATCGCCTCGCCGTTCACCGCGAGCCACTTGCCGATCTCCTTCAGCGCCGTCCTCTGCTGCTCGTTGATCGCTCCCTGCCCGGTTGGCGAGAGGTTCAGCAGCAAGTTGCCGTTCATGCTGACGATGGTGCATAGCTCGTTGATCACCGACCCCGCGCCGCGGAAGGTCTCGACCGGGTTGGCCGCGGAGTAGCCCCATGTGCTGCCGATCGGCTCCTCGGCGTCCCATACGCCTTGGAGGATCTGTGTCGGCCCGCGCGGGTTCAGCTTCTCAAACTCCAATACGCTGCCGGCGAGAAACGCCGAGTCCTTGGTCATCAGCGTCACCTGCTTGTGCCACCCGAGCGCGCGATTGTAGTAGTACGCGGCGACCTTCAGCTTCAGCGGATTGTAGTCGCGCGAGTTGATCCCGTTGTCGTACCAGAAGACGTCGGGCTGGTACTTGTCGATCAGCTCCATCGACTTCAGCACCCAGTCCTCCAGAAACTCCGTCAGTCGCGCGTCGGAGTGGTCGGTCCAATAAAAGTTCGCGTACTTCGGATCGTCGAGGTCGGTCTTCAGCCCGGGCGTGGGCCGGATGAAGGTGTAGTGCTCCATATTGTGGCTGGCAACGCCGAACTTCAGCCCGACCTTGCGCGTTGCAACGGCCATCTCGCCCACCAGGTCGCGGCGCGGCCCCATGTTGGATGCGTTGAACGGATTCACCTGGCTGTTCCATAGCGAAAAGCCGTCGTGGTGTTCCACCGTGGGCGCGAAGTACTTTGCGCCGGACTCCTTCACCAGCGCGGCGAGGTCGTCGGCGTTGAAGTCCTTCGCCTGAAACATTGGGATGAAGTCCTTGTAGCCGAACTGGTCCGGCGGGCCGAAGTTCTGCGTGTGCCACTGGGAGAAGGTCGAGTACAGGTACTTCTCGTACCACTCGTTGTGGTAGGCCGCGACCGAGAACAGCCCCCAGTGCATGGTGATGCCGAACTTCGCATCGACGTACCACTGCGGCACGGTGTAGTTCGCGCGGATGGAGTCCCACGTGGGCTGCACGGGGCCCGGCGCAACCGGAGTCTTCGCGGCCGCCGCGGCAGCGACAATCTCCGGCGTCACCGGCGGGCCAGATTGCGCGGACGCGACGCTGGCGAGCATCCCGCCGAGCATAATCGTGAGGATGAAAAAACGAGCTGCGCGCGACCGGCTTTGCCTGGGCATGTCTCTCTCCTGATCGACTAGCCTCGCACATCGCTGCCATCTTCCGCCAGCGGAGAACGATGGCGAGCTAGAGGGCCTTGCGCAGATGAACACAGCGGTCCACCACCTCGAAGCCAAGTGCCCGGTGGGCGTCCTCCGAGGGTCGATTGTCGATCAGCGCGTCGGAGGCCATCTCGAGGCAGCCGTGGGCGCGGGCCCACTCCTCCGCGGCGCGCATCAACTCCCCGCCAATTTCTTGCCCGCGAAACGGCTCGCGCACGAACCAGCCTTCGACGAAGCCCACCGGCCGCGCGGTGTCGCATCCGTCGGCGTGGGAGCGCAGGCCGACTTCAACAAATCCGGCAAGGACTCCGTCCCCACCCTGCGCGACAAGAATCGCGGCGGGCAGCGTTCCCGACATCCCATTGCCGACGAGGGCTTCGAACTGCGGGCCTTCCTTTTCCCGCGAGCAATCGGGCCAGAGCAGCAGGCGCATCTCGATGACCGCGTCGCGGTCCGAGAGTTGGGCGGGGCGAATCGTCGCAGCGGCCATGCGGTTATGTTAGTGCGGCGACTTGGGAGATCGCCAGCGCGCACTTAGAATCGAAGCATGGGGTCTTCAGGCCGGGGCGAAAATAATAGCAGCGGGTGGCGATGGCGGAGCTAGTCGTCGATGAGCTGCACTGGAAGCCCAGCCACAATCCGTGGGCAGTGGCGCTGACGGTGACGCTGGCCACCTTCATGGAGGTGCTCGACACCTCGATCGCCAACGTTGCGCTGCCCCACATGGCCGGGTCGCTGGGCGCCAGCCAGGAGGAGGCGACCTGGGTGCTCACCAGCTATCTGGTGTCGAGCGCGATCGTGCTGCCCATTTCGGGATGGCTCTCCAACCGCTTCGGCCGCAAGCGCTTCTACATGACGTGCGTGGCGCTCTTCACGGTCTGCTCCATGCTCTGCGGCTTCGCGCGCACGCTGCCCACGCTGATCGTCGCGCGCATCCTGCAGGGCGCGGGCGGGGGCGGCCTCGCGCCCAGCGAGCAGGCCATCCTCGCCGACACCTTTCCCGTCGCCAAGCGCGGCCAGGCCTTCGCGGTCTATGGCATGGCCGTGGTCGTCGCGCCCGCCATAGGCCCCACCCTCGGCGGTTGGATCACCGACAACTTCAACTGGCATTGGATCTTTTTCATCAACCTTCCCGTCGGCCTGCTCTCGCTTTACCTCTCCAACCGAATGGTGGAAGACCCGCCCTTTCTTGTCACCCGCAAGGCGGAAGCCCGGCACAAGAAAGTGGACTTCCTTGGCCTCGGCCTGGTCGCGGCCGGCGTCGGCTGTCTGGAGTTCACGCTGGACAAAGGGCAGGAGAAGGATTGGTTCGGCGATCCGGGAATCCGAGCGTCCGCCACCATCGCCGTCTGCCTGCTCATCTTCTTCGCCTTCTGGGAGTGGCAGCACGAGGACCCCATCGTCGATCTGAAGCTGCTGAAAAACCGCAACTTCGGCACCGCCGTCTTCCTGCAGCTCATCCTCGGCATGGTGCTCTTCGGCTCGACCGTGCTCATCCCGCAGTACCTCCAGGTGCTGCTCGGCTACACCGCGGAGCGCGCCGGCCTGGTGCTTTCGCCCGCAGGCTTCGTCATGATGGCGATGATGTTTATGGCGGGCCGCTCGCTGGGCAAGCTGGACCCCCGGCTGACCGTGTGCCTCGGCTACATTGTCACCGCCGCGGGCATCTACAACCTCACCCGCCTCGACCTCACAACCAGCTATGTCCACGTGACGGAGTGGCGCATGCTGCAGGTCGTCGGCCTGCCCTTCATCTTTATCCCCATCAGCACGCTCAACTACGTCGGCGTCCCCGCTACCAAGACCAACCAGATCTCCAGCCTCTCCAACTTCGCGCGCAACCTCGGCGGCAGCGCCGGCACCGCGCTGTTGACGACCTACCTCGCCCGCAGCTCGCAGGTGCACCAAGTGACGTTGGCGGCAAATGTGGTGCCGGGCAGCGCCGCATACCGCGCCTACAGCGATCGCATGAGGGAGATGCTGATCGCCAATGGCATGCCCTCGGCTACAGCCGGACAAGCCGCGCTGGGCCAGGCCTACCGCGAGATGGTGCGCCAGGCCTCCATGCTCAGTTACCAGAACGCCTTCGCCATCCTCTCGCTCGTGGTCCTGCTGCTCTCCCCGCTGCCCTTCCTCATGCGCCTGCCTGCGAAGCGCGCCAAGCCCGCGCCGGAGGAACTCGCCGCACATTGAGCGCCGCGCGCCGCCGTAAGCGGGCGGTCCGCTAGACTGAGGTTCTGTTTCGATGGAAGGATTCCGGGTGTGACTCCATCCAACCTCCAGCGCGCATCGTAGAAGGTGATGGACAGCGACGGTGCAGCAGCAGGTAAATTCCGAGATAAGGAATCGAGGGGTCAATGATCTGCAGCAGGCTTCGCACAGCGCGGTTCGTCCTGGCGGCGGCGGGTCTGGGCCTGTGCGGGCTCCTGACGTTGCCCCTGGGTGTGACCGGAGCGGAGACCGCCGGCCCAAGCGAAGCCGCCTCGGCCATGCAGGATGTGGCGACCACGCTGGCCAACGAAGTGGTCGCTGCGCAGCACAAAGACCACTACGTGTATCTCTCCCGGGAGCGCTCGGAACGCACCGGCGGACATCTCTGGACCGAGAAGGTCGTCGAGACCGACGCGGGCAAGGTGCGCATGCTGCTGGCGGAGGACGGCCAGCCGCTGAGCCCGGGGCGCGAGGCCCAGGAGCGCGGGCGTCTCGCGCAGATCGTCGCCGACCCGGAGGACTTCGAGAAGAAGTCGCAGGCCACCAAAGACGACGAGGCGCACGCGGTGCAGATGCTGGCGCTGCTGCCCAAGGCCTTCCTGTTCGGCGACGCCCGCGAGCAGGGCAGCGGCCGGGCCATCGACTTCAAGCCCAACCCCGGCTACCAGCCGAGGTCGATGGAGGAGCGCGTCCTGCACGGAATGTCCGGCACCCTGGTGATCGACCCCAAGGCGATGCGGCTGCGCCACATCGAGGCGCGCCTCTCGCAGGACGTCAGCATCGGCTTCGGTCTGCTGGCCACCATCCGCGCGGGAAGCAACTTTGCCACGACGCGCGACCCGCTCGGCCAGCTCGACTGGAAGACCACGACGCTCGACACGGACATCAACGGCCGCGCCATCTTCTTCAAGACAATCGCCAGGAGCGAGCACGCCGAGCACAGCGACTTCGTGCGCGTGCCGCTCGACCTGACCGTGGCCCAGGCCGTAGCGCTGGCCGAGCAATAGCATCCGCACGGTCGTCCAGCGCCAATTCAGACTCGCCGCGTCCCACGTTCCTTCTCCTGCCCTTTCGCCGCAGATTCGGTGAGGCGGTCACCCCTCCCGTTTATACTCAAGCCTGCCCATGAGCATTCCATCCGACCAGCTCATTCCGTCCGACCAGCCCGACCTCGCCAGCACCATGGACATCGTCGAGATCATGTCCATCCTGCCCCATCGGTATCCCTTCCTGCTGATCGACCGCATCGTCGAGATGGAGCGCAAGACCCGCATCGTCGCGCTCAAGAACGTCACCTTCAACGAGCCGCACTTCGCCGGCCACTTCCCCGACTACCCCATCATGCCCGGCGTGCTGATGGTCGAGGCCATTGCGCAGGCCGGCGGCGCGCTGCTGCTCACCGAGATCCCCGACCGCGCGGACAAGCTGATGGTCTTCACCGGCATCGACTCGGCAAAATTCCGCCGTCCCGTCGTTCCCGGCGACCAGCTCCGCATCGAGGTCACGGTGCTGAACTGGCGCAACACTGCCGTACGCATGCTTGGCCGCGCCACCGTCGAGGGCAAGATCGCCTGCGAGGCCACCGTCACCTGCATGTTGGTCCCTCGCGGAGGAGCAAAGCCCGCAGCCGTCTCTACCGGGGCCTCACCCGCGTGAGCACGTCCGCGGCACAGTCGGGAGCGGAGCACGGACCGGCTTCCGGCATCCATCCCACCGCCATCGTCGCGGCCGGCGCGCGGATCCCCGCAAGCTGCACCGTCGGCCCGTGGTGCACCATCGGCCCCAATGTCACCCTCGGCGAAGACTGCCGCCTCATCTCCCACGTTGTTCTCGGAGCAGATGAGGCGGGCCACCTCACCCTCGGCCGCGGCAACATTATTTACCCCTTCGCATGTGTCGGCATCGCACCCCAGGACCTCAAGTACGCTGGAGAGTCGACCCGCTGCGTGATCGGCGACAACAACACCGTCCGCGAGTACGTCACCATATCCCGCGGTACGACAGGCGGCGGAGGAGTTACCACGGTCGGGAATGGCTGCCTGATCATGGCTTACACCCACATCGGCCACGACTCGCACATCGGCAACGGTTGCATCCTCGCCAACTCCGCTACGCTGGCCGGCCACGTCACCGTCGAGGACTACGCCGTCGTCGGCGCGCTCTGCCCGGTGCACCAGTACTGCCGCATCGGCCGCTACAGCTACATCGGCGGCGGCACCACCATCACCCAGGACGTACTGCCCTACTCGCTCACCTCGATCGAGCGCAACAACCACGCCTACGGCCTCAACAAGGTCGGCCTCGAGCGGCGCGGCTTCACGCCCGCGCAGCTCAAGCAGCTCCGCCACGCCTACCATCTCCTGCAGGCGAGCAGACTCAACACCACCGACGCCCTCGCCGCCATTCGCGCAACCCTCGCTGAGTCGACCGAGCCTGAAACCACCGAACACGTCCGCTACCTCGCCGACTTCATCGCCAACAGCCAGCGCGGCATCATCAAGTAGGAACACGGATGCCAACAGTTCTTCGCGTCGACCAGTTCCGCTTTTTCTTCTATGCGGAGGAAGGTAGCGAACCTCCACACGTACACATAGAGTCGGCGGAGAAGCGGGCGAAGTTCTAGCTGGTTCCAATAGAAGAGACGTGGAATGATGGCTTCAGGTCCGGGGAGATGAAAACCATTGAGCGAATTCTTATTGCTAACGTAGACTTGCTTCTGGAGGCGTGGAATGACTTCTTCGCCAATTAGCGACGACCTTGTACCCGTAGCCGTCAGCATTGACGATTTCACGCTCCAAGTCAGCTTTAACGGTGGTCTAAAGCTTTCAACTTCTGTCTCAAGATTCCCCCGACTGCTCCGAGCCACTCCCGTTCAGCGAAAGAACTGGCGTCTAATCGGTCGCGGGGACGGCATCCAGTGGCCTGATGTCGATGAAGACATCTCAATCCAGTCCTTGTTACGCCTGCCGAAGCGAAAGCCGTCCTCTCGTTTTGAGGAGGTGCCTGCTCTGATCGGCGACCTGCTCAAGACGACCCAGCGCCTCAATATTTTGTTCGAAGGTCGCCCGTTTACTCCCGATGGACATCTTGTAGGCAGCATAGGAGAGGTCGTCGCGGAGTACATTTTTGATCTCAAGCTCCAGCCCACGGGCACGCCGCAGGTGGATGCGCACACGCCAGACGGACGTTCCGTCCAGATCAAGCTTACAGGTGGGAAAAGGTCTTTCGGCCTGCGTTGGTCAAGTAAGCTTAAGACCGCACATGCAGACTTACTCATTGGTCTCAAGCTAAGCGAGACTGGTTTCACGGAGATCTATAACGGCCCGTTTCCGAAGGATCTTCTGGAGGGCCGCCCCGATACTTCAAATGGCCAGGTCTCGGTGCCTATCAGTAAACTCACCGCGCGAAATCCATCGCTTCTGCCGGCCGTGAATAGCTTTTGCACCATCAATCGCTGGTTTACGCCGAAATTCTCCGATGTCGCCTAGACTCGGCCTCATCGCCGGCAACGGGCGCTTCCCGCTCCTGCTGCTCGATGCCGCGCGCGCCGAGGGCATCACCGTCGTGGTCGCTGCGATCCAGGAAGAGACCGATCCGGAGATCGACGCCCGAGCCGCGGCCGACCCCAACATCCGTGTCCACTGGATGTCGCTTGGCGAACTCTCGCGCCTCATCGACACCTTCAAAGCTGAGGGCGTTACTCGCGCCGTGATGGCCGGCCAGGTCAAACACACGCAGATCTTCTCCTCCATCCGTCCCGACTGGCGCCTCGCCAAGCTGCTGCTCAACCTGCGCACGCGCTCGACCGACATGCTGCTCAACGCCATCGCCAAGGTGCTCGCCGACGAGGGCATCGAGCTCATCTCCTCCACCCACTGCCTTGAACCGTTGCTCGCGCGCTCCGGCGTCCTCACCCAGCGTGCGCCTAACGAAGCCGAACTCCAGGACATCGCCTACGGCCGCACCGTCGCTCGCGCAATCGCCGCATACGACCTCGGCCAGACTGTGGTGATCGCAGCCCAAGCCTGCGTCGCAGTGGAAGCCATGGAGGGCACCGACGCCACGATCGAACGCGCCGGCGCACTGATGCAGCGCCTCGGCGACCCCGCCTCCACCCTCCGCCGCACGCTCACCGTCGTCAAGGTCGCCAAGCCAAATCAGGACATGCGCTTCGACGTGCCCGTCATCGGCGTTGCCACCATCGACGCTATGGCCCGCGCCGGCGCAACCTGCCTCGCTATCGAAGCCGGCCGCACCCTGCTCTTCGACGCAGCCGCCATCGGTGCGGCGGCGGACCGGGCGGGCATCGCCATCGTCGCCGAGTAAAGCGCGTGACATTCCGGTGACATGCGGGCCGCTCGAACGGCGTACTATAAACGTCAGCGACAGACCTCGGCGACGCCTGAGCCGCGGCGACGATCGCGACCTATCAAAATCTAACCCAAATCAGGAGAAGAAAATCATGGTTCGCAAAGGTGTTTGGATCGCAGTGATGGTTGCCGCCGGTATTGTGACGGCGGGAAGCTTCGCAGTTAGGGCCCACGCGGCAGGCGACATTCTCGCCGCAGGCGCCACCGCTCCCGACTTCAGCCTGCCCTCGCAGGAAGATACGGCTGTCTCGCTCTCGCAGTACAAAGGCAAGTGGGTCGTCCTCTACTTCTATCCCAAGGACATGACCACCGGCTGCACCATTGAGGCCCACAACTTCCAGCGCGACTTGCCCAAGTACGATGCGCTCAACGCCGTCGTCCTCGGCGTTTCGTTCGACACGGTGGAGAGCCACAAGACCTTCTGCACCAAAGATTCGCTCACCTTCAAGCTGCTCGCCGACCCCGACCATAAGGTCATCGACGCGTATGGTGTGCCCGTCACCGCGCGCACCACGCCGACTGGTGACGTCATGAAGACCGCCGCGCGCGACACCTTCCTCATCTCGCCCACGGGCAAGGTCGTGAAGGTGTGGACGGGCGTGAATCCCAACACCCACTCCGACGACGTGCTCGGCGCAATTGCTGGCTTGAATGGAAATGACAAGGTACAAGCCCAGAAAGCCCAGAAGATGTAGCGGCGAGCAGACGCAAAAAGGCCCGGACCTCTCGAGAGGAGTCCGGGCCCTTTTGCTTGCCTGGTGCGGTTGCCGGTTACTTCTTTTTCTTCGCGACTTTCTTTGCCGCCTTCTTCGCTGCCTTCTTTACAACCTTCTTTGCTGCTTTCTTAGTTGCCAAGGTAGTACCTCTCGTGTTGGGTTTTTTACTTCTTGAAGCGCCCTTGTTGCCGGCCGGCTTTTTCAAGCCAGCCTTACCGCCGCGCAGGGCACTCACCTTCTTCGCGGCAGATTTCAATTTCTTCGCGCTCTTCTTCGCGGCCTTCTTGGCCGGCGCCTTCTTCGCTGCTTTCTTGGCAGCGGCCTTCTTGGCCGGAGATTTCTTCGCGGCTTTCTTCGCTGGCGCCTTCTTTGCCGCCTTCTTCGCGGCCTTCTTGGCTGCTTTCTTCGCGACCTTCTTGGCTGCCTTCTTTGCCGGCGCCTTCTTGGCCGGCGCCTTCTTCACAACGCTGGCCGCGGGAGCTGCGACGCTCCTCTCAGGGACCTTCGACATCGACTCCGCAGGCGTGTAGCCCGCCACCGGAGATGGCATCGCCACCACGATGATTGCCTCTTCCGCATGTGGCTCCAGCAGATCGTCGGCTTCGTCCATCGGGTCGATGTCTCCGTCGTCGTCAGACGTCATCACCACCACAACCTCTTCTTCCTCGTCGTCATCGTCGAAGGAGCCGCTGCCTTCGAACCCTTCGTCATCACCAAAGGCAGCAGCCGCGAGGCTCCTGATCTCCTTGTCGACTCCGTCAAACCCACCATGCTTCATCGTCGCATCCTCACTTCGCCGCAGTTGCACCGCAACAACACAGTACCTTGAATTGCAAACACGCAGCAATCAAAAACGCAATTGCCTCGCGGCACGGATTCTAGCAACAGAATGCATCTGTACGCCAGCGATGGCAAGCAATCTTTTCAACATGGTAGCCAACACGGCAGCGCCGATCTCCGGCTTCGGCACCCTTGCGCTGCATCATCCCGCCATCTTGCGCGGCTTCGTGCTGCCCGGACGTTTCTTGGTGGGTGAGCCGCGGGACTTAATTCCAGCCTTTCCCTTCAGCCCGGTCGACGAGCTCGGAACCTTCGTTCGTACATGCGTTGCCGGGGCCAGATGCAGCGGCTCGGAGACATCGAGTGCGCGATGCGGCCCGATCGCACTCGACCTCAGATGGTTCCACCGCCGCAGGTCTTCCACCGAGACATTGAACCGGTCGGCTACCGTCACCAGCGTGTCGCCCGCCCGCGTGACGTAGTGCAGTGGATGCAAGCCCGCCAGCGTGTTCGTCAAGGGCACCACCAGCTCCGCGCCCGTCGTTGGCGAGGAGTCCAAGGCCAGGCCGTTGGCGGAGGCAATCTCAGCGGGCCGTCCGTGCAGGCTGCTCGCGATGCCGTCCAGCGATTCGCCGGCGCGAACCACATGGAAGCGCCAGCTCGTCCGCTTGTCCTCGGGAACGGCGTGAATGCGCTTCAGGTAAGCATCGCGCGTCCCCGCGGGAATGTGCAGATCGAAGTCTCCGTCGCCCGGCGTCGTCATGCGCAGCAGGCTCGGGTTCAACGCTACAATCTCTTGCAATGTGGCGCCGGTCACATCCGCCACCAGCCGCAGGTCCACCGCGTAGTCGATGCTTACCGTGTCCGACATAACCGGCGGATCGGGCACCAGGCCTTCCAGCCCATACTGCTTCGGGTTCTTCGCCACGATGGCCGCCGCGATAATGCCGGGAACATAATTCTTGGTCGCCGTGGGCAGCACATTGCGCTTGTACAACTCCCAGAAGTCCGCGTAGCCGGTGCGCATCACCGCACGCTGCACATTGCCCGGCCCCCAGTTGTACGCCGCCATCGCGAGATACCAGTCGCCGAACTGGTTGTAGAGCTCCTTCATATAACGCGCATAGGCGAGCGAGCTTTTCTCCGGATCGAACCGCTCGTCGAACCAGCCGTTGCGCTCCAGGCCGTATGCTCCCTGGAACGGCATGAACTGCCACATGCCGCCCGCGCCGGAGGTGCGATTCACTACCTGCGGCTGAAAGCCCGACTCTGCCACGGCCAGGTAGATCAGGTCCTGCGGCAGGCCCGCATCCTTCAGGTCCTTCGCGATCATGTCCTGATACTTGCCCGCGCGCTCCAGCGACGCCTTAAGATGCGCGTGGCCGGTGGGCGAGTTGGTGAAGTAGCTGATGAAGCCCGCCACATAGTCGTTGATCACCAGCGGCAGGTCCGACTGCGTCGTCTTTAACTCCGCCGCGACCTGCGCCTTCAACTCGGGGTTGGAGGGGAAGGTCACCTCATCCGCTGCGTCCAGCGGCGCGGCCTCGAGCGGCGCGGAAAATCCCGTCCCCTGCTTCAGAGCATCCATCTCCAGCGAGTTGATCGAATTGAGCAGACGTTCGAACTCGTCCGCAAGCAGAGCGTCGTTCTTCAGATCCATTCCGCTGGTCAGCATCAGATCGACCGCGGCATCGAAGTCGGCGCGCGCCGCCTCCAGTCGGCCGCCGCGGTAGTTGTCCACGCCGCTGTGGTAGCTTGCCTCCGCCTGACTGATCAGTTGCTGCGCCTGGTACGCCTTTGCCGCGGCTTCCGCAGCTTGCTCTGTCGACACCGCCGGCGCCGGCGCGGCCTGCTCCTGCGGCGCGATCGCCGGCGCGGTCGTCTTCGCCGAGGAAGCGCCCGGGGCGCCCGCGTTATCCTGCGGACAGCCCGTCAGCAGCGCCAGCGGCACGCAAGCGATCGCCATCGACCACTGCCGCAACCTGCCTACCATCCGCACCCGTTCGACTGACCCAATCGGTTGCTCCTCGTCATCGCCGCCCTGCTCATTGTAAGACGTTTGCGGCGCCCCATCGTACGCAGCGCGCACCCTTCGCGCGCGAAGGCAACATCGCTTCGGGACGCTCTTGCTGCCTGCTTTCCCGGTGATAGCATCGAAGGTTGAGGCAGTCCGCACCCCGCATGGATCCGAGCCACATCCGCAACTTCGCGATCATCGCGCACATCGACCACGGCAAGTCCACCCTCTCCGACCGGC
>JBEKDS010000038.1:0-24695 GCA_050014235.1 Acidobacteriaceae bacterium
ACCCTCGCCCAATTCGCCGCCCACCTCCCCAACCTCAAAGCCTCCGCCGAAGAACCCACCACCCCCGTCACCCATGCCCACGCAACCGAAATTAGCCCCGTCATCCCGACCGAGCGCCCCGCGCGAGCGGAGGGACCCCCGCATTTGTCTTTGCGGCCGCCCCAGCGGCCCCACCTCTCGCCCCCAAGACACCGCAATCGCGCCGGGCGCCGCGCCGCCACCAAGAGCGCCGGGTGCCGCGTCCCAAAACGAAACGCCACCTCGCCAGCCACCTGAATTTCGCCACGCAACCCACGCGCCCGAGCACTAGACTGGGCATGGTGATCGTCATGCAGCCTCTCCATCTCAGCCCGGCGATCGCAAACTTCCTGCGCCCAGCCCGCGCCAACGCTGCCCGGGCAGGCCCTTCCCACTCCTCGCCGTCGCCATCGCTCACCATCCGGCCCCATTGGCTAGGCCGCCTCGCGCTCGCTGCGGCAGGCGTCATCTTGGCCACGGCGCTGCGCCTCTGGCTATCTCACCTCCTCGGCGTGCGCCTCACCTACTTCATCTACTTCCCCGCGGTCGCCATCGTTGCCTCCTCCCTGGGCGTGTGGGAGGGCCTCTGGACCACATTCCTCTCCATCCTCGCGGCCCACTACATCGTCCTCGCAGGCCCCCAGATCTTGACCGGCCCGCTCCACGACAGGGAGGGTGCCGTCCTCTTCCTCTGCTTCGGCGCAACCATCAGCTTCGCCTCCGGGACCTTCCGCAAGCAGGTGGCCCAGAAGGAACTCGCGCTCGAACAGCTCCGCGTTAGCGAGCAGCGCTACTTCACCGAGCAAAGGCTCCTCCACGAGGCCAATTTCAAGCTGGCCGCGATCGTCGAGTCCTCTGACGACGCCATCATCGGCAAGGACACCAACGGCACCGTCATCACCTGGAACCGCGGCGCCGAAAAGATCTTCGGCTACACCGCCGGTGAGATGATCGGACACTCGATCGGGAGGCTCTACCCTCCCGGCCGCGAAGCCGAAGAGGAGGAGACCATGGCGCGCATCCTCCGTGGCGAGACCGTCGAGCACTTCGACGCTGTCCGCGTCGCAAAGGACGGGCGCAGCGTCCGCCTCTCCCTCACCGTCTCCCCCATCAAGGACGCAGCCGGCAGAGTCGTCGGGGCGTCCAAGATCGCCCGCGACATCACCGAGACCCGCGACCTCCAGAGGCAGCTCCAGCAGAGCCAGAAGATGGAGGCCATCGGCCAGCTCACCGGTGGCATCGCCCACGACTTCAACAACCTCCTCGCTATCATCCTCGGCGCCCTCGAGCTCCAGCAGGAGGCCATCGAAGACAACAAGGAGGCCCTCCACCGATGGCAGGTCGCCCACAAGGCCGCCTCCCGCGGAGCTGAACTCACCAAGCGCCTGCTCGCCTTCTCCAGCCAGGGCCAGCTCAACATCGCGCCCACAAGCCTCGAACAGTCCATCCACAACACAATGGACCTCGCCGCCCGCGTCCTCGGCCCCGAGGTCCGCACCAAGCTCACCCTCGACGACGCCATGCCGCCCGTCCTCGTCGATCCCGCCAGCCTGGAGAGCGCCCTGCTCAACCTCATCGTCAACGCCCGCGACGCCATGCCCAAGGGCGGCGACCTGGTCGTAAGCTGCCGCGCCGCCGAGCTTGCGGACAGCATGGCCGCAACCCTCAACGGCAATCCCGTCTCCGGCGCCTACGCCTGCATCTCCGTCACCGACTCCGGCACTGGGATGCCCCCCGAAGTCGTCGACCGTGTCTTCGAGCCCTTCTTCACCACCAAGGAGCGCGGACGCGGCACCGGCCTCGGCCTCTCCATGGTCTACGGCTTCGTCAAGCAGTCCAACGGCGGCATCCGCATCTACAGCGAACCCGGCTATGGCACCACCATCACCTTCTACCTGCCCTTCAGCGGCACGCCCGCCGCCCTCCCGCCCCCGAAAGCCGCGGAGGATGGGGCAATCCGCGGGTCAGGCGTAGTCCTCATCGTCGACGACGAAGCCGAGCTGGTCGAGATCGCCGTCACCTACCTCAGCGCCCGCGGATACACCGTCCTCACCGCGCGCGACGCCAAGGACGCCCTGCGCATCATCGAGCAGCACGGCGCAGTCGACGCCATGATCACCGACATCGTCATGGGCGGCGGCATGGACGGCATGGAACTCGCCCAGGCCGTCCGCCGCATCAGCCCACGCACCCAGGTCGTCTACTCCTCGGGCTTTCCCGCCGACGCCCTCTCCGAGCGCAGCCTCCCCCTCGCCGGAAGCCTCGTCCTGCAAAAGCCCTACCGCCTCGCCGAACTCGGCGCCAGCGTCGTCCACGTGCTCTCCTCCGCCTGACGCGCCCTCACTCACCACTCACCACTCACAACTGCCTTTACTTCCCCGCAAACGGCGAATTCTCCGCCCCCCGGCAGCGCTGCGCGAACAGGCAATACCGCTCCTGGTCGCGCCGCACGCTGGCCTCCGCGTCCGCCTTCGGCGCCTGCCGCCGCACGTCGTCCAGCAGCACCCCGTGCCACACACTCTCCGGATCAGGCGACCCGCCCTCGCTCTGCAGGATGCTCTGCTCCTCGCGCGCCTCCTCCAGCCGCGTGTGGTACGCGCCCAGCAGCGTGCACGCTCGCTCAATGCCCCGCGCGTTCTCACCCGCCCGGCCCGCCAGCGCGAAGAACGTCTCGAGGATGTTCTCCGTCGAGAACAGCGTCCGCGTGTCCCCGCGTTCGCTCCACAGCGCGCCCGAGACGCAGCTCAGGTAGCGGAAGTACGCGCCGTACGCCGACTCCCGCCCATGTTCCTTCAGGTAGTTGTCCGCCTCCAGCAGAATGTGCGAGCGGTTCTCCGGCCGCTTGCCCGGCGGCGCCGCCGGCCCGCTGTCCTCATGCACCAGCAGGTCGAAGTCGCCGCGATAGCTCGCACAGTCGGCGTTGCCGCCGCACACGTCGTAGGTTGGCAGGAACTGTTGTTGTGCCCGGATCTCCTTCGCCGCACCCGCCGCGAAGAGCCCCAGGCAAAGAATCCCCAAACAAAGGATCCGCAAACAAAGAATCCCAAAACGAGAAAACGCTGAGCAAATGGTCGCCATCAGCTCACACCTCCACATGGAATGCATCTCTGGTCCGCTGTAGAATGTCGCCGGGGGAGGGCCCAGTCATTCTATAGCCCCACGCGCCAGCCCGATACCCGTTTTCCCCCATTTCGCGTAATTTTTTTCACCGCCGCCGCTCCCGTGGGAATCGAGGGACGCAATACGCTCGCACCCTTCGCATCGTCATTCTGCGCGACGCGCAGAATCTCCGTAGTTGCCGTTCATGCCACCACAGATGTCGGATGCCCCATTCATGCGCATCGCGCATGGATGGGGGACGCACTCACTCACCACTCACAACTCACCCCACAAACTAAACCCCAAACGGCCAGACCTCCTCCACCGTCTTCGACAAAATCTGCAAATGGTCCTCTGCAGAAAGGAACTCCATATGCTCGCGATACAGCGCCAACGTCTGTGCATAGCTCTGCTTCGGCAGCGAGATCGGCCAGTCCGTTCCCGCCATCAGCCGCTTCGCGCCATACGCGGCCACCAACTGCTTCACCATCTCCATCGCATCCGCATACGGATACGCCTCCCTGGACAGCGACCACATATGCGACACCTTCACAAACACCTTCGGATACTTCGCCAGCGCCAGCAGCAGCGCCAGCTTCTCCGCATCGCCCACCGGGCAATCCGCCATGTGGTCGATCACCACCTGCAGATCGGGATTGGCCTCAATCAGCGGATCGAGCTCCGCCAGCCGCGTCACCGGGATCAGCAGCGTCATCGGCACCTTCAGCTGCGCGCATCGCCGCCACAGCGGAGCCATCAGCGGCCCCTTGATCCAGTCGCCGCCCGGCCCCGCCCCCGGACTCAGCCGCACCCCGCGGAACCCCTGCTCTTCGGTCAGCCGCCGCAGCTCATCCGGCGCCGCAGGGTCCTCCGGGTTCACCCGGCACACGCCGTGGAACGTCTTCGGGTAGCGCTTCAGCACGCTCGCCAAATAGCTGTTGTCCCACTTGTAATGGATCACCTGGATCAGCACCGTGCGCGCCACATCGTTCGCATGCATCAGCTCCAGCAGCATCTCCACCGACGCATCCGCCGGCGACGGATGCGCGCCCGCCGCGAACGGAAACGCCGCGTCGGTCTTCCACACATGCACGTGCGAGTCAAGGAAGGGAATCGGCGCAGCCTGCCCCAGCGCAGGGCGGGCCAGCGCGGCGGCGGCAGCGGAGGTAGCGAGGAAGCGGCGGCGAGTCAGCATAGTGATTAATCCAGACGAAATCCCGATCCCGAAAGTGTACCTCGCAACCCTCACCCTTTACCCGCTCTCCGGCCGCTGACCGCCGACCGCCGACCGCTGACCGCCGATCGCTGACCGCTGGTCTCGAAACCAACCCAACCGCGCCCGCACCCGCATAGGAAACCGGCTCACCCCGCCCGACTCTGGGATACTCTCACTAGCTCGCCGCCAAGGGCGCAAGGAGGCACCGATGTTCGGACTCACCGAAGAGCAGCAGCAGCTACGCCGCGAGGTCCGCACCTTCGCCGAGCGCGAGATCGCCCCCGACGTCGCCCGCTGGGACGAAGCCAGCGAGTTCCCCGCCGACGCCGTCCGCAAACTCGGCCCCATGGGCCTCATGGGCGTCATCCTCCCCGAAGACCTCGGCGGCGCAGGCCTCGGCTACGTCGAGTACGTCCTCGCCATCGAGGAGCTCTCCCGCGTCGACGGCAGCATCGGCATCATCGTCGCCGCGCACACGTCGCTGTGCACCAACCACATCATGGTCGCCGGCACGGACGCCCAGCGCCGCCGCTGGATTCCCGCGCTCGCCTCCGGCCAGTTCCTCGGCTGCTGGGGTCTCACCGAACCCGGCTCCGGCTCCGATGCCGGCGGCGCGCGCACCACCGCCGTCCGCACGGACGCAGGCTGGGCCCTCAACGGCGCCAAGACCTTCATCACCAACGGCCGCTACGCCGACCTCGCCGTCATCCTCGCCGTTACCGATGCGGCCAAAGGCACCCACGGCGGCATCTCCGCCTTCGTCGTCGAGAAGGGAACGCCCGGCTTCCGCCCCGGCAAGAAGGAGAACAAGCTCGGCCTCCGCGCCAGCGACACCTCCGAGCTCATCTTCGAAGACTGCATCGTCCCCGACGACCACCGCATCGGCGAGGTCGGCGCCGGCTTCCGCGACGCCATGCGCGTCCTCGACGGCGGCCGCATCTCCATCGCCGCGCTCTCGCTCGGCATCGGCCGCGGCGCATTCGACGCAGCCATGAAGTACGCCCAGCAGCGCCGCCAGTTCGGCAAAGCCATCGCCGAGTTCCAGGCCATCCAGTTCAAGCTCGCCGACATGGCCACCGAACTCGACGCCGCGTGGCTGCTCACCATGCGTGCCGCGCGCATGAAGGACGCAGGCGAGCGCGTCACCATGGCCTCATCGATGGCCAAGCTCTACGCCAGCGAGGCCGCCTGCCGCATCTGCGACGAAGCCCTCCAGATCCACGGCGGCTACGGCTTCATCAAGGACTACCCCGCCGAGAAGTTCTACCGCGACGTGCGCCTCTGCACCATCGGCGAAGGCACCAGCGAGATCCAGCGCATGGTCATCGCCCGCGAGTTGCTCGGGAGCAAGCCCAGCCGTGGCTAGCCTCGGCCCACGTCCCCCGGCTCACGGTTCCGGGAACAAATCCCGCATTCGAGGGGTCTATTCCTATAGCGGGTCGCGTCCAACCCTCGGCAACCCATCTTGGCCTCACCCGGAAGGAACGAACCCCGTGCGCAGAGCAGCCAGTCTCATCCTCATCGCAACCGCCCTCACCGCCAACGCCCAGCAACTCAACCCCCGCACCGCCAAACCCGCACCTGCCACCGCCGAAGACTCCGCCCCCGCAACCCAACTCCCCGTCACCCGCGTCTCCCTCTACAAGAACGGCGTCGGCTTCTTCGAGCACGATGGACGCGTCACCGGCTCCCAGTCCGTCACCATCGACTTCACCACCGACCAGCTCAACGACGTCCTCCAGTCCCTCACCGCCGTCGACCTCAACGGCGGACGCATCGCCGGCGCGGACTACAACTCCACCACCCCGCTCGACCAGCAGCTCAAGGCCCTCGCCCTCGCCCTGCCCGACAAGACCACCTTCTCCATCCTCTTCAACGCCCTGCGCGGCACCCGCGTCGAGGTCACCGGCTCCGGCTCGCCCTTCACCGGCCGCCTGGTCGACGAAGAGATGCACAAGACCGGCCCCGGCAACGACGAGGCCGGCATGACCGAAGGCCGCTTCCTCACCGTCGCAGCCGACTCCGGCGAAGTTCGCATCTTCGCCGTCACGCCCTCGCTCTCCGTCCGCCTGCTGGACACCGCCGCGCACGCCAACCTCACCCAGTACCTCCAGCTCCTCGACTCCAACCGGAACACCGCCCTGCGCCATCTGACGCTGGAGGACATAGGAACCGGCCCGCGCCAGCTCCACGTCTCCTACCTCTCCGAAGTCCCTATCTGGAAGTCCACCTACCGCATCCTCTTCACCGAACCCAAACCCTCGGGCGCGCAACCGCCCTCCACCATCCAAACCGCAACCCTGCAAGGCTGGTCCGTCGTCGACAACACCACCGGCGCCGACTGGACCAACGTCCAGCTCTCCCTCATCGCCGGCGCGCCGCAGTCCTTCATCCAGCCGCTCTCCGTCCCCTACTACTCCCGCCGCCCCGAGATCCCCCTCCCGCAAGAGGCCCAGCTCACCCCCCAAACCCACGAAAGCGGCGAAGCCCCTAAGAGCGACTCGAAGTCAGTTTCAACCGCCGCCTCCGCCGACGCCGCCTATCAACTCAGCGTGAACCCCGCGCCCGCTGCCCCTGCGGCCAAGGCCAGGGCCACCGGCGGAATCATGGGCGGAATCGGCACCGGAAATGCCAGCGGGATAGGCGCCGGCTCCGGCGCCAACTTCGGCGGCAGGCTGGCTACAGCCTCGGACTCCCTCGCCACCCTCCAGAACCAGACCTACCAGGACCTGGCAATCAGCTCCACCGCCCCCAACGCCACCACCTCCACCTTCGACGACTACTTCGCCTACAACCTCGCTGACCCCGTCACCATCCGCAAGAACGAGTCCGCCCTGGTCCCCATCCTCCAATCGAAGATCGACGCCGAGCGCGTGACGCTCTGGTCGCAACAACACCCCACGCCCCTCCGCGCCCTCTGGATCACCAACACCTCCAACCTCACCCTCGACCGCGGCTCCTTCACCATCGTCGAGGACGGTAACTTCGGCGGCGAAGGCCTGCTCGATCCCATCCATCCCGCCGAGAAGCGCCTGCTCTCCTACGCCGTAGACCAGGCCGTCCGCGTCACCACCGAGTCCCAGCTCAGCTCCAACCGCATCACCTCCATCACCGCGGCCAAGGGCGTCCTCGTTTTGAACCGAAGGCAGGTCGCTGAGATCACCTACGTCGTCCACAACGCCGCCGCCGAACCGCGCAGCGTCATCGTCGAACACCCCGTCCGCAACGGCTTCACCCTCGATAGCGCCGCGGCCGATGGAACTCCGGCCCCCAAGCCCATTGAGACCACCCCCGCCGTCTATCGATTCCGCGTCATCGCCCAGCCCGGCGAGACCGTCCGCCTCCACGTCGGCGAGACCCACCCCGGCTCCACAACCTCCCGGCTCCCCAACTCCAACGTTGACCAGCTCACCTTCATTCTGGATGAGACCAACCACGATCCGGCGCTCGAAGCCGCCCTCCAGCCCCTCTTCGCCGCGCGCCGCCACGAGGCCGACATGCAGGAGGCCGTCGACAAGATCAACGCCCACCTCAGCGACCTCCGCTCCGACGAAGAGCGCCAGCGCGCCAACGTCACCGCCCTTGCCTCTGCAGACAAACCCTCCCGCGAGCGCTTCGTGCATGACCTGAACGCAACGGAAGACCAGATCGCCGCGGCGAGCAAAGACCTCACCGCCGCACAGGCCAACCTCCATGCCGCCCAGGACGACCTCGCCAACAAGATTGCGACCCTGCAGATCGAGGAGAAGCTCTGAAAATGACGCTAAAGCTCAGGGAGTTGCGGCAGCCGTCCCGCCGTTGTTTGCGGTGTTCACCCGGGGGAAATACCCGCTCCTCGTCCGCACGGAGAGCTTGCCAAACCCCTTCTCTCTCGCCTCTACATGCACCTGCCGGTAGCCGCCGAGCGTGGGCGACTTGGTCGAGTGGTAAGCAATCGTATATTGCGTTCGGATGTCCTCGGCGACCTCTTTCGCGATCGGGTCGACCTCCTTCAGCGACTTCGGAAAGTAGGCTTGCCCGCCCGTCTCCTCCGAGAGCGTCTCCAGCACCCGCCTTGCGTGGCGCGACTCGCCCTTGTCCGCCTCGTCGCCAAACAACAGGCCGATGCAGTAGATCACTGGCCCGTCGAAGTCCTGGATCCTGCGGATCGCCTGCTCCAGCGTCGCGCTCGAAGCATTGTCCTCGCCGTCCGTCACCACCAGCAGCACCTGCTTTGGGTGCTTCGCGTTCTTGGAGAGGTAATCCGCCGAGGCAACCAGCGCATCGTAGATCGCAGTGCCTCCACTGGACTTGATGTACGAGAGCCCCTGCTGCAGCTTGCCGATGTCGCTGGTAAAGTCCTGGTCGATGAACGCCTCCCACGAGAAGTCCACGAGAAACGCCTCGTCCTCGGGGTTCGACAGCTTGATCAGGTCCAGCGACGTCTGGTCCACCGCCGCACGCTTGTCGTACATGGAGCCTGAGCTGTCGATGAGGATCCCTAGCGACACCGGCAGGTCCTCATGCCGGAAGCTGGCGATGGTCTGCAGCACCCCGTCCTCATAGACGTGGAAGGCGTCCTTGTCCAGCGTCTGCACGCTGCGTCCGGTCGGGTCGAAGACTGACGCGTTCAGCCGCACCTCATACGCGTCCTCGTGCAATGTGAACTTGCCGCCGGCCCCGCGCGCAATTGCGCCCAGCGCCGTCCCCTGCTGGTTGTCGAGTGGCTGCGGCGGAGGGTCGGGGTCGGGCGACAGCACGGGGTCGCGATCCACGTCCAGCGAAGGCTGCGCCGCTGCCTGCGCGCCTGCCGCCTGCGGTGCAGCTGCTGCCTGCTGGCCCAGCCCCACCCCAGGCCAGGCCGCAAGCAGCGCCAACCCAACCCCGGCCAGCCATTGGCCAACACCCCTGGTCCCTCTATTCCGAAGGCGCATAGTATCCCTGGCGAAAATGCACCGTCAGCTGCGGGAGTCCCGGCGGCGGCGTAAGCCTTACCTTCAATTTACGCCAGTTTCCATCGTGCTTCACGTCGCTGGGCGTGTACCCGATCACATACTGGTCGCGCAGCTCGGCGGAGATACGCTCTGCGATGTCCTGCAGATCTCCGACATCATTCACCTTGAACAGACGCCCTCCGGTCATCTCGCAGATATCGTTCAGCAGCATTGGCCCCTCCTGCTCCTCGGTGGTCGGGGCATACACATCGAAGATGCCGATCGAGTAGATCTGCACATCGCTCTCGCGCACCACCCGGCGCAGTTCGCCCTCCGTATAGCGGCTGCGGTTGTCGCCTCCGTCGGAGATAATCAGCAGCGCCTTGCGTTCGTACTTCGCCTGCCGCAGGTGGTCGATCCCCAGATAAACCGCGTCGATCAGCGCGGTCCGGTTCTCCGGCTTCAACATCACCATCCGCGCCTCCACATCGTCCGGGTCCGACGTGTAGTCCACAATCACGGAGGGCCGGTCGTTGAAGCCCACGACAAAGAACTCGTCCATTGGGTTGGACGTTCGCAGGAACTCGGTCAGCGCCTTGCGCGCGCGAAAGAACTTCGACGACATGCTCCCGCTCAGATCGAAGACCACCCCAATCGTGATCGGAGCGTCTTCGCTGGAGAAGTACTTGATGGTCTGCGGCAGGTTGTTGTCGAAGACCTCGAAGTTCTCCTTCTCCAGGCCAGTGACCAGGCGGTTCATGGGGTCCGTCACCGTCGCCGGCACCTGCACCAGATTCACGTCCACCCGTATCCGCGAATCCCGATGGGAGGTTGCCATCGTTGTCGCGTTGGTCCCGCCCTCAATTACCGGCCGCTTGTCCTCAGGCGGCTTGGGCGCCGTGACAACTGGAGTATCGACATCTCCCAGCGGGTTTTCCTGCGCATGGCAGACCCCCGCCGGCAGGCCGCACGCCAGCGCGGCAAGCGCGACGCAGAGACTCAGCGCAATCGACATCCGCCGCCTTCCGGCAAGCCAACTCCACAACTCCTCTGCCGCACCATGCCGCATAATTGACCCCATGCCGCTTTCGCGACTTATATCATCTCCGGCGCGATCACGCATCTTAGACCTTCGTTCCCGCTATTCGGTAACCGTCTTCCATATTTGGTCCGGTCCCGCAAATGCCACCTTTCTGGTCCTCGCGGTCGCGGCCTGCGGCATGGCCGCCCTCCTTGCCTTGCTTCCAGCCGCCGGCCACGACCAGATGTGGCTGCTTTATGCCGCGCACCTCATCCATTGCGGCTCGCCCATCTATGGCCCGGAGGTCTTTGAGACCAACCCACCCATGATCCTCTGGCTTTCATACCTCCCCGCCTCCGCTGCGAGTCTACTGCATCTCTCAGAGACTGCCGTGGGTAAGTCGTTCGTTGTCGCGCTGTCAACCCTCGTCGCTGCCGTCTGCCTTCGTCTCGTCCGTCGCACGCGCGAAAGCGCCAGCCAACCGGCCCTCAACCCTGCGGCTCGATGTTGGCTCGCCTTCGTCTTCGTCACCGTCTTTGCGGTTGTCCCCGCCCGGGACTTCGGCCAGCGCGACCACCTGCTCGCCATGCTCTGCCTGCCCTACATCTTCGCCGCTGCCCTCTCCGTAGCCAGCGCCGGCGGGAAGCTGCCGGTTCGGGCTGGCGCCTGCATCGGCATGACCGCACTCGCCGGCATCGCGATGAAGCCCCACCAGTTGCTCATCCCGATCGCGGTCGAGTCCACCGTCCTCTATCTCCGGTCCCAAAACCGCGTCCCACGCCCTGCACTCTCCCTCATTCGCCCGGAACTGCTTGCGATGGCCGCCTCCGGGTTGGCCTACCTTCTCGCGGTCAGGATACTCGCCCCAAACTACTTCACCCAGCTCGTCCCCCTCGTGATCGACACCTACTGGGCCTTCGGGCAATGGCCCCTTCCGCACCTCTTCGTCGAAGCGATCCAGCTCCACATCCTCGCCGCCGTGGCCTTCGGTCTCTTCTGCTACGTGGGCCCACGCCAATCCTCACCTCTTATCTGCCTGCTACTCGCCGCCGGTGCGGCCAGCCTGATCGCCTACTATCTTCAGGGCACTGGATGGTACTACCAGCAGCTTCCGTCGCTCACCTTCTTCTCGCTCGCCCTCGCCTTCCTGTTGATCGAATTCGCCGGCCGCCGCCATCTCGCCATGCCCGCATGGGCTCCCAGGGCTGCGCTCGCGCTCTCCGCTCTCGCTCTGGCGCTTACGACCCACTTCATGAACTACCCCTTCACCGCCGCGCGCAGCTTCCCGATCGACACTCCCGATCCCAGCTTCTTCACTAACCTCGCGCCCGGCACGGCCGTCGCCACGCTGACCACCACCGTCGACTACGTCATGCCGCCCATCTTCAAGTACAACCTCACTCTGGCCCAGCGCTATCCCCACCTCTGGATGCTTCCAGCCATCCTGCGCAGCGAAGACCCACAGGGAGGCCGGCTTAAGCGCCATCTCTTACCCGCCCGCATCGCGGAATTGGACGCCTTTCAGCACGCTGCTATGCGCGAAGACCTCCAGCGCTGGCGCCCCCAGCTCATCCTCGTCGAACGATGCCAGGACCCCGCGGTCCACTGCCAGGTCCTGGAGGACCGCCACGACAATCTGTTGGCGTGGTTTCTGCGCGACCCTGGATTTGGCAAGATCTTCAGCCACTATCACTACCTCCGTTCCTCCGGTCGCTTTGACGCCTACGCCCCGAACTGATCTCCCTTGATTGCGTGGAAACCGCATCCGCATACAATCGATCCAGCCGAACCCAGGAGTCCAAGACAAAGCATGGCCTGCATCTATCCCTTCCGCGCCCTCCGCTATGACACCGCACGCGTACGCATGGAGGACGTTGTTACCCAGCCGTACGACAAAATCACTCCCGCGATGCAGCAGCGCTACTATGAGCGCAGTCCTTACAATTTGATCCGCATCATCCTTGGCAAGCACGAGCCCGGCGATACCGAGCCGCAGGAGTTTCTCCCACCTGGCGAGCAGGCGCATAACTGCTACACGCGCGCGGCCGAGTATCTGAACGAGTGGCGACATGAGGGCATCCTTGCCGAAGAGGGCGAGCCGGCGCTGTATGGCTACTCACAGACCTACAAGGTGCCGATCACCGGTGAGACTCGCGAGCGCAGAGGGTTCATCGCGCTTGGCCATCTCTACGAGTACGCCGACAAGGTCGTCTACCGCCACGAACAGACCTTCCCCAAGCACAAGTCAGACAGGTTGGCGCTGTTCAAGGCAACTCGCGCCTACTGCGAGCAGATCTACATGCTTTATTCCGACCCGGCGTTCACGGCAGAGAAGCTGATCTTCGGGTTGGGAGGCGGCGACGGAGACGACGTTCGCCCGGCGGACCTGGCGATTACCGACGAGTATGGAGTGGTCCATCGGGTCTGGAAGTTGACCGACCCGCACCTGATCAACCTCATTGCTACTGCGATGGCCGATAAGAAGCTGATCATCGCCGATGGGCATCACCGCTACGAAACCTCAGTGGCGTATGCCAAGGAGCGTTCCGCGCAGCTTCGTTTGCCGCTGGGCGAGCCGCTTGACCCGGACGAGAAGCTTTCGCCCAGCCATCTTCCCGCGCCGCCGTTCCCTGAGGCGGCCATGATGATGACATTCGTCAACATGGATGCGCCGGGCATTACCATCCTGCCCACCCACCGCGTCGTCTTCGGACTGGAAAAGGTCTCCGGCAAGCCATTCTCGACAGAGGCCTTCTTAGCCTCCGCCGGAGAGTTCTTCACCATCACGCCGCTCGCCTCGGCCGATCTTAAGCCGCTGAGTGATTCCGAGGGCACCGCGATTCTCGTCGTCACTCGCGAGGGCAACCACCTGTTTGCCGCCAAACCTAAGGCGATCCAAGCCGCGCTGGCCGGAGTACCGCTGCGACAGGCGCAGCTGGATGTTGTCCAGCTCCACTCTATCCTTCTTGATCGCATCCTCGGCCTGAGTGCGGAGCGCATCACCCAGCTCGGCAACGTCCGATTTATCCGTGACGCCGCTGAGGCGGTCGAGCAGGTCCATTCGGGCGACGCCGACATCGCCTTCCTCATCAAGCCCATCACGCTTGACCAACTGCGCGAGGTCTCGCTCTCCGGCGACGTTATGCCGCAAAAATCCACCGACTTCTACCCGAAACTCCTAAGCGGTCTCGCGATCTACGCCCTGGACTGAGATGCCTCCATGCCACCGACCTGGAACTCTGCCAAACTGAGCCCTTGAACGCTTCATCCAATCCCGCCGTTTTCCTGCTTGCCGCATTGGCGACTGCGACGGTAGTTGTCCTGTTGGGAAAGGCACAGCCACAGCTCTCGACTGCCCGCACACCTCCGCCCGGAAATGCAATCAATCGCGAACTTATCTTCCTCGATCCAGCGCATGGAGGCGCGGACGCCGGCAGCAACCTTGGTGGTCAGACCCTCGAGAAGGACGTTACTCTTGCCTTCGCGGCGCGCCTCGGTACAGCCCTCACCTCAGCAGGCTTCACCGTGCTCTCCTCCCGCGACAGCGATCTGCCCGCTCTTCTCACCGCCGACCAGCGGGCCGAGATCGCCAATCGTGCACACCCAGTCGCCTGCATCGTCCTCCATGCAACGGCCACTGGCTCCGGCGTCCACCTCTACACCTCGACCCTCCAGCCCTCCGAGCTAAAAGCGCCTGACTCGCAGTACGACGCCCCAGCCTTTGCGCCCACTCCGTGGGACAACGCCCAGGCCGCCTCTGTCACTCAGAGTCACGCACTCGCGGCCAGTCTCACCGCAGCCCTTGCCAAGTCCGACCTTCCCGCACTCTCAGGGGATGCTCCCCTCCGCCCGCTCGACAGCCTCGCTTGCCCGGCGGTGGCCATCGAACTCGCCCCACTCCTCGTCGGGGGTGCCGATCCTACTCCGGTTATTGACGCCGGCTACCAGCAGCGCGTCGCCACTGTCGTCGCTGCGGCGCTCCGGGCTCACCAGGACCAGGCCAACGCCGCAGCCAACCCCTCGCGAGGTCCTACTTCATGATCCCTCGCTACCAGCGCATCCTTTTCTGGGGCCTGGCCGCAGCCATCCTGCTCATGGCGCTTGTCCTCCTGCGCGGATGTGAGCAGGCCCGAGAAAAACTCACTCGCCACCGCGATGAGACACCGCTTGCCGCTCCTGTCGCCACCCCCAGCGAAGCCGTCCATCTCGCGCTGGCCGATGACTCCGACGGCTCCATCACCATGGTCGAGCGCCAGCTCGCGCTGCCCACCGAGACCACCGCTCGCGCTCGCGTCCTACTCACCCGTCTGATCGCCGAGTACTCCTACAAAGGCTCGGCACATCCCCTCGACAGCGGCCCGGCCATTGACGACGTATTTCTCCTCGCCCTCCCGCTCAACCCTGCGACACCGGCCACGGGCAAGACGACGGCAGACCCGAGCTCTTCGGCCCCGGCAGACGCGACTCCCGCAACTGACGCGGCCCTGCCGCCGAACGCCAGCGGTGAATTAGCCGTCATCAATCTCCACGGCGACTTCGCAAACCATCACCCCTCGGGCATCGAGCCAGAGACCCTCACGGTCGACTCCATCCTCGGCACCCTCTACGCAAACTTCCCGCGCATCGAGCAGGTCCGTTTCCTGGTGGACGGTCAGCCGCGCGAGACCCTGAGCGGCCATGCCGATCTGCTGCGGACATACACCGTCTTCGACACTTCCAGCCGAACCGTCACCACCCTTCCAAAGGAGGGCCAGGCGCAATGACCACCATAGGCGTCTTCGACTCCGGGTTTGGCGGGTTTACCGTGTTGCGCGAGCTTCTGCCGCTCGTTCCCGGCGCTCACTACCTCTACCTCGGCGACTCTGCACGGCTGCCCTATGGGTCGAAGTCGCAGGCCACCATCGCGCGTTACGCGGTCGAGAGTGCCCGCTTTCTGGTCGGCCGGGGCGCGCAGCACTTGGTGATCGCGTGCAATACGGCGTCAGCGCTCGCCATGAGCGATATCCAGCGAACCGTCGAAGTGCCTGTCACGGGCGTGATTGAACCCGCCGTGGAGGCGGCTCTCCGGAGCCATCCCAACGCCCAGGTCCTGGTCCTTGCCACCACCGCTACTGTCCACTCCGGCGCCTATCGGCTGAACTGCGCCGCCCGCGGCCTCCACGCAATCGAGAAGGCCTGCCCATTGCTGGTCCCGCTCGTGGAGGAAGGGTGGCTTGACCATCCCGTCACCCGGGAAGTGCTCCGCATTTACCTGGAAGAAGCACTCGCCATCTGTACGCCAGAGGCGGTTCTGCTCGGCTGCACTCATTACCCGCTGATCGCGCCTGCGATCGAATCTACCCTGCGGGACCTGAATTCTCGAGCCGAACACATTGACTCCGCCAGAGCTACCGCGCTTGCTGTGGCCTGCTCGATTCAGCGGAGCAATACTTCGGCAGAAGCTCCCGGAACTGCGTTGCCAGCGACACCAGCCACCTTCCAATGCTTTGCTACCGACTCCGTGGAGAAGTTCGAGCGCCTCGGGGCCCACTTCCTGGGACGTTCTGTGGGCCCAGTCCAGCTTGTTGACCTCGGCGGCTAGTGAGGCAAGCTGGAGCGATACGTTGTGAGTTATGGGCTCCTCGCGTAGTCTATCCACGACATCACCGTTTGGCGTCTCGGACCACAACTCACTGCCGGCCACTCGCGATTGACTCTATGCCATACCTCTTGAAGACAGAACCGACCAAATACTCCTTCGACGATCTGGAGCGCGAGGGTGAGACCACGTGGGATGGTATCTCCAACCCTCAGGCCCTGCTCAACCTGCGCAGCATGAAGCCCGGCGAGAAGCTCGTGATCTACCACTCCAACGTCGGCAAATCGGCCGTCGGCACCGCCAAGGTTGTTTCTGTGGACGCGACAGACCCACGGAACCCCGTTATCCGTATCCAGCCGGTCAAGCGCCTCAAGCACGAGCGCACCCTTGCTGAGATGCGCGAGGCTGCCGTCTTCCGAGGCTCGCTCCTCTTTCGCCAGTTTCGTCTGTCTGTCGTCCCGCTCACCACCGAACAATACGAATGGCTGACGGACGCCTGAGACTGAAGTACACGCCAACGCTTCACTGCGCGGTTCACTTTCCCTACAACTTAAGTGCCCTTCTTGCCCCCGGACGCCCTGTCTAGTATTGAACCAAAGGTTGGGGCCTGCATGCACGTCCTCTCGTGGTTTGACAATCGAACACTAATCTTCTGCGATTTTCTCCTCGCGGCGGCGTTTTCGATCGTTTTCTTCGGGATGAAGAAGACCTACCCAAATCTGCGGGGCATCAATACCATCGCCATTAGCTTCTTGTTAGGTGTGCCCGGCACTTTTCTCCTCGCCTCGCGCGGATCCATCCCTTACATCCTCTCCGTCATCGTCGCCAACAGTTTTGTGCTTGCCTCTTTTGTCTTCCTCTACCGCGGAATCCTTCGCTTCCTGGGCAGCCGCCGGACCATCGTGGTTCCCGTCGTAGCCTCCATCGTTTCCATCACGGTTCTGGTCTACTTCACTCTGATTCAAGACAACGCCGTACCACGCATCGTGGCAATCTCCATTACGGTGGGACTGGTGCGCGGCCTCATCGCCATCGAACTGTTCCGCAAGTCGCCAACCTTCCCCACGCCGAAGCTGATGCGTCTTTTCGCCGCCTGCATGGCTTTCTTTGCCGCCATCACCGTGAACTGCAGCATCATCACGATCCTCCACGGCGCGCCCACGAATCCCCTCCAGACCACCGCTATCGGCACGACCACCCTGCTCATCGGCTTAGTATCGGTATGCGCGACCGGGCTCTTCATCATGATTCTCGCAAGCAGTGATCTCATCGAGCGCAGCAAAGACGAGTCTCAGAAAGACTCCCTCTCGGGGGCACTCAACCGGCGCGGCATTGAGGCAAAGCTTGCCGCTGAGCTCAAGCGACTCCACCACGGCAACCACAAGCTCTCCATCGCGCTGATCGACGTTGACTACTTTAAGGCCATCAACGACATTCAAGGCCATGCGGCGGGTGACGCGGCACTGCGCGTTGTCTCCGAAGCGATCTCCACCCACCTGCGCGGACGCGACTATCTCGGCCGCTACGGCGGCGACGAGTTCCTCCTCATCCTGCCTCAAACCCCATGCACGGTGGCCCTCGCCGTTACAGAGCGTCTCAATCAGGCCGTCCACAACCTCAGTATCTCCACGGGGACCCAGCCCCTGACCCTGAGCATCGGGATCACCGAAGCCTTCCCCTCCGACGACACCGTCAGTATCCTTGCGCGTGCCGACAAAGCCCTCTACAAGGCAAAGAGCGACGGTCGCAACTGCCGCCGCGTCGTCACCCTCGAGACAGAAGACCCAAGGCACGTCTATCGCGCGCTGGGGCTCTCTTTGAAGCACCCGGTCGCCGACGCCCAGCCCAGTACTTCCCATACCACCGTCAACTCTCCGGCCACCCGACCGATGGCGTCATCCTGACCAGCGACGGCGCATCGCGCACTGCTGTGTCTTCTTTTCGCCCGGCTGATATGCTTACCCTCTGGACTTCAGAGGAGTGGCATGATCGATCTCAACGGTAAAGTCGCCGTCGTCTTTGGCTTGGCCAACAAACGCAGCATCGCCTACAGCGTCGCGCAGAAGCTCGCTGAAGCTGGAGCGACTCTAGTTCTGTCGTACCAGTCGGAGCGGCTGCAGCGCGAGAGCGAGGAGTTGCTCGAAAGTCTGGGCCAGAGCGGCACTGGCCGCGCTTTCCGGTGCGATGTGTCGCGCGATGAAGAGATTGACGCGCTGTTTCAGAATATAGCGGCGGCATTTCCGAAGATAGACATCCTCATCCATTCGGTGGCGTTCGCGCCGCCGGATGCGATCAAGAATGATTTTCTGCTGACGGCACGGGAGGACTTTCGGATTGCGCATGATGTGAGTGTCTACTCGCTGATTGCGGTGGCGCGTGGAGCTACGCCCCTGATGAGCGAAGGTGGGGCGATGCTGACGCTGACGTATTACGGGTCGACGAAGACGTTTCCCAACTACAACGTGATGGGCGTGGCGAAGGCAGCGCTTGAGGCGACGGTGCGTTACCTGGCTGCATCGCTCGGGCCGAGAAATATCCGCGTGAACGCGATTTCGGCGGGGCCGATCAAGACGCTCGCGGCGCGGGGGATTGGGGATTTTTCGACGATATTGGACAAGGTGACCGAGCGCGCGCCGCTGCATCGGAATGTGGAGCAGGCGGAAGTGGGGAACGTGGCGCTGTTTCTCTGTTCGCCGCTGGCGAGCGCCATCACGGGTGAGATTACGTTTGTCGATTGCGGGTTCAATATCACGGGCATCTAGCCAAGAAAAGGCACAAGAGCATGACGACCGCAGAGCTTCTGCTGCAGGATTTTGACGTTGAGATGGCGAGCACGCGCAGAGTTCTCACGCGCATTTCAGATGACAAGCCGAACTACAAGCCGCATGAAAAGTCGATGGCCATGGGGCGGCTGGCGATGCATGTTGCGACACTTCCCCTGTTTGGGAAAACGATCCTGACGACGCCGAGCATGGATTTGGCGAACCCCAACCAGAAGTGGCCGGACATGACGTTCGTCTCGCGCGACAGGCTGCTGGCGGCGTTTGACGAGAATGCCGCGGCGGCGCGCGCTGCACTGGCCGCTGCATCTGATGCGGACCTTGCGGCGAACTGGAAGTTCTCGTTTGGCGACCATGTGATCTCTGACGGGCCTCGCTCGCTGGCCTACCGGCATATGTTCTTCAACCACCTGATCCATCATCGGGCACAACTGGGCGTGTATCTCCGGCTGAATGATATTCCGGTACCCGGTCTATATGGGCCATCGGCGGACGAGCCTTTTAATCCCGGCAAGTAGGCGCCAACGCGTGGGCGCGGTGAGTCATCTAAGTCTACGGAGGCGGTCGCTCGTGCGGCCGCCCGGGATGATACCAGGAGATTTGCTATGGCAACGACGCACAAGACACACTCGCACGACACGAAAAACGAGCTCTCGACCGACGAGCGCCTGCCTGAGGAGACGTATGCGTTTCCCAAGCAGCGCAAGGAGCCGCTGAACGATGCCTCGCACGTGCGCAATGCGATTGCGCGGTTCGATCAGGTAAAGGACGTCTCGGATGCGGAGCGCGAAGAGGCGTTTCACAATATCAAGGCGGCGGCGAAGAAGTTTGGCGTGGAGATGAGCGAGACGAATTGGAAGCGACTCGGCAACAAGCCGCACACCGGGGATTCGGCGCAGAAGAGAGCGAGCTAGCCGGCTTTTTCGGTGAGCTCGGCCCAGCGGGCGTAGAGTTCGTCGGCGGCGGCCTGGGCGGCTTCCATCTCACGCAGGGCGGCGGTGAGCGCCTCGGCGTTGGTGGCGACGCTGGGTTCGTCGAGCAGGTCGCGGGCGGAGCTGAGGCGTGCTTCGGCGGCTTCGACGCGGTCTTCAATGGAAGCGTACTCGCGGGCTTCGAGGTAGGAGAGCTTCTTTCTTGCGGGGGCGCTGACGGTCGGGGTTGCGGCGGCGATTGGTTGTCTGTCGCCGCGTGGTGCGACGCTCGCGGATTGCTCTCGCTCCCACGTCTCCCATTGGGAGTAGTCGGCAAAGGCGGCGGTGTGGCCGCGACCGTCGAGTCCGAGGACGATGGTGGAGACGCGATCCAACATGTAACGGTCGTGGGTGACTAAGACGAGCGCGCCGGTGTACTCGAGCAGGCTTTCTTCGAGGATCTCCAGAGTGGCGATGTCGAGATCGTTGGTGGGCTCGTCGAGGAGGAGGAGGTCGGCGGGCTCGAGCATGAGTTTGGCGATGAGGACGCGTGCGCGCTCGCCTCCGCTGAGGCGGTCTACGGGTTGATTCAACTGATCGCTGGTAAACAGGAATTTAGTGGCGTAACTGGCGACGTGGACGACGCTGCCCTGATAGACGACGGAGTCGGAGTCGGGCGCGAGGGCGCGACGGAGGGTGACTCCGGGGGTGAGCTCACGCACCTGGGAGAAGTAGACGATGCGAAGTGCGGCGGCTCTTTTGATGGTGCCTGCGGTTGGTTCCAACTCGCCCGTGAGGAGACGGAGGAGGGTTGTCTTGCCGCTGCCGTTGGCACCGACCAGGCCGACGCGCGTGCCGTTGGCAATGAGGAAGGTCAGGCCCTCGACGATCTTCTTTTGTTGGGCGCCGGCGCCAAAGGTGAGGGAGACTTTGTCGAATTCGACGAGGCGCTTGGTCTGGCGGTCGGTGGCGGAGAAGTCGATACCGGCGGCGGAGGTCTGGACGCGCTGGTTGACGTCGCGGAGCTGGGCGATGAGGTCGTTGGCGTTGTCGATACGGGCCTTGGCCTTTGTGCTGCGGGCTTTGGGCCCGCGGCGGAGCCACTCGACCTCGGTCTGGACGCGGTTCTTGAGGGCGGCCTGGAGTTTGGACTGGGCTTCGAGGTAGGCCTGTTTGCCTTCGAGAAACTGGGAGTAGCTGCCCTTTATGCGGAGGAGGCCTTCGGCGTAGACGCGGTTGAGTTCGACGATCTCTGTGGCCAAGTTCTCGAGGAAGTAGCGGTCGTGGCTGACCACGACGCAGGCGAAGGCGGCATCGTTGAGAAGGGCCTCGAGCCATGCGATGCCGGCGAGGTCGAGGTGGTTGGTGGGCTCGTCCAGGAGGAGCACGTCGGGGTGGGTGACGATGGCTTCGGCGATGGCGAGGCGTTTGCGCCAGCCTCCGGAGAGGAGGGCGGCTTCGGCCGAGAGGGTGGGGAAGCCGACGCGGCCAGAGGTCTCGCGCAGGCGGCCTTCGCGTTCGGCCTCCGGGATACCGGCTGCAGTGAGCGCGGCCTCGAGGACCTGGCGGACGGTGAGGCTGGCGGCGTAGGTCGACTCCTGGCGGACGTAGGCGATGCGGGAACGCTTGCGGGTTGCGAGGTCACCGGAGTCGGGTTGTTGCTCGCCGGCCAGGATGGCAAGAAGGGTTGATTTGCCGGCTCCGTTGGGGCCGATGAGGCCGATGCGGTCGCCATCGGAGACGGTGAAGGCGATTTGTTCAAAGAGTGGTTGCGCGCCAAAGCGTTTGGTCAGGTTCTGCGCGTTGAGGATTGGCGGCATAAGCCAAGTCTACCGTGCGAATGAGAGGCTTAACACCGATGGACACAGAGGATACCGATCAAGGACAGAGGCAAATGCGACTTTAGGACAAGGAGCTAATGTCCCCTTGATCGGTGTTCTCGGTGGTCACTGATGTTATGTCGTTAGTCGAGGTCGAATTCGCGGAGGGGCTTTTCGGTGAGGGGAGTTTCTTTGGCCTTCTTGACGGCTTCGGCGAATTTTTTGGCCATGAGGTCGTCTTTGTTTTTCTGGGCGTCGACGGACTGGGCGAAGATGGAGTCCCGGCGGGCATCGGCCTCGCGCAGGGCGCGGGCGGCGTCGGTGAAGTCCTCAAAAGTGCGCTTGCGGGGGGCGGGCGTGTGGGCGATGATGGCGCGGGTGACGGGATCGATCTTCAGCATCGCGCCGCAGTCCGGACAGGTGATGTCGAAGGGTTGGTCGCTCAGGCCCATGGGTTCTCCTTGCCGGGAACTATTCTAAGGCCGCGGAGGCGGGAATCAAACATCAGGTCCTTCGACTTCGCGCTGCGCGCTTCGCTCAGGATGACAATTTCTTTGGGTGGGGGTCAGAGGCGGATGACCATGTGGCCGGGGCATTGGCCGGCGGCTTCTTCCACGAGGCGAGCGATGAGGCCGGAGCGGTCGCCGTGGGTTGTCTCCCATGCGGCGATGAACCAGATGCCGGCGATCACGCGCTCCTGAGGATGGCCATCGGGGAAGAGGTGAAGGGCGAGGGCGTCGGCCTGCTTGCGCAGGCTGGCTGTGCGCTGCAGCTCGAAGGTTGCGGCGAGGCGGCGCAGGCGGCCCATCTGGTAGCGCATCTTGGAGCCGGAGACTTCGGCGGACCGGCCAAGGGCAGGGTCGAGGCTGGCAAGATAAACTTCGGCGGCCTTGAGGGCCTCGTCCAAGGCGTTGCCGGCGGCGGCGATGCGGCGCTTGCCCTCGATGGGCATGGCGCGGGCGCCAAGGCGCTGGGCGAGTTCTTCGGCGGTCTTGAGGTGGAAGATGTCGCCGAGGGAGACCTCGTAGCCGGACATGAGGGCGGCGATCTCAGGCTCGATGAGAGTGGCAGAGAGGCGTGGGAGGATGGGCGTGGTGCGGCCGAGGATGTTCTGGTAGAGGACGGCGCTCTGAGCGAAGTAGGCGACCTCAGCCGGGCCGCCAACGTAGGCGGTGGTGGGGAGGATGGCGTCCTGGAAGACGGGGCGGAGGAGGGCATTGGGGCTGAGGCGCTCGGGTTCGGTGTCGAGGATGGCGAGGAGGCTGGAGGTGGTGTGAGCCTGAGCGGAGGCGCCGGCGCCGGCTTTCCAGGTGCCGTCGGGGAGGCGGCGGAGGGGTTGGCGATGCTTCGCGCCGTCCAGTCCTTCGACATTGCTCGTGAGGAAGAGGAGTGACGCACCGGGTTTGACGAGGACCTGGGCGTGGTAGCCGGCGGACTCGAGTTCGGTGGAGCGGGCGAGGAGGGCGGTTTCGAGGGAGTCGGCCTGTTCGATTGCGGTGCGGAGTGCGCGGGTGCCGAGGGAGTGGAAGTCGTGGCTGGCGGCGTCCATGACGATGAGGCCTTGTTCGGCGAAGAGGCGGGTCATCAGGCGTGCGAACGCGCTTCCGAAAGTGGGTCCATAGCCATTCTGCGGTTGGTATGCATAACACTCGCGCAGAAGATCGCAGATGGGTGCATGCCCAAGCAGTTCGTTCGCCCACTCAAGCACTCCATCGATGTGACTCCCGAAGACGATCCCGCCAACCGGAACATCATGATGCGGAAATCGTGCGCCGGTGCTTCGAGTCTCCAGCCCCGTCTTCCCAAGCAGTGAGACCTGATCGACCTCTTCGATGTCGTGGTCCTCGGTGGCGAGCCAGAAGATGGGGACGTGGTCGACGCCCGTCGATGCAGTGATCTGCTTGGCGCGGGCGATGGCGGTGGAGGCTTTGAGCAGGGTGAGCAGCGGGCCGCCGAAGAGACCTACCTGCTGGCCGGTGACGACGGCGCGGGCGCCGGTGCGGAGTTTGGCGATGTTGGCGAGTGCTGCGGGGCCTGCGCCGAATGTGACGCTCTGGCGGGTCAAGACATCCGCGAGAGCGGAGGCGTGCTTACTGGGGGGGGCTGGGTGCATCCACGATTGGCCCAGGGGTTCCGATCCGTACCAGCGGCGCAGGGTCGAGTCTGCCGCGGTCTCGGCCATCGCGAGGTAGTCGCGGTAGAGGCGGGTGACGTGGGGCAGCGCCGTGATCGGATAACACTCAGTTGCCATCAAACTCCTCGAAACGAAGCCCGTACCGGCGGCCGCACGCGCACTCCTGCAAACTGGAAAAGCCTTGAGCGGGTGAACGGCACCTGGTTGGATGCCGCGATTCCAACGCCCGATGCAGGATGATACCGTAGACCCATGGCTGCTACCTCAACCAAGCCCAAGAGAGTGACCCCCGGCGCGAAGGGATCGCGTGCGCGCAAGGCAAAGCTGGTCTCGTCGAAGCTGTCGTACAAGGGGAAGGTTTTCAATGTCTACACGGATACGGTGATCGAGCCGGGAGGGCATCGCAATACGCGGGATGTGATCCGGCACAACGGCTCGGTGGTGATTCTGGCAGTGGATGAGTCGCCGGAGACCGGCAATCCCACCGACCCGATCGTGATCATGGAGCGGCAGTACCGGCACGCTGCGGGGCAGTTCCTGATTGAACTGCCGGCGGGGCGGCGGGACGCGGGCGAGGCTCCGCTGGCCGCGGCCAAGCGAGAGATGATCGAAGAGACGGGCTACCGGGCGAAGCGGTGGACGATGATGCTGCGGTACTTTGCGAGCCCGGGGTTTCTGGGCGAGTGGATGCAGATTTATCTTGCGCGGGTTATTCGTCCGGGTGTGGCGCAGCCGGAGCTGGATGAGCAGATCGAGATTCTGCGCGTGCCTTTGTCCGATGCGATGCGAATGGTGGCCGAGGGCAAGATTCACGATGGTAAGACGCTGATCGCGCTCCAGCTTTACGACAATGCGCGGCGGGCAGGGCGGTTCTAACAGCAGGTCCTTCGCTGCGCTCAGGATGGCAATTTTGTTGGGGGAACAAGCACCAGAGACGCGCGCTAGCGGGGGGTGAGCTGTTTGGGAGTGAGTTCGGTGACGATCTCTTCGGCGACTTCGGCGGCGGGTTCGAGGGCGTCGAGGTCTTCATCGGTGAAGGTCTCGCCGAGGCCGCCGAAGCGGCGTTCGCGCTTCTGGTAGCTTTGGATGGCTTCGAGCAGGTGGATGCCGCGGAAGTCGGGCCAGAGGCGGTCGGTGATGAAGATCTCGGAGTAGGCGATCTGCCAGAGGAGGAAGTTGGAGATGCGCTGCTCGCCGGAGGTGCG
>JBEKDS010000039.1:0-23960 GCA_050014235.1 Acidobacteriaceae bacterium
ACCGTCTACGCCGAGGGCCAGCGCCGCTACGTCGAATCCCTCTCCGCCTATGCGCGTCAATTTCTCGAGCGCATCGAGAAACCCGACGTCGACCACATGGACGGCCTCGCCCCCGCCATCGCAATCAAGCAAAAGAACCAAACCCGCAACCCGCGCTCCACCGTCGCCACCGCCACCGAAATCTACGACTACCTCCGCCTCCTCTATGCCCGCTGCGGCACCGTCACTTGCCTCCACTGCGGCGGCATCGTCCGCCACGACACCGTCGACGAGATCGTCGCCGCCCTCCTCGCCCTGGGCGGGGGGGAGGACGAACCAGCCACCCGCGCCTACGCCCTCTTTCCCATCACACCCACCCAGGTCAACCTCCAACCCCTCCAACCCGCCACCACCGAACTCCTTGAGGAAGCCCCCACCCCCAAACCCTCTAAGAGACAATCCTCCAAAAAATCGGTGAAATCGGTGTCATCGGTGTTAAGCCTCTCCGACACCCTCAAAGACCGCCTCACCGAACTCCGCCGCCGCGGCTATAACCGCCTCTACCAACCCTCCCTCGACCCCGCCCAGCCCGGCAACGGCGCCGCCAGCCAGGGAAATATAGTGGAATTCTCCACCCCCGAATCCCTCCTCTCGCTCGACTTCGCCCGCCCCATCTTCGTCCTCATCGACCGCCTCGCCATCTCCCCCGACATCCGCTCCCGCATCGTCGACGCCATCGAGACCGGCTACCGCGAGTCCAACGAAGTCCAGTTCCACATAATCCCCCCCACAAATTCCGTCATCTCGACCAAAGCCCAAAATTCCGTCATCTCGACCGAAGCCCCACCCCAAAATTCCGTCATCTCGACCGAAGCCCCACCCCAAGATTTTGTCATCTCGACCGAAGCCCCACCCCAAAATTCCGTCATCTCGACCGAAGCGCAGCGAAGCGGAGAGACCCCCGCATCTGTCTTCAGTCAGCCCCACCACCTCCGCTTCTCCGCCGCCTTCGAGTGTTCCACCTGCCACCGCGCCTACCGCGAGCCCGAGCCCCGCCTCTTCTCCTTCAACAACCCCTACGGCGCCTGCCCCCGCTGCCAGGGCTTCGGCAACACCATCGACTTCGACCCCGACCTCATCATCCCCGACCGCACCAAGACCCTCGCCCAGGGCGCCATCGCCCCCTGGACCACCAACAAATATCGCCCCTTCCACGGCGAGATGATCCGCTTCGCCAAATCCGTCGCCATCCCCACCGACGTCCCCTGGTACGGCCTCGACCCTCCGCAACAAGACCTCATCTGGAACGGCTCCGGATCCTACCCCGGCATCCGCGGCTTCTTCGCCGCCCTCGACCGCAAAAGATACAAGCTCCACGTCCGCGTCTTCCTCTCCAAGTACCGCGGCTACGCCCTCTGTCCCGACTGCCGCGGCCAGCGCCTCCGCCCCGAAGCCCGCGCCGTCCTCATCGCCCCGCACAACGGCCCCGCAAAAAATATCTGCGAGGTCTCCGCCCTCACCATCACCGCCGCGCAAGCCTTCTTTGACAATTTGCAACTCTCCCCGTCACAAATCGAAATCGCCGGCAAAATCTTCGACGAAGTCCGCCAGCGCATCCGCTTCCTCATCGAGGTCGGCCTCGAATACCTCACCCTCGACCGCCTCTCCTCCACCCTCTCCGGCGGCGAATCGCAACGCATCCAGCTCGCAACCTCCCTCGGCTCCCGTCTCGTCGGCGCGCTCTACGTCCTCGACGAGCCCTCCATCGGCCTCCACCCCCGCGACACCGCCAAGCTCATCCGCATCCTCCACTCCCTCCGCGACCTCGGCAACACGATCCTCGTCGTCGAGCACGACCCCGACGTCATCCGCTCCGCCGACCATCTCCTCGACCTCGGCCCCGGAGCCGGCGAACTCGGCGGCCAGCTCCTCGCCTCCGGCACCGTCGCCGAAGTCACCGCGAATCTAAAATCCATCACCGGCAAATACCTCTCCGGCCGCCTCACCATCCCCGTCCCGCGCCACCGCCGCGAGCCCGGCCGCGAGTCCCTCCGCCTCACCGGCGCGCGCATCCACAACCTCCGCGGCGTCGACGTCGACATCCCCCTCAACCTCCTCTGCTGCGTCACCGGCGTCTCCGGCTCCGGCAAATCCACGCTCATCCATCAGGTCCTCTACCGCGCGCTCATGCAGTCCCTCAACCGCGAACCCTCCGCCCCGCAGCCCGAACCCACCCACCTCTACCGCACCCTCTCCGGCACCCAGTACCTCAACGACGTCGTCCTCGTCGACCAGTCCCCCATCGGCCGCACCCCACGATCAAATCCGGTTACATATATAAAAGCCTTCGACGACATCCGCGCCCTCTTCGCCGCCCAGCCCGACGCCAAGCGCAAAGGCTTCGCGGCCGGCAGCTTCTCCTTCAACGTCCCCGGCGGCCGCTGCGACGTCTGCGAAGGTGACGGCACCGTCACCGTCGAAATGCAGTTCCTCGCCGACATCGAACTCCCCTGCGAAGAATGCAACGCAACCCGTTACAAATCATCCATCCTCGACATCAAATACAAAGGCAAGAACATCCACGACGTCCTCAACATGACCATCAAGGAAGCCCTCGGGTATTTCGCGGGTCACCCGCGCATCGTCGACAAGCTCTACGTCCTCGACGAAGTCGGCCTCGGCTACGTCCGCCTCGGGCAATCCGCCACCACCCTCTCCGGCGGCGAAGCCCAGCGCGTCAAACTAGCCTCCCACCTCGCCACCGCCCGCTCCATCTCCAACCGCGCCGCATCCGCATCCGACTCAGCCAGCCAGCCCACCGCAACCCAACTCGCCGCCCGCGCGCGCTCCCGCACCCTCTACATCCTCGACGAGCCCACCACCGGCCTCCACTTCGACGACGTACAAAAACTCCTCTCCGCCTTCCACAAACTCATCGAAGGCGGCGGCTCCCTCCTCGTCATCGAACACAATCTCGACGTCATCAAGTCCGCCGACTGGGTCATCGACCTAGGCCCCGAAGGCGGCAACGCCGGCGGCCAAATCATCGCCACCGGCCCCCCCGAAACCATCGCCCTCACCCCCACCTCCCACACCGGCGCACACCTCCGCCCCCTGCTCAATCTCACCTAACCCACTCCTTTCGTCATCCCGACCGGAGCGAAGCGGAGTGGAGGGACCCCCGCATTTGTCGTTGCACTTGTCGTTGAAGTTGCCTTGGTAAAAGTATCGCTATTTGGGCACCTCCACGTATGGCTTCATCGGCTTGCCCCACTCCGCACTCAGATCACTCCAATCAGGATTCCGCGCAACTATCAGCCGAAGCTTCTTAATGCGAGACCACCGTTTCAGCTGCTTCTCGCGCGCGATTGCCTGACTGACCAAGGCGTAGCACTCGTAGTAGACAAGCTTGTTGATCTTGTATTTCGAAGTAAAGCTATCTGGATACCTGCCGTTCTTGTGCTGCCGGACGCGGACCTCCAACTCCGTCGTAATGCCGATGTAAAGATGCTGGAAGCTGCTCGCGAGGATATAGACATACGCTTGCTCGACCATGGAGGATTATCGCAGCTACAAGCGAGATGCGGGGGTCCCTCCACTGCGCGCTGCGCGCTCCGGTCGGGATGACGGAGATATCAGGGCGAGTAGAAAGCCCCACGCATCTGTATGACGCGCCACACCTCGCCCCCTCCTCGGCCTCTGACCCACCAACCCCGCAAGCCCCTTTCCCCGCCCACACCTTCCGGCATCCTCACCCACACCTGCTTCTACCTTCTTGCTCGTCATTCTGAGCGCCAGCTCAGAATCTCTGCCTTTGCTTGTCATTCCGCAGCGTAGCGGAGGAATCCACTTTTCGCAGCTATCTCGAAAAATCATCGCGCCACATAGAATCACCGACCATATAATCCAGACACCCATCGAACAATCATCCGGAGACCAAATTGGCAGACACTCGCGTTCAACTGGAAGTGGAAGACTGGGTGAGGCGCAATTGGATGGCCGCTCAGTTTGGGACCAGGTTCTCTCGAGAGCGACTACCGCTCCGGTCTGGCGGCGTCTTTGATTTTGACGCGGTAAGCGAAGATCATTCCATCGTCGCGACAATCTCCACCAGCGGTTCCAAGACATCCGGCGGAAAGAACGCTGTCGGCAAGATGTTGAAGCTCCGCTCTGACATGCTCTTCCTAACAATGGTCGATGCAAAACGAAGAATCATGGTTCTCACGGAGCGAGATATGTGCGACCAGTGCGAGAAGGAAGTAGCGGGAGGTCGTGTGCCTCCAGAAATCGAACTGGTCTGTGCGGTTCTCCCAGAGGCGATCAATGCAAGGCTTGTCGCAGCCCGCCTGAAGGCCTCAGGAGAATCCAGGCCACTCTAGAATCACATCTTGGCTCCGTTGCACCAAGTGCTACACTAGTCCTAAGGCATGGGCGGTTCGCAAGTCATGACTAAGACCCGCAAGTACAAAAGCGACGCCTTCGAGGCCATCCACAGCGCCGTCTCCGGCATGTATCGCGCCGGAACCATCGACAAAGCCACCATGCGCGGCTTCGACGCCTCCTGCCTCGCCGTCCCCGCGCCCATCAAGCCGCGCGAGATCAAAAAACTCCGCGAGCGCCAGGGCGTCAGCCAGCCCGTCTTCGCCCGCTACCTCAACACCAGCGAGTCCACCATCGAAAAGTGGGAGACCGGCGCCAAGCGCCCCAGCGGCATGGCCCTCAAGCTCCTCGCCCTCGTCCAAAAACACGGCCTCAAACTCCTCGCCGACTGACAACCCGGCACGCACACCCTCCCCACCCAAACCCGTATCATCTCCTCAGTGAACCACGCGCAAAAAGCCGCCCTAGCAGCAACCTTTCTCCTCCTCACCTCCCTAGCGGCAAGAGCCCAAGACTTCTCCCAGACCCAAACCGCCCCCGCCCCCACCACCCCTCTCATCCAGCAGGCCAACGACGCCCTCGCCGCCAACGACCTCCCCACTGCCCTCCGCCTCCTCACCGCCCTCAACGCCCAAACCCCCAACAACCCCCAGGTCCTCTACGACCTCGGCCTCACCCTCGAAGCCATGGGACCGGAACTCCTCGCCAACACACCTCCCGCAACCGCCGCCCCCACCCCCACCCCCCCAACGAACACCGGCGAACGCACACCGCCCGACACCTCCCCTCCTACCCAACCCGCCACGCCGGAACTCTACTACCGCGCCGCCATCGCCGCCGACCCCACCTTCCCTCCCCCCCACGCCGCCCTCGGCCTCCTCCTCGCCCGCACCGGACACCCCGCCCAGGCCCACGCCGAACTCCTCACCGCCGCCAACCTCTCCACCATCGAGCCTGCCCTCAAAGCCCGCACCCTCCGCGCCCTCGCCCGCCTCGACCTCGAAGGCTACGCCCCCGACCCCCAAACCCAGGCCAGCCCTCAAACCAAAACCCCACCCAACCCCGCCCTCGCCGCCACCGAACTCCTCGCCGCCCTCCAACTCACCCCCGAAACCCCCTCCGACATCCTCCTCTCCGCCCAGATCGCCGAAGCCGAATCCGAAGCCTCGTCCGACCAAACCGCAACCGACGCCGCCGAAAAAGCCTACCGCCGCTACCTCGCCCTCCGCCCGCAAGACCCCACCGCCACATCCGCCCTCGCCCACATCCTCCTCACCACCCGCCGCCCCGCCGAGGCCGAAACCCTCCTCACCGCCGCCCTCGCCGCAAACCCCAACCCCAACCCCAACCAACAAGACCCGGCCCCCGCACAAAATCCAGACCCCGCCCTCACCGCCCAGCTTGCCCGCGCCTACCTCGCCGACGCCGACCCCACCAAGCAATCCCTCGCAACACCCCTCCTCGAAAAACTCCACGCCACGCACCCCGAAGACCCCAACGTCGCCCGCCTCCTCGCCCGCGTCTACCTCGAGACCGGCCACCCCGAGCAAGCCGAACCCCTATACGCCGCGCTCATCGCCGCCCAGACCGCAAACTATATTTCCACAGCATCCCAATCCGGAACCACGCAAGCCAACACCGCAACCGCAGCGCCCAAACCCACCCCCCAACCCATCCCCGACCCCACCCTCCTCGCCGCCCGCGCCGAGGCCCTCATCCGCCTCCACCGCCCCGGCGAGGCCGAAACCCTCCTCAAACAGGCCGTCGCCAACCCCTCCGCCTTCCCCACGTCCGAAGACTTCGCCGACGCCGCCACCACCCTCGCCTTCGCCGCCGCCCAGATCGATGACCCAAGAGAAACATTGCAAGCGTTGGCCCTCCGTGCTACTGTTCTGCCACCATCCGCCGCTACCCTCTTCCTTGAGGCAACGGCGAATGATACATTGCATCAAACCCGCCAGGCCGTCGACCTTTATACGAGGTTCCTCGCAGAGGCCGCCGGCAGTCTTCCCGACCAGGAGTCGCAGGCGCGCACACGGCTCGCCGCGCTCACCCACAGGAAGTAAGGCGCGCGCGATTCACCAATGAGGTGACTCATGAGCTCTCGGCCTCGCTCTCGCTGTTGCTTCCAATCCCACACCCCCACCCGCGCCAGGCTGCAAATCGCCTGCCTCTGCCTCTCCCTCGCCTCCACGCTCGCGCTCACCCTTCCCGCCCGCGCCGCCTCCGGCGCCCGCAACGCCATGCCATCGCCGCAGGACCTCGCCGACCTCGCCGAGCGCGCCAGCCAGGCCGCGCCCCGCGAGCAATGCTTCCTCTATACCCAGCTCGTCCATGAGATGACCGAGCAGGCCGGCCAGCAGATCTCCGACGGCGACACCCAGCAGGCTGCCGTCACCCTCAAGCAGGTCAACCGCTACGCCCGCCTCATCCATCTCAACCTCGCCCGCGACACCAAGCAGCTCAAGAACGCCGAGATGCTCATGCACAGCACCACCTACCGCCTCGCCCAGTTCCTCCACCTCGTCTCCGGAGACGACAAAAAGACCGTCCAGGAAACCCTCGCCCAGCTCAACCAGGTCAACGACGAGATCCTCGCCCAGGTCTTCCAACACTAAGACCCGCCGCACACCCGGGTGCCCCATGTCTCGCCTTTGAGACATGGGAACGGAGCGCCGCCGATGCCCGGGTGCCCCATCCATCGCGTCGCGATGGGTGGGATCTGCGCATCCAACCCGTTTGCAATATAGAATGCCGTCATCTCGACCGGAGCGCAGCGCAGTGGAGAGACCCCCGCATCTCGCTTTTCTTCGACCCTTGCTGGCCGTGGCGACTCTCCTCCTCGCCCTCACCACCCCCCTCCGCGCCCAGCCCCACGTCTCCGCCCTCTCCGAGTCCGAGATCGACCAGGTCCGCGAGGCCCGCTACTACCCCTCGCAATGCATCCTCCTCTTCGTCAAGTTCCTCGACCTCCGCGTCCAGGAGATCCAGGACCTCTACGCCCATCCCCGCCAGCCCGGCCGCGAGCAGGACACCCACGACCTCATCGAGCAGTTCACCTCCATCGCCGACGAGCTCTCCGACAACCTCGACGACTACGCCCCCCGCCACGCCGACCTGCGCAAGGCCCTCCCCAAAGTCATCGACGCCGCCGGCCGCTGGTCCTCCGCCATCAAGTCCCCGCCCGACGACGACGCCTACAACGTCTCCCGCAAGATAGCCCTCGAGTCCATCCGCGACCTCCGCGAGTCCGCCAACGAACTCGTCCCCCAGCAGGACGCCTGGTTCAAAGCCCACCCCCCCACCAAAGAACCCACCCAGCAGCAACCCGAACCCATCACCATCCCCCGCTAGCCTACTCTCTAAAATTGTCATCCTGAGCGAAGCCGGGCGTGAGCCCGGCGCAGTCGAAGGACCTGCTTCTTCTCTTGCTCTTGCTGTTGCCCTTGCCTCTCCTCCCACCAAAGCAGAGCAGCACTCCTCAATATTTTGCTCTCCATCGAAAGACCCATCCGTCCAACCCGAGTCCCACCCCAAGGTGCTCAACCTTGAGAAATCACCTCCTGCCCGCACTCGTCTGCCTCCTCTTCGCCGTCTCCGCGCATGCCCAGACCATCGAGCTCTACCACCCCGCCGCCCCGCTCGCCGCCCGAAAAAGTTGCTGCGCGTAGGCGAAGCTCGCGAAACTAACCAACAATCCCAGAACCACTCTGCGCATGAGTGCTCCCTGACACACCGGCAAGCGCGATACCCGCGAAGCTTCCACAATGACCTGCATCCTAGACCAAAGCCGCCCCCTCCAAGTTTTTTCTTTCCCAACCCCCGCCCCGCGCGTATACTTGTCCGTCTCCCCAGAGCAAACCGCAATAACCACCGCATTTTCATTCCTTTACCTAAGGAAATGATAAGGAGAACTCTATGGGAAAAATCAACCTCGGTCGTGTCATCCTCGGCGGCATCGTCGCCGGCATCGTCTCCGATCTCCTCGGCTATCTCGTCGACGGCGTCCTCCTCGCGCCGCGATGGGCCGACGGCATGAGCAAGCTCGGCCACGGAGACTTCTCACCCAACCAGTGGATCTGGTTCAACCTCATCGGCCTCGCCGGCGGCATCATCCTCATCTGGATCTACGCCGCCATCCGCCCCCGCTTCGGCCCCGGCCCCATCACCGCCGTCTACGCCGGCGTCGCCGTCTGGCTCCTCGGCACCCTGCTGCCCAACACGGCCTTCATGGTGGTCGCCGGCCTCTTCGGCAAGCACCTCGCCCTCTACACCACCTCCGGCGCCCTTATCGAGACCCTCGCCGGCGCCCTCGCCGGAGCCGCCCTCTACAAAGAATAGGCAAACCCGCCCCACCCCTCCCTCGTACTCGCAGAGTCAGAATCTCCGTCGCTGCCCTTGCCGTCGCCTCGCATCCGCCGACCCTCCGGCCGGGACCGCATGATGTCACCCGTGATATCATCCGTCAGTGAGAATTGTGCTCGATACCTCGGTCGTCGTCGCGGGTCTCCGCTCGGCCACCGGGGCATCTGCCGGCATCCTCCAACTGGTTCTCACCGGAGAAGTCACAGTGTGCCTGGATTACAAAATGAGCTGCGAGTACCGCGACGTCGCCGCTCGGCCGGAGCACCGCAAGGCCTCTGGCCTCTCCGCGCGTCAGATCGCAGACTTCCTCTCCGTCCTCGAGGATGTAGCCGAACCGGTACGCATCAAGCGGCGATACAGAAATCTCTCTCCCGATCCCGCCGACGACATGGTGCTTGAGCTGGCCATCAACGCCGCCGCCGACGCCATCGTGACCCACAACCTGCGCCATCTGAAACAGCCCGCCAACCGATTCGGCATTAGCGTTGTGGCCCCGGAACAGCTTTTCCAATCGATCAGACAAGGAGGAGAGCATGCCCCAAAAAATCCCCCGCGCAACCCCAGCTAAGTTCGCCCTGCGCATGACCGCCACGCTCGGCAAGGAGGCCAAACAGTCCGCCGCCCGCGAAGGCGTCTCCCTCAACCAGTTCATCAACCTCGCCGTCGCCGAAAAAGTCGAGTACCTCGAAAACGAAGCCTGGATCGCCCGCCGCCGCCCCGCCTCGCCGCTCCGCATTGCGAGCGCGTCGGCCCTGCTCAACCGCAAAGGGACCCTCCCGCCAATCCCCGGCGACGAGCTACCCCGAATCCCCCAAACCCTGGCCCCGCGAACCAGAACGTAATCCATCCCCCAGCACCCCAGGCGCCGAAGGCCCGCAACATACCAGCCTAGCGCGGACCGGGGCCCCCGAGCGGACGCCCTTGCCCGCTCGGGCCGGGAAGCCCTGGGCAGAAGACGCCGCGCGAAGCGCACACCACTCTGCCCTGAGCGCATCAAGCCTGCCCGGAATTTCTTCGCATGTGTTCTACAATCTCCGCATGATCCTCGAATTTTTTCGCAAACGGGGCATGACCAAACCACAGCCGTCGAGGCCAAACCGGAAGCCGAGACCGCCAAACCAGCCGTACTAGTCCAGAGTTCAGGAGGTACTTTGCCCCTCTACTTCGCCCAATGGATGCAGGTACTTAGTACTTAAAGTAGGGGGTATGGGGGGTGCCCCCAAAATCCCGCTACCAGGCGTGATAAAACCCGTCCCGCTCCACCACCCCCACCGGGACGCCGAACAGCTCGCTCAGCACCTCCGACCGCAGCAGCTCCGCCTTCGCCCCATCCGCCACGATCCGCCCCTCCCGCATTAGGATCACCCGCCCAATCTCCGGCAAAATGTCCGCAATATGATGCGTTATGAGTAAGATCCCCGTCCCCTGCCCTGCCAGCCGCCGCAGCATCCCCCGCAACCCCTGCTGCGCCGCCAGGTCCAGCGTGTTCGACGGCTCATCCAGCAGCAGCATCTCCGCGTCCGATCCCACCAGCGCCCGCCCAATCATCACCCGCCGCTGCTGCCCGGCCGACATCTCCCCCACCAGCCGCTCCGCAAACCCCACCGCGCCAACCACTTCCAGCACCTCTTCCGCCCGCGCCCGCATCGCCTCAGTCACCACGAGATTCGGCCACAGCGTCGAGCTCGAAAAGAACCCCGTCAGCACCGCATCCCGCCCCGTCGTTCGCAGCGTCGCCCGCCCCGGCAGCTCCGCCGAAACCACCCCCAGCCGCCGCTTCAGCTCCGTCAGGTCCCACCGCTCCCGCCCAAAGATGCTCACCCGCGTCCCGTCCAGCGCCAGCGGATAGCACTCGCATGTCATCGTCTTGATCAGCGTGGACTTGCCGCACCCATTCGGCCCCAGGATCGCAATGTGCTCCCCCGCCTCCACCCGCAGGTTGATGTCGTGCAGCACGGGCGTCTCGCCCCGCGCAACATTCACGTTCTCCAACTCAAGAAAGGGCCGCATCGCCTACAGCATAACCGCTCTACCCACCGCCGGCCCGCATGCGCGCCGCCCACTATAATCGCCCACAGCCAAACTCCATGCTGCGCGTCCCTTACGCCGACCTCTACGCCGCTCTCCTCCGCGCCACCGAACACCTCGGCATCCTCGGCGAGCGCGCCGCCCTCTGCGCCCGCCTCTTCGCCGAGACCACGCGCGACGGCGTCTACACCCACGGCCTCAACCGCTTCCCCCGCTTCGTCGAGATGGTCGCCAACGCCTGCATCGACGTCCACGCCTCGCCCACCCGCGTCGCCGGCCCCGCCGCAGGCTCACTCGCAATCGAACGCTGGGACGGCAACCTCGGCCCCGGCAACACTAACGCCCACTTCATCATGGACCGCACCATCACCCTCGCCCGCCAGCACGGCCTCGGCTGCGTCGCCCTCGCCAACACCAACCACTGGATGCGCGGCGGCAGTTACGGCTGGCAGGCGGCCGACGCCGGCCTCTTCGCCATCTGCTGGACCAACACCCTCGCCAACCTGCCCGCATGGGGCGCCGCGTCCCCCACCCTCGGCAACAACCCCCTCGTCATCGCCGTCCCCGGCGTCGACAGCCGCCACATCGTGCTCGACATGGCGATGTCGCAGTTCTCCTTCGGCGCGCTCTCTGCCTACGCCGCCCGCGGCGCGCAGCTCCCCGTCCCCGGCGGCTACGACGCTTCCGGCAACCTCACCACCGACCCCGCCGCCATCGAGGCCTCCGGCCGCGCCCTCTCCATCGGCTACTGGAAGGGCTCCGGCCTCTCGCTCGTCCTGGACATGCTCGCCGCCATGCTCTCCGGCGGCCACGCCGCCCACCAGATCCCCCGCGAATCCACACGCGAGTCCGGCGTCAGCCAGGTCTTCCTCGCCATCGACCCCTCCAGCTTCGCCACCCGCCCCGACCTCGACCGCATCGCCGCCGGCATCCTCCAATCCCTCCGTGACGCCACGCCCATCGACCCCACCCGCCCCGTCCGCTACCCCGGCGAACAGACCCTCCACCTGCGCGAGGAAAACCTCCGCCTCGGCGTCCCCGTCGACCCCGCCATCTGGCAGAGGCTGCAAACCCTCTCGTTTTAAAAACCTGTCTAAGACTCGGGGTGGCGTACTGTCGTTGCCGTTGTTCTTGCTTCTGCGATAGGTCCGGGCTTCAGCCCGGACATCAACCCGCGAAGAAATTGGCGGGCTTTAGCCCCTGGGACATGCTTTCTCTTACCAGCACAATATTCCAGAGACCGCGCGCCGTCACTTAATCAGCATGCTCACAATACTCGCCGACATCAAATTCGCCATCGTCCCCGCCAGCATCGCGCGAAAGCCCAGCCGAGCCAGATCGTTCCGCCGGTTCGGCACCAGCGCGCCGATCCCTCCAATCTGCATCCCAATCGACCCCAGGTTCGCAAACCCGCACAGCGCAAACGTCGCAATCGAAAACGTCCGCGGCGCCAACGTCCCCTTCTGCAATCCCAGCTGCGTATAAGCCACAAACTCATTCAGCACAGCGCGCGTGCCCAACAGGTTGCCGATCGCCGGCGCCTCATGCCAGGGAATCCCAATCAGCCACGCCACGGGCGCGCCAAAGAACCCCAGCACCGCATTCAGTGTGGAGGGAAACGCTACCTGCAGGCGCCCGATGTGGTGGACGCCAACCATATTGTGAATCCCCGTCATCGTCGCGTTCAGCAGCCCCACCAGCGCCAGAAAGCTGATCAGCATGATCGCTACGTTGAACGCCAGCGCCCCGCCATCGATTGTCCCGCGCGCTATCGACCCGATAAAGTTCTCGTTCTTGTGCTCCTCCTGCGGCGGCATGTGCACCGTGCCCGCAGTCGCCGGCACCTCCGTCTCCGGCACCAGCATCTTCGCCACCAGGATCGTCCCCGGCGCAGTCATAATCACCGCCGAGAGCAGGTCCTGCGCATTGATCCCGAAGCTGATATACGCCGCCATAATCCCGCCCGACACATGCGCCATCCCAGACGTCATGATCGTCATCAGCTCCGAGTTGGTCGCGCCCGCCAGAAACGGCCGAATCGTCAGCGGCGCTTCCGTCTGCCCCATAAAGATGCTCGCCGCCACATTGGTCGACTCCGCCCCGCTCGTCCCCATCGTCCGCTGCATGATCCACGCAACCACCTTGATGATCTGCTGCATCAGGCCAATGTGGTACAGCACCGCGAAGAACGCGCTCACAAAGATGATCGTCGGCAGCACCGCAAACGCAAACACCGCCAGCGGACTCTTGGGATCGCCCAGCGGCCCAAACACTAGGCTCGATCCATCCGCCGCATGGCCCAGCATCCCCGTCACCGCGCCGCTCGCCGCATGGAGGATTGTCTGCCCGTAGCTCCACTTGATCACCAGAAACGCAAATACAATCTGCAACCCCAGCCCCCACGCAACCGTGCGCCACTTAATCGCCCGGCGGTTGGTGGAGAGGACATACGCAACGAACAGAAACGTGGTGAGGCCGAGAAGACCGGTAAATCGTGCCAATGAGGACGCTCCATGCGCGGGAGAGTTTGTTGGTGTGTGAACAGAGTGTAACGGATGGCGACTGGCGCGCCGCGCCTTTCTTCACCGCCAATCGCTCTTGCCCGCCGGCGCGCGCCTCCCACGCATATAATCTGGCTCACCGCTTCTTCGTCGCGAAAGGTCACGCTATGCGCCTCGCAGCCCGCCCCGTCCACGGAATCGTCCTTCTTTGTCTCCTCGCGCTAACTGCCGCCCGCGCGCAAGCTCCCTCCAAACCCGCCGCCCCACCCGCCGACGAGACCAACCGCCTCGTCGCCGGGGGCGGCATCACCGTCCCCGGCTGGCAGGGCAAGATTGATGCCGCCTCCGAGAAGCAGGGCCAGACCGTCAGCGACGCCAAACTCGCCCCCGCCGGCAGCGCCATGGCCGTCACCACCGGCCCTGCCATCACCTACTGGAACCCGAAGAACATCGCCAAGGGCGACTACACCGTCTCCGCCACCTTCACCGAGCCCAAGTTCATGAACCTCAACGACCACCCCCACCCCTACGGCATCGTCATCGCGGGCAACGACCTCGGCACCCCCCAGCAGAGCCTGCTCTACTGCGCCGCCTACGGCAACGGCACCTTCATCGTGCGCGGCTTCGGCCCCGACGCCTTCCAGATGGGCGGCCGCCGCCCCACCCCCAACGACGCCGTCCACAAGGCCCCTGCCGTCGGCCAGCCCGTCACCCAGGACATCGCCATGTCCGTCAAGGGCGACACCGTCACCTGCTCCATCAACGGCGCCGTCGTCGCCACCTACACCAAGACCGACCTCATCGTCCCCGGCAAACTCAAGTCCACCGATGGCATCTACGGCATCCGCTTCGCCCACAACACCGAAGCCCTCGTCACCAACCTAAAGATGACCAAGCCTTAGCCGCCCATTGAACCTGCCCGACCACCGCTTCTTGCCGTAGCGACGAGTCGAGACTTGAGGGAGCCTTAGGAAGGGGGTAAATCGAGTGGACGACGAACTATCCTTGGTCACCAAGCGTCGAGATTATTCAGATATTATCCAACTCCAGGACGCGGGGACCCTAGAGGAATTTCTCGAACAGCCACTCACGTTCGTCGCGGAGACGATCACCGGAGCACTGGGCGTCGGGACGAAGGGCATATCTGCCGCTGGAGGCAGAATAGTCCAGGCACTATTGAAGGGGAGGCATTTTCAACAATGGGCAATCGAGTTCAAAAAGTTTCGCGACGACGGAAGAATACCACCCGACTTTGCCGAAAAAAGGTACGGCTTCCAGACTTGGGTTGAGTTGATGACAATCATCGATGAGGAGGCGCCAGATGTGGACCGACTCGACGCATTAAAGGCGATGTTCTTCGCCGTAAATAAGGCCGGTATTGCGGACGGGGAGCACATTGCGTCCTATCAGCTCTGGCAGATCGCGAAGGGGATGGCATCAGGTGAACTGTTCCTCCTGAAAATCGTGTACGAGCAACGCGATCTATTCAAAAAAGCAGCACCAAACGGCTATCAAGACTGGGAGATTCATATGGCCAAATCGTCTGGCCACGAAATGAAGGGGCTGGTTGGGCTGCATGAGAGGCGACTAACTGAGCTTGGCCTGCTATCTCCTCGTTTCTTGCCTGACTTGAGCGGAATTGTTGAACGAAATGCGCGACTAACAGATCTTGGGATGAGCTTTTGCAGCAACATCGAAACCTACCGCTTGGAGGTCAATAGATAAAGGGAGATCGATAACCTCACTCCGCCCTGACGGGTCGCATTGAAGTAATGATCTCGGCGATGAGAGGGGAGCCTTTGGGCGCGGTAGCACCAATCTGCATCGTCTCCCGCACCATCTCCTCCGGCTCATCCATCAACCCATCATTCTCGCTAAACAGCGTCACCAGCGCCTGCCCCACCTCCACGCGGTCTCCTAACTTCACATGCATCTCAATCCCCGCGTGCGCGCTCACCGCATCCCCCGGCCGCGCGCGCCCCGCGCCCAGCCGCTGCACCGCCCACCCTACCTTCGTGCAGTCCATCCCCGCCAGATACCCCGCCCGCTCCGCCCTCACCACCCGTGTCGCCTTAGGCTTATGAAACGCCCCCGGTTCCGCCAGCGCTGCGAGCGCCGCCGCAATATCCTCCGACTGCATCCGCACCATCCGCAAGAACCGCTCATACGCCGACCCATCCCGCAGCGTCCCCATCGCAACCTCCGCCCCAGCCTCAGGCGTAGCCGCCCTCCCGCCGAGATGAATCATCCACCCCGCCAGCGCGCACGTCAGCTCAATCAAGTCTGAAGACAGCCTCAGCTTCTCCGGCGTCAGTGTGAACCGATACTCCGGCGAAAAGTGCTGAAAAATCTCCACGCACTCCATCACCTCCACCCAGTTCCCCGCGAACCGCCCCAGCGGCTGGTCCATCGAGGTCAGCAGCGCGACCGTTCGCGTCCCGGCTAGCTCACCCGTCTCCACCATCAACCGCGCCAGCAGCCGCGCATCCTCCTCCCGCGACATGAATGCACCCGAGCCCGTCTTCACATCCAGCACCAACCCATTCAGCCCCGCCGCCAGCTTCTTGCTCATGATGCTCGCCGTAATCAGGTACGGCGACTCCACCGTCCCCGTGTGGTCGCGCAGCGCATAAAGGATGCGGTCCGCGGGAACCAGCGCCGGCGTCTGCCCCGCCATCGCAAAACCGCACTCCCGCACAATCGACAGAAACTCATCCATCCCCAACTGCGTGCGAAACCCCGGAATCGTCTCCAGCTTGTCTAAAGTTCCCCCTGTATGCCCGAGGCTGCGCCCAGAGATCATCGGATCGCACAGCCTCACCCCACCCTCCATCGCCCCCGCCGCCGCCACCATCGGCGCAATCAGCAGCGAAGTCTTGTCCCCCACCCCGCCCGTCGAGTGCTTGTCCACCGCAAACCCACCCAGCGACGACGTATCCAGCGTCTCCCCCGAGTACCGCATCGCCTGCGTCAGCGCCGCCAGCTCCCGCGCATCCAACCCCCGCAGAAAAATCGCCATCAGCAGCGCCGCAATCTGCGCGTCTGTCGGCGCATCGCCCGGCCCCTCGCGCGCTACCATCGCCCGCACAAACCCCTGAATCTCCCCGTCCGACAGCGCAAGCCCGTCCCGCTTGTGCTGAATCACGTCGATGGGATGGATAATCACTGCTCCATTCTATGGGCTACGCTCGATCGCAGACGTGCTTCCCAGCCTCCCGCCTACTGCTACTCCGGCTTCAAACGAAACCCGGCCGGCAGCAGCTCCCCAATCGTCGTCGCCACCACCCCACCCGCGCCGTCAGGGTAGAAGACCGCCGCATCCGCATCGGCAAACTCAAGCATTGTCTGCCGGCACGCCCCGCACGGCGTGCACGCCGCACCATTCAGGTTCACCACCGCGACTGCCCGTATCCGTATCCCCGGCCCATACGCCGCAACCGCCGCCGCAATCGCTGCCTGCTCCGCGCACGAGGTCAACCGGTACGACGCATTTTCCACATTCGTCCCCGCCGCCACCGCGCCCTCGCCACCATTCTCCCCATACAGCAGCACCGCCGCACCCACCCGAAAATGGCTGTACGGCGAGTAAGAGTTTTGGGCGGCTTCGCTGGCACGCTCATGGAGCGCCGCGATCTGGCCGGGGGTGAGCGGTGTGCTCTGCGCCATAGACCAGTGAGGGTAATGGGTGTTGCGGCGGAAGGCAAGGCCAGGCTGTCGATTCTCAACCCTTCCGTTACTGGAGGTCACGCCGCAACATGGTCCGGCGGCTCATGGTGCAGGGGTGCGGGCCCGATAAGGGAAAGGTGGATGAGCTGACGAGGGAGTTTATCGCCGAGAGCCAGGAAGGCCTTGAGCGGATGGAGCTGTGCCTGACCGAGCTGGAGAAGCGGCCCGGCGAACGCGAACTCGTCGCCGAAATCTTCCGCGCGGTCCACACCATTAAGGGCACCACCGGCTTCCTCGGCTTCGGGCGGCTGGAGAAGCTGGCCCACGCCGGCGAGCACCTGCTCGGAGCGGTCCGCGATGGCAAGGTAGCTGCAACCAGCGAGGTGATCGGCGGGTTGCTGGAGCTGATGGACGGGCTGCGCGCGATTCTGCGGCTGATCGAAACCACGGGGTCCGAGGGCGTGCGGGCGAAGGATGAAGATAGCCGGCTGATCGCTACGCTGACAGCCCTGAAAGCCGGCGGAGCGACCGGCGCCGCGGCCGTTGCGGCGCCATCCACGGAAGCCCGCGACCAGCAGGCCGGAATCCGCCACACGGATTCCGCGGTGACCGCGACCCCGGGAAACGAGCCCTCAGCCGCTACGCCGAGTGCCAACCCGCCGCCAGCCACAACCACCTCCATGCCCGACAAGTCTCTGCGCATCGACGTCGAGGTCCTGAACCGGATGATGAACCTGGTGGGCGAGCTGGTACTGACGCGCAACCAGATCCTGCAGTGCTCGCCCGACTCGCAGAACTTTCCTGAACTGGCTCGGCGGCTGGACAGCGTGACGGCGGAGCTTCGCGAATCGGTGATGGAGGCGCGGATGCAGCCGATCGGGCATCTCTTCGGCAAGTTTCCGCGCATGGTGCGCGACCTCGGCCGCACCTGCGGCCGCCAGGTACGCATTGAGTTTGAAGGCCAGGAGACAGGGCTGGACAAGAGTCTGTTAGAGGCAATCCGCGACCCGCTGACCCACGCGGTGCGGAACGCGGTCGACCATGGGATCGAGCCGCCGGAGGAGCGTGCAAAAGCCGGGAAGCCTGCTGAGGGAGTGCTGCGCCTGCGGGCCTTTCACCAGAGCGGCTGGGTGGTCATTGAGGTGATTGACGACGGGGCAGGAATCTCGACGGAGCGGCTGCGCGCCAAGGCGATCGAACAAGGCCTGGCCACGGCGGAACGCGCGGCGTCGATGAGCGAGCGGGAGGTGCTCCAGTTGGTCTTTGTGGCTGGCTTCTCGACCGCCAGGCAGGTGACCAACGTCTCCGGACGCGGCGTGGGGATGGATGTGGTGCGTGCGAATGTGGAGAAGGTCGGCGGCAACGTCGATCTGGAGTCCCGCCTCGGCGTCGGCACGACGCTGCGTTTGCGCGTGCCGTTGACTCTCGCGATCGTTCCCGCGCTGGTGGTGCGCAGCGGAGGCGTCAGCTTTGCCCTGCCGCAGAACTCGCTGGCGGAGCTGGTGTATGTACCGCGGCGAGACGCCGAAGCCACCATAGAAAAGATCGGCACCGCAGAGCTCTACCGGCTGCGCGAGCGGCTGCTGCCACTGGTCTGGCTGGACCGCCTGCTGCAGCTGGAGCACCATGCGGCCGCGGAGGAGCTTGGCTTCTACATCGCCGTTGTGGAGTCGGAAGGACGCCGCTTCGGGCTGGTCATCGACGACCTGATGGCGCCCGAGGAAATTGTCGTCAAGCCGCTCTCCGCGGCGTTGCGCGAGATCGGCCTGTTCTCCGGCGCTACCGTGCTGGGCAACGGGATGCTGGCCCTCATCCTCGACGTGGCTGCGACCGGCGCGCGCGCTGGGATACGGCCGATAACCGATGGGCCAAAGTCGCTGGGTGTGGAGGCTGAGTCAGGACGGGCGCGCGTGCAGCAGGCGCAGATCGAGATCGAGCGATCGATGGTGGTCTTCGAGGTGCGTCCCGGTGAGCGGATGGCGATGCCGCTGGGCCTGGTCGAACGGATTGAATCCGTGCCGCAAAGCGAGATTGAGTTTGCCGGCGGACAAGCAATCCTGCAGTACCGCGGCGAGGTGCTCCCGCTGGAAGACGAGGGCGACGTGCTCAGGTCATTGCGCGCGGGCCCCGGCGATCATGCCGCCACGATGCAAACTCCGGCGCCGGGCGAGTGGATCGCGGAGCAATGGGGCAAGAGCCAGGAGGCGACCAGCGGCAAAGATGCCGCCACCGTGCTGATCTGCCTGCGCACGGGTCCGCAAGGGTTGAGGCGCACTGGCATGGTGGTCCGGCAGGTGCTCGACATTACCGCCGGCACGCTGCTGGGTGAGGACGCCGCTGGATTCGGAGGACAGCTGGCCATGGTAAAAGACCGCGTGACGACGATGCACCGCGACTTCGCTGCCGGCCTCTCCGCGCAATCGGCAACGATGCTCCAGGAGGTCGCATGAATAGCGCGCCTGAGTTCGGCGCGGAGCTGGGAGACAAAGTCTCGCTGTGTTCGCTGCGCTCCGGGCCCAGCCTCTTTGGCATCGATACGCGCAAGATACGCGAGGTGCTCGGAGCGACCACACCGCAGCGGGTACCGTTGGCTCCCGAGTACGTCGCTGGCGTGGTCCCGTATCGCGGAGAAGTGCTCACAACCGTCTGCTTCCGCGTCCTGCTGGGCCTGGAGCGATGGTTCAGCGCGCGCAACGTGCTGGTGCTCAGCGACGAGGAGACCGAGGAGAACTTCGGGCTGTTGGTGGATTGGGTCGGGGGAGTGGTCACGGTCGAACATAGCGCGCTTGAGGCAAACCCAAGTGCACTCGATGCTCGCAGCATGGAGCTGTTCGACGGAGCCTACAGAATGCCAACCGGCTTGATGGTGCGCCTGGATCCGCAGCGCCTGCGGCCCTCGCGGCTTGCAGAGAGTGGATTGTTTGCAATTGCAAAATCGAAGCAGGATAGTCAGGGGGAACGGCGATGAGGGTACTGATCGTGGACGATTCAAGGTTTATCCGGCAGCACCTGCGGCAGTTGTTGCAGGGCATGGGCATGAGCTGCGAAGAGGCGGCTGACGGCCGAGACGCATTGGAGCTGCTGCGCGGCGGGGCCGGCTTCGACTTCATGCTGGTCGACGTCAACATGCCGGTCATGAATGGCCTGGAGTGTGTGAAGCAACTGCGTGAGACTGGGCTGTACCCCCGGATGAAAGTGATGATGGTGACGACCGAGGTGGACAACTCCTTCATCTGCCGGGCCCTGGAGTACGGCGCCGACGAGTTCCTGATGAAGCCATTCACGCCGGAGAGCCTGCGCGAGAAGCTGGCGATGCTGGGGCTGGCGGCGTAATCCGCACGCGGACGAAGGAGACACCTTATGAATGCGGGCGACAACAGGCCGATACGAGTGCTCGCGGCGGACGACTCAGCCGTGATGCGCGGTGTGCTGCGCACGCTCTTCTCGACGCAGGAGCAGAGGCAGCCAGGAGCCGCGCCCGCATTGGAGTTGTGCGGTCTGGTACAGGACGGCGTGGAGTGCCTGGCCGCCGTGCTTCATCTGCGCCCCGACGTCGTGGTGCTCGACCTGGAGATGCCGAGGATGCATGGCCTCGAAGTGTTGGAGAGGCTGCGGATCGATGAGCCAGGATTGCCCGTGATCATGTGCAGCGCGTATACCGAGTGCGGCGCACGCTCGACGCTGGAAGCCCTCGCCCTGGGCGCAGCGGACTATGTCACGAAGCCGAGCGAGCAGAGCAGCTTCGCGACAGCGCTGGACGCACTGGCCGGCCAATTGATGCCGAAGATCGTCGCTCTGGCCGGCGCAAGGCGCGAGGTCCTCACAGGGATGCGAGACCCGCTGCGAATCGAGTCTAGTCCAGCGGGTCGGCCACTCGCCCCGGAAGGCGCGCGAAGTCCCGCTCCCATATGCGCCTGGGCGCCCGTCGAGATCGTGGTGATTGGCGTCTCCACCGGCGGCCCGGCTGCGCTGGAGATCGTCCTCCCCAGACTGGCAGCGGACTTTCCCGTGCCGGTGATGATCGTTCAGCATATGCCAAAGCTGTTTACCGGCGCGCTGGCAGAGCGGCTGGACAACTGCTGCGCGCTGCGCGTGCGTGAAGCGAGCCACGGGGTCGAGCTGCTTCCCGGCACCATATGGATCGCACCCGGCGATGCGCACATGGAGATCAGGGAGCCCGAGGGCTGGGACAGGCCCGCGACGCGCAGGAATTGCGCGCGCGGACCTTCAATTAAGCTCCACCAGCAGCCTTCGCTCAACCACTGCAAGCCTTCAGTGGATTACCTCTTCTGCTCAGCAGCAAGGGTCTATGGCGCGGGGACGGTGGCCCTGGTAATGACCGGCATGGGGTCCGATGGACTGGCCGGAGCGCGGCGCGTGCATGAGGCATGCGGCACAGTGCTGACCCAGGACAACGCCACCTCGGCGGTTTGGGGAATGCCCGGACGCGTCTTTGAGGCGGGCATTTCGCGCCCGCCACTGCCGCTGGGCGCGTTGGCTGGCGAGTTGACGCGGCGCGCAGCGGCGAGACGCAGCGATTCTGTCTCTGAAATCTCCAACGCAACGGCGCTCCGAAATGCTCGTCCGCATGAAGCTTCAACCGTCGCGCCACACCCCGAGGTACTCCATGGGCTGCTCTGATTCCGACTACGCATATCTCCGCCAGCTGGTGCTCTCCCAGTCGGCTAACATGATCGATCCATCGCGCAACGCGCTCTTCGAGACGCGGCTGCAGCCCATCGCAAAGAATGCGGGGGCCTCAACTCTGGAGGATTTCGTTAGCATCTTGCGTGTCGATCGCACTCCGCAACTGCATCGCGCCGTGGCGGAGGCGATGACCATCAACGAGACCAGCTTCTTCCGCGACAGCAAACCCTTCGACCTGCTGCGCGAGAAGATCGTGCCCCAGTTGATCGAAAGGAACTCCGCCACCCGCAAGCTGCGCATTTGGAGTGCCGCGAGCTCCACTGGCCAGGAGGCCTACAGCATCGCGATGCTGCTCGCCGAGCACTTCCCGGAGCTTACGGGTTGGGACGTAAAGATCGTGGGGACTGACATCTCGGCCCAGGTGATCGACTACGCCCGCCGCGGCCGCTACCGGCGCCTGGAGGTAAACCGGGGGTTGCCGGCGCGAATGCTGGTGAAGTACATGGTGCGCCACGACGACGAGTGGGAGGTCGCGCCCGCGCTGCGTTCGATTTGCGACTTCCAGTATGCGAACCTCTGCGCGCCCCTGCCCAAGCTGCCGCTCTTCGACCTTGTGCTGCTGCGCAATGTGCTTCTCTACTTCCCTCAACAAGACCGCAGTTGCGTCTTCAGCGACGTCTACCGCCAGATGGCGCCGGACGGATATCTGTTGCTCGGCTCGGCTGAGCAGGCCGAGGACTCCACCAACCTGTTCGAAGTTGAGTTCGCCAACGAGTGCTACTACTACCGCCCGCTGTCCGGCATGTAATCGCGCACCCGGTCGACAGCGTGATCCAGCCGCCGATGCCGTAAACTGGGTGAGTATGCTGGATGATCTGGAGTACCGATACTCCCCGGTGCGCGACAGGGTTCGCGAGCTGCGGGAGTATCTTTGACGCGCCCCGCCTGAACCGCGAACTCGCCGCAATCGAAGAAAAGATCGCCGACCCCACCATATGGGCAGACTCCGCCCGCGTCCAGCCCCTGATGCGCGACCGCAAACGCCTGGAGACCCTCCTCGCGGACGACGCCGAACTCGCCCGCCGCACCGAAGACATCGAAGCCTACTTCGAACTCGCCCGCGAGGGCGAAGCCACCGAGCCCGACCTCGAACGCGAGATCCCCGCGCTCATCGCATTCTCAGAAAAGCTCGAATCCAAGACAATGCTCTCCAGTGAGACCGACCCGCTCAACGCCATCGTCACCGTCCACCCCGGCGCCGGCGGCACCGAATCCCAGGATTGGGCCGAGATGCTCATGCGCATGTACCTGCGCTGGGCCGAGCGCCAGGGCTTCCGCACCGAGATCAACGAAATCCAGGATGGCGACGAAGCCGGAATAAAATCCGCGACCTTCACCATAACCGGCGACTTCGCCTACGGCCTGCTCAGCGGCGAGACCGGCGTACACCGCCTCGTCCGCATCTCGCCCTTCGACTCCGCCAAACGCCGCCACACCAGCTTCGCCAGCGTCTTCGTCAGCCCGGAGATCGACGACACCATCGTGATCGACATCAAGACCGAGGACCTGCGCATCGACACCTACCGCTCCGGAGGAAAAGGCGGCCAGCACGTCAACACCACCGACTCCGCCGTGCGCATCACTCATATTCCAACCGGCCTCGTCACCGGCTGCCAGAACGAGCGCTCCCAGCACAAGAACAAGGAACGCGCCATGAAGATGATGCGCTCCAAGCTTTATGAATACGAGCTCGACAAGAAGAAAGCCGCCACGCGCAAAATCGAAGACTCAAAGCTGGAGATCGGCTTCGGCTCACAGATCCGCAGCTACGTCCTCCAGCCCTACCGCATGGCCAAGGACCTGCGCACCCGCGTCGAGGTCGGCGACGTCGACCGCGTCCTCGATGGCGACCTCGAACCCTTCATCCGCGGCTTCCTCCGCATGCGCCGAGAAGGCAACCTCCCCGCCACCATCGACGACTCCGAAGACTAGCAACCATCAGGGTGCCCCATGTCTCGATTCTGAGACATGGGATTGGACCGCTCCGAACCCGCGCGTCCAGCCGAACGGTACAATTCTCGAAACCATTCCACGAGGAGAACCATGAAGCACCGTCTCGAGCTCTTCAGCGATGCCGTCATGGCGATCGTCATCACCATCATGGTGCTGGATCTGCATACGCCCGCCACCGGCGGCTGGCGCGCTTTCTTTCCTATCCTGTCAGCCATCGGCATCTATTCGATCGGGTTTTCGATGATCGGTTTGTGTTGGCTGACGCACCATCGATACTTCGCGAAAATGGAGACCTTCAACCGCAAAATGGTGTGGTCCAACTTCTTCTTCCTGTTCGTCGTGAGTCTTTTGCCGCTGCTGGTTCGGAACCTGGCGGACCAT
>JBEKDS010000040.1:0-32077 GCA_050014235.1 Acidobacteriaceae bacterium
TAGTACGAGAGGACCGGGATGGACGAACCTCTTGTGTTCCAGTTGTCCTGCCAAGGGCACGGCTGGGTAGCGAAGTTCGGTTGTGATAACCGCTGAATGCATATAAGCGGGAAGCACGCTCTAAGATGAGATCTCCCAACCCAAAAGGGAAATGAAGGGCCCAGGAAGACCACCTGGTTGATAGGCTGGAGGTTGAAGCGCAGCAATGCGTGTAGCTTACCAGTACTAATCGCCCGTTTGGCTTGTCCATAGAATTTTACTCTGCGCAGTGATAATTCGATCGCTCGATCAGGCTATTGATCGTTCGATTGAAGTAAGTCCACTGTTCTGGAGTTCATTCAACACAAGCCCTGTAGTTATCCCAAGGACATTTCCAAGTTTGCTGCAAGGAAATGTTCTAACTCCCAATCTATTCAGTTATGAGAGATCGCGTGAGCGAGATTTCACAATATTGCCGGTGAGTTTACTACGAGGGTCACACCCGTTCCCATCCCGAACACGGAAGTTAAGCCTCGTTGGGCCGATGGTACTGCATGCGTAAGTGTGTGGGAGATTAGGTGATCGCCGGCATAATACAACCCCAGCAAGCTTAGCTTGCCGGGGGCCCCGATAAAGCCCTACCCGCAAGGGTGGGGCTTTATGCTGTTTACGGGAGACGGGGCACGGACCTCGTGCAAACAGCAGGTCCTTCGCTGCGCTCAGGATGACAATTTCTATATCAGATACAACCTAGCGGCGGAGCAACTGGGCGAGGCGCAGCTCCATCTGGTCCTCTGCGAGGAACCGCTGCGACTCCGCGGCGTGGAACTGGTCGTTGAGATGGGCATCGCGATTGAGGACGAGCAGCGCCGCCTCCATCAGCAGTTGTGCTGACGATTTGCCAGCATGCAGCGAGATCAGCTCGAGCTCGGCGAGCTGTTCGAAATCAAGATCGACGTTCACTCCACTAACGCTAGTGTCGGGTGCATGACGTGTCAATCGAACTATGGTAACCAGCTGAATTTTTAGCTGGTTGCCCTTATGCGGCGCCTCTCTCGCGGCGACTCGGGCGAGGAATGCAGCTGGGCGAGCGCGCTGCCATCGTGCGCCAAGGTCTGTAGAATAGCGAGGTCGGCGGCCCGAAGAGGGCAGGCGCGAAAATCGGTAGGCGGGAGGGCGCAGAGAGTATGGCATCGGCGATGGCGACGAATGTGGCGTTGAAGGACGTGCATGGGCAGTTGAAGACGCGCATGGAGAAGACGGTCGAGGACTTTCGGGCGAACCTGCTCTCGACCCGCACGGGCCGGGCGAGTGTGCACATGCTGGACCAGGTGAAGGTGGATTACTACGGCACCGATACGCCGATCTCGCAGGTGGCGCAGATCTCGACGCCTGAGGCGCAGCTGATTCTGGTACAGCCGTGGGAGATGGGCATTGTGCCGGCGGTGGAGAAGGCCATCCGCACCAGCGGGCTGGGCTTCAACCCGATGCATGACGGCAAGGTGGTGCGCGTGCCCATCCCGCCGATGAACGAGGAGCGGCGCAAGGAGGCGGTGAAGCACCTCGCCGGGGCGCTGGAGGACCATAAGACCGCGATCCGCAACATCCGGCGCGACGGCAACGACCAGGTGAAGAAGGCGGCGAAGGAGAAGCTGATCTCGGCCGACGACGAGAAGCGGGCGAACGAGGAGATTCAGCAGTTGACGGACGCGGAGATCAAGCGGGTGGAGGAGATGTTCAAGGCGAAAGAGAAGGAGATTATGACGGTCTAGATGTAGACCATCAGCGATCGTTGGTCTACGGGCAAGGAACTGATGGCCTTCTGGTCTTCTGTCCAGAGCCAGGCGACGATGGCTTCCTTGATGTTCGCCATCGCCTCCTGCTCGTCTTTGCCCTGCGAGATGCAGCCCGGAAATGCGGGGCAATGAATCGTTATCCATCCGTCTTCGGCGGGTTCCATTGCGACGTGGAAGATCATGGGCGTTCCTCTCAGATTCAGGTGGCGTGGTCGAGTTCAGGTGGTGTGGTCGAGGACGATCTTCCAGCCGTCGGGGGTTTTTTCGAGGACGAGGGAGAACTGGCCGTCGGCGGGGCCGCCCTGCTTTTTGGAGCGGTCGAGGTGGTACTTGCCGAGGCAGACCCAGAAGGTGTCGCTGAGGGGATAGGCCTCGACCTCGGAGAACTCGAGCGTGCCCATGGCGGCCTGGGTGGGGTAGTTGCGCTTGTAGTCCTCGACGATCTGGGCGTAGCCGCGGGAGATTTGCGCGCCCATGAAGATGGTGTTGGGCGAGTCCTTGTATCCCTTCTCGAAGGCGGCGAGGTCGCCTTTGTTCCAGGCCTTCTCTTCGTTGAGGACCGCCTTGACCACTTCGAGCTCGACGCTGGAGGCGGTGTGCAGCGGGTTGCCGGGCTCGTCCTGCGCGAAAGCGCGATGGCCAGCGGCCGGCAGGAGAGCCAAGGCGAGCGCCAGGGCGATGCGGGGAGTTGCAGGGGTCTTTGGGCTTGGACAGCTTCCAGGTACGGTGCGGCTCACGGGGATACCTCGCGTGCGACGAGTGTAAATGAACTCAGTAATGCGCCACACACAGGGCGTCGATCCGGGCGGAATCGTTGGGGCCCGACTGGACTCCTACGCTAGGCCGGTGGCTTGGGATTGCTGCTGGGCGTGGTAGCTGGAGCGGACGAGGGGGCCGGATTCGACGTGGCGGAAGCCCAGGGCGAGGGCTTCGTGCTTGAGGGAGGCGAACTCGCCGGGCGTGTAGAAACGCTGCATGACGAGGTGGTCGCGGGAGGGGCGGAGGTACTGGCCGATGGTGAGGATGTCGACCTTGCGCTCGGCGAGGTCGCGGAAGACGGCGAGCAGCTCGTGCATCTCTTCGCCGAGGCCGACGATGATGCCGGTCTTGGTAATTTGCTTGTGGCAGGTCTCGGCAGCGATGGCTTTGGCGGCGCGGAGGAACTCGAGGGAGCGGGTGTAGCGACCGCCCGATTTTGCGATCGCGTAGAGGCGCGGCACGGTCTCGATGTTGTGGTTGAGGATGTCGGGGCGGGCGGCGACGACCATGCGCAGGGCCTCATCCACACCCTGGAAGTCGGGGGTGAGGACTTCGACGCGGCAGCCGGGCGCCTGTGCGCGGATCTCGCGGATGACGGAGACGAAGGCCTGCGCGGCGCCGAGGTTGTCGTCGTCGCGGTTGACGCTGGTGATGACGGCGTGAGCGAGGCCGAGCTGCGCGACCGCGTAGGCGACGCGGCGCGGCTCGTCGAGGTCGATGGGTGCGGGGCGGCCCTTGGGCACCGCGCAGAAGCCGCAGCGGCGGGTGCAGAGGTTGCCCAGCATCATGAAGGTCGCGGCCTTCTGGTTCCAGCACTCGCCGATGTTGGGGCACTGCGCGCTCTCGCAGACGGTGTGCAGATTCAGGTCGCGGGCGAGCTTTTTGAGGGCGTGGAAGGTCTCGCCGCCGGGGGCGCGCGCCTTGAGCCACTCGGGCTTGCGCACGGGACGGCGCGGCGCGAGGTCGATCTGGATCAGGGCGGGATTGGCGGCGGTGGGCGGGGCCATCGCAGTTGATTATATCGTTTGCTGGTTGCTGGGTTTGGGCTGCGGTGCTACAGCAGGCGCTCGCGGGTTTCCTGCCGCGCGAGGTAGAGGAAGAAGAGAAGGACGAAGAGGCCGCGGACGAGGAAGAAGGCGACGTGAGTGCGCGAGAAGTAGTAGAAGTCCCCCGCGGCGAAGAGCAGGCAGCCGGCGGCGACCAGCGCCCATCCCCACTTCTGCAGGCGCAGCAGGCCGAAGATGCCGGCGGCGAGCAGCGTGCATAGGGCCAGGACGCCGTAGCGAGCGACGCCCCCGCCGTAGGCGCCGTGCAGCGCGGCGTAGACGTTAATCATGGTCATGAAGATCATGAAGAGGCAGATGGCGGCGATGCCGGGGAGCATCTGGCCTTTCGCGTTCTGCGGCTGGTCCGGCAATTCTGGGCTCCGAGGGATGGTTGTGCAGGCGGTTCGTTGTGCGTTGTCCGTGATCCGTTGTCGATAGCGCGCTGTTCGTTGTGGCTGCTTCGCGGTTGTGTACAACGGAGAACGCAGAACGGACAACGCGGCCCACAACGGACGACGCAGGCCTACAGGGTATGAAGATACGCGAGCAGGTCCTCGCGCTCGCCGGGGGTCATGGTATTGCCGAGGGCGGGCATCATGCCGTAGCCGTAGACCACGGCGGACATCACGCGATCGTCGTTGGCGGGTGCGCCGCTGGGCAGGTACTGCTTTTTGAAGATGCCCAACAGCGAAGGGCCATTGAGGGGGTTATTGTTGCGGTCGTTGTGGCAGTTGGCGCAGTGCATGTCGTAGACGTCGTGGCCCTGCAGCTGTTGCGGATTCAGTTCGGAGAGCGGGGTGGGCGGAGGAATTTTGGTGCAGCCGATGGACGCCGCAATCATCATGGCGACGCCCACCCAGAGCAGGCCGGTGGCAAAGAGTTTCATGCAACTATTCTCGCATCTGTTCTTGCATCGTCGCAGCAGTGGCGCATCGGGGTTGGGTCACGCTCAGCCCTTGGTTGCCATGTGGTGTGCGAAGCGCTGCCAGATCGGGCTCATCCCGATGGGCACGCGGGTGAGGTGAACGACGATGACGAAGAGCGACCCCCATAGGGTGGCCTTCTGGATGCGGCGCAGCGAGATGAGGTCGTAGATCATCACCGCGAGAAGAAAAGCGAAGGGGACGAGGTCCTGCGCGCGCGGGTTGGTCTGCAGGAAGGCGACGGGCCAGCGGCCGACCGCGGCGTCCATGATGCCGATGGTGGCGATGAGGATGAGGCGCTTGTGAGCGGCAGGCCGGCGGCGGGCGCGGTAGGCGAAGAAGACGAGGACGCCGAAGACCAGAATGTCGCTGAGCGGGACAATGTAGAAGGTTTGCGGTGTGAGGCCCAGCGGGGCGGAGCCGCGGCGCAGGGCATCGGTGGCGGCGAGCGCGCCGAGGATGAGCATCGCCACGGCCAGGCCAAAGCCGTAGAGGCCGAGCTTCTTGTGCCAGGCGATCTTCCCGGCGGAGACGAAGCCGATCTGCACCACGAGCAGGACCATCCACAGGGTGAAGGCGGCGCCGTGGATGTGGATGAGCTTGTTGGGCAGCGGCGCGGCGACCATGCCGGCGAGGAAGTAAGTCTTGGCGAAGCCGTAGAGCACAGTGGCCCAGAGGACCAGGGCCATCGAGGCGAAGAAGACCCGGTCCCAGGCGGGGTTCGCGGGCTTGTGCCGCAGGATAGCCTGCGGGCGCATTGCATCGGTGGCCATGTGGGGCTCCTTGTGTGGGTGAGTTTGTCTGCTCGGCGCCGTGGGGAGGCGGTGGTTATCTGTACCCAGCAGTATGCACGAGAGGCGAGGGGTTGGGCGAGGGGAAAGTGGCGGGCGCTACTCCGCGGCGGCGATGGCGGCGACGATCCGGTCCATGGCGTCGCGGTCGGCGTTGGAGCCGGGGAGGTGGTTGCCGACCAGGATGGAGAAGATGACGGTTCGGCCGCTGGCGCAGTCGAGGTAGCCGGAGAGGGCGCGGGCCTCGCCGAGGGTGCCGGTCTTGGCGAAGAGGTGGTCTTTGAGGGGCGGCTTGGGGAAACGCGAGGCGAGGGTGCCGTCCTCGCCGGCGATGGGCAGCGAGGCCTTCCAGTCGGCGAACCAGGGCTGGGGCGCGCCGGTTTTGGGATCGTGCGCGGCGTAGGTGAGCAGCTTGGCGGTGGCGCGCGGAGTAACGAGGTCGTGGCCGCTCAGGCCGGAGCCGTCGAAGAAGAGGAAGTCGTTGGGGTCGAGGCCCGCGCTTATCAAAAAGGCGCGCACCATGCGCGCGCCGACGACGGTCGAGCCATCGCCGCAGGTCACGCGACGGCCGAGATGGTGCAGCATCAGTTCAGCGTGGAGGTTCAGGCTCTCTTTGTTGGTGAGGACGACGTCTTGGGCGAGCGGCTCGGAGCGGTGGGTTGCGAGGACATCGCCGAAGTGGGACAGCACGGCGCAATCGCCGGCGCATTCACCCCCCGCGACCGTCATTGCCTCGCAGCTTCCTTGCGCGTGGAGGGCCGTGACGAAGCTGAATGGGTCGCGGGAGGGAAGGTGCCGGGCGCGCGCGGTGCCGCTGACGGCGATGCCGCGGGCTTGCAGGAGCTGCTTAAAGGCGATGGCCGCGTACTCGGCGGGATCGGCGATGGCGATCTCTTCGACGTCCGGTACGGCGTTGGAGACCATTTGACCATAGACGCGGATGACGCGCGAGCCGGGGGCGCGTTCCACCTGGACCGCCGTTGGGAACTTTGCCGTGGTGACCTCCACTGTGGACTGAACGGTGTAGTACGGCACACCATTCTGATCGAGGACCGGTGTGCTGCTGCGATACGTCTCGTGGCCCTTGGGGCCAGTGATCGTACCCGGCGGGACGGTAAGGCGGAGTTGGTTGTCCGCGATGGACAGCGCACTTACGGGAGCCCCATAGCCCCAGACCGCGTCATCGATGGCCCAATCTTCGGGGTAAGGTTCCCAGGGGAAGTAGGTGTCGTCGCCGACGATGTCGCCGGTGATGGACTTGACCCCCTTCGCGGCGACTTGGTCGGCCATGGAGGCGAGGTATCGCAGCGGATCGGGGGGGGGTAGTGCTGGCCTTGGCTGTACTGGGGGCTCGACGTAGGGAAGCTGACGCGCGGAGAGATTCGCCTCGCCGCCGCCGACGATCACGAGATCGCCGGTGACGATGCCGGTGGCGGCGTTGAGGGTTCCGATGACCTTGGTCTCGAATGTCTTGTCCGGGCCGAGGAGGGCGAGGGCGGCGGCGGTGGTGAAGAGTTTGGCGTTACTGGCGGGTTGGAATAGCTGGGCGTCGTTGAGGGAGTAGATGGGGGCGCCGTCGAGGGTGGTGACGGCGATGCCCCAATGGTCGCGGGCGATGTCGGGTGGGGTGAGGAGGGTGGCGATCTGGGTGGCGAGGGAGGGGGTAGCTGTGGTGGGCGCGGCGGTCGCGGAAGAGTCCTGCGCCAGCGCGGACTGAGCGATGGCTGGAACACACAGCAGAACCATGGGAGCGGCCAACACTGTAGCGCGCAGCATGCGCTCGAAGTTGCGCCGAATGGTGCGCACGACCGTACCGCGGATCATGGGCGAAGTCTAGCACCGGCGGCGGGTTGGCTGGTAGACTGGGGGGGTTGTGCCGCGCACCGGCGCAGCCGTGTCTCTGGGCCACAGGAGGTTCGAGCGAGATCGGCGCGGGCGCTGACGGAAGCCGTGAGCGCGGGCACCCAAAAGGAAGACCGAAACCCAGTGGACCAGCAGACCAAGGCAGCACTCAAGAAGGACAAGTTTGTCACCACCACCAGCCACGGCCTCGAATGGGCCAGCGAGAACCGGCGATCGGTGATCGTCACCACCACCATTCTGCTTGTGGTGATTGTCGCCGCGGTGCTGGGCGGCGTGATCTACAACAACCGCGCAAATGCGGCGATGGTTGCGTTTGGCGCGGCGATGCAGACCTACGAGACGCCGCTGGCGGAGCCAGGGCAGGCGGTCCCTCCGGGAGTGCTGACGTTTCCTTCGATCGCCGAGCGGGCCAAGGCGGCCAATGCGCAGTTTGGGGACATCGTCAAGCGCTACGGCATGACGCCCAGCGGCAAGAATGCGCGATATTTCGCCGGGCTGACCTACATCGATGAGGGCAACAACCAGGCTGCGGAGGACACCCTGAAGAAGGTCGCGAGCGGGTGGGACAAGAACCTAGCCGCGCTGGCGAAGCTGGCGCTGGCGCAGCTCTACCACGACACCGGACGCGATCCGCAGGCGATCGACCTTTACAACCAGCTGGCCGCGAAACCGGCGGTGACGGTGCCGGCCGGTCTGGCGAAGCTGCAGCTGGCGGCTGTGTATCAGGCGGAGGGCAGGGCGGACCAGGCGAAGAAGATCTACGCGGATCTGAAGCAGGACGACCCCAAGGGCCCTGCGGCGACGATTGCCGCGGAGAAGCTGAACCCCGCGCCTCCCCAGGCGCGGCCGCCGCAGGAGTAGGTCCCGGCCGGGCGTCTCCGGCCACAACGAGCTAGTGTTCGTCGCGGTGGAGGCGGACGGCGTTGGACTGGTCGCTGACGGCGATTTCCTTTATGGCATACGCGGCCTGGGCGCGCACGGCTTCGACCAGCTTCCACTGGTCTTTGGCGCGGGGTTCGGGCACCCATCCGGGCAGCGACATGCCGAGGAAGTCGGCCAGGGCCTGGGCGTGGGGTTCGTAGAGGGCGCGCAGGGCGTGCAGGCGGGCGGGGGCTTCGGGGTCGCCGCATAGGCGCAGGTGGGCCTCCACCATCAGGTCGCAGACGCGTTGGAAGTTTTCGGGGGGAAGGCGGTCGGGACCGCCGCGCGCGAGCCACTGCTTCTCATACTTCTCCAGATGGAAGACGTGGCCCAGGTCGACCAGCGCGTGGCGCGCCATGGCGAAGGTGAGCTGGGCCTGGCGCGAGGCGATGCCGGGGACGACGGAGATGAGCAGGGCGCAGGTGTCGAGCACGGCGGTGAGGGCGGAGAGCCAGCTTTGGTTGTCGTGCTGCGAGCGGTAGAAGCACAGGATGGGGTAGGAGATGTGGGATTCGAGGATCTCGGCGGACCAGCGCTCCCACTCGGCGAGCAGGACGACGAGGGCCTCCTGGCCGCCATCGAAGGCGTGGCGGCGCAGCAGCTCGGTGGAGGTGGGCGGCGAGCCGGCGCGGCCGTCGAGCAGGGCGACGGAGACCTCGCGGTGGGAGAAGGTGTTGTAGAGGACGGGAACGTATCCGATGACCAGCGCGACCAGGCCGAGGCCGGTGGCGGACTCGAAGATGACCAGCCCGCGCGCGGCGAAGGTGTGGGGGACGACGTCGCCGAGGCCGAGGGTGAAGAGGGTGGTGCCGCTGACGTAGAGGTCGGTGCCGAGGCGGCCGAGGGCGGTCTGGCCGCCCATGACGTCGCCGAAGGGCGTGCCCATGGCGAAGAAGAGCAGGCCAAACCCGGAGACCAGGAGCAGCGCCCAGACCACCAGCAGGAGGAGCAGCGACCCGGGGCCGTAGATGCTGTAGAACTGCTCGCGGGCTTTGGGGTCGTGCGCGCGGCGCGCCAGCGCGGACCACGGCGTCCAGGTGACGATGTAGAAGATGCGGGTGATGCGTAAGCGGCCCACCGGGCGGCGCGGCAGGATGATGGTCTGGAAGGCATCGACCGCGACGCTGAGGCAGAAGACAAAGCCGGCGATGAGGGCGGCAACGCGCATGGCTTATTTTAGCGGGCTGGGCGCGGTCGAGGGTTGGGGGCGGGTGCGGGGGTTGGGTTAGACTTAGGGCTTGTGTTGAATAAGCTGATCTTCGCAAATCTGGGTCATCGGCCGGTGCGGACGCTGTTGAGTGTGCTGGCGATTGCGGTTGAGGTGACGATGATCCTCACGCTGGTGGGCGTGAGCGATGGAACGCTGGACTCGACTACGGCGCGGGCGCGGGGGGTGGGCGCAGACGTGATTGTCCGGCCGCCGAACTCGTCGGTGATGGCGAGCCTAAACTCGGCGCCGATCAGCGAGAAGTATGTGGCGTGGCTGGCGGGACAGCCACATGTGGTCGCGGCGACGGGGACGGCGAACATGAGCCTTACGTTCCCCTACTCGATCACCGGCGTCGATTTCCCCTCGTTCAACCGGATGAGCGGCGGGTACGAGTACGACTCCGGCGGCGACCCGGCGAGCGACACGGAGGTCGCGGTGGACAAGTACTACGCGCAGGAGAAGCACCTGCGCGTGGGCGACTCAATTGACCTGGCGAACCATATCTGGAAGGTCTCCGGCATCTACGAGGACGGCAAGCTGACGCATATCACGGTGCGTCTGCACGCGCTACAGGCGATCATCCCCGGCGGCGAAGGGCATGTGACGGTGCTCTACGCGAAGCTGGACGATCCGAGACTGGCCGACCAGGTGAAGCAGGACCTGGAGACGAAGCTGGTGAATTATCCGGTGCTCACGATGGACGAGTTCATCTCCATGTTCACGAACGCGACCGAGGAGATGCTGCGGGCCTTTATCGGGGTGGTGATCGGCGTGGCGGTGATCTTCGGCTTCATTGTTGTCTGCATTGTGATGTATACGGCGGTACTGGAGCGCACGCGCGAGATTGGAATCATCAAGGCGGTGGGCGGGTCGTCCGGGCTGGTGTTGAGCATCCTGCTGCGCGAGACCCTGATGCTGGCGCTGCTTGGGACGGTGCTGGGGATTGTGTTTACCTACGGGACGCAGTGGATGATGGGGCACTTGGTGCCGGCGAGCTTGGTGCAGGAGACGGTGTATGGGTGGTGGCCGATTGCGGGCGCGATTGCCGTGGTGGGCGCGCTGCTGGGCGCGGCGGTGCCGGGGATGAAGGCGGTGCGTCAGGATGTGACCGAGGCGCTCTCGTATGAGTGAGGGCGCTCTCGTATGAGTGAGACAACTGCGGGTATGAGTGAGGCAATTACGGTATGAGTGAGGGCGCAGAGGCAACAGTTCCGGCGACGCCGGGGCCGATCATCAGCGTCCGGGGGCTCACCAAGGTCTATCGTGTGGGCGACGTGGAGGTGGCGGCGCTGCGCGGGGTGAACCTGGAGATTGCGAAGGGTGAGTTTGTGGCCATCGTGGGGCCGTCGGGCTCGGGAAAGTCGACGCTGTTTCACATTCTCGGTGGGCTGACGCCGCCCAGCGCGGGGACGGTGGTGATCGACGGGAAAGACCTGGCCGGGATGACCAACCAGCAGCGGACGGCGCTGCGCAAGACCACCGTGGGCTTCGTCTTCCAGAAGTACAATCTGCTGCCGACGCTGACGGCGGAAGACAATATCAAAATTGTGGAGTACATTGGCGGACGCAGCACGGAGTTCACTCAAGAGTTTCAGGAGGTCCTGGAGTTGCTTGGGATCACCGACCGGATGAAGCACAAGCCGAGGGCGCTCTCAGGCGGACAGCAACAGCGCGTCGCAATCGCGCGGGGAATCGTGAACCAGCCGGCGATCCTGTTGGCCGACGAGCCGACGGGAAATCTGGACAGCCAGAATTCAGCTGCGGTACTGGGTCTGCTGAAGGACCTGAACCAGCGCACCGGGCAGACAATTCTGATGATCACGCACGACGCGGAGGCTGCGTCGTACGCGGGCCGTTCGGTGCATTTGCGCGATGGACGGATCGTGTGAGCGCAGCCTGATGACGGGAAACTTAGTAACGGGCTGTTCGTCTATAGTTACTTGCGCGCGGAGGATGGTTTTACCGGCTGCGCGGATGGACTGTTGAATTTGCATCATATGCAGTGCAGCCCTCGGGTACGAAGGTGCGAAGCGGGCGCTTTTGCTGGTAAGGTTGGGCAATGTCACATTACAATCGAGGGGCGAGCGCAAAACCCCCAACTACTCATTTAGCGTCTGAAGAGAACGCGTAAGCGAAGGAGACTCATCGCCCCATGAGATTGACTGCACGAATTTCTGTGGTGCTCGCACTGGCAGGGTTGCTCGGGACAGCGACCGGGTGCAACAAGTTGAAGTCGCGCGACCGCATCAACAAAGGTGTGGCGGCGTTCAAGAATGCGCAGTACGAGGAGGCGGTCTCCGATTTTCAGGAGGCGGTGCAGCTCGATCCGGAGTCGGATACCGCGAAGCTTTATCTTGCAACCTCCTACGCCTACCAGGTGGTGCCGAACCTGATGGATCCGGGCAATCTCGCGCTGGCGCAGAAGGCGCTGGATGGCTTCAATTCGGTGCTGGCGAAGAACCCCAACGACCTTACGGCGCTGAAGCAGATCGCGTCGATCGACCGCAATATCGGCAAATTGGACCAGGCGAAAGCCGACGAACTGAAGCTCATCTCCGTGGCCCCGAACGATCCCGAGGCCTACTACACGCTTGGCGCGATTGACTTTCACACGATCCACTACCTCAACGCCGTGCCCATTCTTGCGGCCGACGGGTTGATCGACGACGGCCAGGGCAACAAGAAGATGACCAAGGGCGCCTGCGCGAAGATGAAGGCAATCAATACCGCTCCGGTTGCCGAGGCGCTCCAGTATCTGAATAAGGCCCTCGCGGTGGAACCAACTTACGAGCAGGCCATGGAGTATCTGCAGCTTGTCTACCGCGAGAAGGCCAACGTTGACTGCGGCGACGAAGCCGCGCGAAAGGCCGATCTTGCGCAGGCGGACATTTGGGTGAGCAAGGCAATGGACATGCGCAAGCAGCTTGAGCAGCAGAAGGAGAAGAAAGAGGGCGGCGGAGTGACGATGTAAGCCGCTTTTTCTTCGCGATACAGCAGAGGCCTCCCGCGTGCGGGAGGCTTTTCTGCGTGCGATAGGTCCGGGCGCACTTGCCGCATTGCCCAGGAGTGCGGGCAATGCTCTAGAATGACGGCTTGCGACGGGGCATACAAAAGATTCTGATTGCGAACCGCGGTGAGATTGCGCTGCGCGTGATGCGCGCGTGCCGCGAGATGGGCATTGCCACGGTTGCGGTCTACTCGGACGCGGACCGCGCGGCGCTGCATGTCTCGATGGCGGATGAAGCGTACCGGCTGGGGCCTGCGCCGGCGGCGGAGAGCTATCTGCGCGGCGACCTGGTGTTGGACGCGGCGCGGCGGTCGGGCGCGGATGCGGTGCATCCTGGGTATGGATTTCTCTCAGAGAATGCGGAGTTCGTGGAGGCGTGCGAGCGCGCGGGGGTCATCTTCATCGGGCCGCCGGCCAGCGCGATGCGGACGCTGGGCTCAAAGACGCGCGCGCGGCAGGCGGCGGATGCGGCGGGGATGCCACGCGTGCCGGGTAGCGTGACGGGTTTGGCGTCGGTTGAGGAGGCGGTGCGGGTTGCGGGGGAGATCGGCTACCCCATAATGCTGAAGGCCGCGGCGGGCGGCGGCGGCAAGGGCATGCGCGCGGTCAATGGGCCTGCGGAGATGGAGGCGGCCTTCCGCGCGGCGACCAGCGAGGCGGAGCGCAGCTTTGGTTCGGGCGAGGTGTATTTGGAGCGGCGCATCGAGCGGCCGCGGCACATTGAGATCCAGCTGATGGCGGACGCGCATGGCCGCTGCATTTATCTGGGCGAGCGCGAGTGCTCGGTGCAGCGGCGTCATCAGAAGGTGATCGAGGAGGCGCCGTCGGCGGTGGTGAGCGAAGCGCTGCGGCTCAGGATGGGCGAGGCCGCAGTGCGGCTGGCGCTGAGCGCGGGGTACGTGAACGCGGGGACGGTGGAGTTTCTGGTGGAGGGGTTGGACGCTCCAGGCGTAGGTGGGCGGCAGGATTCGGTGAGGTTGCGTGAAGACGCAGAGAACTTCTACTTCCTCGAGACGAACACGCGGCTGCAGGTGGAGCATCCCGTGACCGAGCTGATCACCGGCCTTGATCTGGTGCAGATGCAGATTCGCTTGGCGGAGGGCGAGCCGCTGCCGTTGCGGCAGGAGGATGTGCGCCTGCGCGGCCATGCGATCGAGTGCCGCGTCTACGCGGAGGACTGGCGGAACGGCTTTATGCCGTCGCCGGGCCGGATCACGCGGCTGGTGCAGCCGGGCGGGCCGGGCATTCGCGAGGACTGCGGGGTGTATGAGGGTTGGGCCGTCCCGCTGGAGTACGACCCTATGCTCTCCAAGCTGGTGGCGTATGCGCCGACGCGGGAGGGTGCGATCGACCGGATGCTGCGCGCGCTGGGAGAGTATGCGGTGGGCGGGATACGGACGAATCTTGGCCTGTTCGAGCGAGTGCTGCGCGATGCGGATTTTCGCGCGGGGCGGATCGATACGGGGTATCTGGACCGGTTGTTGGACGATGGTCCGAGGGGTGAGACGAGCGTCTCGGGCGCTTCCGCTGAGGATGGCGACTTGGCAGCGCTGGCAGCAGCTTTGTTTGTCGCGGCCCGCGAGCCGCAGACTGCCCCGGCCACTTCACAACCAAGCGGCTGGGCCGAGACGGCGCGGCGCGAGGGGATGCGCGAGTGACGGTATGGGTTGAGATCGGAGGTCGGGTGCGCAGGGTCGAGTTGCCTTCCCCTGCTGCGGGCGACGCAGCCTTAGGCGGTGGGGCGTCCGGCGAGATGGCGTTTGTGGTGGATGGGCGGGCAATGCGCGTCGATGCGCGGATGATTGGGCCGGGCGTTCTGTCGCTCGTGCTGGAGGGCGGGCGTCAGGTGCGCTGCGTGCTGGATGTCTCGCCCGAAGGCGAGGCAGTGATTGTGGATGGTCGGCGCGTGGAGTTTGCGGTGAGCGATCCGCGGTCGCTGCGCGCCGGGCGCGGCAGGGGCGCCGGCGCGGATGGGCCGCGGGCGGTGAAGGCCCCGATGCCGGGACGCGTGGTGCGCGTGCTGGTCGCGGTAGGCGACGAGGTGGCGGCGCAGCAGGGGCTGGTGGTGATCGAGGCGATGAAGATGCAGAACGAGCTGAAGTCGCCCAAGGCGGGGCGCGTGGCGCGGCTGGGCGCGGGGGTGGGGGAGACGGTGCAGGCGGGGGAGGTGCTTGTCGTTGTGGAATAGCTATTCCGTCCAGCGGCGAAAGACGAGCGAGCCGTTGGTGCCGCCGAAGCCGAAGGAGTTGGAGAGGGCGTAGTCGATCTTAGCGGGCTGGGGTGTGTTGGGGACGTAGTTGAGGCGGCACTGGGGGTCGAGCTCGACGATGTTGGTGGTGGGCGGCGCGGTCTGATTCAGCATGGCCAGAATGGTGATGCCGGCTTCCAGGCCGCCGGCGCCGCCGAGCAGGTGGCCTGTCATGGATTTGGTGGAGCTGACCAGCAGCGTGTGGTCGGTCGCCCGCTCGCCGAAGACGTTCTCGATGGCTTTGGACTCCAGCGCGTCGCCCAGCGGGGTCGAGGTCGCGTGGGCATTGACGTAGTCGATCAGATCAGGCGCGATGCGGGCCACTTTGAGCGCGGCCGTCATAGCGCGGAAGCAGCCTTCGCCCTCCGGCGCCATTCCGGTCATGTGGAAGGCGTCGGCGGACATGCCGTAGCCGATGACCTCGCCGAGGATATGCGCGCCGCGCGCGCGGGCGAATTCGAGCTCCTCCAGAATCAGGATGCCGGCGCCCTCGCCGACCACGAAGCCATCTCGATCTTTATCGAAGGGACGGCAGGCGTGCTTGGGGTCGTCATTGCGGGTAGAGAGCGCCTTCATCGCGGCGAAGCCGCCGACGCCCATGGGCGTGATGGCCGCCTCAGTGCCGCCGGCGATCATGGCGTCGGCGTCGCCGCGCTCGATGATGCGGAAGGCGTCGCCGATGGAGTGCGCCGACGAGGTACAGGCGGTCGCGGTGGCTTCGTTTGGCCCGCGCGCGCCGAATCGGATGGAGACGTGGCCGGCGGCGAGGTTGACGATGGAGCCGGGGATGAAAAACGGCGAGATCTTGCGCGGGCCGCCGGCCAGCATCGCGGAGTGCTCGCGCTCGATGACGTCGAAGCCGCCGATGCCCGAGCCGATATGCACGCCCACACGGTCGCGGTTGGATTCATCTATCTTCAGCCCGGAGTGGTCCATCGCCTCCTGCGAGGCGGCGATGGCAAAGTGGATGAAGCGGCCCATCTTGCGGGCCTCTTTCTTGTCAATGAAGAGGAGCGGGTCGAAGTCCTTGACCTCGGCGGCGAAGCGGACGGGATGGCCGGTGAGGTCGAAGGCCTTGATCTCGGCCATGCCGCTGCGCCCGGCCAGCAGCCCCTCCCAGACCTCGGTGACCGTCCTGCCGACGCCGCAGATGAGGCCCAGCCCGGTGACGACGACGCGCCGCCGGAGCGGCTGCTGCTCCATCGCTTGCCCAGCATGCATCGCTACTTGGCCGCCTTCTGACTCTTTTCAATGTAGTCGACCGCGTCCTTGACGGTCTTGATCTTCTCTGCGTCTTCATCGGGGATCTGGATGTCGAAGGCCTCTTCAAACTGCATCACCAGTTCGACGACGTCGAGCGAGTCTGCGCCCAGATCCTCCTGAAAACTTGCGCCGGGGGTGACCTCGGCCTCATCCACCTGAAGCTGCTCGACGATGATCTGCTTTACCTTTTCATCTACTGCTGCCATTCGCGTTCTCCTGTTGTGCCTTCCGGTTCAAAATTCGATGCGCGCCGGGCCTGGTGATGCATGACATGCGGCGGTCTTACGCGCAAGATTCAAGGATACCGAGCGCCTAGCAGAGTGTAAAGCAAAGCGGGGTGTGGGGGTTGCGGGCGGACAATGGGGAGGGCTAATCCTCCTCGACGCTGGCGGCGAGTGAGTGCACCGGCGAGCTGAAGTCCTCGAACTCCAGTGGGATGTTGGCGGGCAGGGTGGGGTCGGAGACTTCGCGCAGGGTGCGGTTGATGGCGCGGGTGCGCACGCCCACTTCGCCCAGGGTCTTCTGGATCTTGCCCACGTCGCCCTCGACCTTGTCCATCAGCTTGCCGAATTTGCCGAACTCGGTCTTGGCGGATTCGAGGACCTTCCAGACCTCATCGCCCTTCTCCTGCAGCGCGAGCATGTGGAAGCCCATCTGGAAGCTGGTGAGGATGGCGGAGAGCGTCGTCGGCCCGGCAATCGTCACATGGCAGCGCGACTGGAGCTCGGCCTGCAGCGTCTCGCGCCGGATCACTTCGGCGTACAGGCCCTCGGTTGGCAGAAACATGATGGCGTAGGGCGTGGTGGCGGGCGGGTTGATGTATTTCGCGCAGATTTTTTCGGCCTGGGTGCGGATGGCGGTCTCGAACGCGCGGCCCTCGCGCAGGATGGAGTCGGCGTCGTTGGATTCGTATGCGGCTTCCAGACGCTCCCAGTCCTCGCGTGGGAACTTCGCATCGATGGGCATCAGCCGCTCACCTGCGTTGGTAGGAAAGCGGATGGCGAACTCAACGCGCTCGGCGGAGCCGTTCTTGACCGCAGCGTTCTCCAGGAACTGGTTGGGGGCGAGCATCTGGCGCAGCAGCATGCCGAGCTGGACCTCGGCGAAGCCGCCGCGCGACTTCACGTTGGTGAAGATACGTGAAAGACCGCCGACATCTTCAGAAAGCTTGGACATCTCGCCTAAGCCGGTGTGGACTTTATTGAGCTGGTCCGTCACCGCCCCGAAGGAAGCGGTGAGTCGGTCGTGGAGCGTGGTCTGCAACTTTTCATCGACTGTCTCCCGCATTTTTTCCAGCTCGGCGGAGTTGTCCTGGTTGAGCTTGGTCAGCCGCTCCTCCATGGAGGCGCGCAGTTTGTCCTGATGCATCGTGTTGCTGGCGATCAATTCGAGGAGCTTGCGGTTCATCGACTCTTCGAGCGCCGAGTGCTTTGCGCCGGTCTCGGTTTTGAAGTCGCCAAAGCTTTGCGACAGCGAGCGCATCTTCTGCTCCACATCGCTGCGGAGGCGGTCGGCGGAGGCGGTGTTGTCCTGGCGGAAGGTTGTGAGGTCTGCTTTCAAGCTTTGGCCGAGGGTTGCGACGCTGGCGATGACTTCGTTGCGCAATGCGGCGGAGGCGGTGGCGCTGTCCTCGCGGGAGCGGCGCGCCTCGTCGGCAATCAGGTGGGACAGCTGCTCGGGGAGCTGGGCGAGGCGTGGATCGGATTGGCCGGACGCTGACTTGCGCAGCAGCAGCACGAGGACCGAGAGCAGACTGACAATTTGCAGGGCTGTAAGCGCGATGAGCATTCGACTTTCCTTCGCCCAAGAATATCACTCAACCGGCTTAGGAAATCGCGCACGTAATGGGCATGGCAACGCGGCCAGGGGGAGCTTTCCGGCTTTGCCGGCGCGGCGATGAGCCGGTTCTCCGGGCCCGGCAAAATAAATTTGTGAACATGTTCAAAAATGTCTTGCCAATTCCAGAATTGGGTGTATCTTCATTATTGAACGTGTTCAAAATACCGAACAGAAGGAGACTCATATGAATATTGCCGCTTGTTACTTCACTTATCTTGCCATCAGCGTCGGAATCACGATCTGGGTCGCCCGCACCCTTCACCGCAACGGACGGGTCTTCCTGGTCGATGCATTTCATGGCAATACGGAGCTCGCCGATTCTGTGAACCACCTGCTGGTCGTCGGCTTCTATCTCATCAACGTCGGCTACATCGCCCTGGCGCTCTCCACCACGGAGCCAATGTCCACGCTGCGGCAGGTGATTGAGCTGGAGAGTGTAAAGATCGGGGTGGTGCTGCTCATCCTGGGAGCGATGCACTTCTTCAACATCTTCGTCTTTGCCACGATGCGAAGGAGAGCGACCTCCGGAATCCAGCCTCCCCCGCGACTGGCGATATGAGCGAACCGGGGAGTGCGGGGAAGAAAACCGGATTGAAGAAGTCCGGTATGAAGAAGTCCGAGGAGACGCGGACACGCATCCTCGACGCCGCGCTTGAAGTGTTTCGCGAGCGCGGCTTCGAGCGGGCAACGATGCGCGAGGTCGCGAAGACGGCCGGTGTGGCGGTGGGCGCTGCCTACTATTATTTCGACTCGAAGGACGCCATTGTGCTGGCCTTCTACGCGCGCGCCCAGGCCGCGATGGCGTCACGGACCGACGCTGCGCTCGACGAGTCGAAGACCCTGGAGGCCCGCCTTCGTGCTGTGATCTCCGCCAAGTTCGACTACTTCGGGCCCAATCGCAGGCTGCTGGGCGCGCTCTCGGCACACGCCGACCCAGAGCATCCGCTTTCGCCGTTCGGCAAGGAGACGGCAGCGATCCGGGAGCAGGACATCGCGATGTTCGAGCGGGCTGTGACCGATTCAGGCGTCCGGCTGCCGCCGCCGGTCAGGCCGTATCTGGCCAGGTTGCTATGGATGTATCAGATGGGGTTGATCCTGTTCTGGGTCTATGACGGATCGAAGGACCAGGAACGCACGACGCTGCTCTACGAGAAGACGCTGAGAATGCTGCTGGTGACCCTTAAGATTGCCGGGTTCCCGCTGCTTCGACCCCTGCACAGGCTGGCGGGCGAGCTGCTTGAGGTCATCTACGGGCCGTCGTAGCTGGGCTGTTGGACGATGGGGCTATTGGCTAATTTGGCCTATTGATGCAGGACGCGGTCCGCGATGGCGGCGGCGGCGCGGACGGCAGTGACGTCATGCACGCGGAGGATGTGCGCGCCGGCGAGGATGGCCGCGGTGTGGGCGGCCGTAGTCAGGTGATCGACGGCCGCTCCCAGCTCAGACGGTGAACTTGTCTGGGGTGGGGCGCCCGGATTGCGCGCGCTGCGCAGGAAGCTCTTGCGCGAGACCCCGGCAAGAATGGGGAAGCCGAGCCCGTGGAGTTGGTCGAGGTGGGTGAGCAGCGGGAAGTTCTCGTCCAGCCGCTTGCCGAAGCCGAAGCCAGGATCGAGCACGATGGAATCGCGCGCGATGCCCACGGCGAGGGCTGCGTGGGCGCGGGCTTCGAGGTCGCGGAGGACAAGCGGCACGACCTCCTCAGCCGCCAATGGCGGTAGCGTGCGCCATTCCCGCGGCCGTCCGCGGGTGTGCATCAGCACGTTGCCGCAGCCAAGCGCGGCGCAGGTCGCAGCCATGGCCTCATCCCACAGGTAGCCGCTGACGTCGTTGACGATCTCCGCGCCGCCTTCGACCGCCAGCCGCGCGGTCTCCGCGTGGTAGGTGTCGATCGAGACGACGGAATCTGGCCGCGCGGCCAGCAGCGCGCGCAGCACGGGCAGCACGCGCGCCTGTTCTTCCTCCGGTGCGATGGGCTGGGCATCGGGCCGGGTCGATTCGCCACCGAGGTCGAGCACGTCCGCGCCCTCATCCAGCATCCTCAACGCGTGGGCGAGCGCCACACGCGAATCGAGAAAATCTCCGCCATCGGAGAAGGAGTCGGGTGTAACGTTGAGGATGCCCATAACCAGCGTCCGGCGGCCGAGTTCCAGGGTGCGCGTACGAAGACGCCAATGGAGGCGAGGGCGAGGAGCGAAGGGCATGAAGTTCCGGGTTAGGGTCTCAAGGGAGATTGCGCAGGCAGCTCAGGAGGGATTACCGGCTTGAATGCCGTATGTCGCCTCGAACCGCCCGGGCCAGATGGATTATATGTGAGGAGTAAACTCCGGCCATGCAAATCGCGAATGCTTTGGACGCAAGGGACGCTTCGGGACACCAATTGCTGTACAGGATTGTCTGTGTGCTGGTGGACCATCCCAGCGAGGTTGCGATCCTGGCCGAGGCCGGCATCGATGGCGCAACCCTGCTGGTGACCACTCATCCTGAAGATGTCGGAAAGGTGATCGGCAGCCAGGGCCGCACCGCGAGGGCCCTGCGCGCGATTATGGGCGGGGTTGGGAAAAAGCTGGGGCGAAGGTTTACCGTTCTCATCCAGGAGAGCGATCGGCGACCGGAGCAGGTCGCGGCCAGCTCCCGCGAAAATCTCTCGCTGTGAAGCTCTCCTTTTCCGAAGTGTGAACTTTACGCAAGGGCCTAGAGCCCATGACGGGATGGCCTAAGTAGACGTAGCATGGCGGCATGCACTTCAGAAACCTGGTTATCCTTTGCTGCTACCTCGTCATATTCGTGGGGTTTGTGATCGTCTTTCGGTGGGAGTACTTCGCTCCCTACGATTCTGACCCGACTGGAGAAAAGTCGAAGAGAATAAGACTAAGAGCATATATAACGATGGCGATTGCTTACGTTGTCATGGCGATTGCCCAATGGGGGAAGATCTTCTGAATCCCGCCAAGACCCGCTCGTTCCCACCATCTCCCCCGTTTGCGTAGGGTACAAACCTCCGTTTTTTTAAGTTTTAGCTTCCCTCGCGATGGAGGATAATCGTGAGTGAGACTCGCACGCACGTAAAACGGCTGAAGATGGCCCACCCAAGGTCGCCACAGAGCACCAAGGGTCTCTGGAGTCCCCATGAACTACGCTTTTCTTCCTGATCTTTCCGCCCTGGCGATTCTGATCGTCATTCTTGCGCTGGTGCGCCGCAGCCACAACGAGGAGCGCGCGAACGCGTGGTTGCTAGGCCTGCTGTTTACCCTGATCGAGGCGGTGGCGCACACCTTCTACGCCTCGGCGGGCATGCCCAACAAGGTGCTGCACGTCATTGTGTTGGACTGCTACCTGCTTGCCGGATTGGTGTTCCTCTGGGCGGCGGGGGACCCGAGGATTGCGCGCAGCACGCGCCTTCTCTATCTGGCGCTGAACGGCCTGCCGCTGTTCTTACTGGAAACAACCTATGGCTTGAACCTCCGCTTCGCCCACGTGTACGTGCCGGCGATTGTCCTGGGCCTGGTCTTGGGTGTCAGCAGCGCGATCGTGCTGCGCCGCAGCTGGCGCTATGCGCTGCTTTCCCTGGCAGGGTGGGCGGGGATTGCCGCGATGGTCGCAAATGGCAGGTTCCGGCCGGCAGTCTACTGGAGTCTTGCCTGTGTGTACGCGATCGCCGCGCTCGGCTTTTATCGCAGGCTCGAACGCAGGAGCACCGGGAGGTTGGCCATCGTCACCGGATTCTCGATCTGGTCGCTGTGCTTTCTGCTGCACCCGTGGGTGGTGAATTACGGGTCTTTCGCCGACATCGCCTCGCACGTGTGGAACATGCAGAAGTCGCTGATCTCCATCGGCATGATTCTGGTGATGCTGGAGGAGCAGGTGTCGAATAACGAATGGCTGGCGCTGCATGACGAACTGACCGGGTTGCCCAACCGGCGCCTATTCGGCTCCAAGCTGAGCTTCGCGATCGAGCACTGCAACCGCAGAGGCACCAGCCTGGCGCTGGTGGTGCTGGACCTAAACGGCTTCAAGCAGATCAACGATTCGATGGGACACGTTGCGGGCGATCAGGTGCTGCGTGAGGTCGCGGGCCTGCTGCGCAAGAGCGTGCGGGCGACGGACACGGTGGCGCGGCTGGGCGGCGACGAGTTCACCATCGTCGCCACGGACATGGCCAACGAGCACACGGTGGAACGCTTCGTCGAGTCCATACGGATTGCGGTTGAGCGGCCGATCCTGGTCAATGGGCAGGCGATGTCGCTGACGGCGAGCATGGGCAGCGCGATGTATCCCAACGATGCAAAGGACTCAACCAAGTTGATGCGCGTGGCCGACCAGCGCATGTACTTCCTGAAGAAGCGGCCTGTGCAGCCGGCGCAGATCGCAGTTGGTCAAGCTTAGGCCTCATGCGAAGATGACGGTCTTGTTCGCGTAGGTCAGGATGCGATGGTCGAGGTGCCACTGCACCGCGCGCGACAGCACCAGGCGCTCCAGGTCGCGTCCCTTCTGGATCAGGCTGGGCAGTTGGTCGTTCTGCGAGATGCGGGCAACATCCTGCTCGATGATCGGCCCTTCATCCAGCACCTCGGTGACGTAGTGGCTGGTCGCCCCAATGAGCTTCACCCCGCGCGCGAAGGCTGCGTGGTACGGCCGCGCCCCGGTGAATGCAGGCAGGAACGAGTGGTGGACGTTTATGATGCGCCGCGGATAGGCCTCGACGAAGCCTGACGAGAGCACCTGCATGTAGCGCGCAAGGACGATGAGGTCGACCTGGTTCTCGCGGAGCAATGTGAGCTGCGCAGCCTCGACCTGCGGTTTGGTCTCGCGGGTGATGGGGGTGTGGTGGAAGGGGATGCGGTGGAACTCGGCGAGCGGACGGGCGGCTTCGTGGTTGCTGACGATGAGGGCGAGGCTACAGCGGAACTCGCCGGCCTGGTGGCGCTGCAGCAGATCGGCGAGGCAGTGCAGATACTGCGAGACGAAGAGGGCAACGTTTTGCGGCGGCTCGGCGAACTCGATGCGCCAGTTCATGCGGAACTGCGCGGCGATGGGCTCGAACGCGGCGCGGAAGCCGGCCTCATCGCATCCCGGGGCGTCGGTGGAGAACTCGACGCGCATGAAGAAGAGGCCGAGTTCGACATCCTGATGCTGGTCCGCGTTGAGGATGTTGACGTCGTAGCGTTCGACGAGGAAATTGATGATGGCCGCGACCAGGCCCTTGCGGTCGGGGCAGTCGATGAGCAGGATGGCGGTCTTCGGGTTAGGCATGGGCGGCACGACCAGAGTATCCGATAATGAAGTGTCCAATGACACTCTTTGAAGCGCAGAAGAATCAGATCGGAGTAAGGCCCAAGCGATACTCGGAGCCGACTTACCCCTATTACCGCGATAGTGAGCGAGTTGGCGTCTCTGCAATCCGCGACTTGCTTGAAATTTGGTTTGCGGAAATTCCAGAAACGGAGAAATTGGATTTAAAGAAGAGATTCAGATCGCCGATTGAGCTGCACCACCGCGCGGCACTATTTGAGCTATATCTCCACCGTCTTCTCGTATCTTCTGGCCACACAGCAGAGTTTCATCCGGTCGTCGAAAACAAGGCAACACGCCCCGATTTCCTTGCGACCCTGGGAGGTAGACCGCGTTTTTACGTGGAAGCTGTCACCGTGGGCGACTCGCAACTAACCGAGGTAGAGGAGAACAGGGTGAATTTGGTTTACGACACTCTGAATGTGATAGAGTCGCCCGACTTCTTTCTATCGGTCAGTGTTGACGGCGCTCCATCGTCGTCACCGTCTGGTGCGCAGTTGCGAAAGGATCTGGGCCGATGGCTTTCGAGCCTGGATTGGTCAGTGGTCAATGCGTATTACAGCTCAGGTGATTTTGCTTCCGTTCCAACATATATCTGGGAACACAAGGGTTGGAAGGTAGAGTTCGAGCCAATTCCCAAAGGCCCGAAGACAAGGGGCACCAAGTCCGTTCGAGCTATTGCACTAACGGCGCCACAGAAGGCGCGTAGAGTATCTCATGACCTAATGGTGCGGGAAGCGGTGATTTCAAAGAATCGTTATGGAAAGTTGACCTTACCTCTGTTAGTCGCAGTGCAAGTGGTAGGCGATTTTCCAGTCGACCTCTACGACGTTTTGAACGGCCTGTTGGGCCAGGAGTCTTTTGTTGTGAGAAGAGACGGTAGCTCATGGACGGAGCGCATCGCGAACGGTGCCTGGGTATCCCGAAGCGGGCCACAAAACACAACTGTGAGCGCCGCAGCAGTCTGGTCTACGCTTGTACCCTGGAGCTTCGCTTCGGTTGAGCCGATCATGGTGCATAACCCGTTTGCGGAAATTGCGCTTTCTGAAACCACCTTGCCAATCACCCAACACAAGGTTTGTGACGGGAAGCTTCAGGAGTTGAAAGGCTGCTCCATATCTACCGCTCTCTGCCTTCCAGCGAGTTGGCCACCGCCAGTCGACTAGCCAACTTACTTGATATCCCGCCAGTTGGGGCCGAGGCCGACTTCGGCGACGATGGGGACGGAGAACTCGGCGACGTGTTCCATCTCGTGTTGGACGAGGGTGCGGAGTTCTTCGGCCTCTTCGGGGAGGACGTCGAAGAGGAGTTCGTCGTGGACCTGGAGGGTCATGCGGGAGCGCAGACCGCGCGCGGCGATGGCGGCGTCGATGCGCAGCATGGCGAGCTTGATGAGGTCGGCGGCGGTGCCTTGCAGGGGCGTGTTGATGGCGGTGCGCTCGGCGAAGCCGCGCATGTTGGGGTTGCGCGACTGGATGTCGGGGATGGGGCGGACGCGGCCGAACCAGGTGCGCACGGCCTGGTCGCGGCGCACCGTCTCGAGCGTCTCGTCGATGAAGCGGCGCACGCCCGCGTAGCGCTCGAAGTAGCGCTCGATGTAGAGGCGGGCCTCGCGCTGCTCGATGCCCAACTGCGCGGCAAGGCCGAAGGGCGAGATGCCGTAGACGATGCCGAAGTTGACGGCCTTGGCGCGGTTGCGCGTTTCTTTGTCCATGGTGGCGGCGTCCATGCCGAAGACCTCAGCCGCGGTGAGCGTGTGGATGTCCTGGCCGGTGCGGTAGGCGTTGAGCAGAAGCGGGTCCTGGCTGAAGTGCGCCATCAGGCGGAGTTCAATCTGCGAGTAGTCGGCGGACATCAGCAGGTTGCCGGGCGCGGGGATGAAAGCGGCGCGAATCTCGCGCCCCAGCGCCGTGCGCACCGGAATGTTCTGCAGGTTGGGATTGGTGGAGGAGAGGCGGCCGGTGGCGGTGCCGACCTGATTGAAGGTGGTGTGGACGCGGCCTTCGGCGTCGACGAGGTTGGGGAGGGAGTCGAGGTAGGTAGAGCGCAGCTTGGCGAGCTGGCGATACTCGAGGACGAGGGCGGGGACGGGGTGATGCTCGGCGAGTTCTTCGAGCACGTCCTGCGCGGTGGAGATGACCTTGCCCTTGCCGTACTTCATCGGCTTGGGGAGCGCCATTTTGTTGAAGAGGACATCGCCGAGTTGCTTGGGCGAGTTGAGGTTGAAGCGATGCGCGGAGTCGATGGCCATGGCCTCGCCGGCGAGGGTGTAGATGCGCTCGGCGAGGGTGTCGATGTCGACCGCGAGGCGCGTGGACATGGAGGACAGCACGCTCGAATCAATACGCACGCCGGCCTGCTCCATGCGCAGGAGCACGGGGACGAGCGGGAGGTCCATGGTCTCGTAGATGTGGCGGAGCGGGGCAGCGGGCACGGTGCTTGGCGCGTCGGCGGAGATGAGCACGCCGGGGCTGGATGCGGCGGAGGCGTCGCTCTCGGCCATCTGTTCGGCGAAGACGTGCGCAAGGCGGACGATGGCCGCGGCAGCTTCGGGGAGGCGCTTGGGGTCGGCCGGATTCGCCTTGGTGGGCTGATGCGCCAGCGCGCGATTGGTGGAGCGGGCGGCGATGTCGGGCAGGGTGTGCGAGGCGTGCGTGGGGTTGACAAGGTAGCTCTCCAGCATTACATCCGTCGTGACGCCGCGCAGCGTCACGCCGTGCGGAGCCAGCGCGCGCAACACTGCTTTCAGATCGTGCACGTGCTTGGGGAGCGTCGCATCTTCCAGCGCCGCGCGCAGGCCGGGCGCATCCAGCGCGGCTTCGATCGCCGCGTTGCCCTCAACCGCAAGCCCAAGCTGGCAGGCAGGGTCCGCAGTGGAAGCGTCGGCGACAGGCGTAAGAGGGCCGAGGGAGGGTTGCGGGCTGGCGAAGAGGTCCATCGTCTCCGCCGGCGCGGGCTCGGCCTCTGCGTCCGTATCGGCAGTCCCGGAATCGCCTTCGGCAACCGCAACCTCTTCGGCAATCGCCAGCATATCCTCAAAGATCGCGATGGCCAGACCGCGCGGCGCGCCACCCGAGGCCGTAGGCTTGCGCGCTTCCACGAGCAGCGCGGCAGTCTCCGCATCGCTCGGATGCAGGTTGTAGTCGTACGAAGTGTTGTCGGCGGCGGGCGCGAGTTCTTTGAGGAGCGTGGTGAATTCGAGTTCGGAGAAGAGCTCGCGGCAGGCGGCGTTGTCGACCGGCTGGGTGCGCATCTCGTCGAGGGAGGATTCGATGGGCACGCTGGTGTGAATGGTGACGAGTTCTTTGGAGAGGAGAATGTTGTCGCGATTATTTTGTAACGATTCACGATACGTTTTGCGTTTGACCGAATCGGGTGCGGCCGCGGCAGCGTCGAGCGCGGCCTCGACCGTGCCGAACTGCTGGATGAGTTCGACCGAACCCTTATCGCCGATGCCGGGCGCGCCCGGGATGTTGTCGACCGAGTCTCCGCGCAGGGCCATGACGTCGATTACACGCGCGGGAGGCACGCCGAGAGCCGCCTCGACGCCCGCCGGGTCGAGTACCAGATTGTCTTTCGTCGGGTTGAGGATGGAGACCTGCGTGTTGACGAGCTGCATCATGTCCTTGTCCGAGCTGACGACGAAGACGTGGTGGCCGAGCGCGGCGAGTCGGCAACTGAGCGTGCCGATCACGTCGTCGGCCTCGAAGCCCTCGTAGCTGAGGATGGGGATGCGGAAGGCCTCCAGCGCGCGGCGGATGTAGGGCAGCTGCTGCGCGAGGTCGGCGGGCATCTCGGCGCGGTTGGCCTTGTAGCCGGCGTAGTCGACGGTCTCGAACTGCTGAGTTTTGATGTTCCACTTGCGCACGCCCTTCATCTCGCGGGCGCGCTCGTCACGGAAGACGGGGCCGGAGAGGTCGTACACCGCAGCGAGATACTGCGGCGCGAAGTCCTTGCGCAGCTTGTTGATCATGTTGACGAACACATACGTCGCCGCGGTGGGGATGCCGGTGCGCGTGGACATCGGGCGCTGGCGCTGCATCGCGTGATACGCGCGGAAGATGAACGCCATCGAGTCGAGAAGATAGATGGGCGGCTTGGCGGAGGTGTCCGCTGAGGGCTTCGCGTTCCCGGTCTTCGCTTCGGTGGCCATCGCCAGATGAGGATACCAAGCGGCGGTGTGGGGCGCAGGGCGAGAGGTTGTCTGCTGATTAGCTCAAGGCTCCGGCGTGGCAGAGTGCTTCAGCTTAGGCCCAGAAGTTGGAACTCTCCTTCGTACCCCTCCATTTCTTCCTCAGTCTCTTGCGAACGAGTGCGCAGCAGGAGCATGGTATGGACCAATGCAGCGGCGAGCGCCAGGAGCAGGAGCCCCGAAGGCTTCTTGTCGAGGTGCATTCCCATTTGGGCCACAAGAAAGCCAAAGAAGGGAAGCACCCCGACGTAGAGCGTCAGCATGAGAGGGAAGTTGGTGCGTCCGGGAAGTCTTGGCTGGTTGAAGGGGACGGCCTCCTGGGAGAAGAAGAGTCCATCGATCAGCAGGACGCAAAGGCACAGCCCGCATACGGCCTGCACCAGGAGATGTCGCGCGTCCCATCCGGCCGCGCGCAATGCGGCCAGAATGCAGCACATCACGGCCACGGCGCAGGCAAACACCCACTTGCGCGCGCCGGATGCGCACTCAGCGAGTTTCGCGCCGGTGACGCGAAAGACCCATCCCGCGGCCAGATTCAGAGGGAAGGCAAACGCGGTCCGCAGTCCGGCGATCGTCCAGAAAAGCAGAAACGGCACGATCGCATGAAGGCCCTCCTGTGAGAGCGCGGGATGGACGCTCCCGCCGGCAATGTGAAACGTCACCGCGCACGCTACCGCGAACGCAAGCCCCGTGCCGCAGTACATCGCCAGATAGACCTGATAGCGGTTGTTGCGCGCGATGGTCTGCCCGATGAAGTGGAAAACGGCTCGCTCGCCGGGGCGCCGGATGACCGAATGCACCAGTCGTGCGATCCATCGCGACGGCTGCCCGCGCTTGCTCGTTGCTCCCTCCACGGCCATCCGGCGCATGCGCGTCCACGCCGTGGGATAGGTGAGCAGCACGAGCGCGGCGGCGATCGCGGTGCCGCGAAGCGCATAGCGCGCCATCTCGCGTGCGAAGGCCGGCGCCGCGTCTCCTTCGAGCAGCTGCTCGTACAACCCAAGAAACCAGAATGGCGGCATCCACCGCGCCATCCCATGCGGCCCGGAGAGCAGGGCGCGCAGCGTGTCACCATAGATCGCGAATTGCAGCAGGAACAGGGCCAGGGCGGTGACGGACAACATCTGCACGATTGGAGAGGCCATGCGAAACCGCGTTGCGCCGAGCACGCAAAGCAGCACCCCGCCCAGCGCAAGAACGAAGGATGCCGCAAATATCCCCGCCAACAGCACCGCTGCCCCATGCGCAACCATTTGGTGCAGGAAACCGCCGCTTCCGACTGCGGGCAGCAGCAGCATTGCGAAAAGATTGCAGCCGACCAGGAAGAGGGCCAGAAAGCCGACCAACGCAGCTGCCTTGGCCGCCAGCATCTGCGTGGGCCTGAGCGAAAGCGGCGACAGAACAAGGAAGTCGAGCCTATCGGGAAAGAGCATCTCCCACTCGAAGATCGACACCGCGCCCATTACCACAAACGAGAGCAGCACGAAGAAGTAGCGGACCTCAATCGCCTCCCACAACGGCATGTTGCGATAGTGGGTCTGCAGAAAGAACGGGACCATCAGCCCCGGCACCGCAACGATAGAGACCGCTCGGACGACGGTGGTGAGCGTATCTCCGTCGGCCTGCACGGTGTCGTTGTCGAAGAAGCGCCGGAAGAAGTGCCCGATCAGGATGCGGGTAATGCTATGCCCTTTATTCATGGCGCACCTTCATCACGTCCACCATCTGCCGCGCCACCTGGCCGGTGTCTGTCTGCTGCACCAGCTGCGCGAATACGCTCTCCAGAGTTGGCAGATGCATCAGCTCCGTCAGCTCGCGCGGCGCGGCGTCGGCCACGATCTGGCCCTTCGCCAGAACGATCACGCGATCGCAGACGCGCTCCACTACCTCCAGCACGTGGGAGATGTAGAGGATGGCCTTGCCCTCGCCGGCCAGCAGCACCAGCAGGTCCTTGAACAGGCGCGCCGAGGTTGCATCCAGTCCCGAGAGCGGCTCGTCAAAGACAATCAGTTTGGGATCGTGCAGCAGCGCCGCCGCGATCAGCACGCGCTGCTTCATCCCCTTGGAGTAGTCCGACAGCGCGGAGTACTGCGCCTCCTTGAGCGACAGCAGTTGCAGCAGTTCGCGCGCCTTGCGCTCGATCAGCCTCTCCTGCATCCCACGCAGCCGCCCGATGAGCTGCAGATACTCGAGACCCGAGAGGTGGGTGTAAACCTGCGCCTCCTCAGGGACGTATCCGAGCTGCGCGCGGAACGCCGCCAGATCGTCATGGATGTTTCTGCCAGCGAAGAAGACCTTGCCTTTGGTCGGCTGGATCATCCCGATCACCATCTTTACCGTGGTCGACTTGCCTGAGCCATTCGGTCCGAGATAGCCCAGCACCTCGCCCTCGCGCAGGGCGAAGCTGACATCCCAGACGGCGGGGATTCCGCGGTAGGACTTGCAAACATGTTTGAGTTCCAGCATGGCGGTGCCACCTCTCTACCCTATGTAGCATACTACTTGTGATAGCATACTACATAGTCTGACGAATCCTGGGTCGCCAAGATGAATCCCCCTCGCCTCTCCCATTCCGCCGCCCTCATCCTCAAGGCGCTCAGCCTCGGCTACTGCTTTGGCCTGGACGTGATGGAGGTCACGGGCCTCCCCAGCGGCACGGTCTATCCAGCGCTGCGCCGGCTGGAGCGCGACGAGCTGGTGGAATCGCGCTGGGAGCCGGAAGAGGAGGCCGCTGCCAAGCAGCGTCCCGCGCGGCGATATTATGAGGTGACGCGCGCGGGCAAGACTGCCGCGCTGGCCGCCACGCAACGATATCCGCTGCTCGCGCGGCTGCTCCCGGAGAAGCGATCATGACACCTCAACTCCCCACGCCCTTGCCGCGCTTCGACCGCACGCTGCTGCGCGCGGTGGAGAAGATCGTCCCCGCGGCCGGGCGCGCGGAGTGGCTGCGGACGTGGCAGGCCGAGCTGTGGCACACCCACCACCGACGACGCGATTGCGCGCGACACGGCTTCAGCGTCGCCGCCGACCTCTCGCTGGGCCTGGCCTGCGACGCGCTGTGGCTGCGCGGCGAGAGCTGGAGGCTGGCCTTCCGCGGGACGGCGGCGCTCTGCCTCGCGACGCTCGGGGCGCTGTGCGTCTTCTCGGGCATCCTTACGCTGGCGATGTCCGGCGGGTGGGGCCCGATGTGGCCGCATCTGGCGGAGCAGTTGCAGCGCTTCGTCTTCGCGGCGCCGCTGGTGGTGTTCGTCAGCTTTGGGATCGCCTCGCGCCGGGAGGTGGGCCAGCACTCCGGAGGGCGCGCGATCTACCGCATCCGGCGCGGGCTGTTTCTCGCGGCCAAGACCGCGCTGGCGCTTCTGCTGTGCTTCCTGCTGAGCGTGGATGTGTGCGTGCCGGTGCATGCGTATCTGCCGGCAACAGCGGACCTGCTGCAGATTCTTTTCTTCGTCATCTTCGCGCTGATCGCACTGCGCTGGGTCTTCGCCGACCAGGAGCAGCGCTGCGAGCAGTGCCTGCGCGCCCTCGCATCGCCTGCCCGCGTCGGCCGGCCCTCGCACAACCTGCTGGAGTGGAACGGCACCGAGCAGGTGTGCAAGCAGGGCCATGGGCTGCTGAGCGTTCCGGAGATGGAGAGCAGTTGGCGCCAGGCGAGCCAATGGGTAGAGCTGGCTGCGGGGTGGGACGAGGCGGCGAGCGTTTAGTCGGGGCTCTGAAAACAGTTGTGGGCGCTGGGGGCGGGGACTAAAGTGGAGGTGTGGGTTCGAAGACGTTCGACGGAGTGTGGTTTGTCGCGTTCTCCCATGACCATCCGCCAGCCCATGTGCATGGGCGGTACGCGGGGATTGAAGTGCTCGTGGAGTTGGTCGGCGGAGAGGTAAGGTTGGCGCGCAGGAAGAAGGCGATTAGACCGCCGAATGGCAAACAAGCGGACGTGAACCATATCCTGAACACGGCGACGAAACACGCGCCGGAGCTACTGGAGCTTTGGAGAGTGACACATGGCTGACTGGGTACTGACCACGACCGACGAAGAGATTGAGGCGGCGCTCGAAGAGGCGCGCAACGCGCCGCCGGAGGTCACGATCCTGGAGGCCAAGTATCGGCCGGAGCCGGGGCTGGAGTTTCTGATGCTGCGGCTGAGCGATGGGCGGCGGCTGCTGGTCCCCAAGGAGGAGCTCGGCGAGCTGAAGAACGCGACGCCGGAGCAGGCGGCTGACCTGCAGATCGGCCCGCATGGGGTGGACGTGTGGTGGCCGCAGTTGGATGATGGTCTCTACCTGCCGGATTTTCTTGAGTACCGGTGGGGTAAGGCGCAGGGTGGGGTTGCGGCTCAGGACCGTGCGTCTTACGCGCAGGCTTGAGGCGGGTGACCCCGCATCCTGACTGGAGCCACGGCGCTCGAACACGATGTGGTGATCGAGATTCGTTTGCATCCGGCGGATGAGGGTGCGGCGCGGGTGATGGTGGTTGGGGCGGCTTTAGCCGACCGCAACTGGGAAGACAAGCTTTGGGTCGACTTTGAGGTCGAGGTCGTCGCTAAAGATCATGATTTCCCGCCCAATGTACGTGCGGCTCGCCTGATATCTAAGGTCGTATATTAAGCTCCGTCTCTTGCTGTACATTTTGATGATTTCTGGATGTGCGTCATAGGAGACAAGCCACTTGTGCGAAAGGCCTTGGTTGATTTTTCTGGCTATCCGTAGATGGTCTTCCATTCGATAGTGACTTTGGTAGAGTCCGGGGCCTTTCTCGAAATATGGGGGGTCCAGATAAAGGAGGCTCCTCATAGGCAAGCTCCGAGACGCCTCGCTCAAAAATTTCTCGGCATCGAGATTTGTAAGCACTATGCGGCACCCGAGGCTCGCCACTTCTTGGATTCGATCGATGAGATCCGCTCTATTGAACCGGACGTCGAGCTTCCATTTTCCCTTTTGGTCATTGCCACCGA
>JBEKDS010000041.1:0-22675 GCA_050014235.1 Acidobacteriaceae bacterium
AACAGCAATGGGCAAGGAAAAGTTTGACCGGTCGAAGCCTCATGTGAACATTGGGACGATCGGGCACATCGATCACGGCAAGACGACGCTGACGGCGGCGATCACGAAGGTGCTCTCGAAGCACAACCCGTCGAACAAGTTTCGCTCGTTCGACACCATCGACAACGCTCCCGAGGAGCGCGAGCGCGGCATCACCATCGCGACCTCGCATGTGGAGTACGAGACGGCCAACCGGCACTACGCGCATGTCGACTGCCCGGGCCACGCCGACTACATCAAGAACATGATCACCGGCGCAGCGCAGATGGACGGCGCCATTCTGGTGGTGGCTGCCACCGACGGCCCGATGCCGCAGACCAAGGAGCACGTGCTCTTGGCCCGCCAGGTCGGCGTGCCCTATATCGTGGTCTTCCTCAACAAGTGCGACGCGGTCGAGGACGAAGAGCTGATCGAGCTGGTGGAGATGGAGGTGCGCGAGCTGCTGTCGAAGTACGATTACCCGGGCGACGACACGCCGATCATCCGCGGCTCGGCGCTCGGCGCGCTCAACGGCGAGGCCAAGTGGGAGGCCAAGGTCGACGAGCTGATGGCGGCGGTGGACAAGTTCATCCCGCAGCCGACGCGCGCGATCGAGCTGCCGTTCCTGATGCCGATCGAGGACATCTTCTCGATCAGTGGTCGAGGAACTGTTGTCACCGGAAGAATCGAACGGGGCAAGATCAAGGTAGGCGAGGATTGCGAGATCGTGGGCTTCCGCGAGACGCGCAAGACGGTCTGCACCGGCGTGGAGATGTTCAAGAAGCAGCTGGACGAAGGCCTGGCGGGCGACAATGCGGGCCTGCTGCTGCGCGGCATCGCCAAGGAAGACGTGGAGCGCGGCATGGTGCTGGCCAAGCCGGGCTCGATCACGCCGCACACGACCTTCAAGGGCGAGATCTATGTGCTCTCGAAGGAAGAGGGCGGCCGTCATACGCCGTTCTTCGACGGCTACCGTCCACAGTTCTACTTCCGGACGACCGACGTTACCGGCTCGGCCAAGCTACCTGCGGGCACCGAGATGGTGATGCCCGGCGACAACATCTCGCTCGAGGTCACGCTGCACACCCCGGTCGCGATGGAGAAGGGCCTGCGCTTCGCTATCCGCGAGGCAAGACCGTCGGCGCCGGCACCATCACCGAGATCATCAAGTGACAGCGCTGAGGCGGCGTCGAGTCGGGGTCCCCGGCCAGCTTGCTGGCTGGGGTGATCCGAGCAGCCTGCTGTCATCCTGAGCGCAGCGAAGGATCTGCTCTTGCGTTCTAACACCTTCGTGAGGTCATGATTTGAGGTCGCGTCTTTCCCGGAGCGGCCTTTTAAGAGATAATCGCAGAGGACGAGCGTGGCCTGACCGCTTCTCCTTCCGTTGCACAATTCAGGATGAGGCAGCAGGGGCCAATCAGCCCTGTGTCGCGGCGTGTCAGGCTTCTGTTTCTACAAAGCCAGGCAAGCTGCTTGCCAGCCGAGGTGGCTGGCCAATTCCGAAGTATGGAGAACAACAATCATGCGCGAGATCATTACACTGCAGTGTCCGACCTGCAAGAACCGCAATTACTCCACCACGAAGAACAAGAAGACGACCACGAGCCGGCTTGAGTTCTCCAAGTTCTGCAACACGTGCCGCAAGCACACGGCGCACAAAGAGACCAAATAGAGCGGCCGTTAGCTCTTGGCTTCTAGCCTTTAGCTAAAAGCTAATGGCGAACAGCTAGAAGCTCCTGGGGGAGTAAGCTCAACGGTTAAACTGTCGGTCTCCAAAACCGAACTTCTCGGTTCGAATCCGAGCTCCCCCGCCAGTTTCCCGCCTTCCCCTTCCAGCACCACTCCGAAGGCTCCAGACCAGGCAAGCAAGACGGAACATCGCAGCATCGGATATTTTTGAGGGCAGCATCATGGCGAAGGCGGTTGCAGTGGCAGACGAACAAAACACAGGTATGGAGCGGTTCAAGTCGCAGCCCCAGCGGGTCATCGACTTCCTGAAAGATGTGCGCGCCGAGATGCGCAAAGTGGTCACCCCTACCCGCGCCGAGGTGCAGTCGACCACACTGATCGTCATCGCGTGCGTCTTCATCTTCGCGGCGTATTTCGCGCTGGTGGATTTTGTGGTCGGGCAGGGCGTCCAGCAGGTGATCCAGCACTTCGCGAAACACTAACCGGGGACTTCTCGCTTGGGCGGGGCAGGGGCCGGGCAACGGCGTTCGGAAGCAGCAGGGAAGCACGACATAGATGGACCAAGAAGGTACAGCGACCATGGCGGTAGACCAGCAGATTCCGGAGGCGCAGGAGCCCGGCGGCGAACAGCCCGTCGAGCAGCTTGCTCCGCCGGTCAACGAGAACTTCAAGTGGTACATCATCCACGCCTACTCGGGCTTTGAGCGCAAGGTGCGCGAGTCGCTGGAGAGCCGCATCATGGCGTTCGGCCTGCAGAACCGCATCGGCCGCATCATGATCCCCACGGAGCCGGTCACCGAACTGCGCAACGGCAAGAAGTACACCATCGAGCGCGTCTTCCTGCCCGGCTACGTGCTGGTGGAGATGGAGCTGGACAACGACCTGTGGCACGTCATCAAGAACACGCCACGGGTCACCGGTTTCCTGGGCACCGGCGACAAGCCGGTCGCGCTCTCGGAGGCTGAGGTCAGCTCCATCCTCTTCCGTTCCGAGTCGGCCAAGGACAAGCCGTCCTCGAAGATCAAGTTCGAGAAGGGCGAGCAGGTGCGCATCAACGAGGGGCCGTTCGCCAACTTCAACGGCACGGTGGACGACGTCAACGAAGACCGCCAGACGCTCAAGGTGATGGTCTCCATCTTCGGCCGCTCCACGCCGGTCGAGATCGAGTTCGCCAAGGTCGACAAGATGGATGAGTAGCCTTCGCGCGTCCGGGACGACCCGGCGTACGAATCAGGTATTGGCAGGACAAATAAAATCAGTCGCGGCCACGCGCCCGCGCTAGAACACGACAGAGGGATTCACCATGGCACCGAAGAAAGTGACTGGATACGTCAAGCTGCAAATCACCGGCGGAAAGGCCACGCCCGCTCCGCCCGTCGGCCCCGCGCTGGGCCAGGCGCAGGTCAACATCATGGAGTTCTGCAAGCAGTTCAACGCGCGCACCTCCACGCCGGAGATGACCGGCATGACCATTCCGGTCGTCATTACCGTCTACGCTGACCGCAGCTTCACCTTCATCACCAAGACGCCGCCCGCGCCCGTGCTGCTGCTGAAGGCCGCCGGCATCGAGAAAGGCTCAGGCACGCCTAACAAGGAGAAGAAGGGCAAGGTCACCGAGAAGCAGATCATGGCCATCGCCAAGCAGAAGATGCCGGACATGAACGCCACCACGGTGGAGGCGGCCGCCAGGAGTATCCGCGGCACCGCCCGCTCCATGGGCATCGAAGTCACCGCCTGATCGCTTCGGACATCGACGAAGGACGCGGAGCCATTCATGGTTCCGCGTTTTTCTGCTATGTTCATCTCTTCCGAAGCTATTTTTTTCATTCCGCCGACCCTGGAAGCCGTCTCGTCTGCATCGCTCCCGGGTCAGGAGAGCGAGTGTCCATGGCCTTCGCCCATCCCGGGAGACAAGTCGCGCGCCGCGCAGGCTCCGCCTGCGGGCTGGCGCTTTGCCTGTGCACCGTCTCCACCAGGCTTCCAGCGCAGCAGCCGATCGCCCCGCAACCCCCGGAGCAGCAACAGCCCCACACCGCAATCCTTCCGGCGGAGCTCACCGCCAACGGCTCGGTCAGCGGCAGCGTCGCGGACACCGACGCCGCGGCCGTGGCCGGCGCGCAAGTCGCCCTGCAGGATGTCGAGTCCAACACCACCCACACCGCAACCTCCGATGGCGCCGGCTCGTTCCGTTTCGACGCCGTCCCGGAGGGGCGATACGTCGTCCGGATCGACGCCAAAGGCTTCGCCGCGTGGACCATCAAGGACATCCTCATTGTCCATGAGGGCGAGAGTGTCGTCGTCCCTCCGGTGCAGCTCGGCGTGGAATCGATCAGCACCACCGTGAACGCCATCACAGTGGAGGACCTGGCCGAGCGGCAGATCACCGCCGAGGAGCATCAGCGCATCCTTGGCGTGCTGCCCAACTTCTATGTCTCCTACATCCCCAACGCGGCGCCGCTCACCCGCAAGCAGAAGTTCAAGCTGGCGGCCAAGGTCTCGGTCGATCCTGTGACCTTCTTCACCACCGGCATCACCGCCGGCATCGAGCAGTGGCAGGGCGACTTCTCCGGCTACGGGCAGGAGTTCTCCGGCTATGCCAAGCGCTACGGCGCCAGCTATGGCGACCGGCTGAGTTCGACGTTTCTGGGCGCCGCGCTGCTGCCATCGCTGCTGCATCAGGATCCGCGCTATTACTACCGAGGCCACGGGCGCTTCGTGACGCGCGCGCTCTACGCCATCATGACGGTCGCGGTCTGCAAGGGCGACAACGGCCACTGGCAGCCCAACTACTCGAATGTTCTGGGCAACCTTGGGGCCGCGGGCATCTCGACCCTCTACTACCCGGAGAGCGACCAGCACAGCGTTCAGGTGACGGTGGACAATACGCTGCTGGGCGTCGCCGAGGGCGCGTTCGGCACACTGTTCCAGGAATTCTTGCTGCACCGCTTCACCCACGGCACGCCGACGGCGCCGCCGCAACCCTAGCGCGGACCGCAGCCCTGGACGCCGCAGAACGCACTGCTTCAAACTTCGGTGAGCTTCTCGGTGCGTTCGGACATCTTCGCCGTCCGCTCCAGTTTGTCCCAGTTGAAGGGCTTGCCGTCGATGGCGCGTTTGATCGTCTTGAACAACACAATCGAAAACACCTGGCGGTAGGTAAAGCGCTGGATCCAGATGTGGAAGAGAAGCCACGCGTCGCCCCGGCTCGCCGGATGTTTGCGCTCGAGCGTAAAGGCCAGCGCCGAGGCGGCGAAATCGATGGCCAGGAAGGCGAGAAAGAACACCAGCAGCTTTTCCAGGCTTGCGGCCGATGCAGCCTCCGGATGGAAATGCTTGTCGTAGAAGTAATTCAGAATGCCGCCCACAAACATCAGGTCGATCAGCGGCGAGACCAGCGGCAGCAGGATCTGGAAGATGAGCGTGTTGGGCAGCGCAAACAGCCCCATCGCGCGGCGCTTGGTGATGGCGCCGCGATGTTTGAAGATCGCCTGCAGGATGCCGAAGGACCAGCGGAAGCGTTGCCGCATCAGGCCGTCCATGTTGACCGGCGCCTCCGTGAACGCGAGCGCGCGGTCCTCATAGATGACGGAGTAGCCCTGTTCGAGCAGGTTCATGGTCAGGTCGGCGTCTTCGGCGACGGTATTGGTGTGGTAGCCGCCGCCATCCTTCACCGCGCGGGTGCGCCACGCGCCAATGGCTCCGGGCACCACCATCACCACGTCGAAGAGGTCCAGCGCGCGCCGTTCGAAATTTTGGCTCGTGATGTACTCGAGCGCCTGCCAGCGTGTCCACAGGTTCACCCGGTTGCCCACCTTGGCGTTGCCCGCGACCGCGCCAATCTTGGGATCGGCGAAGTGGCAGACCAGATTGGCAATCGCGTCGTGCGCGATCACGCCGTCGGCGTCGATGCCGATATAGATCTCCTCGCGAGTCTTCTCCAGGCCGTAGTTCAGCGCGTCCGCCTTGCCGCCGTTGGGCTTGGTGAGCACCAGCAGCCGGCCGGACGCGATGTCCGCCGGATAAGCCTCCACCGCGGCGCGGTAGGTGTTGTCCGTCGAGCCGTCGTCGATCACGATAATGCGCAGGTTCTTGTAGTTCGACATCATCACCGAGCGGATGGTGCGCACGATCACCTTCTCCTCGTTGTACGCCGGGATCAGCACGGCGACCCGCGGGGCGTAGTCCGGGCCGGCGTAGTTCTTGCGTTTGCGCAGCCGGTCGATGATGGCGAAGACGCCGATGATGATCAGCCGCGCGCTCATCAGCACATCGCCGACGAAGAAGACGCTGATTACGAAGTGGTTGAAGAACGCCCACACAAAGAAGGCGATGGAGTCGACCCGCGCCTGCCACACCTGGTCGGGCTTCAGCGGCGGCATCACCTCCTCGCGCGTCTTGCCCATCAGTTGCGAAACCGGCACGATCGTGTAGCCGCGGTCGCGCAGCGCCTGGATCAGCACCGGCAGCGCCTTCACCGTCACTGACCGGTCGCCGCCGCCATCGTGCAGCAAAATGATCGACCCGCGCATCCACGACCGCGTCTGCATGTCGGAGATCTGCTGAAAGACGCTGTCGACGATCTCCTTTGGCGACTTGCGCGGATGCTCGTCCCAGTCGTCGGTGTCGATCTTGTCGCCGACGATCACGTAGCCCAGGTTCTGGATGACCTCCGCCGGCGCGGCCTGGTCATTGGTATCGGGCTCCTGGTCGATGGAGTAGGGCGGGCGGAAGTAGAGCGGCTGCACGCCGAGTTTGGAGGCGAAGAGCCGCTCGGTCAAGTTAAGTTCGAGATCGAGATCGCGGCGCGAGATTTCGCTGATGTCCGGATGGAACCATGTGTGGTTGCCGATCTCGTGCCCTTCGCGGTAGACGCGCTGCATCACGCCGACGTTGTTCTGCGCCTCGGCGCCGATCATAAAAAACGTGCCGGAGACGTTGTATTTTTTTAGGACGTCGAGAATCTTCGGCGTCCACGTGGGGTCCGGGCCGTCGTCGAAGCTGAGCGCGACCTGTTTAACATTGGGGTCGTAGCCGGTCTGGTCCACCGTGTAGGAGAGCGGGTAGGAGGTCATGCTCTCGGCGCTCACCGTGCGATACTCCAGCGGCACCGAATCGTCGTCATCCAATGTGACCGCGCGGTGGCCGGTCTGCATGGAGCGCGTGATGTGCAGGATGTCGCCCTCGCCCTCGGTGTCCACGTCGTAGCCCGGGTCGACCGCCTCGAGGTCCTTCACTGGGTCGGCCTTGAGCGGCTGGTCCCAGGTCTTCCATAGCGAGTTGTCCTCCTGGCCCAGCACCCACAGCGCGAAGGTCTGGATGCCCAGCGCCCGCGCCGCGCGCATCTCGTTCAACACGGTGACCGCATCGAGGAACCAGATCTGATGCTGCACATGCGCGTCGTTGTCGTCGAAGGCGAAGTGGACGTTGAGTGAGTCGGGATCGAGCTCAATCTGTGCGTCCGCATCGTACGCCGCCTGCCACGCGTCCTGGGTCGACATCTCATGCGCGCCGAGCACCTTGGGCACAAACGGCTTGGCCGGCTTGCGGTGCTTGGGGTCATCGGGCGGCAGCGACATCGTCCAGTCGTAGCCGTAGCTGCCGATGGCGCAGATGATCTTCTCCTTGGGCACCGTCTTCAGCGCTTCCTTCAGGTTGTCGGTAAACCAGTCCTGGTCGGCAATCGGCCCCGGCCCGCTGCCGGTCTGGTGCTGGTCGTAGTTCATCAGCAGCAGACCGTTGGAGTGGTCCGCGACATACTTCAGGTCGAAGTCGTCGTCGCCCACCGGCGTGTTGACATACAGCCCCAGCCCACGCGAATGGAAATCCGTGTAGAGCGCATCGAGCAGCGCCATATAGCCCGGCTGCGCCTCCGTGGGAATCTCCTCGAAGTCCAGCGAGATGCCGTGATAGCTGGGGTTCGCCGCGAGGAACTGATCAATCTGCTGGACAAAATGCGCGCGTGCCGCCGGGTTGGCGAGAACATCGCCGATCGAGTCAAGGAACGTGTTCTTGATCGGGTCGTAGTTGTTCACCAGAGGAAAGATCTCGGTGTCCACTCCGGCGCGTGCAATGGTTTGCGCCACCCGGTTCTCGTGGTCCACCCCATGCACTCCGTCTTTATCGACCACCGCGAAGGGCCGGTTGTCCAGGCTGTAAGAGGTGAGCGACCCATCCCCAGTGACCACATGCACCCACTCCGGAAACAGAAGGTCGATCTGCTTGATGTGCTGCTTCAGCGAGGAGTAGCTCGCCGGATCGTCCTCCACGTAGTACGCCGCGCGCAGGCCCTCGCCCGAGTTCAGGACGACCTCGGAGGGCTTCTTGCCGGCCTTGCGGCGCGCCCCGCGGCGCAGGTCAGCCTTGGTCTGCGGCGTGGGCGGCGCAACGACCAGCGGGCTGTAGTTGCGCTTTGGCGTGGCCAGCAGCAACTCGGGCAGGGTCGTCATGCGCACCAGCCCGATGATGAACAGCACGCCGATGACAACGCCGGCAACCGCGACGATATCGAAGATCCGCCTCAGTCGCTTCCAGCGTTTGCGTTGCGGGTCGAAGAAGACTTGCTTGGTCATGGATGCCTGGTCATGTCTCCCTGCCGGTGCTGAGGGCGTCGTAAGCCTGCGCAGTGCGGTTCGCAACCGGAAGCGGCGAATAAATAACGCTCCAGCGTCATCGTATGCAGCCCTCTTGCCGCAGTCAACGCACGGCCGCAACCCCATCCGGTGTACCAGTATGATGCTGCTAGATGAAGCGAGAGACACGCGGGTCCTGGGGGTGGTCGGCGGCGGCGCTGGCGGCGGGCCTGCTGCTGCGTCTCTGGTTCATCCTGCACTTTCCCACGGTCCAGGGCGACAGCCTTGTCTATGGCGCCATCGCGAAGAACTGGCTGCAACACGGCGTCTATGGCTTCGGCCACATGGACGTAGCGCCGGGCCTGACCGCCGTCCGTCCCACGCTCATGCGTCTGCCCGGCTACCCGTTGTTTCTGGCGGTCTGCTTTCGCGTCTTCGGCATGGAGAACTACCGCGCCGTGATGTACGTCCAGGCGGCCGCGGACCTCTTCACCTGCTGGCTGGCCAGCGCGCTCGCGGGACGGCTCTTCGGCCGCCGCGCCGCCCTGGCCGTCCTCTGGCTCGCGTCGCTCTGTCCCTTCACCGCAAACTACGTCGCAGCCCCGCTCACCGAGACGCTGGTGCTGACGACCATCGCGCTGGCCTTCTACGGCTTCGCGCGCTGGCAGGATGCGGGGCTGGATGCGAATTTGGGCTACAACCGCTGGCTTTGGGTGATTGCCGCGGCGCTCGGCTACTCCATCCTGCTGCGCCCGGACCAGGGCCTGCTCGCCGCGGCGGTTGTGCCTCCAATGCTTTGGCAATCGATCGCGACGCGCGAGCGGGAAAGCGCGCCCCGCGCGGCGTTGCCGGTGCTGGTCATGGCGCTCTGCGTCGTGCTGCCGCTGGCGCCTTGGACCCTCCGCAACTGGCATACCTTCCATGTCTTCCAGCCGCTCGCGCCCCGCTACGCCAACGATCCCGGGGACCCGCCTCCGCGCGGCTTTGCCCGCTGGTACCGCACCTGGGCGATCGACTTCGCCTCGACCGACGAGGTCTACTGGAACTACAACGGCGACCAAATCCAGCTTAGCAACCTGCCGTCCCGCGCGTTCCAGGTCGGCTCCGCGCAGGCCGACGCTGACCTCCTCGCCCGGACCGCGTCCCTGCTGGCCGACTACAACCTCAGCACCACCGCCTCGCCGCAGATCGACGCCCGCTTTGCCGCGCTGGCGGCCGAGCGCATCCGCGCGCACCCTGTGCTCTACCACTTCGGGCTGCCCATCGCCCGCACGCTGGACATGATGCTGCGCCCGCGCGTGGAGATGATGAACGTCCCGGATGAGTGGTGGAGCGGCCCCGCGCACCGGCGCACCTTCGCCGTCGCCTACGCCGCGCTCAACTTCGCCTACTTCGCGATTGCGTTCGCCGGGTTCCGGACGTGGCGTCGCCGCCGCTGGCTCTCTTCGGATGGGCGAGCGTTCGGCGCGCTGGCCGCGTCGATGGCTGCCAGCGTCCTGCTGCGTTTGGCGCTGCTGGTCACGCTCGACAACTCCGAGCCCCGTTACACGCTGGAGTTCTTCCCCGTGATCTTCGTCTTTGCCGGCGCGCTCTTCGCCGCGCGACCCGAGGCCACGCGCGATGCCTAACCGCACTTGCCCTTGCACTTGATCTCGAACGCCTTCAGGTCGATCGGCGTGTTCAGCTTGATGTTGGTGTAGATCGTCGTGTTGGTGTCGCCCGAGGGCGTGTAGCCGACCTGCTTCAACTCGACATCGCGCGCCAGGTCCACCCAGATCGTGATGTGGGTGAAGTTGCTGCGCACGCTGGCGTCCTTCGAGACCAGATCGAGCTTCTCCACCGGCACCGTCTTGCTGCCGTCGCTCATCGGCTCAGTTCCCTGGTCGGTGATGGTCCACGCTTTGGCTAGGTCGGTCCCGCTGCCGCCAAACCCCAGCGTAAGGTACGCGTCATACCGTGCCTGGTTCGCGCCGCTGGCGGAGAGCTGCTGTAGCTGGTTGGTCGCCGGGTTGTAGATCCGCCCCACCCCGTTCTTGTACTCCAGAACCTGCGCGTCGGGCCGGTCGAACTTCGCCCCCATCTGCATCGTGCCGCCGCTGCGCAGGAAGTAGATGGTTCCCGTCTCCGTCGACGTGTCGTTCACAATCCTTTCGAATTGCAGCTTCTGGACATTGGCCTCGGCCGAGTGGAACTTCGCGCTGGCCGCGGTCATCTGGTCCAGCGCCGTCTTCAGCCGGTCGACAGTTGCCTGCGCTGCCCACACGTGACCGGCCCCACAGCCGGTGAGGGTCAGGCCTGCGCATAAAGTGGCAGCGAAGAGGAGCAATCGCGCGCTGGGGTTCGCCATGGTGATCTTCTCCGCCTGGTTGGACGCGCGGGATTGCCGGCAGCGTTGCCGCATCAGCGCACCACCCACGCGTTGTACGCCACCACCTTGCCGCGCGCGTCCAGCACCGGCTCGTAACGCTCGATCGTCACCTCGCCGGAGATCGGCTCAATCACGCGCAGGATCGCCGCGCGGCGCGCCTCGTCGGTCTGGATGGATCGCGGGTCTCCCAGGTCGTCGGCGCGGACCTGATAGATGAACTGGCTGCTGCCGCCGCTGCTCCCCGCCTCCTTCACCAACACCTCGCTCGAGTGCAGCGCAACCGTCTCGACCGGCCTGTCCTTGTAGTCGATCACATGCGGCGAGACGAAGAGGAAGATCAGGATCAGCGTCACCATCACGTCGTAATGGAAGCTGCCGCGCTCGTACGTCCAGAAGATATAACTGCGAAGAAGTTTGCCCATCTCAGACCTTCCTCGCCTTCTCGCCCGCGTGTCTGGCGATCACTCTCTCCCCATCCATATACGGCGCCAGCGCCTCGGGAATGCGCACCGTGCCATCCGCCTGCTGGTAGTTCTCGAGCACAGCCAGGTACGTCCGCCCGACCGCCAGCCCGCTGCCGTTCAGTGTATGCAAAAACTCGCTCTTGCGCGCCTTCCCCTGTGTGCCGCCCGCCGCAGGCTTATACCGGATGTTCGCGCGCCGGGCTTGAAATGCTTCAAAGTTTGAGCAGGAGCTGATCTCGCGGTACAACCCCTGTCCCGGCAGCCAGACCTCCAGGTCATACGTCTTCGCGGACGCGAACCCCATATCGCCGGTACACAGCAGCACCCTCCGGTAGGGCAGCCCCAGCCGCTCCAGCACCGTCTCCGCATCGCGCGTCAGCCGCTCATGCTCGGCGTTCGAGTCCTCCGGCCGGCAGAACTTCACCAGCTCCACCTTCTGGAACTGGTGCTGGCGGATCATCCCGCGCACGTCCTTCCCATAACTCCCCGCCTCGCTCCGGAAGCACGGGGTATACGCGCAGAAGCTGGTCGTCAGCTGCGCGTCGTCGAGCGTCTCGTCGCGAAACAGGTTGGTCACCGGCACCTCGGCCGTCGGGATCATCCAGTGGTCCGAGTCCTGATACTTGCCCGCTTCATACGGCCCCTTGTCGTCGCAATGAAATAAATCCTCGGCAAACTTCGGCAACTGCCCCGTGCCAAACAGCGACTTCGAATTCACCATATACGGCGGCAACACCTCCGTGTACCCATGCTCCCGCGTATGCAGGTCGAGCATGAAGTTTGCCAGAGCCCGCTCCAGCCTTGCGCCCTGCCCATAATGCACCACAAACCGCGAGCCGGAGATCTTCGCCGCCCGCTCAAAGTCAAGAATCCCCAACCGCTCCCCAATCTCCCAGTGCGGCAGGGCAGGGAAGGGGAAGCTCGGCTGGGTGCCCCAGGTTTTCTCGATGCGGTTGTCGTGCTCGGACTTGCCAGGGGGGACGGAGTCCTGCGGCAGGTTCGGCAGCGTCTGCATCAGTTCGCGGAGCCGATCGTCTGCCGCCCCCGCTGCAGCCTCCAGCGCCTCGCTCTTGGCCTTCATGGCCTGCGTCTGTGCCATCAGGCCGGCCGCATCGCCGCACTTTTGCCGCAGCGCCGCGATCTCACCGGAGATGCGATTTCGCTCTGCCTTCAGGGTCTCTGCTTGCGTGATTGCGTCGCGCCGGCTGCGGTCGATCTCCGCAAAATCCGCCAGCACTACCGCCGGGTCCATCCCCCGCGCCCGCAACCTCTCTTCCACCCGCGGCAGATTCGCCCGCACATATCCAAGATCGAGCATCCGGTTCATTCTACCGAAGTTGCTGGCTTGGCCTTCAGTTGGGCCTCATGTCGTCGGCCCAGTTCACTGTTACCAGGCCGCCAGCCAACTTTGAGATCGCAGCATCGCTGGTTACGAGCACCGCACCTACGGCGATCGCCTGCGCCGCGATCAGCATATCTAGATTCCCCGCAGCCAGTCCGCGCCGCCGATTCTCGGCGCGAAACACTCCGTAAGCTGCCGCGGCCTCCGAGGTCCACGGTAGAATCTCGAATCCGGAAAGGATAAGTTCGACGGACCGGGCAAGCTTGCGCCCTCCCGGCTTGAGAGCCACGCCGTAACGCATCTCAGCCTCAGTGATCATAGAGATGCAAAGCTCCGCATCGTCATTCAGCGCATCGATCCGCGACTGGAGCCTCGCCGAACGCCCATGCATTAGGTTCGAAACGGCGTCGGTGTCCAGCATGTAACGGGTCACCACTCTTCACGCTCTTGCGGGGGCCCTTGATCGCGCTCCTCCGGGCTTAGGAAATCGTCCGGCACACCCGCGGCATCGAGACCGGCAAAGATATCCTTCCACGAGAGCCTGGGCGATAGGATCACCTCTCCCGTCTTATCATCCCGCCGGATGAAGACCTCTTTGCTCTTGAAGCGGAACTCTGCTGGAATTCTGACTGCTTGGCTTCGACCGGTCATAAACACCTTTGCAGTCTGTTTTGCCGTCCCCTTAGCATCAGCTTTCATCGCGCCACCTCGATATGTATCACAGTATATATCGCCCAGGTGGGCCTCGAAGAGTCCTGCTGCAGCCTGCGATCAAGCTTCGACCGGCCGCAACCCCCATGCGATACTATGCCCCCATGCGCAAAATCCTGACCACGGCCCTCTTTCTGCCCCTGCTCGTCCCCTGTGCGCCACGCGCCCGCGCCCAGGCCTACGCCGCCAAGCCAAAGCTCGCCATCATCCTCGTCATCGACCAGTTCCGCGGCGACTACCTCAACCGCTATCGCGACTCCTTCACCGCGGCCAACGGCTTCAACCTCTTCCTTAAGAAGGGCGCCTACTTCAACGACTGCTACTTCCAGTACGCCAACACCAAGACCGCGCCGGGCCACGCCACCATCGGGACGGGCGCCTATACGGATGGCCACGGCATCGGATCCAACGAGTGGTGGGACCTCACCCGCAACACCAGCCGCACCATCTCCTCGGTCGAGGACGAGCGCTATCGCATCGTTGGCACCTTCGACGACCTGCCCGCCGGCGCGCCCGGCACCATCCCGCCCGCCGCGCCCCGAATCGGCGCCTCGCCGCTGAGCGAACACGCGACGACGATCGGCGATGAGGTGCGGCTTGCGACCCAGGGCCATGCCAAACTCTTCGGCATCTCCCTCAAAGATCGTGCCGCGATCCTGCCCTCCGGCCAGACCGCCAACGCCGCGTATTGGATCGACCAGGCCAGCGGCCGCTTCGAGACCTCCACCTATTACATGGCGCAGCTCCCCGGCTGGGTCACCGCCTTCAACAAAGGTCCGCGCATCGCACAGGCAGTGAAGGACGCCGGCCTCGACGCCACGACGCAGTTCTACAACATGGTCGGCCGCACGCCCGCGGCCAACAGTTATGAGCTCGACTTCGCCGAGGCCCTCATTGACAACGAAAAACTCGGCCAGGGCCGCGGCGACGAACCCCCGGTGACCGATGTCCTCACCGTCTCGCTCTCGGCCAACGACATCCTGGGCCACCAGATGGGGCCGGACTCCGACGACGAGCGTCAGATGGTCCTCTCCCTCGACCACGACATCGACGCCTTCTTCACCTGGCTTGACCAGAAGATCGGCCTCGCGAACGTCATGGTCGCCCTCACCGCCGACCACGGTGTCGCGCCCATCGCCTCTGAGTCCGCCAGGCTGGGCATCGCCTCCGCGCGCTGGGACCTCGATGCCCTCTCCACCAGCCTCAACGACGCGCTCAACAGGAAGTTCTCGCCCGGCGCGAAGCGGCAGTATCTGCTGCCGGCGCAGGTGGTGCTGCCGACGCAGGCGCTGCTCGCGACGCAGGAGCTGCCCTACATAGCGCTGGACCCGCGCGCCTTTGCAATGGGCAAGATCGCCGAGCGCGACGCCGAACAGGCCGTCGTCGACGCCCTGCCCGCCGCCGTCCGCGCGCTTGCCTCGCCGACCGCCCCGCCGCCCTCCCCTCCCAACGACAACCAGATCGCCGAGGCCGACCGCACATACTCCGAGACCCGTCTCGCCCCCGCCCCGGCCATCGCCTTCGTCCGCACCCGCGTCGACCTCGCCGACGGCAAGATCCCCGCCACAGAGTTCGGCCGCCTCATCGCCCACAGCTACACCGCAAACGGCGGCTGGTACGTCATGGTCTTTCCCACCGACTACCAGATGGAGTACGACTCCGGCATCCAGACCACCCACTACTCGCCCTGGAGCTACGACCGCCACGTCCCGCTCGGCTTCTTCGGCTCCGCCTTCCTCCCCGGCTACTACCGCGAGCAGGTCGCGCCGGTGGACATCGCCGCCACCTTCGCCTCGCTGCTCGGCGTCAACGCGCCATCGGCCTCCGTCGGCCGCGTGCTCACCTTCGCGCTTCGCCCGGCGACGACCCCAAAGTGAGCGCCGCGTCCACCGCCCGGTACACTGGGAGGCGATGCCCACGGCGGTGACAACCTGAGCAAGCCGGACATGCGCGTGACGGTCGCCGGCGTCGAGCTGCGCTCGCCTATCATCGCCGCCAGCGGCACCTTTGGCTACGGGGTTGAGTTCGAGGAGATCGTCTCGCTCAACCGCATCGGCGCCTTCGTCACCAAAGGCCTCTCGCGCCTGCCCATGGCCGGCAACCCCAGCCCGCGCATCATTGAGACCCCCGCGGGCATGATGAACGCCATTGGCCTGCAGAACATCGGCGTGCGCGCCTTCCTCGCGGAGAAGCTGCCCCGGCTGCGCACCATTCCGGGCGTCGTGGTGATCGCCAACGTCTTCGGCTTCGATATCGCCGATTGCGTCGAGGTGATCCACGCGCTCAACGACGCCGAAGGCATCGCCATGTACGAGCTGAATGCCAGCTGCCCCAACACCAGCCACGGCGGCATGGTCTTCGGCACGGATCCCCACCTGCTCTATCTGCTCGCCAGCGCCTGCCGCGAGGCGTCGCGGCGCCCGCTGATGGTCAAGCTCTCGCCCAACGTCACCAGCATCGGCCTGATGGCCAAGGTCGCGGCCGACGCGGGTGCGGCGGCGGTCTCGCTGGTCAACACCTTCGTCTCCCTCGCCATCGACATCGAGACGCGCAGGCCGCGCATCGCCAACGTGACCGGCGGCCTCTCAGGGCCTGCCATCCGGCCCATCGCGGTGCGCATGGTGCATGAGGCGTCGATGGCAGTGGGCATCCCGATTGTCGGCATGGGCGGCATCTCTCGCGCCGAGGATGCCGTCGAGTTTATGATGGCCGGCGCGACCGCCGTGCAGGTAGGCACCGCCAGCTACGCCGACCCCCGCGCCGTGGAGAACATCGCCAACGGCCTGCGCCGCTGGTGCGCCAGCCACGACATCGCGCGCGTAAGCGAACTCACCGGCGGGTTGAAGTTGTAAGCGCGCGGTTTTCCTCAGACGGAGAGGCGAGTAAAGGCTGGTATTGGAACGTAGAATGCTTGTGTGACCCCCGAGTTGATGACTGAACCCATAGCTGAAACCGCCGCTGGCCTCCGCCCTATCCACCGCGCTCTGCTCTCCGTGACCGACAAGACCGGGCTGGTTGAGTTTGCCCGCGCCCTCGCCTCGCACGGCGTCGACCTCGTCTCCACCGGCGGCACCGCGCGCGCCCTGCGCGAGGCCGGCCTCGCCATTCGCGACATCAGCGACCTCACCGGCTTCCCTGAGATGCTCGACGGCCGCGTCAAGACCCTCCATCCCAAAGTCCACGGCGGCATCCTGCACATCCGCGATAGCGCGGACCACATGGCCTCGGTCGAGGCGCACGCCATCGAGCCCATCGACATGGTGGTGGTGAATCTCTACGCCTTTGAGAAGACCGCAACCAAACCCGGCGTCGCGTTCTCCGAGATCATCGAAAACATCGACATTGGCGGCCCGTCCATGGTGCGCTCCGCGGCCAAGAACTTTGAGGATGTCGCCGTCGTCACCTCCACCGCCGACTACTCGCCTCTCGCCGAAGAGCTGGCCACCAACGCCGGCTCCCTCACCCGAGCAACGCGCTGGCGGCTGGCCCGTGCCGCCTTCGCCGCCACCGCCGCCTATGACGCCGGCATTGCCACTACGCTGGAGAGCATCTCCGCGCCCGCGCCGCACGGCGAGGCCGCCGTCTTCGACACCGCCGCCACGCCGCCCGCCATCCGCGTCATCGATCCCCTCAAGACCGTCCTGCGCTACGGCGAGAACCCGCACCAGAACGCCGCGCTCTACATCGACGGCAGTGGAGCCGGAGTCGCCGCCGCGCCCCAGCTGCAGGGCAAGGAGCTCAGCTATAACAACATCGTCGATCTGGACGCCTGCTGGGAGCTGGTGGGCGAGTTCAACGGTGAGGCAGCCGCCGTCGCCATCATCAAGCACACCAACCCCTGCGGCGTAGCCACCGCAGCCACCGTGCTTGAGGCGTATCAGCGCGCACTGGAGGCCGACCCCGCCTCAGCCTTCGGCGGCGTCATCGGCATCAACCGCGAGGTCGACGCCGAGGCCGCCGAGGAGATCGCCAAGCTCTTCGTTGAAGCCATCGTGGCTCCCTCCTTCACTCCCGCCGCGCTCGCCCGCTTCGCCTCCAAAAAGAACCTGCGCCTGATCGAGATCCCCCTCCAACTCGCGCCCGCGCTGTCCGCCCTGCACAAATCCGACCGCATGCTCAAGCAGGTCTCCGGCGGCTTCCTCATGCAGGATGCCGACCGCCGCCGCATCGCGGAGGCCGACCTCACGGTCGTCACCCGCCGTGCACCCACGCCCGAAGAGACGCGCGCCCTCCTGTTCGCCTGGTCCGTCGCGAAGCACGTCAAATCGAACGCCATCGTCTACGCTCGCAGCGAGAACGGCCACGGCCAGACCGTCGGCATTGGCGCGGGGCAGATGAGCCGCGTGGACGCCGCTCGCTTCGGCGCGATGAAGGCCGTGCTGCCGCTCAAGGGGACAGTCGCCGCCTCCGACGCCTACTTCCCATTTGCCGACGGCCTCGAAACCGTCGCCGCCGCGGGCGCAACCGCCGTCATCCAGCCCGGCGGCTCGGTGCGCGACGCCGAGGTGATCGAGGCCGCGGACCGGCTGGACGTCGCCATGGTCTTCACTGGCATACGCCACTTCCGCCACGGGTAATGCTCGGGGAGCTGCCGAAACGTTCCTGAAGTAACCTGCTGCATTTAGGCGGTCCTCGCTCTGATTGCCGGAGCTATAATTGCCGATAGCTGGCATGTCTGGCAGCGGCTGACGGCGGCAACCCGCCGCCAGAGGTTGAGCAGCATCCAAAGGAAGCACCGCATCGTCTAAGTAGTGTTTGTGTCCTTTCATCCCGCCGGATAGGAACCTTTCTCCCATGACCTTGCTCCTTCGTGCTTCGTTCTTTCGCTCTCTCCGGCTCTCTCCCGTCGTGGGCCTTCTGCTGGCTGCGCCTGCCATTCCGGCGGCTCCTCCAAAGCCTGCCGCGGCCGCCAGCCACGCGGAGCCCGACCGCTCCAGCGCCTACTACCACTATGGCCTGGCGCATTTCTATGAGGAGATGGCGGTCAACGCCGGGCGGCAGGACTACGCGACCCAGGCGGTCGAGGAGTACAAGCTGGCGCTCGACGCCGATCCGGACTCTCGCCTGCTTCAGGACGGCCTGGCTGACCTTTACTTCAAGATCGGGCGCATCAAGGAAGCGGTAACGACAGCGCAGGACCAGGTGAAGAAGAACCCCAACGACATCGACGCGCACGCGCTGCTGGGCAAGGTCTATCTGCGCTCGCTGGGCGATATGCAGGGCGCGCAATCGGCGGACATGCTGCAACTGGCCATCGCAGAATATGAGACCCTCGCCCGGCTCCAGCCCGGCGATATCGAGACCACCCTTCTCCTCGGCCAGCTCTATGCGCTGAACCATGACTCGACCAAGGCGGAGGCGGAGTTCAAGGCGGCGCAGGGGATCGATGCCAACTCCGAAGAGGTCGTGCTCAACATGGCGCGTCTTTATGGAGAGGAGGGCCAGGCCCAGCGCGCGGTCGATACCCTTTCAGCCGTCCCGGTCGACGACCGGACGCCGCGCATTGAGTTCGCGCTTGGCGCCAGCTACGACCAGTTGAAGAAGCCGAAGGAGGCTGCCGAAGCCTATCGCCGTTCGCTCGATATCGACCCGGACAACCCCGACGCGCAGCACGCTCTGGCCAACGCCCTGCTGATGGACGACCAGTTGGAGGAGGCCCTCAAGATCTACAACACGCTGGTCGCCGCGGACCCCACCGACGCGCAGTCCGAGATCCATATCTCCGAGATCCAGCGCCGCCAGGGCCACTACGACGACGCGCTGGCGACGCTCGAAAAAGCCAAGTCGCAGGTCCAGGACTCGCTCGAACTCAGCTACAACGAAGCCCTGATCTACGACGCGCTGGGCAAGTACGACCAGGCGACCGGCGTGCTCAACGGCCTTGTCGATTCCTCCTCGCATCCCGAGGGCAAGTACTCCGACCAGGAGAAGCAGAACCGCGCGATCTTCCTCAACCGGCTGGGCATCATCGACCGCGAGCAGAACAAGACGGCGGAGGCAGTCGCCGCGTACAAGCAGATCGTCGACCTCGGCGGCGATGACTACGCAGTCGAGGGCTATCAGGGCGAGGTGGACGCCTATCGCGACGCGCACCAGTGGAAGGACGCCACCGCCGCGGCCGCTGAAGCCGCCAACGCGCTGCCCAAGAACCACGCCATCCAGATGATGTACGCCGGGCAGATGGCCGATATGGGCCAGGTGGACCAGGGTCTGTCCCTGGCCAAGGCCCAGATGACCGGCACCGCGGACGATCGCGACGTTCAGACCGACCTCGCCCAGATGTACATTCGCCTCAAGCGCTTCAGCGACGCCAGCACGCAGTTGGACAAGGCGGAGGCGACCGCCACCAAGCCGGAGGAGAAGCTCTACGCGTACTTCCTGCGCGGCGAGCTCTATGACCGGCAGAAGATGTACGACCAGGCCGAGGCGCAGTTCCGCAAGGCGCTCGCCATCGATCCGCAGAACGCCGCGGTGCTGAACTATCTGGGTTATATGCTGGCCGACCAGGGCATGAAGCTGCCCGAGGCCCTGAAGATGATCAGCGAGGCCGTCGATCTCGATCCGCAGAACGGCGCCTACCTCGATTCGCTGGGCTGGGTCTACTTCAAGAGTGGCCAGTACACCCAGGCGGAAGAGAACCTGCGCAAGGCCAACGAGCGCATCAACACCGACCCCACCGTGCACGACCATCTCGGCGAGGTCTATGAGAAGACCGGCAACCTCAAGATGGCGGTCGCGCAGTGGGAGCGCTCCATGACGGAGTACGCACACTCGCTGCCCGCCGACGCCGATCCCGACGACGTGCAGAAGGTCCAGCACAAACTGGAGAACGCCCGCGTGAAGCTGGCCAAGCTCAACACCGCTGCCGCTCCGGACAAGGACGCCGCCGCCAAGTAGCGCAAGGCCGCCCACTCTCCCGCGCGACTTTCTCAGCAAGTTACACTCAAACTGTGCCCTTGATTGCGACGGTGCAATCCGACCTGCGCCTCTGTGCGGTCTCCGCCGACGCGGACGACGTGCTGCGTTCCCGGCTCTATCCGGCGCCCGAACGCCCGTCGCGCACCGCGTTTCAGCGTGACCGCGAGCGCATTGTGCAGGCGCGCTCCTTCCGCCGCCTCGCGGGCAAGACCCAGGTCTTCACCAGCCGCGCCTCGGACCACTTCCGCAGCCGCCTTACCCACACCATTGAGGTGGCGCAGATCGCGCGCTGCGTCGCGCAGGCGCTGGGCCTCGACGAAGACCTGGCCGAGACCCTCGCCCTGGTCCACGACATCGGCCATCCGCCCTTCGGCCACGCCGGCGAGCGCGCCCTCGACGAGTGCCTCAAACGCCACGGCCTGGGCTTCGACCACAACCTCCATGCGCTGCGCATCGTCGAGCACTTCGAGCAGCGCTACGCCGCGCACCGTGGCCTCAACCTCACCCTCGGCGTGCGCGAGGGCATCATCAAGCACTCGCGCGACTACAGCGTGGACCAGCACCCCGAGCTCGCGGAGTATCTGCTCGGCCGCCGCCCGCCGCTCGAGGCCCAGGTCATCGACCTCGCCGACGAGATCGCCTACCTCACCGCCGACCTCGACGACGGCGTGGAGTCGGGCCTGCTCGAGATCGCCCACATCCGCGCCCACGTCGAGGTCCTCGCCCACTGCTACGGCGAGGTGGAGCGCGAGCACGCCGGCCTCGACGCGAAGTTCCTCTTCAACGAGGCGCTGCAGCTCATGCAGAACGTCCTCACCGACGACCTCATCGCCACCACGCTCGCCAACGCCCGCGCCATCGGCGCCCGCTCCCTCGACGACGTGCGCGACCACCCCTCGCGCCTCGCCACGTTCTCCCCGCTCGCCGAGTCCCAGCGCGTTCAGGAGAAGCGCTACCTCTACGATGTGCTCTATACCTGCAACGCTCTCTCCATCGAGCACGACAAAGCCGAGGAGGTGGTCACCGCGCTCTTCGAATTCTGGATCGACGAGCCGCAGGAGCTGCCCTCCGGCTATATCGAGGAGATCGAGACCGAAGGCCTCGCCCGCGTCGTCGCCGACTACATCGCCGGCATGACCGACAGCTACATCCTGCTGCAGTACGCGCAGATCAAGCGCACCATCCGCCGCTGAGCGGGGTCACCGAAACCGGTCCGCATCGGACCTGATTAAAATGGCCGCTCAGCAGGCTGCCTTCCCGCATCCAACTGCGAAGGCAGCATTTGTAAGGAGCGACCCCATGAAGATCACGCCCATATATTTGCAGGCGATGCTGGCCGCACTGCTGGCCACGCCCATCGCCGCGCACCCCCAGACGCCCCAGCAGAGCCAGACCCTCACCATAGCCGGCCGCAGCGAGCAGGCGCCCGTGGTCCAACTCAACGGCAAGTCCTATGTAGACGTCGAGTCGCTCGCCCGCATCGCTCACGGCTCGCTCAAGTTTCAGGGCAGCCAGATCGTCCTCACCCTGCCGGGCTCGCCAAGCGCAGCCTCTGCGCCGCCGGCCCAGCCGGAGAAGACCCCGCAGCTCTCCGGGGGCTTCCTCCAGGCGGAGATCGAAGAGCTGACCCAGATTCGCGAGTGGCGCGCGGCGCTGGTCAATGCAATCGAGAACAACTATCCGGTCACGGATAGCTGGGTCGCTCGCTTGCGCCGCTCCGCGGAAGCCAAGCTCCAACTGGCGACGGCCGCGGTCTCCACCGATCCCGACCAGAAGGCTGCGCTGCTGCTTCAGAATGAGCTCACCAATATGCAGCAGATGAGCGACCAGTTCCTCGCCATGCACACCAAGGCGAACTACATCCCGCCCGACTCCTTCGAGCACAACTCGCTGGACGACAAGATCCTCGCCTGCTCGCACGCCCTCGCCGCCATGGCCGCGACCAAGCAGTATGCGGACGAAATCTCGTGCCACTAAGCCGAGCATTCCGGATGGCGATGCTTGCTATAGGCATCCTCGGCGAGTGTTGCGAAACTTGGGTGCAGCTCTCCGCGCCAGGCCTTGAAACTCGTCAGAACCGCATCAAGCCGCTCCTGGACAAGAGAATTGCTGCCGCATTTCCGAAAGCTCTTGCGCTCCGTACAGTAGACCCGGTGACCCTCGATCGTCGCGCGCTTGCCCTTCTCCCGCCAGTGATGGACTAGGGAGAACGCGTGGTCGTCAAGCCCCAACACTTTCAGTTCGTCGAGGAGCTTGATGGTCTCCTCGGGGCTGTCCCATTTGCCGCACATTTGCGGTCCTCCTCTGAATATGGATGCAGCTGAGAAAGTTTGGCGTCCCCAACGGGATTCGAACCTGTGTCGCCGCCGGGAACGGGCGGAGTCCTGGGCCACTAGACGATAGGGACGCTTGCGCGAAGCTGCGGCTGACGACCGGCTGCGCTGCCTGAATTTTATCAGCGGACTTGCCCCGGGGCTACGCGATGGGCGTGCCCGCCGCCTTGTAGACCGACTCAATCGCGATCAGGTCCTTCAGGCCCTCTTCGCCCGGAGACTTCGGCTGCGTGTTGTTACGGATGCACGCGACCATGTGCTCG
>JBEKDS010000042.1:0-34067 GCA_050014235.1 Acidobacteriaceae bacterium
AGCAGCTTGTCATTCCCATTTGGGTCTATATCCTTCACCAGCAGAGTCGACTTCTGCCCCGCATACCCGTGCTGATGAAAGCTCACCGTCGCCGTCATCCGCGAGTTCGCCATCGCCTTCGTCGCCACCTGCACGTCGTCGATCTCCACATCGTGCTGCGTCTGCTCTGCGCCAAACCCGATCGTATGCACCGGCAGCCTGCGGTTGTGCAGCGCGCTGATCGTCTCCAGATCGATCCCACCCTCGCTCCCCGCACCGCCTGTCGCGTTCTCCGAGCCGTCGCTCAGCAGCACCACCGCGCCCACCGGCAACTCGCTCGTCTCCGCCACCAGTTGTCGCAGCCCCGCGTTGATGTGGGTCGCCGCAGCCTCAGCGTTCACCCCATCCAGCTTCGACTTCTCCGCATCCGGAACCCGCGTCAGCCCCGCATCCATCCGGTACACCCGCGTCTGGAACCGCTTGTCCAGCCCCGCCAGCAGACCACCCTCCAACGCCTTCACCGCTGCTGCCTCGCGCGTCTCATCGCCCGCGCTGCCCGCGTCCGCAATCCCCATACTGCGCGAGTCGTCCACCAGCACCGCAATAATGTTCTGCTGCGACTTCAGCTCCGCCACCGTAATCGCCGGCTCCCACAGCAGCAGCAGCAGCAGCGCCACCATCACCGCCTCAATCCCCCACACCGCCCACACCCGCCAGTTGCGAATCCGCGGCGCTGCCTCCGGCATACGCCGCCAGATCAACCACGCCAGCCCAACCGTCGCCCCCGCAACCAGCAGCGCCAGCACCCATCCCGGCCACGCGCCAAGCAGAAGGAACTTGCCCTTGGTAAACGCCGGAATCGGATACTTGAAGAAAAATTCAAACATGCCTGGGAGGTTCGAGGTGCAACGTACAAGGTTCGAGGTTCAAGCTGCGAGGCGAACTATAAATGTGCGGCGAGAAATCCATTGTCATCCCGAAGCGCGACCAAGAAAACCTACTCTCGACCCCTTTCTACCTCGGACTCCCACCCCCTCGAACTGTGAACCTCGAACCTTGCACCTGGATCAATGCGTCATGCTGTACATCACATAATTCAACCCCACACGAAACGCCATCGACGCAAACTGCTCCGGATACTCCGGATCGTCGGCCCACTCCCACGCATCGCCCAGGTGCATGTTGTGGCACACCGCCACCATCACCCGCCCATTGTCGTCGCGGATCGCCCGCCACTTCGCCACATATCCATCCTTCTCGTATGTCCGCCCGCTGCGCACATACTGCTCGCCCGGCACTTGAAACCGGTCGTCCATGTCATACAGCACGTGGAAGATCTCGTCCTTGTCCGTCAGGTCCACCACCGGCCAGCGCTGTGCATCGGGGAAGACCTGGCGCATCCCCTCCATAAAGCCCTCCCAGTCGTCCGTCCCATGGAAGTCGTCGACCATCAGGAAGCCGCCCTTCAGCAGATACTCCCGCATCCGCTTCGCCTCGTCATCCGTGAACGTCCACGTCTGCACCTGCACCGCATACATAAAGGGATAGTTGTAAATGTCGTCCGAGTCGATCGGCACTACCTGTTCCGTCGACCGGCCCTGGATCCGCGTCAGCCGATTCAGCGCAATCAAAAACTGCCGGTCCGCCTTCGGATAGTCCCGCTGCCACGTCGCATACCGCCCGTAGCCGCCAAACCCTCCATAGCCCCCGCCAAATCCGCCGTATCCGCCACCGCCCGCCGCCGTCGTATACTGCAGCCGCGACCACGAGAACTCAGCCTTCTGATTGCCGCCCACCCCGTACCCCTCACCCCAGTCCGCAATCCGCTGCCCCCGCACCAGCCCCGTCGCCAGCCCCAGCACCAGCATCGTCACCAACGCGGACTGCAACAGGAGCTTCATCCGAGGGAACCCTCCCTTTAGCCGGAGCATACCAGAATCCGATCTGTTCCCTTATAGACGGTCCCCCGCCCCACTAGTTGCAACCACCAAATCCGGGTGCCCTACCTTCCGCTCTCCGAGATGTGGGAACCCTCGCTTCGTCTAAAGTAGAGAGACCCTCCGATGAACCGCCGCGATCTCCTCAAGCTCGGTCCCCTGGCACTCGCATCCACAGCCGCCGCGCGCTCCGCCTCCGCCCAGATGGTCATGCTCCCCGGCCCCGCGAACCCAAACCAGCCCCCACCCCGAACCCCCGCGCCCACACAACCAAATGCAGCCGACCTCACCCTCCGCATCGCCCCCGTCACCGTCGAGCTCGCCCCCGACCGCATCCTCTCCACCATCGGCTACAACGGCACGTCCCCCGGCCCCATCCTGCGCATGAAAGAGGGCAAGCCCATTACCGTCGAGGTCTTCAACGACACCGACACGCCCGAGCTCGTCCACTGGCACGGCTTCCTCATCCCCTCCGAGGTCGACGGCTCCGAAGAGGAAGGCACGCCCTTCGTCCCGCCCCACGGCAGCCGCCGCTACAGCTTCACCCCCACGCCCTCCGGCTCGCGCTGGTATCACACCCACGCCATGTCCATGGGCGACCTGCACCGCGGCACCTACACCGGCCAGTTCGGCTTCGTCTACATCGACCCCGCCAACAACCCCGGCGCCTACGACCGGGAGCTCTTCCTCGCCCTGCGCGACTGGGAGCCCTTCTTCAGCACCGCCGCCATGGACACCGATGAGATGGACGACCCCAACGCCCCGCAGCCCGAGCGCCCCGCCATCCTCAACACCGCGCCCAACGGCCTCGAGGTCACCTCCACCACCTACTCCTTCAACGATAAGGCCCTCGGCGCCGGCGAACCCCTCCGCGTCACCGCGGGCGAGCGCGTCCTCTTCCACTTCCTCAACGCCTCCGCCATTGAGAACCGCCGCATCGCCCTCGGCGGCCACAAATTCCAGGTCATCGCGCTCGACGGCAATCCCGTCCCCACCCCCGCCCTGGTCGAGACCCTCTTCCTCGGCGCCGGCGAACGCATCTGCGCCCTCGTCGAGATGAACAACCCCGGCATCTGGATCATGGGCGCGCCCGAAGACCCCATCCGCAACGCCGGCCTCGGCATCATCGTCGAGTACGCCAACCAGCACCGCAACCCGCAGTGGATCAAACCCGCACCCCTCGCTTACGACCTCACCATCTTCGGCAACTCCACAAGCCCCACCTCACCCGCCGCGCCCAACCCCTCCGTTCAAAATCTAGACATGATCTTCGAGAAAGTCCCCCGCGGCGCAGGCAAATTCAACACCTTCCTCGTCAACGGCAAGCCCTATCCGCACGAAAATGAATTCGTCCTCCACCAAGGCCAGCGCTACCGCCTCACCATGCGCAACCGCACCGACGACGCCCACCCGCTCCATCTCCACCGCCACCGCTGGGAGGTCATCGACCTCAACGGCAAACCCACCTCCGGCGTCATCAAGGACACCGTCATCGTCCCCTTCTACGGCCGCGCCACGGTCGAGTTCACCGCCGACCAGCCCGGCCTCAGCCTCTTCCACTGCCACATCCAGGCCCACATGGACTTCGGCTTCAAAGCCCTCTTCCGCTACGCCTGACCCTCCACCGTTCGCGTGCCCGATCCACCGCACCGCGATGCGTGGGACGTAATCCGCCGACAGCTGATCGCTGAATGACGAAAGCTGGAAACGAAAACGGTCTGCCTCACTCACCAGCCCGCATCGCCGCCTTCACCACCGTCGTCTCCTGCACCTCAATCATCCCCGTCCCCGCCAGCTCCATCAGCTTCTCCATCAACTCGTCCACCTTCTCCCGCGACTCCACAAACTCCACCTTCACCGGCAGCCTGTCCGACAGCTCCACGAGCGCCGCCGAGTGCAGATGGTGCTCCGCCCCAAACCCCGCCACGCCCTTGTACACCCCCGCCCCCGCAACCCCGTGAAAGAACAGATAATCCAGGATCGCCGCCTCGCTCGCCACCCCGTGGTGCCGCGACGCCTCATTCAGATAAATCGAAACCTTCAACGCCTTACCCGCCGTCAACATACCAACCCTCCAACCCTCACGTCCGTCATTCTGAGCGTAGCGAAGAACCCTGTATTTGCCTTTGCACTTTCATTTGCCTCCCCCTCACGGCACAACCCTCGCCAGCACCGCCCCCGCCGCAACCGCCACCAACCCAAGCACCAAACTGGTCGCCACATACAAAATCGCAATCCAGAACGCCCCGCTCGTCAGACTCCCAAAGATCTCCCATTCAAACGTCGAGAACGTCGAATACGCCCCCACAAACCCAATCGGCACCAGATACCGGATCGCCGGATTAATCTCCGTATGCCGGTTCAGCACCGTCAGCGCGAACCCGATAATCACGCACGCCGTCAGGTTGATCACCAGCGTCCCAAACGGAAACCGTACGCCCAGCCGGTCGCTGACGCTCGTCCCCACCCAGTACCGCGCCATCGACCCCAGCGCCCCGCCAATCGCAATCCACAAATACTTCTGCAATCCCTCACTCCGCCTTCCTCGGGAACTGTCACCCTCATTTGGGTACCCCATTCATCGCGGCCTTATCGCGATGGGTGGGGATGGAAACATCTTACGTCCCCATCCTATCGATACGGAGAGACGGTACGAAGCCCCACACCCTCTAATTCGCTGTAGGCATCTCCACATGATCGATGACGAGTACCTCTACAGGAGCCTTGCCGGGTTGGAGCTTCAGTCCAAGCTGCTGCTGGACCGCGTGAAAGATGTCCGGCGCCGTGCCTGCTCCCGGCGCGAGGGGGTCGGGAGCAAACGTCAGGGAGAAATCGTAACTACCCGTCAATCCCGTCTGGTCCACTACCTGCCGGTCCTTGACATACGCCATCAAGGTGGAAACGAGGTGTGCAATCGGCACGTTGACGAATGTCAGGGTCCCTCCTCCATGGGGACCAGGATTCGCCAGAACGTGCTCATGACCGTTCGGATCGCCGCTGCTACTGAGCTTCCGCCCATCCTTCTCCAGCTTAAGGGCGTAGACGGGAAATTGCTTATGGATGCGATGGATGGACAACTTGAAGCGATCCGCCAGCAGCTTTTGATACATCTCCTGTATCTGGGCAAGGTTCGGCTTACCTGCGGCATCCGGTTCTCCGGCGATGTCGAATCTAGTCGTGTCGGCCCAATCCGGCGCGCCTTGTATCTGTCGAGGCACGAGCGTGTACGCATACTTTATGAGATCGACAAGAGTGGCGCTCTTCGTAGAGAAATGGCGTCCTTGAGCAGAGAAAAAAGCATTGGCATTGCCGCCCTCGCCGGGGGCGCTGGGCTTAATGGTGGCAACTTCAAACGTTGGGTGCGCATCCGCCGCCATCGCTGGAGGCCCCGCCGGACGCGGAGGAATAACCCACGCCGTCTCCGCAGTGGCGCGCGTGAAGGTCAGCGGCAGGGATGGGCCGTCTTCCGGCTTCAACGCACCCACGATCGTGTTGCCGTCCGCGCTCATCTTTCCTACGTAATCGCCACTGTGTCCCGTCAATGGAAATTTTAGGGTTGAACCATCGAAGGTGACGTCGTTCTCAGGGGTTCTCATAGATCCCAGATCGAGGTCGTACATGTCTGCCTTCAGAGCATCAGCGTCGGATATCGAAATCTTAAGGACAATTCGGTGGGAGTCTCCGCCAACTTGAAACGTGCCCTGCCAGGTACCGGCAATATGCTGTGCACGAGCAGACAACCCGGCGAGCGCCATCGACGCAAGCATGAGGAGCAGGAGCGTTGTCCGTAGATTCAAAGTTCGGAGATTCAGCGTTCGTTGATTCAGCGGGCGGGGCACGCGTGGATCCTTTCACATGGCTGATTGTGGATTCAGGGGTCCCGTCTGTAAGACGCTTCCGAGCAGTGTTCGCTTAAAACTGGAGTCCCCTTTTTCAGCCCTCGCTCATTCCCCGCCATCCTCCCCTTCCGCGTCCCCCTCCTCCACCAGCGACGCCGCACCCACCACCTCAAACGTCATCGCCTCGCCGCCCGTCGCCTGCATCGTCACCCGCATCGGCTCCCGCTGCCACACCGCCGCCCGGCACACCGGCTGCGCGGGCTTTTCCTGCGGCCACTTCCCAAGCTGCTTCTGAACCACCGCCCGCCGCACCCCAAGCTGCGCCACAATCGCAAACAGCCCGCCCTTCGCCGTCTCCGCCGTCCCGCAATACGCCGCATAGTCCCTGAACCAAACCGCCTCCGACACCTCCTCATCAAAGTCCGGCAGATGCAGCGCCGCAATGTGCCCAGTAATCCGGTCCACCAGCAGCCACGGCCCCGGCTGCCAGCTCCACCGCGCCGCCGCATCCCCGGGGAGCGCATCGTTCAACCGCATCGCTCGCCGCACCGTGAAACTCCGGTCCGTCACGTCGTGCGCATCGCCCGTCGTCCACTCCTTCTGCCGCCCATCCACCAGCAGCGCCCGCACCTTCAACATAGGCTCATCGCCGCCCTTCCCCGCCGCATCCCCACTGCCACCCGCTGGCGTATACGGCACCTTCCGCACCGCACCGAACACCACGGTATGCACCTTCGCCGGAGCTCCCGCCGCAAACGCCCGCAGCGGCCATCCCGCCGCCATACCCAGCAACATCACCCAAATACGCACCCTCATCGACAGGCGCACCAGCCCCGTCAGCAAACGCACGGGACCCATCAGCAGTGGCACAGAAGCCGAGCACAAGGTCTGCATGGCCGCCAGACTATTCCGTACTCGCCTTAGAAGCAAGCTCCTTCGCGACACCCACGCAAAAACATATGTCCCCCGAGCGCTCGCCGAAGCGAGACGGTCGGGGGACCTGGACTACCCGGGGAGGGCTGAGTCGATCTTTGTTACCGGCTGGGCGTCGCTGCCGGAGTGCCGCCGAGCGACTCCTCTTCCGCCTGCATCTGCTGACGCTCGCGGTCGAGTTCGGCGTTCTGCGCCTCCAGCGCCTTGCGCTGCGCTTCCAGCTTCTTGTTCACGGCGGCAATCTTCTTCGCGTCCTCGATGATCTCGCCGTTCTTCTTCACAATGTTTTTCTCCAGGTTCACCTGGTCGTTCAACACCTTCTTCTTCTGCTCGATGCTGTCGCGGAAACCCGTCAGATCGACCGGCGCGGGGGCTGCCGCGGGGGCCGCAGGCGCGTCCGCGCTGGCCGTCTCCGAACCCGAAGAGGCCGCCGCTGCGCTGGGGGAACTGACCGTCGTGGTTGGCGTCGCGCCGGCAACAAGCACCTGGTTCTGGCTGAGGGCCGGGACCGTGGTGCACAGCGAGAGCAGAATTGCGTATGGGTAAATGGAGCGCATAAGACACCTCAGAATAAAAGCAATCGTGATTGAATCGTTAGCTCTGCCGGTCCGCCCATGGGTGTCCGGCAACGCAATACTGTCTTGCAACCTCTTTGAAGCAACTGCTGCGAAACAGAGAACCGCAAAACCAGGCGCGATACACGGATCAAAAAACAAGCGAACCAAAAACCTATGCAAAAATCCTAGCTCCGGATGCGCATCCCGGATGTACCACTTTTGTGGGATCGGCGCGGCCCGCGCCGGGAGCCCATGCAACGGAGAGGAGATTGCTCGACGTCCTCCAACTTCAAACTCAGTGCGTCTGCTCAAACGCGATCGTAATCGTCGTTTCCACTTCGATCGGCTCTTCGTTCAGCCGGTACGGCTGATACCGCGCCTGCTGGATCGCCTCGATCGCTGCCTCGCGCAGGATCATCGGCCCGCTCAGCGCATGGACGTTCTCCACAGTCCCCTTCTTCGAGATCACTGCGTCCAGCACCACCGAGCCCTCCACATGCGCGGACCGCGCCATCTGCGGATACACCGGCCGGATCGGCTCCAGCAGCATGCCCTGCAATACGCCGGCCGAGACGCGCAGCGGGCCTTCATCCTTGGCCGTCACCACAATCACGCCATCGTTCGGAGTCGGCGTAGTCACGGTCGCGGTAGTCGAGGCGGGTGCGGCAACATACGAGGCCGTTCTCAGCGACGGGTCGATCGCCGCGGGTTCGTTCACATCGCTCAGCAGCGGGGCCGCCGGCTTCGCAACCTGCGGCGCAGGAGGAGCTGTCCGCGCGGCGACGGCCGCCGAGGCGGGAGGCGCCGGCGCTGGTGCCGGCCGCGAGACCGCTGGAGCCGGAGCTGGCGCAGGGGCCGGGGCCACCTGACGCTGCGGCTGAATCTGCGGCTGGCGCTGCGGCTGCTGCGGCTGCGCCTGCGAGGCCGAAGTGCCCATCCCATTCTGTTCCGCTTGGATCGCCTCGCGCTCGCGCTCAAACTCAGCGTTCTGCGCCTCCAGCAGCTTGCGCGCCGCTTCCAGCTTCTTGTTCTCCGCGTCGATCCGCTTGGCGTCTTCGATGATCTCGCTGTTCTTCTTGACGATCACCTCTTCGGCCTTCACCTTGTCGGTCAGTGCCTTGTTCTTCTGCTCAATCGCTTGCTTGAAGCCGGAAAGGTCAACCGTCCCCGAAGAACTGCTCGAGGATGCGGATGTGCCCGAGGCAGGCGCGGCATTCTGGCTGTGGGCAGTGATCGTGACGGCGGTCGATAACGTGAGCAGCACTGCGCAATTTCGAAACAGATGCATGGGACACCTCGAATATGGCGGAGACAAGCTCCGTAAAGCCTTCAGGTCTGCCTGTTCAACCGTGCGAAGCAGGAAAGACAATCTACCCAGACCTTAACGGTAGAACTGCCCCGAAACGATACAGTCAGCGAAACTAAAGTCGAACGTGGGTCCAAAAAAGAACTAATCCAATCTCCACGACCGGATCGTACCCCCCGAAATACGCTTCCGCTGTAGCACTTTTGGGTCATCCCAATTCGGCACTGCAGCGCGCCACCGCTCCTGCCGCCGGCCGGACATGCGCCGGAACATGCAAAGATACCCCCGCTTTTCCGCGGCTCCGCGCGGAGTAGTATCGTGGTGTGAGGGCGTACCGCCCAGCGAAAGACCCTGCGCGATCTTCCGCCGTGGCAGATCGCACTCAAGACCCACGGAAACTGCAGCAACTGTGGCACTGCTTTGGATTTGCGGCTGACGCCGGCTTCGACCTGGCTGGCGGCGCCAGTCAACCCGAACCGCACGAGACCTTCAGGCACTCAGGAAAGGAAACAACTGAACCATGTGGAAACCGAACCAGGCTGGACCCTCCTCCCCCTCTACCCCTGAGCCCGTGCGTCCGGCAGTGCCAGCGCCGGCGCCCATCACCCTGGACTCCGGCACCCTCCGGCCCACCCCCCCGGCCGGCACACCGGCCGTCCCTGCCGGCGAACAGGCCACCATCGGCAAGTCCCTCATCGTCAAAGGCGAGGTCTCCGGCTCCGAGTCCCTCTACATCGACGGCAAGGTCGAGGGCGCCATCAACCTTCCCGGCAACCGCGTCACCGTCGGCCGCAACGGACAGGTCGCCGCCAACATCACCGCCCGCGAGGTCGTCGTGCTCGGCAAGGTCCGCGGCAACATCCACGCCAGCGACCGCGTCGACATCCGCAGCGAAGGCTCCCTTACCGGAGACGTCGCCGCCGCCCGCATCTCCATCGAGGACGGCGCCTACTTCAAGGGCGGCATCGACATCCGCAAACCCGGCGAAGGCGTCAAGAACGGCTCCGCCCCCACCCCCATCCCCGAACCCGCCATCGTCGAAGCCTAGAAACTCCCGCGCCACTTGCATGGCCCCGGCGAGACCACCGAGGCCATTCTGCTTGCGCTCACCTCATCACTAGCGAACGGCCGGCAGCGTTCTTCAAAAATCACGCCACCGCAATCCTCGGCTTGGGCGAGAACTTTTTCTTGTAGTATGCCGTCCAGATGGCGATCGCCGGCGCGCCCACAATCGTCGGCCACAGCCAGACCCACCACGCCGCGCCAAACCAGCGCCCCATATTCACTGCGGAAAAAGCAGTCATGGCCGCGATGTAGCTGGCGATCATCCCTTGCATGTGTCCAAACCACCAAAACATCTTCTCGCCCGACGGCTTGATAAATCCAAAGATCGAACCAAGCCCCATACGCATTCCAATAATCCCAAAGACAATCGAAACAAGGCTCACCGTGCGTCCGGCGATCCGCACCAGGCCCACATGCATCAACTCCGGCCGCAAAAAGCCCATGAGGAACAGCAGCAGGCTCGACAACACCGTCACCCCGGCAGCCAGCCAATCCACCCCTTTGGGTCGACCACCCTTGTACAGGTCCTTCAAGGAAAGAATGCGATACGCCGCGAACGCCGAATAGAAGCTGAACACCGCAACCATCGCCAGGAAGTAAACCGGCAGTGCGAACGACAAAATCAGCGCCGTCACCGCAACGCCCGCCATCGCCCAGAAGTAGACCTTGCCAAACCGCCGATGCACTCTGCCGCCCTTGACCGTCGCCAGCGCCACAGGAGCGCATAAAAACCCCACCACACCGAAAGAAATATGCAGTGTCAGCAGAATTCGCAGGTACGTTGCCCATTCAGGATGCATTCCGTCTCCTCCGAGGTATCGCGAATCTGGCTAACAATATCACCAATGCCCCGGAGAGCCGTTCAGCACAACAGTGCGTAAATCGGCCTTCAGCCGCGTCCACCGACGATCGTACCTACTCGCCCACAGCCCATAGCCCGACAAAAGCAAACCCAGCCGCCCACCCAGCCACACGCATAACTCACAACTACTTCTTCCGTATCTGCCCCGGGTCCTGCAAATCCGGCGACGTCGGCTCCGCCTTCTGCCCCGCCCCCGGATCGACCTTGTTCTCCCGCTGCGTCAGCCACTGCTTCCGCAAGTCCTCCGCCGCCACCTGCACCGCGGGCTTGAACTTCTCGCTCGCCATATAATCCATCACCGACCGCCGCAGCGTCGCCGCCCCGGGCCGCTTCGCCCCCAGATCGATGCTGCACACCATCAACCTTCCCGCACCCACCGCGCACTCATACATCAACCCCAGCTTCCAGTTCCGGTTCCAGTCGTCGATCGGCTGCACAATCGGCTCCAACCCCTTCGGCAGCGCATCCATACTCAGCGCCCGTGCGCTCCCCGCCATGTCGATCCACTGCCAGTCGCAGTTCGCCTCCGTCGGAAACCCCTTCAACGCCCCATGCGCCGCATCCACCCACATCCCCAGCATCCACGCCCCATTCGGATTCATCAGACGGTTCCAGAAGATCGGCACCGTCGACATCTTCGGGTTCGTCGAATCCAGGTCCGCCGCCCCCGGCACAAACAAAACTCTTCCCCCCGCCACCAGCCGCGCCTCCGCCTCCGGCCACGAGCTCGTCACCAGCACCGCAGCCGCCTGCCCATCCTCCGCCTCCGCTGCCGCATCCGCAGCAACCGGATACACCCAGAACCGCCACTCATTCCTGAATCTCGCCGCCTTCGTCCCACCCCCACCCTCCAACTCCACCACCAGCTTGTACATCGCCGGAGCCACCATCGCCCCCAGCCCCGCCGTCACCCTCCCCAGCTCGGTCCCCTTCCCCTTCGGAACATCGCGCGCCGCAAACTCGCCCTCCGCCACCGCGTGCCCCGTACCATCCGCAATCCGCCACCGCGACCGCGCCCCCTGGAGCGCCTTCGCCCCAAAGTGCGCCACCTCCACATCCGCCGTCAGCGTATCCGCCGTGGTAAACACGCGCTCTTTCAGCCGCGCCAGCGGCGCCGTCGCGTTATTGAACTGGCGAAACTCCGCCGCCGTCACATAGCTCTTTGGCTCCCAAAACGCATCCAGCACCCCAATCAGCGCCCCGCCTTGTCCCAGATAGTCATGCAGGTCCAGCAGCGCAAACCCGTTGTAACTCGGCGTGCGCTGCATCGCCTCCAGCTCCTCCTTGTAGCACGCGACCTGGAAGCGGCCGGAAGCGTGAGCCAACTGCTTATTCTTCGCGAGCAGCCCGTGCGCCTCCGCCGAGTCGCGCATGATCTCGTAGTTCCCCGGCTTCAGGTACCCGGTAAACTTCCTCATCACATCGAAGTCCGGATACGCGCACCACTGCCCCACCTCATGGCCCACGCACGGCACCGGCGTCTCGCGCATCGACGCCTCATAGTCCCCGCCAAAGTACCCGCTCGGCCCGCGCCCATTGCGCAAACTCACAATGTAGTCCGCCGGATACGGCTGCCCCGTCGCCGGCAGCGACGGCCGCCCCGTCCCATCCGCATACAGCCGCCGCGGATCGGCATCCCTCCACTTCTGGTCCCACGCCGGCATCTGCTCCTGATAATGCCCCGCCGGCTCATTCGTCGCATTCAGCAGCATAAACGACGGATGGTTCCCATACGCCTTGAGCAGCCGCGCCGTCTCGTCCTGCAACACCGCCATCATCTTCCCTTCGGTGTCGAATGCGTTCCACATCCCGCACTCCGGCTGCATATAAAATCCCAGCTCATCCGCCGCCGTAAACGCCGCATCCGGCGGACACCATGAGTGGAACCGCATCCCATTCAGCCCCCACTCCTTGCACGTCCCAATTATCTTCTTCCACGCCGCCACATCCATCGCCGGATGCCCGGTCAGCGGAAACCCTCCCCCATCGTGCGTCGCGCGAAAATTGAACGGCTCGCCGTTCAGCAGCATCTGCTTCCCGTCCGCCTTGATCTCGCGCATCCCAAACGTCAACTCACGCCGATCGTCCGCACCCACTCCCGTCAGCCGCACCGTCACCCGCTGCAGCGCCGGCGTAAACTCGCTCCACCGCACCGCATCCGGCAGCGGAATCTCGATCTCGCCATCGCCGCCGCTCACATCCCAGCTCACCGGCGCAGTCGTCCCGCCCACCGCTGGCGACCCCGCCGTCAGCGTTCCCGCTCCCACCTTGCCCGTCGAATTCCCCACCCGCACCCGAATCCTCACCGACTCCGTCGCCAAATCCGGAAACACCTGCGCATCCTCAATCCACACCGGACTCGTCACCACCAGCTCAATCCGCCCGATCATCCCGTTCCACGTCCCCGCCTCCGCATCCGACACCGAGTGCCCATCCGGCCGGTACGGCAAAATCATTCGGTTGTCGATCCGCACCGTCACCCGATGCCGCCCCACCCCCAGCATCCCCAGGTCGTACTCATGCGGCGCCACCAGCGAGTGGCAGCTCCCCACCTCCTTCTCATCCACGTACACCGTCGTCTGCCACCGCGTCCGCTCCAGATGCAGCGCCACCCGCTTGCCCTTCCACGCCGCCGGCACCACCACGTCCCGCTGATACCACGCCACGCCCAAATAATGCTTCACCGGCTGCGAGAGGTACGGCACCAGCACATGCCCCGGCCTGGTATACGCCTTGTACTGCGGCAGCAGATACCACCGCATGTCCCGCGGCAGCGCCGCAACCCACTGCGTGTCGACCGTAATGTCATCGCCGTACCCCTGCGCCTGCAATATCCCCGGCAGCGTAATCCGCGTCGTCGCCTCCAGTGGCCGCGCAAACCACTCCTGCTTCACCCCAACGTCATCCCGGTCCAACGAAAACCGCCAGCTCCCTGCCAGCGACCGCACATCCCCCCGCGCCGCCGCCGCACCTCCAGCCCCAACCCCCGCCCCAGCGCCAGTCCCAGCCGCCCGCGCCGCCGCCGCATGGGCCGCCGCCGCCCCACCCAACGCCAAAAACCTTCTCCGCGAAACCCCCCGAAAATTACCCATACTCTCCAGTCGCGCCACTCATCGCTCAAACCTAAACGTGGACTTAGCCCCTGAGGCAAGCTCCGCCACCGCCGCGCTTACCACTTACCACTCACCACTTACCACTACGCCCTAATAATGCGTATGGTTCGCAATCAGCTTCCTGCACTCCGCATCGCAAGCCTTCGGATGCGCCACCACCCCCGCATACCCATACACCCGCAGCATCTGTCCGCCCGCGCTCGGCGTATCCAGCGTAATCACCTGGTCCGCTCCTGTATGTTCAAAGTCGAACATGTGGTACGCCTCGCCCTTGAAATACAGTGTCGCATTCCCATCCGGCTCGAGCCGGAACCGGTACCAGAAGTACGTCCGCTTCCCTGTCCCAAACCAATCCCCGCGCACAAAGTTCGGGTTCCCGCCCAGAGCATGGGCCGGCCACTTCTCCAGCAGCCGCCCCATATTGTCGAACCAGTACAGCTGCGCGCTCAATCCATTCTCATACGTCCGCCCGTTTGACACCACCTGCGGCGTCTTCGAGTCGCCCAGAATAAATCCCGCCGTCACCTGCTGCGTGTGGTCCGACACGTTCTGCCACATCATCGCGCCGTTCTGCGCGTTGTACTCCAGCGTCCCCACATCCGACTGCCCCACCAGCAGCTCCGGCTTGCCGTCCCCGTTCATGTCGAAGAACTCCATCGCATCCATGTGGTCGTTGTTCTTCTCAAAATATTTCGCGTTGTTCCAAATCTCCTTTCCATTCGCGTCCAGGCACAGATGGCTGATCACCACCTCATCCACCCCATCGCCATTCACGTCGTACGGATAGATGTAGTGTCCGAAATAATCCTTGTCGCGGTGCTCCGCATGTTGCCACAGCAAATTCAGGTCCTTGTCGTACGCTGTCAGCGCAATGTAACCACCAGTATCGATGAACACCAGCAGCGTGTCCGGCCCATCCGAGTCCTTGTGGAACTTCGCCACCGCCATCCGGTAGTTGTTGTCCACATGCGGCAGCGCCGGCGCAGGCCACGGCACCTGCTTGATCACCTTCCCCGTCAGTCCATCGCACAGCACCAGATACTCCTTGCCATCGATCTCCCGCCAGTGCGCCAGCTCGTCCTTCCCCGTGTGATGGAAGTCCCACAACACGCCCGCCGCCTCATTCCCCCGCGGATCGTCCCTCGAAGTCGGCGGCGCCGTCCATCGCCACAGCTCCTTGCCGTCGTTGTCATACACAATCGTCGAGTAGTCGTTCAAAATATCCACGATCGCGTACTTCCCCGACCCATCCACATCGCCGAACTTCACAATGTTCGAGGGCGCAATCGTGTACTCATGCAGCAGCTTAACCTCCGGCGGCAGCTCCAGCGCCTTCAGGTCGTCATCGCTCAACGTCGCATTCTTGGTCAGCACCAGCACGTTGAACACCGCCCGCGGCTGCACCCCAGTCAGCTTCACCTCCATCGTCCCCGGCTTCAGCGTAAACTCCCCGCCCTGCTGCGTCGCCATCGCGCCCGTGCCAAACGCCGTCGGATCGACCTTCCCGTTGATCGCCACATGGAACGACGCACCCGCCGCCCCACTCCCGCGCACCCACACGTGATATGTCCCCGCCTCCTTCATCGGAATCTTCGCCGTCGCATCCCCCGCAACCCCCAGCGTCAGCGACGACTCATTGAACTGCCACGGCTGCGGACCCGCATTCCGTCCATACCCGCCGCCCCCGCTCGTGTCCCCCAGCGGAAGGCACCACAATCGTCTCCGCCGACTCATGCGCCGCCGCATGATAGCCCGGCCTCAGCTTCTGCGGCGCCGGCTGCGGTGGCCCCGGCAACTGCGCACTCGCCGCCATCCCCGCGCCAAACCCCGCCAACCCAATCGCAACACTCAACCCCCTCGCAAACAATCTCCTCACGGCCGCACCCCCCGCTCCAGCTCAAACTCCGGCGTGATGTCCACCGGAATGTCCTTCACCGCGGCCAGCGCCTGTGTCAGCTCCCGCGGCATCACATCGTACTTCGCAAACCACGCCTCGCTCCCCGCGCGGTCGCCCTCAGCCTCAAGCGTCAGCAGCTTCGTATCCAGCCCCGCAATCGCCTCCGGCATCGCCGCAAAGTCGATCGCATACCTGCCATCGTCGCCCTTCTTCAGCGCGCCCTTCTCCAGCAGGTAGTTGAACTCCATCATCATCCCGCGCCCATGCGCCTCGCCCGTGCCAAACCGCAGCGTCCGGAAGATCCCCGCCACGTACGACGCGTACACCACATTCAGCTCGCTCGCCGGCAGCAGCTTCTGGTCCACCAGCCACTTCGCCAGATAGATCCCCGTCACATCCGCCTTCGACTCTTCCAACCCCGTATACGACGCCCCAATCGCCTCATTGATCGTCATCTGCTTCCCATCCACATGCGCATACGCCGGCCCCAGCCCATGCGACACCTCATGCAGGATCGCCCCCGTCAAACACCCCTCGCCGCTCACCAGCTTCGCGTCCTCCGCCGTCATCACCTTCTCCGCCACCGGCAGGATCACATAATTCACCCGCGCATCCATAAAGTTCTTGAAGAAGATCTTCTTCGACCCCTTCTCGGCATGGATCTTCGCATCGTTCGGCAGATTGTCCGCCACCGCCTGGTACCCATAGCGCAGATCGCCCGCACGCAGCGGCGCATCCGCAACCTCCATCGGCGTCGCAAACCCCGCCTTTGAAGGCTTGTCTGCACCTCCAATGGGCAACGCCTGCTGCATCTCCGCCTCATGGTCCTGATACATCTTCAGCTTCTTGCTCTCCGCCTCATTGCGGATCAGAATCGATCCGCCATACGAGGTCTTCACGCCCAGCACGCCGTCGATGTAGTTCTCATACGGCGCCAGGATCAGGTCGATCTTCGGGTCCTTCAGATCAAGCCACGCCACATCGCTCGTATAGTAGTCGTCCGTCAGCAGCGCATCCGCCCGCAGATTCAGATAATGCGCGAACGCCGCATCCGGCGAGAGCTTCGCCGCCGCCCGCAGGTCCGCCGCCATCGGCCTCACCCACTCCGCATACGCCTCGTGGTACGGATACGTGTACAGCTTCTCCGCCACGCTCATCACAGGCTGGCTCAACGCCGGATTCAAATCCAGCGGTGCCGACCGCACCACCGTCCACGGGTTGTAGATCGCGTCCTTCTGATCCGGATGCGCCGCCACATACTTCTCAATCGTCGCCGGCGTCGTCCCAAACGGATACAGCTCATGCCCCGGCACCAGCGGCTCCTCGCCGATGAACTCCGTGTTTCTGTCCACCAGGTCCCACCGGCTCCCATTGATCGAGAACAATCGGTACAGGTCCGGATTCTGCGTCGTGTGGTACATCCAGTAGCCGCCCAGGTCGCTCTGCCGCAGATAAATCTCATCCGCCAAATGCAGCGCGTCCGCCAGCTTCGCAATCATCTGCTGCTCCGCCGCCGTCAGCCCCGCGCGCGAGTACGGCATCGCCACCGCCTTCCACCGCGCCGCCCGCTCCGCCTCATTGTGGAATGGCCGTCCGCCCGCATTGCGCCCCGGTGGCTGCGCCGGAGGAGTCCCCGCCGGCCGCACCCGCGCGCCCGGAGTCCCAGGATTCCCTGGCGCCCCCAGCACTGGATTCCCACCCGCCGCCGGCGCCTGCGCCCGCACCCGCGCCGCGGCCAGCGCCACCAACCCCATGCACACCACACTCCGAATAAATCGCCAACGCACCACGGAAACCCCTCATCTACGACGCCAAACAATATCTCACATTCCCAATTGAAATTGTTTCCATTGCCGGTAAGTTCCCGTTGACGCCCCCCGCCCCATCCAAGTTTCAACCCCGAGCCAACCCTGTCGAATCGTCATCCTGAGCGGAGCGAAGGACCCCTGTATTTTCTTTGCAGCTGCCGCCAACCGCCCGGGTGCCCCATCCATGGCATCGCCATGGGTGGGACGTAATCCGTCCGCACCACTATTTACCGCGCCACCAACTCCACCTCCCCCACCAACCCCGACTCAATCGGCTCCCGCGGCCCCGCCGCAAACCCCGCCAGCGGCACCGCAGCCCCGGGCGCGCCCGGAGGCGTCAGCACATGCTTCTCCGGCATCAGCCGGTCGCCAATCAGCCGGTTCGTCCACTCATTCGTCACCGCAATCTTCACCTTGTTCGCCCCCGGCCGCAGCGCCCCCGTCAAGTCCACCCGGTACGGCGGAGCCCACACCATCCCCACCGCCTTCCCATTCACCTTCACCTCCGCAATGTCCCGCACCTTCCCCAGATCGAGATAAATCCGTCGCCCCGGCTTGAACCACCCCGCTTGCGCTGTCACCGACTTCGCATATGTCGCCGTCCCCGAGAAATACTTCACCCCCGCGTCCGCACTCTCCGTCCACGACGCCAGCTTCGCCATCGACACACTCGCCGGCGCGCCACACCCCGCCGGAAAGCTCAGCGTCCACGGCCCCGTCACCGCAGCCAGCTTCGTCTCTGTCACCGCCGCCGCACTCCGCGCGGTGTCACTCCGCGCCAGCCCGGCCGCCTTATCCCGAAACACCACAAACACGCTCTCCCGCTCCGCCAGCTCCAGCGGCACCGTCGTAAACCCATCCCGCTCCACATACGCCGCCGGCTGAATCCCCGGCTGCCGGTTCCCCGACCGGTCCTCCATCATCGCCCCACTCGCATACACCGCCCCGCGATCCATCCCTCCATCCATCGGCCGCCACACCTGCACATCCCTCCCCGTCACCCTGAACCGCGCCTCCAGATGCACCGCCCGGTCCGCCTGGTTCGCCACAAAATAAATATCCGCATCCTTCGTCCGCCGATGCACCCACGCCGGCGCCTCATCCAGCGCGCCCGTCGCCGCAAAGTCAGGAGCGGCGCCCACCCGGCTCAACACCTCATCCAGCGTCAGCCCCCAGTACGTCATCCCCTTCCCCAGCGCGTGCTGGTTCAGCGTCACGCCATCCATATCCCCCCACACATCCATCGCCGCCGCCCGCACCCCGGCATCCACATCGGCCCCTCCCGCCAGGCTCGGCGAACTCACCGGCCGCGCCCCCACAATCGTCGCCCCCGCCGCCACCAGCTCCTTCAACTGCCCCGCAACCTCCGGCGTCATCACCGTCGTCGGCGGCAGCACCAGCACGCGATAGCTCATGCCCTCCGGCATCTCGCTGCTCCCGTCCACATGCACCCGGCCATCCGCCGCCACGCTCATGTGGTGCAGCAAAATATCCGTGTTCACATAGTCGTAGTCGTACCCGCTCGGCGGAGCAGGCTGTAATCCATCCCCCCAGAACGGCATCGTCGACGGCGCGCCCTCAGGCAACAAATACGCCAGATCAGCCGTCGGTGTCCCCTGCTGCAGCATGTAGCTCACCCGCGCCACATACGTCATAAACGGCCTCGCCAGCTCCGCCCACGTAATGTTGCGGTTGATGTGCGTCCCCACCATCGTGTTCCCCGGCTTTGTGTCCAGCGGCTGCTCCGCCGACGTATGAAACACCAGCCGGTTCACTCCTTGCGTAAACCAGTAGTCCGCAATCTTCTTCAGCGTATACGGCGCCTCATACCCTCCGCCCGTAAACGTCTCCGTCGCCACCAGCGGCTTGCCATACACATGCGCCGCACTCGCCGCGCCGCGCACATCCACCAGATACATCGACTCCGGATGCAGCGCATGCACCCAGAACTCCGCCATCGGAATATCGATGTGGCTCTTGTTCAGCAGCGTGTCCTCCGGGATCTCCAGCGCCACACCCGACGCCTCCGAGTACGCCTTCATCCCCAGCTTGTGCAGCTCGTCATCCATCGTGCCGTAGAACGCCCCCGCGTACAGGTCCGCCAGTGTCCGCCTGAAGTCCCACAAGAACCTGTCGCTCGCATCCGCGCTCTCCACCACCCGACCCGCCAACACCGGCAGCCACGGCGTCGGATCGTACCCCCGACGCGTCTTGAACTGGTCGACCATATCGTCGGTCCAGTTCTGCATTCCCGCCTCCCAGCTATCCATCGTCATGTACTGCACCGTCGACCCCACCAGCCCGCCCAGCGCCTTCTGCATCGGGTCCATGTACCCGGAGAAATACTGCCGCACATACTGCGCGTTCAGCTTGTCCACCTCATACCCGCTGCCGGCAGGCACCGACGGCCGATTCTTCGCGCCCGTCAGCGCATACCCCATGCGCAACACTGTCCAATGCCCCGCCGGCGCATCCCAGTGCAGCGTCCCATCTGCGTCCATCTTCCCGGTCAGATCGACAACGTCCGCCTTCGTAATCTCCGCCGCAGCCGGCGAGCCCGGCGTCGGCACCACCTCATACACATCCATCAAACTCCCAAACGCCCCCTTGTCCTCCCACCGGTTCACCCGCGCATCCGCATAGAAGATCGCCTCCGTCACCCCATAGCCCGCATTCGCCGGCGCAGCAAACCCACCCGGACGCACCACCGGTGGCGCATCGTTCTCCCCATGAATCGTCTCCGCCGGCGACAGCCCCACCCGATCGAACTCGATCCGAAAGAACTTCGCCGTCACCGCATCGAACCCAAACGTCCGCACCGATGCCCCGTGATACCCCTGCGGCCCCGGCATATCCGCAATCGTCCGCCACGTCGCCCCATCCTCGCTCGCCAGAATCTTGCCCACCGGGATCCGTCCCTTCACCCCCAGCGACAGCGCCCGCGCCGTAAACGGCTGCGCAAACTCATACTGCAACCACGCCGTCCCACCCTTCGGCCCGCTGATCGTCACCCCCGTCAACAGGCTGTCATCCATCAACGACGCGCCGTCGATATCCCCGCCGCCGCTCGTCGTCACCTTCGGCTTCAGCGCCGTTCCCACCGCCGCCTCCGGAGTCCGGTACGCCAGCACCACGCTGTCCCTGTAAAAATGGGGTGCATCCGCCCGCGCCCCGGCGCCCGAGTCCCGCACCGGCCCCTCATTCGAAGGAGGCTCCTCCAGCTTCCTCGCAAACGCCTTCCCGCCCGCGACCTCCGTCTCGCTCCACACTAGGCGCTTCATCGCCATCTGCTGCGTCACCCACGGCCCGCCCGCCTCGCTCCATCCCGCGCAGCTGAAGATCGACATCTCGAGCTTCAGCTCCTTCGCCAGCTCCGCCGAGTGCAGCACCGCGTGGTACCACTCCGGCGTCCCAAAATTAATCTTCGGCTCCACCACCTGCCCATTGCCCGAAGCCACATCCACCAGCTGGAACCCGCCAATCCCCACCCGCTTCATCCACTCCAGGTCCTTCGTGATCCCCGTCTCCGTCACGTTCCCATTCGTCCAGTGCCACCACGTCCTCGGCTTCGCCGAATTCGGCGGCGCAACAAACCCCGCCGCCAGCGGGTCGCTCGCCCCGACTGCCGCCGTGCCCCCGCTCGTACCGCCATTAGCTGACGCACCCTGTGCAAACCCCACCCCAACCGCAGACACAACCGCTGCCGCCGCACACGCCAGAGTCGCCTTCCCGCGCATCGTCATCCGCTCACCACCCATCCATTCGAATCGTCATTCTGACCCCGCACCACCCACTTCCCTGAATTGTCATTCTGACCCGCAGGGTCAGAATCCCCGCATTTGCTTTACGCCTTCACTCACAACTCATCACTCACAACTCACAACTGCCTTACTGAAAGTGCATCTTCAAAAACTGCAAATAAATATCCCAGTCCCCTGCCACCATCCCATGCCCACCCTCATGCATGTAGTAGTTCACGCCGTTGGAGAAGATCGGCGTCTTCGCCGCCGGCCACACATCCGTCCCCAGGTCCTCCTTACCCAGCAGCTTGTACACAGGCCCCGCCGCAACCTCCGCCAGAAACTCCCCCTTCGGGTCCGACCACTGGTCCGTACTCCCCGTCTGCAACAGCAACGGCCGCGGCGCAATCAGCGCCACCAGCAGGTTCGCATCCATCGGCGCCTTGTCCGGAAACCCACCCCACTTCGCATAGTTCGCCGCAAACTGGTACGGATACCGTGTCGGCGCCGTCAGGTGCGCAATCGTCTCCCCATAATCCCTCCGGCTCAGCGCCGTCCCACCCTCACCCGAGCAGCTCGCAATCACCGCCGCAAACCGCGTGTCGTTCGCCCCCGCCCACATCACCGTCTTACCCAGCCGCGAGATCCCATGGATCGTCACCCGCCGCGCGTCCACATCCTTATCCGTCTCAAAATAATCCTCCACCCGGCTCATCCCCCACGCCCACGCCGCAATCGACCCCCACGCCTCCGGCGCCCGGTCATCCTCACCCGTCTGCCCCGGCTTCATGTACTTCGCGCGAATCCCCTCCGCAAATCCCGTCGCATCGTCCGGATCGACGTCCCCGTAATAAAACGTCGCCACCCCAAACCCCGCATCCACAAACTTCTCCACCGGAATCCGCCCAAACGTCCGCCCCACCGTCGGCGCCGCCGGCATCACCCGCGTATTCGTCTTCTCGTCCCACACCATCTGCGGCACAATCCCCAGATCGTCCACCGCCAGCTGCACCGCATTGAAATTAATGCTCAACAGCATCGGCGCCGGCCCCTTCGCCCCCGCCGGCAGATACTCCACCACATCGATCGATGGCCCGCTCTTGTCCGACGACCCATCCTTTCCCTTCGCAAAATAAATCCTCACCTGCTTCCGCACCGCCTTCCCCCCAAAGGCCGGCGTGCCCTTGTCAAACACATCGAAGCTCTCCCCCTCCGGCCGTCCCGGCGCAACCCCATACTGCTCCGTCGCAAACAGCTTCACAATCTCCGGCCGCCGCTTCGTCACCCATGTCTTCGCATCGCGCACCGGCTTGCCGTTCGCCAGCGTCAGCGCATCCGGTAGCGTATACGCCCCCACCTTCGCCTCATCGTAGTTCACCGGAATCCCCGCCACCACGCTCGCGGGTGCCTTCGGCGCAGCAACAGCAGCAACCACCCCAGGTGCAGCAGCAGGCGTCGCCGGCGGCGTCTGCGCCACCAACGACAGCGCAACCAAAACAACGAGGCTGCTCAAAACAGGCGTCGCGGACATCGTGGATTCAACTCCAATTCGCCAACAGGAAACAATTTCTCGCGGGAAACCGAAGGCACGCGAACCTTAGTTTCGCCCGCGCAATCTTGTCAAGAGCAACCCGGCAAAGCACCTCCGACTCAGCGCCGCACCACCCACCCAAAAAGCAAAGGACCCGGCCATTAAGCCGAGTCCCTCTTTTTCCTGCACACTAAGAACGCTGACTTACTTTCTGCGGTGCTTGTGGTGGCGATGACCGGCGGCGGCAGCGTGCGCCGGAACCACCGCACCAGCCAACACCGTGACTGCGACACATGCGAGAAGCAGATTGCGAATCATCTTCATGGTAAGGGACCCCTTTAACTCCCCAGCCGCACCAAAAACCGCGCGGTCTGGTTGAAAGCAGCTTACTCCTCTTGACGCGATCTGGTATCAAAAGTTGCAGTCTGCCCAGGGATGTTCCGCCTTTGGTACCCATAGCGACGCCAAAGGCCCCCATCCAAGCCCGGCCTACCGCGCCGGCCGCACCCGCGTCCGTGTCCTCCCGTTCTGCCCGGTGTGCGTCGTCGTCACCTTGCCGCCCGCCCGGGTCGTGTCGGTCGAGGAGGTCTTCCCATCCCAGCCCGTCCGCGTCGTGTCCTTGGTCGCCACGCCACCACCCGCCGTCACCGTCGTGTCGCGGTTCATCGAGTTGCCCGCCGGCCCGCTCTTGCTCACGTCCGTGTTGCGGCTGTACGCGCCATTGCCGCGCTGCACCGTCGTATCGCGATTCACCGTCCCGCCGTTCGGCCCCGTCGCCGATTTGTCCGTCGTCCGTGTGTGCTCGCCGCTCTGGTTGGCCGTCGTCGTGTTGCGCGAGTAGCTCCCGCCGTTTGGCCCCGTCCCTGTCACACTGCGGTTGTAGCCGCCCTGGCCGTTGGCCGAGGTGCTCGCGTCCCGCGTGCTGGTCTGCCCGTTCACATTCGTGTGCGTCGCATCCACCGTCCGCGTGCCGTTCGCATCCGTAATGCTCTTGTCCGTGCTGGATGTCTGCCCATCCGGCCGCGTCGTCGAGCGGTCCACTGTCCGGTCGCCCGCAACGCCCGTCCGTGTCGTCGTCACGGTGTCGCCGTTGCCCAGCGTCCGCGTCGTCGTGCCATCCGCCGGCGCCTGCGCCAGCGCAACCGTCGTCGCCGCCCCCAAAATAGCGGCAAAAAGAAACATATGCTTCACTGAATTCATTGGTCTATTCTCCCTGGGCCTGCGCCGCTCACCGGCACGCTCGCCACACAGAGAAGTAAACCTCACCGCCCCAAGTTAGTTACTCCCCTAGTGGTATCTCTGCCTACAACTATCGGGTCAGTAACCACTTGATACACGCCCTCGCCGCCCGCCGCCCGCTGACCCCTGACCGCTGACAGCCGACCGCTGACCGCAGACCCTCAAACCAAACATCCAGCCGCCAACCTCAACGGCCAACCCGCAACCGTCAACGCATGGGCGCCCAAGCTAACAACTAGAAGCTCTCTGCTACCCTCTCTCAAGGAAATCAATGCCCTCACCCACCCCCCGCCCCGCCCGCAACCCCAGACAAAAACCACCCATCCGCCCCCACCTCCCCGCTCCCGCCCAAGCCGTTCATCCCCTCTGGCTCGCCAAGGCCCTCGCCATCACCCTGCTCGCCACCCTGCTCTGCGCCTGGCTCACCCTCTGCCTGCTCTTCTACCAGGGCGACTGGCAGCTCATCCTGCACCCCTCCCGCACCGTCGCCCAAACCCCCGCTGTCCTCAACCTTCCCTTCCAAACCATCCGCTTCGACGCCTCCGAGACCGGCCAGCCCCGCCTCACCGCCTGGGACCTCCCAGCCGGACCCGGCGGCCCCTACGCCGCCTACACCGTCCTCTACCTCCACGATGGCTCCGGCTCCCTCGCCGACACCCTACCCACCCTCGCCCTGCTCCACCGCGCGGGCCTCAACCTCTTCGCCATCGACTACCGCGGCTTCGGCCTCAGCGACCTCTCCGCCCACCCCACCCAGGCCCGCATGGCCGAGGACGCCGCCGCCGCCCTCGCCTACCTCACCTCGACCCTCCACGTCCCCCCATCCCGAATCCTCCCCTACGGCTACGGCCTCGGCGCATCCCTCGCCGTCACCCTGGCGCACGACCACCCCGAACTGCCCGCCATCATCCTCGCCAACCCCGACCCCGACCCCACCGCAACCGCCCTCGCCGCCTACTCCTCCAACTTCATCCCCGTCCGCCTCCTGTTCCGCCAGCGCTTCGAGATCACCGCCCCGCTCTCCACCGTCCCCACCCCCAAACTCCTCATCGCCGGCGGCCCCGCAGCCGCCAGTGCCCCCGCCTCCGCAACCAGTCCCAATCGCCTCCACGCCCTCCAAATCCTCTTCCAGCAAGCCGCCAGCCCCTGCTTCTCCATCACCCTCCCCCTCGCCAACTACGACGCCCCCTACACCGCCGCACTCACCCGCTTCCTCGACCAATACCTCCCCAAGTAGCCGCCACGAACGCTGGGGTGCCCCATCCGTCGCGGGCCTATCGCGATGGGTGGGATGTAAATCGCCCGAGCCACCCGACCCGCCGCCTTGGCCCTTAAGGAGTGAAGGCCCCGAATCGCGTTAGCTACGCATTAGGCCGGCGCCCATCTTATCGAATGATCGGCGTTACACTGATCGCGTTCGCCGCGCTGCGCACCTGCTCAACAAGGGTCTCCGATGGGGTCGATCTGCCAACGAACCACGCCCAGGCTGCTCGCGGCCCTCGTATTCACCGCGCTCACCGCAGCCCATGGCCCGCTTCAGGCCGTAGCCCAGACCGCGCCGTCACCCAATCTTCTTTCCCCCTCGGCCAGCCAGCCACCCGAAGGCAAGATGACCGGCGACGACAAGCAGTACACCCTCCGCGTCGCCTCCCGCGAGGTTCTCGTCGATGTAGTTGCCCTCAACACCCACAACCACCCCGTCCCCGACATGGCCCAGAGCGACTTCCAGATCTTCGAGGTCGCCAAACAGTCAAGATCGCCGCGCAGCATCACCGCATTTCGCATCATCGACCCAGCTTCGCAGACCGAACAGCCCGACCCGGAATCCTCTATCCTGCGCGCCACCTCCACCGGAGGCTGCGCCACCCGCACCACCCTGCACTATCAGCTCGCGTTCCATGCAAGCTCCGAGGGCTGGACCAGCGGCTTCCACGATGTCCTCGTCACCACCAGCCGCCCCGGGGTCCATCTCTCGTTCCGCAACCACTACTACGTCGGCGTGACTTATGTCCCTGCCGCGCGCCCGCGCAAGCACAACGCGAGAGAAGAGGACGCAGCGCTGGAGCGCGCGACCTGCGTGCACTCCGACGTCCCACCGTCCATCTCTCTCACCGCGAGGCTCATCCAAACCGCAAACACAGATCGGCTCCGGTACTCCCTCCTGGTCTCCGCCGACTCGCTGGCATTCACGTCCGTGACGGACGAGACCAAACAAGTCAGGCTCGACTACGGCATCTGCACGTTCAATGCAATGGGGCAGCCCCTCCGCTACACGCACACTTCAATCCAAAACCTCCTGACCGACGACGAGTATCTAACTGCCTCCGCGCAGGGCTTCCGCTATGAGCTTGAGCTCGACCGGAAGGGATCGCCCACCCTCGCGCGCTTCGTCGTCCGCGACCGCGAGACCGGCAACATCGGTATTGCCGAGCTCTCCATCGCCCCACCGCCGTCGGCGGGGATGGAGGCTTCAATCGCGGCCGCGCGGCCTCAGAAATACCCCGTTGGCCTGTTTGGCTCCGTTATACCTAGCCCCAACACCCTCTGCGGCGATGTCTACGAGCTGGCCGCCATCCCACGCGTGCTTGCTGGCGGCAACTTCCCCGCCAGCATACTCAACTACAATGAGATGGACTCGGTCGGCGCGATCTACGCCAAGACCCTCAATGTCCCTTTGCAGATCCTCCCGCCCGGCGCGCTTGGCGTCAGCGCGGCCACCGAGTGGTTCGGCATCGACTACTACGGCGAATTCTGGATTAAGACCCCCGGCGATTACACCTTCGTGCTCATCGCCGACGAAGGCGCACAACTGTTCATTGACGACGAACTAGTCATTGACCTCAGCGCAATGAATCACCTCACCGAGAGCACAGAAAGGTCCGTCGCCCTCACCGCGGGAAGACACACCCTCCATCTCCCCTATGTCCAGGCCATCACCCATCTAGAGCTCATCCTGAAGGTCAAGCCACCCGGCGGAGACTTCCGCCCCTTCGACCTCCACGACTTCCCCCCCAACTACCGCGTCAACTCCAGAGTTCTGCCCGGCTTCCAAGTCGTCCCCGGCCAGCCCTGATCGCGCCGCCCCCAAAATCACCCGAACCACCGGACCCGCCGCCTTAGCCCTTAAGGAGTGAAGGCCCCCGATCTTCTGGGGGCCTTACGTATGGGTGGGGAGGGGTGTTGCGGATAGGGGAAACCGGAACCGTGGATGTGCTGGCCCGGCATGTTGTTGTGTTACATCCAATAAGACGCATTATGCGGGAAAAAGTTGTCCAAATTATCCCGCAAAATGTATCTGGAAAAACAATCTATCCCGAAAACGGAAGAGATGCAACAAATATTGTGCAAATAGTAACCCTTCCGCCATGGATCACGCCCCAAGGCACCGAAAACCCACCGTCCGCCCCAAAATCAGATGAAATTCAGGAACGTCCCCGGCCGCACCTGCGCCCCCGGGAACACCGTCTCCAGGTCCCGGGCCCCCAGCGTCTTATGCGCCGCCTCGCCCAGCACATTCCGGAAGTCGGTCGTCACCGTCAGGTCCCGCCCCTCGTTCAGCTGCTCATTCTCAATCCCCGGCCACTTCCCGTACACCTTCCCGCCCTTCACCGCGCCGCCCAGCACAAACATCACATTCGCATGGCCATGGTCGGTCCCGCCCGTCCCGTTCTGCCGCGCCGTTCGCCCAAACTCTGACATCGTCACCAGCGTCACGTTCTCCGCATCCGTCCCCAAGTCCCGCCAGAACGCCGCAATCGCCGTCGAGAACTCCGTCAACCGGTTCGCCAACTGTCCCGTCGCCGCGCCCTGGTTCTGGTGCGTGTCCCATCCTCCAATGTCGGAGAAGGCCGCCTCCACTCCAAGGTTCGCTTTCATCAGTTGCGCGATCTGCTTCAAACTATTGCCGAACGGCGTATTCGGATACACCACCCCAGCCGCCGGCTGATACTTCGCCGGGTCCGCCGCCTTCAGCATCTTCACCGCCTCAAACGTCTCCTGCCCGGTGCCCTGCAGCACCGAGTCCGTACTCTCGTCGTACATCGCCTGAAACGCATTCGAGATCGTCGAGGTCTGGGGCCCCTTCCCGCCCACCGAGAAATCCGCCAGATTGTTCAGCGCAATCGCCGGAATCTTGCCCTGCAGCGTCCGCGGCACCTGCGTTCCCAGCGCCACCGCCCGAAACGCCGTCGGCTTGTCCTTCAGGACCTCAACCGCCAGCGCCCGGTTCAGCCAGCCATCCTCCGTCACCTTCACCCCCGGAGTCCCGCTCTCCATATAATCCTGCGCGTCGAAGTGCGACCGTGAAGGGTCAGGCGACCCCGCTGCATGAACGATCGCCAGATGCCCCTGGTCGTACAGCGGCTTGAACGCCGCCATCTGCGGATGCAGCCCAAAATATCCGTCGAGGTCAATCACTTCGTTCTGCTTGATCGCAATCGTCGGCCGCATCGCATAGTAGTTCTTCTCCGTGTACGGCACCACCACGTTCAACCCATCCACCGCGCCGCGCTGGAACAGCACCACCAGCTTCTTGTTATTCGCCGCCGCCGTCGTCATCTCGGCCAGCACGCTGCGCGAAAGAAACGCAGGAATACTCGAAGTCCCAATCAGCGCCAGCGCCCCGCCCTTCATAAATCCGCGCCTTGTCACCCCGTGTCCAGACACGCCGAGCTTCGCCGCCTTGTCCCGCCCGCAGATGTCGCAACCCCAGTCGCTATCGTCCGCCGTGCCCCATCCCCTGCTCGCCATATCGATCTCCTTGTCGCGCGACCCTTAAACGCCGTCATTCTGGCCGACGGCCAGAATCTCCGTATTTGCTCTTCGACCGGGCGCAACCGCCTACTCCTTCAAACTCCAAACCACCCCATAAGTTGCCGCAATCCCCCATTCGATACTGCCAAGCCCAGCCATATCTCAGCGATCCCTACTGACCGCCGGCCCGAGCGCCCGCATCAAACTCCGCCGGAGACACCTCCTGCCATACCACCGGTTGCGGAACCGGCAGATAATATCTCCCCGCCAGCCACTTGCTCTCATCCGCAAAGTAAAACGTATTCATCGAGAGGTACACCGTCGTGATCTCCCCCGCAATCGCGTACGCCCGCGACTGCACCGCATCCGCATCCTCGTGCGCGGCGACCACGAATTCCGCGTTCGGAGCAACCTCGATCCCCGGAAAGTTCGAGGTGTCCACCTCCTTATACGTCCCGTCCCGCCGAAGAAACGCATGCCTGGGAAAGTTGCCGCGGCTCATCACCAACGCAGGAACCGGACCTTTGCTCACCGCATTCACCTCGGGAAATATCAGGTCAGTGTCATACTCGACAATCGTCTTCGGCGACGTGTTGACCAGCACCATGCGGAAGCTGCGCAGCCACATACCCTGCACCGGCACCGGCGTGTTGAGCGGAATTTCCTTCCCATCGAGAAACACATGCTCAAGTTTCACCGGGCCAACTTGGCTTGGCGCCATCAAGCGAAACGTGACCTGCGAATCTCCCTGCTCCCCTGTCTGGCCGCGCCCCGGTTCAACGGCAAGCAGCAAAACAACCGCGAGTAAAGCTCTGCTTCGCAGCAATCCAGACATGCTCCTCTCCTCCCGAAAGCGACTCGTTCCCCGCCCTTATCGTCTCTGAAACTCCGGCGACCCCAACATCAACCCCGCCATAATCGCCGCCTGCCGGTCGTCCGGCACCAAACCCTTCTGGTCCGCATTCAGCCCAAACGCCCCGCGCATATAGATCCCCGCCGCGTCGCCCTTGCCGTATCCGCCGCCCTGAAACTCCTTCACCGCCTGCATCGCCGCGGTCGCATCGTTCGACTGCCCAATCACCGCCGCCCGCGTCTTCTCGCTCAGCGGCTGCCCCAGCAGCACCATCTCCAGCCGCCGCTCCTTCGCCGCAACCTCCGGATCGACGTCCGCCGAACCCATCCCCGCGCCAACCCCACTCATCCCCGCCGTCTCCGCCGCTCCAGGCCTGTTCTTCCCCGCAGCTCCCAGCAGCTTCGTCCAGTCCGTCGTCACTCCCGGCAGCTTGTCGCCCGCCATCACCAGCGCAAAGTTCATCCGGCTCACCAAGGCTCCCGTGCTCACCCACGGCTCGCTCTGCCATGAATAGCCATTCGGCGTCTGCATCCCATACAGCGGCATCCCCAGCCGGTCCAGCGCCACCACCAGCCCGAGAGAGTTCGCCACCGTCGCCCCGCTCGCCCGCACCGCCGACGTCACAAACTCCAGCGGCGTCTTCACCTTCGCCCGCTCCACATCCGGTCCCCAGAACTCCGGCGACTCGAACATCGTCCGCAGCACCGTCTTGATGTCTCCATCGCTCGACAAATACGCCTGCGTCATCCGGTCCACCAGCGCCGGCGGAGGATCATCCGCCACAAACCGCGTCGCCAGCTTGGTCGAGATGAACTTCGCCGTCGCCGGGCTGGTCGCCAGCATATGCAGCACCTCCAGCCCCTCGTTCATCCCGTTCTCTTTGATCTTCTGGCCCAGCACCACCTTCGTCCCCGGCTCATGCTTCCGCTCATCGAACGCGAAGCCACCCCCGCGATACGGCTGGTCGATCGTCCATCCCGTAAACACCTTCGCCACCTGCGTCACGTCCGCCTGCGTATAGCCGCCGTTCACCCCCAGCGTGTGCAGCTCCATCAGCTCGCGCCCATAGTTCTCATTCAGCCCACGGTCCTTCAGCGCCGCCTTCACCTGCGGATTGCGCGCGAACCGCGCCATCGCCGGCCCCTGCCGCGCCGCCTGCGAGTCCGGCCCGATGCTCTGCCAGTTGTCCAGATACATCTGCATCGCCGGACTCTTCGCCGTCGCCACCAGCAGGTCCTCAAACTTGCCCAGCGCGTGCGGCCGGATCGTCTCCCGCTCGTACGCCGGAATATAGTACGGCTCGTTCTGGTTCTTCCTCACATACACGTTGAAGTGGTTCAGCCAGAAGTCCGTCATCACCGCCTCCAGCTGCCGCTCGCTGTAGATGTCCCGCAGCAGCCGCACCTGCATCTCTTCGGCGCCCACCATGCGCGTCGAGTTCTGCATCGCCGCGAAGATCTCCTTCTGCTGCGGCGTCAGCCCCTCACCAAACTGCGCCAGCTCCGGTCCGCTCAAACTCTGCCGGAACGCCACAAAATCTTCCGGCGCCATCGCCAGCACCCTCCGCATCCGCTCCTGCGGCGGCAGGTCGATGATGTTGATCGCCGCCAGGTCTGCAAACAGCTTCTCCACATGCTTGTCCGGGACCGGCGTCGTGTCTGCAATCTCTTCCTTCGGCAGCGGCGCCGCTGCTTCCGTCCCATTCGCCATCGCCGCATAATCGGGAGCCGCCAGCGCCATATTGTCCCCGCTCGTCTGCGCCGCACTACCGCCCGCCCCGCCCGCCATCGTCGAATCCTGCGCCGCCAGCGCCTGCGCCCTCTTGCCCTTCTTCGGCGTCGCCGCCGCGTCCGCACCCGCCGCCATCGCGTCCCCGCTCATCGAATCCGTCGCCGCTCCACCCAACGACGCCTTCGCCGCAGCCGCCGCAGCATCGTTCGCCGCCTTGTTCGCCTGCTGCATCTTATAGAACGCCATCTGGTCCGCGTAGACCGCGCGCTCCACCGGGTCCGCCGGCGCCCACTCGTTGCGCTGCGCCATCTGCCGGATCATCTGCTGGCTGGGAAACCGCGCCATCAGCTCCTGCTGCGGCAGTTGCATCGCCGGAAACATCGCCAGCCGCGCCTCCAGCCCCGAGTCGTCGATCTTCTCCGGATTCAGCTGCGCCTCAAACCACGCATTCAGCCCCATCGCCTCCACCGCCGCCACATCTCCCGGCCTAGGCCCAAAGGTCAGCCGGTTCAGCGCGTGCAGCACCCGCCCCTCATTCTTCGCAGGAGGGACCCCCGCCGTCGGTCCCCGCTTCACCACCGTCGCACCCGCCACCAGCAGCTGCCCCACCATCAGCGCGCACAGCGCCCCCGCCACCACCCCCTGCATTGAAGCCGTACACGCCCTGCCCAGCCTGCCCGTACGTCGCATCTTCCCGCCTCCAACCCAATAGCTTAGTCCGCGGACCACACGACTCGCCAGAAAAATTGCGCTCCGCCATTGCAAACCCATGAATCCGTCCCCAGTTGCGCAATACGCCACCTCGACCCCCCGGAACCAGGTAGCTGACAACCGCCCCAACCGCATCCAACCCTGGAGTACCGGCAACACGAGCCGTGATCGCCCGGCACAGTCCCGGTCAGGGAGAAAACACAATGAAGCTCGTTTCCGCGAACCCCGTCGACCTGCGAGAACTCTACAACAACACCCTGCAAAAAACCCTCGACATGGAGCAGCAGATTACCGACGCGCTCTGCATCCTGATCGAAAGGGCCACCGACCCGCAGCTCCAGGAGGCCCTCGAGACTCACCTTAACGAGACCTATCTCCACGTCGGCCAGGTCGAGCAGATCGTCACCGAGATCTATGGCGACCCCAGGACCACGCCATGCAAGGTCACCACATCCCTCATCGGCGCCGCCCAGGACCTCATCAAGGACGCCGCCGGTCCCTCCGTCCGCGACGCCGCGCTTATCGCCGCGGCCCAGCAGGTCGAGCACCACGAGATCGCCGTCTACGAAGCCCTGCGCAACTGGGCCGAGACCCTCGGCGAGCCCGCCCACGCCGAGACCTTCCACCAGATCCTTGATCAGGAAAAGCACGCCGACTTCCTCCTCAACGGCATCGCGATCCGCGTCAACCAGGGGGCCCAGACCCGCCCCCACGCGGCCTGACGACCACCCATCCACGCGCTCGGGTGGCCCATCCTTCCAGCGCCCTCCGCTGAAAGGGTGGGTTCTCCCCCACTCCCCCGCTGGTCGCTGACAGCCGACCGCTGACAGCCGAAACCGAAAACTCTCTCAGTCAGTATCCCGCACCCACCCCCAAGGAGCATCGTCACTCACCACCCTCAACGAACAACATAGACCAACGGGCAGTCCAGAATCCCCACGCCCCTTTGCCCCAACCGCCCCTCTGCGATAGCCTATCCTCTGTGCTTCCCTCTAGCTCGCTTCTCCGCATGACACCCCACACCGCAATCATCCTCACCCTGCTCCTCCTCGCGCCGCTGGCCCCCGCCGCCCGCGCGCAATCCCCCGCCGACCTGCCCGACGCCCCCAGCGCCGTCAACGCTCCCAAGCCCGAACCCGTCCCCTCCAACCCCACCATCGTCATTGACACCACCATGGGCCGGCTCACCTGCAAGACCTTCCCCCAGGTCGCCCCCGCAGCCGTCGCCAACTTCGTCGGCCTCGCCGAGGGCACCAAAGACTGGACCCTCAACGCCACCAGCCCGAAGCAGCACGGCAGGCGCTTCTACGACGGCCTCACCTTCCACCGCGTCATCCCCGGCTTCATGGTCCAGGCCGGCGACCCCATGGGCGACGGCACCGGCGACGCCGGCTACTACTTCCCCGACGAGATCTCCCCCGCCCTTACCTTCTCCGTCCCCGGCCGCCTGGCCATGGCCAACTCCGGCCCCAACACCAACAGCTCCCAGTTCTTCATCACCGAAGCACCCCAGCCCGACCTCGATGGTCGCTACACCATCTTCGGACAGTGCGACACCCACACCGTGCTCATCACCGCCTCCATCGCCCGCGTCGAGCGCGACCACAACGACAAACCCACCACCCCCGTGCTCATCACCCGCGTCACCATCGTCCGCGACGGTCAACCTATGCCGCCTCTTCCGGCCGCGCCTGCGTCGCCCGCACCTCCAACCGCGCCGCCGTCAACACCGCCCACTGTGCCTTAGCCCCGCCTTCGCATTTGCACTTGCCCTCAACGAACAACGGACATCGTAGAACGCACAACGTCCCACCGTTGCCTTTCACTCACAACTCACAACTACCAACTCACAACTGGAGCCTTCATGAACAAGCCCGGAACCTACGCCACCTTCACCACCTCCCTCGGCCCCATCGTCGTCGAGCTCTTCGAGAAAGACGCGCCCCTCACCGTCGCCAACTTCATCGGCCTCGCCGAAGGCACCAAAGAGTGGAACTCCCGCTCCAAGAAGGGCCCCAAGCTCTACGACGGAACCATCTTCCACCGCGTCATCCCCAACTTCATGGTCCAGGGCGGCGACCCCGAGGGCTCCGGCATGGGCGGCCCCGGCTACAAGTTCGCCGACGAGACCAAGGGCTCGCCCCACGGCTTCCAGAAGCCCGGCAAGCTCGCCATGGCCAACGCCGGCCCCAACACCAACGGCAGCCAGTTCTT
>JBEKDS010000043.1:0-17409 GCA_050014235.1 Acidobacteriaceae bacterium
GGTCGCGGCGCCGTAAGGCGACGCTCCATTTACGACGTAGCGAAGCGAAGTCGCCCGCTGTTCGGAGTTATCCACAAAATTGTGGCTGCCACTACCGGAAAGACTAGAGGTTATTTATCTAGCGGATACTCCTACAAAATGCCCGTGGGCTTTCCCTACAAAATGCCCGTACTTGTCCCTACAAAATGCCCGTGGATAACTTTTCAGAGGACACAGGTTTTTCAACAGGTTCCTACAAAGTGCCCGTGGTCTATTTCGGGAGCTTCCGAACGGGCGGGGGGCTGTTATAGAGGGTCAAGCCCTTGGCCGGTTTCTCGCGCCAGACGTGCTGCCCACCCTGGATATACAGGCGCGGCGGCTTGGGGTCTTCCTCTTCGACGCGGGCGGCTCTGTAGAGCGTTAGAACCTCCTTCAACGCAACCCGAAAAACACGCCGGAAGTTATCTATCCGCTCAGGGTCATAACCCTGTCCGAACTGTCCATAGAGCGCCAGCCACGAAACACGGGCGGGCTTCCCTGCCGGTATCCGGTGGAGCCGCTGAGCAAGCCATGTGTAGATGTCGAGAGCGAGGGCGCTATGCGACAGTGCGGCGATATGCGCCTCATCCAGCGGCACGGCGTGGCTCATGAGGCTCTGGAAGTAATCGAGCGAGAGCTGCACCGTAGAGGGCCACAAAACGCGCTGGCGGTCGTCCTTCGGAAACCACACGTCAAAGGCCGTCACGATCTGCGAGTTGACGGTGACCGCGTGGCCGTCGCGGACGATACCCAGGCGGATAGAAGACGCTGAAAGCCGTGCGAGCTGGTCTTTCACTGTCCGCATACTGCGCCCGTTGGGGTCGAGTTGCAGAACCTTGCGAACAAACTTGGAAAGCGTCTCCTCAATCTCGATCTGCGGAGACTGGGTAATAAGCGCCCGTTGGTTGACGTGCATGAGCACCATGCGGCATTTCGGGCCGAAGGGTAAGCCCACGGGAACGAAGCGCCCTAAATCGGGGTGCATTGCCTTCCCTGCTATAACCTCTAGTTGAACGTCACCGTTGCTCCGTTCCCATGTCCGGGCGTCGTCACCGGGATTGCGATACGGCAAGCTGGTCTGACAAAAAACGCTGTGCTGATACAGGAGAGAACGTAAATTCGGCTCCTCAGCCTGGGCGACAACTGTATCGAGTAAACGTTGCTGAATGGGCGTCGGACCTCGCGCAGCGATCTTTAGCTGCCGGATCGTCTTGGGCGTGATAACGTCGCCGATCAGCGTCAGATCGCCCGCGCCGTTCCCTGCCTTGCTAACTGTCGGCCCTGCACCCATGCCCCCCCGTGCTTCCTTTTGAGGGGGTCATATGAGCACAAAGACTTGCTGGGGTGAAGACTTTTTGTAGCTTGTCTTTTTCAAATGTGGTTGCGACGCCGTTAGGCGGCGCTTCCTTTGCGACATATCCACACCGCACGTTCGTATACTGTCGTCGTGCGAGGTGTGCGTTATGGCGGTGAAGCAAGTGGTGTATCGGTATAACGGTGTGGCCGCGAGTGATGAGGTTGAGATAGATCACTATGGGGAGATGCTCACGCCGAACGACGGCCAGCTCATCACACGCAAGGGAAAGTTATGGAAGGTAATTAGCGTGATGACGCAAACGTCGGGTGATGGGTCTGTCCCTGTAGAGCGCGTGTTCCTGATGGATAAGCTTTAGAAGCTCTTGGGCGGAAAGAGGAACTATGGAAGTGTCCAAAGCTCTTGTCGAAACACTTGCGAAGGCGTGGCTAGCTGAGGCAAAACGGTTGCAGTCGAATCCCGTGTGCGACTGCGGGTGTGGAAAGACGATTTCAGTTACGAGGTTCAGACCGGGTCATGATGCGAAGCTGCTCAGCCGGTACAAAAAGGAAATAACAGAAATCCTTGGCGCTGTTCAGTGACATTCGCACAAATTTCATCTTCTCCTGCACGTCTGGCGGCGCGATAGCCTTACTTTATGCCCAGACGGATCGCAAAGAGCGCTGCATACGTTCGTATGCTGACGCGCTCAAGAGCCGGACTAAGCGGGGCCGAAAGCGGCCCCAGTCCGGCTGATAAGACACCAGGATGGTTCCATCCTGGTGTCGATTGAGGGAGTGTTGTGTTGTGGGGGCGAAGGGAATTGAACCCTCACGACTTTTATGCTTCCTCAGCCAAGCGGACGGCCTCCACTCGGCCAGGTTCTTTTTTGGAAATCGTCGTCTTCTTTGGACGTGGCCTCATGATGTTGATAGCGGAGGCATCGAGTTGTGTCTTCAAATGCGCCGCATAGTATTTCTCGATCATCTCGACACTTGTCCGGCAGTTCTTGGCAATCTGATAGATGTCCGCACCTTCAAGCAGTCGCAGGCAAATGTAAGTGTGGCGCAGGCTATATGCCGTTCGCGGCCTACCGTCGCGGTCGGTGCGAAGCTTTTCCTCCTCAAGAATTGCATTGAATAAATCGCGGGGCCATTTCGGAAACAGAAGATCGGTAGGTTCTGGCTCGTGCCACTCCCCCCTTGCGATTGACGCCGTGCGACTGCCTGACCTTCCCGGCCCTCCCTCTGGACGCAGACGCTTTTGCAGCCGCTCGAACGGGCGCACGGCACCGGCTGTGCTTTTGCAATAGCCAACGCCTCGCTTGCCGCGCACTTCAATCACAAGGATCGTTTGGCCGCTGCCCTCGTCTTCGATCACCGCGACATCGCGGAACTGAAGGCGCATCGCCTCGTCTGGGCGGAGGCCGGTATTAGCCGAGAAAAGAACATAATCATGAAGTTGTTCCGCTTCCCAACGAAAACGGGGCTGCTTGGGATCATGTGCGCGTTTTCGCGTTGCCTCGTAAAGCTGCTTGTACTCTTCCGGTGAGAACCATGCTCGATGAGAAATTTTGGCCGACGCACGATATGGCGCTGACAAATCCGGTAAATGATCGACCCATCCATGTCGCAGGGCCGTTTTGAAAATCTGGCGCAACGTCACGATTTCCTGGTGCATGGTGTTATGCGCTGGCGGCTTGCCGCGCATCGCCTTACATTCTTCAAGGCGATGGATGCGATATTCATTGACCTTGCCAGCCGTGATTTCGGGCAGAACCATACTGCCGAAAAACGGAACCAGGTGGCCGTTTGTCCGCGCGTGCTGTCCGCGAGCATAGGTCGAACTCCGCTGTCCCTGCGTCATGATGTCAAATTCGCGCAGGTACAACTTCGCGGCTTCACGGAACGATTTGCCGCCCTTCAACTCGCCGTCGCGGAGCTTTCCGCGCAACTGCAAGTACCAGTCTTCCGCGAAGTCCTTCGCTTTCGAGAGGCTGTCTTCTTTGGTGGTTGTGCGGCGGTTCTTTCCGGCCAGATAGCTTGCGCATTGCCAGCTAGAACTATTCGGACGCCTATAGACGTGAACTTTGCCACCGAGGATGGTGTGATGTTCGGACATGCGAAAGCACCCCCTGACCCTCCCCCAAAAACCGCGAAAATGTGGAAGAGTTGTGTAATGATAACGCTTGTCTTTGATTTCAGTCCAACTGTCCCTTTTTCAAATACTTATCTGGATGATGGAATGTGTCATGGACGATTTTGAGTCCGCTGCGTCTGCCAGTTCCGCCATCCCGGCGCACCCTCGATTCTAGCAGCGCCCCGAACACCACCCGCATCCCACTACTCGCCCGCATCCCACTACTCGCCCGCATCCCACCGCCGCCCGCATCCCACCACCCGCCGCTTCCCTCACCCATCGACCCCACAAGCCACCACAAAACTAAACCGCCGCAGCGCCCCGCCCATGCGACCGCCTGCGCCTTCGCCCCCACGAGTACGCCAGCCTCGCCACCACGCCCGACACCAGATAGCCCAGCGCGATCACCATCAACATATACTCCGACTTCCACGCAATCAGCGCGCCCACCAGCCCAATCACCGCAAACAACTGGAACGGGTGCCGATCTTCGCCCACCCCAATCTCCTTCCCGCTCCAGAAGCGCCAGCTGCTCACCATCAAAAATCCCGTGAACAGGATCAGACCCAGCCACACCAGCGCCGTCCACGGGTCGTAGACCGGCGAGCCGTCGAAGCAGTGCACCACCGCCGCAAGCACGCCCGCCCCCGCCGGGATCGGCATCCCCACAAAATACTTGTGCCCCGGCCGTCCCGGGTTCCTCGGCTGCGGATTGAGGCTGATGTTGAACCGCGCCAGGCGGCTCGCCCCGCAGATCAAAAACAGGAAGCAGACAAACACTCCCGCATGCACCACATTCTCCCGCAGCTCCGGGTGCACGCTCATCGGCAGCATCCGGAACCCCCAGATGTACGCCAGCAGACTCGGCGCCACGCCAAACGTAATCACATCGGCCAGCGAGTCCAGCTCCTTGCCGAAGTCGCTCGTCGTACGCGTCATCCGCGCAATCCGCCCATCCACCCCGTCAAACAACACCGCAAACCCGATCGCCAGCGCCGCATGGTCGAAGTACGCCGGCTCCGCCACCGACCCCTGCACGCTCTGCGTAATCGCGTAGTAGCCCGCCGCAATATTCCCCGCCGTAAACAGCGACGGCAGCAGATACATCCCGCGGCTGGGACGCCGCCGCGGCCGGAACTCCTCGCCGTTGTGGTCGCGCAGGCCCAGCTGCTCGCCCGCCATCAGGAGACCACCGCCGCCTCAACCAGCATCGTCGCTTCCACGCGCTCCGGCAGCACCGCCAGCACGCTCTCACCGCCCTTCACCCGCGCGCCCGCCTTCACCTTCAGCACCGCGTCCGCCGGAATCAGCACATCCGTCCGCGACCCGAACTTGATCATCCCCACCCGCTGTCCGCGCTCCACGCGGTCGCCCGGCTTCACCGTGCACACAATCCGCCGCGCCAGCAGCCCCGCAATCTGCTTATAGCTGATCTCGCACTCCCCCGCGTCGATCACCACCAGCGTCTGCTCATTCAGCAGCACAGACTCCGGCTTCATCGCGTTCATAAACCCGCCCTCGCGATACTCCACCGCCTTCACCACACCGCCCACCGGCGCGCGGTTCACATGCACATCAAACACATTCAGGAAAATACTCAGCCGCAGCCTGCTTCCCGCCGCGGTCTCAATCCAGTCCGCATCCGTCACCACCCCATCCGCCGGCGACACAATCAACCCCACCCCCGTCGGCGTCACCCGCTCCGGATCGCGAAAGAACCACAAAAAAAACACCGCCAGCAATACCGGCAGCGCCGTCAGCGTCACTCGACCCGTCAACATCCACACCAGCGTGGCGACAACTCCCATCCCCAGCGCATAAAAGATTCCGTCACGCACCATATCCTCGTCATTATAAGGCTCGCTCCAATCGCCCTTCGCCCGCCGCTTACACATCGGCTGCTTTAAAAGGACGCGCCTTAAGCCGCGCGATATCCGCTGACGATGTAGTGTGAGACTTCCGTCGCAGTTAACGGGCCCTGGGTCACCCGCCTAATGAGGCAGAGAAACGATCGAAGCCATACTTAATTTTGCCAATTCACGTTGACTGAACCTGTCCCACTGGTCGGTACCGTATAGCTGTGATTGTTTCCGCCTTCGAACGTCACTGTACCGTCAGCCGCGATCTTCACAAATTTGAACTGAATGGTTTGTCCCGCGGGCATGCTCGCGTTCAGGAACCAGTTCGGATAGTTTGGATCGAGCAACGGGCCCACTGCGGTATCGAAGGTCGCTCCCCAATTGCCCAGCTCGACCACGTTGCCGGTAAGGAAGATGTAATCCCCCGGATTGGTCGCCGTCGCATTGTTCACCGTGAATGTGACCGGAATCAGCTTGGCCTCCAGAACGGTAAACTGAATCGCGTTGGCCGGGCTCCCCGCCGCATTCGATAAGACTGCCGACGTTATCCCTGCCCCGGTGCCAGGTACGGTCACAGTCACGCTGGTGTTTGACCATGAAACGATTGCGGCAGCTGCGCCGTTGATCTTGACGCTTCCTTTGGAGGCACCGAAGCCGTCGCCCGCGATCGTCACTGTCGTACCCGGCTGACCGAGAGTCGGGCCGATCGAACCGACCTCCGGTGCGCTGGCAGCACTTCGCACCTGCCACACGCTCACCGAATGCGGCGGAAGATTGGCGACCGTAGCGGGATTATTCCCACCGGAACCTGCCGTGACCTTGAGGCTCTGACCTGCCATAAGGCCACCAAGATAATCTGCATAACTGCCAACGGGCAGGCTGGTGTTCAACCCGGAGATGGCCATTGCAGTGGTGTCGTTCTTGTTGATTGCGACCAAAACCACATCGCTATAGAACTTGCGCTCGTAGATGTACACATCGCCCGAGACGTAGCGCTGTTGCCAGCCGCCGTAGGCCAACGCATCGTTCGATTGACGGAGATGCGCCAACTTCTGAATTAGGTTGTAAGCCGTCGTGCTCGTAGAAAAACTCGTCATCTCGACGCGGTTATAGGGGTCGTTGCCGCTCTTGGTATCGTTGTGAAGGTATTGCTCGTCCCCATAAAGAATCACCGGAATCCCGCGGCAAGTCAGAGTGAACGCCATTGCCTCATTGGCCCGGTTTTGATTGTTATTGATGGTGAGAAGCCGATTCTCATCGTGCGAGTCAAAGAACGTGACAAGATCGTTCTGCCATGTGAAATTGCCGTTCTCGGTCTCAATTGCACTTTCCAGTTCCGAAAATCCGTTGTTGCTCGCAAAGACATCCCGGGCAGCATTGTTGACTGCAAAATCGAGCTCGCTGATGCCGCTGCGGTTCGCGAACTTGTACGCATCGTGGTAAAGGGAATCGGTCGTACTCGTGATCCATTCGCCATACAGAAAAGTTGGCTTATTGCTATGCAGCGTGTTCGCAAAGGAGTACTCCCAACCCCAAGTTACATGTTTCAACGCATCCAGACGGAAGCCGTCGACTCCATGCGACTGGAACTGCTGGGCAGCGGTCTTGAGATAGCTGTCGACGGTGGAGTTCTCCTGATTGAGGTCCGTGAGCCCTTCCAGCGTGTAGTACTGCAACTGATAGCGGTCGTTGTAATCCGAGATATCTGGATTGTGGTGGAAGATACCGTTTGGATCGTTCGATGAAGACGCCATAAACGCGCCATTGTTATAGAGCGCGCCTTCTTCGCCTGCACCGTTGTAATTGGAATGATTATTGGCCCAGTCGAGAACCACACTAATCCCGTTCGAGTGAGCGCTGGAAACCAGGCTGTCGAAGGCTGCCCAGCTGTTTGCGGGATCGCCGAAATGCTCCTCCACCTTCATGAAATCGCGGGCATCGTAGCCATGGTACGGAGCGGAGACGGGCGAAGCGTTCATGCTCTCATTAGTGTTGTCAACCGCTGGCGAGATCCAGATGGCGGTTATTCCCATACCCTTCAGGTAGCTCATCTTCGCCTGGATGCCGGCCAGATCCCCACCCCAGTAAGCTTGCCAATTTGTTTGCGTTGAGTCATAGAGGCCCGGACTCTGAGCCGGGTTGTCGTTGGCAGACGACCCGTTGAAGAACCTATCCGTAACGATCTGGTAGATGACTTGCTTTTTGAAATCCTGGCCTTCGACCGTTGCTGCGCCCAATGCCACGGCGGCGGTGAGCGTCCATCCGTACCAACGTAATCTCATATTGCGGCTCCTCGAAGGAATAGTTGACTGACGCTCTCGATGGCGGCGTGCCGGATACACAGACGCTAAAGTCAGCGTCGCTGTCAGCTGCCGGGAGATCTCAGATCAAGGATGTTAAATCGATCCGCGCTTGCTGGCGGGATGCAGCTAGGCCCTGTGTTGCGCGACTAGACTTAGACTGTGAATGGCAAGGAGGTCTTCCTGGGGAGCCTCGATTCTATCAGATTAACGTGAACCCAAAATGCCCTTGTCCCTGATGGGACGCGGCTTCGCAGCCTGTCCTGAGCGAAGCCGCACGGATGCCGTTTATGACCAGGACTTTAGCCCCCTGGGGAAAACCGCTGCCGCATTGCATCTCTCCGCGCAACCCAGATAGCCTGAACCAGGCAGCCTGAACCTCGCACCGCCCTCCCCATGAATCCCCCAACCCCACGCGCCCGCACCCTCACCCTCGCCGCAACCCTCTGCCTCATCCCTCTCTTCGCCCCCGCACAAACCCCGACCCAACCGCCCGCGCAAACCCCACCTCCGCAACCCATCCCCGTCGCTCAGCAAATCACCGTCACCGCAACCCGCTCTTCCCTTGACCTCCCCGCAACCGCCAACACACTCTATTCCCTCACCACCACCGAGCTCAACGACTACCCCGCCACCGAACTCGACGACAAGCTCCGCCAGCAGGCCGGCTTCGAACTCTACCGCCGCTCCAGCTCCCGCGTGCAGAACCCCACCTCCCAGGGCATCTCCCTCCGCGGCCTCGGCTCCACTGCCGCCAGCCGCACCCTCGTCCTCTCCGACAACGCGCCCCTCAACGATCCCTTCGGCGGCTGGATCCACTGGGACGAGATCCCCGCCCTCGCCATCGACTCCGTCGCCATCGCCACCGGCGGCGGCTCCGACCTCTACGGCTCCTCCGCCCTCGGCGGCGTCATCGACATCGTCCCCGCGCACCCCACCACGCCGCGCCTCGACCTCAACCTCCTCGGCGGCGGCCAGTCCACCTCCGACCTCAGCCTCCGCGCCGACGCAACCCACCGCCGCTGGGCCCAACTCCTCGCCGCCGACCTCTTCCGCACCGCCGGCTACATCCCCACCGCACCCTCCGTCGCCGGCCCCGTCGATACCCCCGCCAATGTCCACTCCCAATCCGCCCGCATCGAAACCGACCGTGCTTTTGGATCCGGGGGCGGTCCTAACCCAACCAACCGCGCCTTCCTCGTCGGCAACCTCCTCAACGAAGCCCGCGGCAACGGCACCACCCTCACCAACAACGGCACTCGCCTCTGGCGCTACCTCGCCGGAGACGACTGGTCCGCAACCCCCACCATCACCGGCCCAATCTCAGGTAGAGTCCGCCTCTTCGGCTCCGACGAAGCCTACCGCCAGACCTTCTCCTCCATCAACACCCCACGCACCATCGAGAACCTCACCCGCCTCCAGCACGTCCGCACCCAGGAGCTCGGCGCCTCCACCGACGCCTCCCTCGCACTCTCGCCCATCGCCATCGTCTTCGGCGCCGATGTCCGCGACATCCGCGCCACCGACAATGAGACCCCCATCTCCGCCAACATCCCCAGCGGCATCGCCGACACCTCCGCCCGCCAGCGTTTCCTCGGCGGCTTCGCCGAACTCCTCGCCTCCGCCCACCGCGGCCTCCTCCGCAACACCTCCGCCGCGCTCTCCCTCCGCCTCGACTCCGCCTCCAACCTCTCCACCCGCACCCTCAGCCAAACCTTCCCCGCCTCCGCCACGACCACGCTCACCCCAGACCGCAACGAGTTCATCCCTTCCCCGCGCCTCGGCATCGTCCGCCAGATCGCCACCACCGCCACCCTCCACGCCTCCGTCTTCCGCGCCTTCCGCACCCCCACCATGAACGAGCTCTACCGCACCGGCCAGGTAGGCGCACAGATCACCCAGGCCAACTCCGCTCTCCAGTCCGAGCGCGCCACTGGCTGGGAGGTCGGCTCGACCTTCACCTCACCTTCCAACGCTATCTCTCTCTCCGGCACATACTTCTGGACCGAGATCAATCGCCCCGTCTCCGCTGTTCTCCTCTCCACCAACCTCTACAAACGCGAAAACCTCGGCCAGATCCTCTCCCAGGGCACCGAACTCCACCTCGAGATCAAACCCCGCCGCGCCATCTCCGCAACCCTCGGCTACCAGTACGCCCACGCCGTCGTCACCCGCTACAACCCGCCGCCCGCAACCTCCGGCCCTCCGCAAAACCTCGTCGGCAACTGGATCCCCGAAGTCCCCCGCCAGAGCTTCACCGCCCAGCTCCGCGCGACCCAGCCGCGCCTCGGCACCCTCACCCTCGCCGCCCGCGCCAGCGGCCAGGCCTGGGACGACTCCGCCAACACCTTCCTCCTCGACCCCTTCTTCCAGCTCGACCTCTCCGCCCAGCACAACTTCGGCGCCCACCTCACCGCCAGCGCCATCCTCACCAACCTCCTCAACCAGCGCCCCGACGTCGCCCGCACCCCCACCCTCACCCTCGGCTCCCCCTTCCTCGCCCAGGCCTCCCTCACCCTCCACTGGCCCACCCACTAATCGAAACGAACGCATTCTCTGATCGCTGACAGCGGACCGCTGAAAGCTGTAATCAAAAAAAACGTCCTCACCCCGCCCATAAAGTCGGCATCCCCGAAACCGGCTGCGTTGCATTGACCTCCCGCCATCGGCCTGGTGGCCCGAAAGTACCACATCCTTATGGGCGAGACGATGTTAATCTTGCTTGTTGGAATGCCCTTGAGGTGTGTTGATGAGTGTCCATGGGCCAATGCTTGTTGGGTTTTACGATTACCGCCTTGTCGCCCTCTCGGTGCTCATCGCGGTACTCGCTGCCTACGCGGCTCTCGACCTCGCCGGTCGCGTGACCAATGCCCAGCGCGGCGCACGAGTTAGGTGGCTAAACTGCGGCGCTATGGCGATGGGGGTCGGCGTCTGGGCCATGCACTACGTCGGCATGGAGGCCTTCCACCTGCCTGTCCCGGTGATGTACGACTGGCCTACGGTCCTGCTCTCACTCTTCGCCTCCGTTCTCGCCTCGGGCGTCGCTCTCTTCACTGTCAGCCGGACTACCATCAGTTCCCGTCGCATGACGATCGGCGCCGTCTTCATGGGGTGCGGCATCGCTGCCATGCATTACATCGGCATGGAGGCCATGCGCCTCCCGGCGATGTGCGTGTACTCTCCATCGCTGGTCCTGCTCTCCATCGTCCTTGCAATTGCCATCTCGTTTGTTGCACTGCACCAAACATTTCACTTCCGAGAGACGAGCGCCTCGGGCGGCTGGCGGAAGATAATCAGTGCTCTTCTGCTGGGTTTGGCCATACCCATCATGCACTACGTGGGAATGGCGGCCGTCCACTACCAGCCGGCGCCGTCCCTCATAGACCGCTATGCCGTCAGCGTCGACAGTCTCGGCCTCGCTTGCATCACCGTTATCACTTTCGTAATCCTCGGGCTGGTGTTCGTCTCCTCATCCATCGACCGGCGGCTCTATGCACAGTCGCAGGAATTGGAGAAGAGCCGGTCGCAACTGCAGATGATCTTCGACAATATGAGCGAAGGCATCCTGGTCCTCGACCGTGAGGGAACCACCGTCCTTGTAAACCCAACTGCGGTTCATCTGCTCTCGCTGCCTGAGGACTCCTACACGTATGAAGAGATAGCGGAGCAATATGAGGCTTTCTCCGCGGACGGAGAGCCCCTTCCGCGCTCGCAATGGCCGATTGCGCGCGCGCTGCGCGGAGACTTTGTTCGTAACTGCGTGATTCTCTCCCGCCGGAAGTCGGCCGGGGAGACGGTCGCGAGAGAGATCACGACAGCTCCGGTGGCGAATGGGTTTGGAGGGTCCGGGCAGATCATCATCAGCTACCGCGACATTACTGAACGCAGGCAAATTGACGAAGCGCGGAATCGCTTGGCCGCGATCGTGGAATTTTCAGAGGATGCCATCATCGGCAAGAGCGACAAAGGCATCGTCACCAGTTGGAACATGGGGGCGGAAAAGCTCTTCGGATATACCGCTCAGGAGATGATCGGGCAATCGATCACCCTCCTTCTGCCGGAGGACCGCCTCCACGAGGAAGCCGATATTCTCGCCCGAATTAAACGAGGCGAAATCGTGGATCACATTGAGACCGTCCGCAAAACGAAGGACGGTCAACGCATCCAGGTCTCATTGACCATCTCTCCCATCCGCGACAGAACCGGCAAGGTAATAGGCGCCTCCAAGATAGCCCGCGACATTACGGAGAGAAAACATCTCGAGAGCCAGCTCTTCCACAGCCAGAAGATGGACGCTATCGGCCAGCTTACCGGCGGCATCGCTCACGACTTCAATAATCTGCTTGGTGTGATCCTTGGCAATCTCGATCTGCTGGAGATGCTTGTTGAGGAGGATGAGGGAGCTCTGAAGCGAGTGCGGACGGCACAGACTGCCGCGGTGCGCGGGGCCGATCTCATCCGCCGGTTGCTGGCATTCTCCAGCAAGGTGGAATTGAAGGCGGCGCCTACGTCATTGAATAGGAGCGTCCGCAATCTGATCGATTGGGCGCCCACGCTCGGTCCAGACATCGAGATGGTCACTGACTTCGACGACTCGATTCCGACGGTCTTGGTCGATGACTCTGGTCTGGAGAGTGCACTTCTCAACCTGGCGGTCAATGCGCGAGATGCGATGCCGAAAGGCGGAACCCTGACCATCAGGACCCAACTCAGCACGTTGGAAGAGAGTTATCCTCCGGTCCGGACCGGCGAGATGAAGTCCGGCCATTATGCCTGCATCTCGATATCGGATACCGGGTGCGGAATGTCGAAGGAGACGCTGGAACATGTGTTTGAGCCCTTTTTCACCACCAAGCCGCAAGGCAAAGGAACCGGCCTCGGTCTTGCCATGGTTTATGGATTCGTAAAGCAGTCCGGGGGCACTGTTCGGATCTATAGTGAGGTTGGCTATGGCACCACTGTGTCGCTCTATCTTCCTCTCGCAGAAGAGGTTTCGCAGCCCATTCCTCCGGCGGCTCAGAGCGCCCCGGCAACAAAGTTGAAAGGTACTGTGCTGGTGGTGGACGACGAGGTGGGCCTGCTCGAGATCGCGAAAAAGTATCTCGAAGATATGGGCTACACGGCGTATCATGCGGAAGACGGCGCCAGCGCCCTTGCCGTAGTTGAGCGGCACAAAGACATCGACCTGGTGGTCACGGACGTTCTCATGTCGGGCGGAATGAATGGCGTCGAACTGGCCGAGAAGATCCGCGAATCGCTCCACCGGGTTAAGGTCATTTACTGCTCCGGCTTTCCCGCGAACGCACTGGCCGAGAGGAGCATGTCGCTGGTCGACGGTCCCCTGTTGCATAAGCCCTACCAGCGAGCAGAGTTCGGCTCCGTCGTGCGCGCCGTAATGGAGAAGCGATGACAGCCGATGCCATTTGGGCCGACGGCGACGACAGCATCTGCGCACTGTTCCATGCCAGCGCGGGCAAAACAGGATTGCGCCCGCACTGCACCGTCTAAGCAAGGTTCAGCCCCTGTCTCAAGTTCGATTTGCGCAGAGATTCGAGCAGAAGACGGAAAGGTGATCGCCTTGCAAACACAGGAAGCAAAATCTGCCACAATTCTGATCGCGGATGACGAAGAATCAAATCGCGAACTGCTGGCCCACATCTTGGAAAGAGACGGATACCAGGTCCTTCTCGCGAAAGATGGTGAAGAGGCCATCACATTGTTCTCGAACCAAATCGACCTGGCTCTCTTGGACGTAAAGATGCCCGGCCAAAGCGGATTTCAAGTCTGCCGCGCCATTAAAAAGAACCCAGAGACGCGGTTAGTGCCTGTTGTATTGATCACAGGGCTCATCAACACCAACGATCGCATAGCAGCAATTGATTGTGGTGCGGACGACTACTTGCATAAACCGATTCGCCGCGAGGAACTGACTGCCCGGGTCCGCTCTCTTCTGCGCCTGAAACAGTTCACCGACGAGCTGGAAAACGCTGAAGGAGTCCTCTTCAGCCTTGCCCTCAGCATCGAAGCCAAAGACCCCTACACAGAAGGCCATTGCACCAGGCTCTCGAAGTATTCTGTCGAGCTCGCAAGTGCGCTCGGACTTCCGGAAGAGGATCGCGTCGCACTGCGACGGGCAGGGATCGTCCACGACATCGGCAAAGTCGCCGTACCTGAACACGTCCTGCTCAAGCCGGGTCCGCTGACCGATGAAGAAAGGAAGCTTATCGAGCAGCATCCGATCGTCGGCGAGCGAATCTGTCGGCCCTTGAGGTCGTTCCGCCTTGTCTTGCCCGTGATCCGTCACCATCACGAAAAGCTGGACGGCAGCGGCTACCCAGATGGCCTCAAGGGCGACGCCATTCCAATGACCGCTCGAATCATGGCGACCGTGGACGTCTACGACGCTCTTACGACGGATCGCCCCTACCGGTCGGCCCACTCGCCCGAAGAGGCGTTCGCTATCATGCAGAAAGAGGTCGGCAAAGGCTGGTGGGATGGGCAGTTGGTCGCGAAGTTCAGAAAAGTCATCGGAAGATAATGGATTCCGGATTTGCCGCAAATGACAGGCACACCGGCAGTATTTCTTTCTGAACCTCGCGCAACTGGGGCATGCCCACCTCCCCGCACCCAATGCATTATCGTGGAGTCATGCGCACCAAACGGATGAAATCCCCCCTCCTCCTCGCCCCCATTCTCCTCGCACTCCTCCTCGCCGCGACCCTCCCCGCGCAATCTCCCACGCCGCAACCGAACCCAGCGCAGCCGCCCGCCAGCGGGCCTCTGGTCGCCGATGTGCACGCCGCACCCTATCGCCCGTCGATCAACTACACGGTCACCTCCGGCCATGGGCGAGTGGACATACGCAACGCGACCCTCGTCAACCTCATCGATTACGCCCACGCCATCGAGGATGACGATGGCCGCGAGGATGCCTCCATCGTCGGCGGTCCAAGCTGGCTCGACTTCGACCGCTTCGATGTGGCCGCGCTCGTTCCCTCCCTCCAACCCGCAATCCCGGACACCGGACAGCCCAACTATGGCATGTACGCCCCTGGCACCAACGGCACGATTCGGCCTGTCGTGGAGCGCATTCTCGAAGAGCGCTTTCACCTGAAATCTCATACTGAGGACCGCCCGCTCCCCGGCTACGTGGTCACCGTGGCCAAGGACGGCCCCAGGCTGGCCGACGCAAGGGCCCCGACGGAGCCCGGCGGCTGCCAGGCCGTCCGGCAGAAGGACGATCCGACGCGCGTCACGACGACGTGTACATCCGAGACCATCACGCAGTTCCTCACCATGATTGGAGGCACCTTCCGTCATCCGCTGCTGGACCGCACCGGGCTCACCAAGCCATACGACTTCACCCTCAGGTTGTCCTCCGAGCAGCTCTCGACCCGGCAGGACACCATCAATGCCTACATCGAGGAATTGAACAAACAGCTTGGCATTGTGATGACGCTGGGCGACGTGCCGCAGCCCGCCCTCGTGGTGGACCATGTGGACCGCACTCCAACCGCGAACCCGCCCGAGACAGCAAAGCTGGTGCCGGCCACGCCGGAGCTGGAGTCTGAGGTGGCAAGCATCCGCGTCGCGGACGCCAAGGAACCGCAAGCGCAGGTCCATCCCACCGGCTCGCAGATCGCGCTCACCAACTTCTCTTTGGAGCAGCTTGTGATGGAGGCGTGGCAGTTGCCCACGGGCGCGATGCTCGGCAATGTGCCTCCCTGGCTGGACCGCGTGCATTACACCATCTTGGCGAAGCTGCCGCCGGAGGTCGATGGCCGCACCCTCGTGCCGCACCAGGACCCGCTCGACAGCATGCTCCGCAAGCTGCTGACCGACCGCTTCCAGATCCAATCCCACTGGGGCGAGCAGACCGCGGACGGCTATGTGCTGCTCGCCGGAACCCCAAAAATGAAGAAGGCCGATCCCGCCTCGCGCACCTACTGCAAATACGGGCCGGCCGAAGGAGAGAAGGACGTGCGCCGCGTCGATTCGCCCTTTAACGCGATGTTCCACTGCCAGAACGTGACCATGGCGCAGTTCGCGGACCTGCTGTCGGCCGTGGCGAGAGGGGACATCAAGACCCGCGTCGTGGACAAGACGGGCCTGACAGATTCGTACAATTTTTCACTGTCTTACACGGGCGCCAGCAGGCTTCGCCTGCAGGAAGCCGCGGCGCAGGCAGAGGCCGCGAAGGCCGGAGAGGCGACAGTGGGGCCGGTTGAGGGGCTGTCGATCGACGATGCGGTGCGAAAGGAGCTTGGCGTCCGGCTGGAGAAGCAGCCATTGCCGCTTCCCCTTCTCATCCTCGACCACATCGACCAGACCCCGACCGAGAATTGATTGTCGACGGATGGCCCGGCATGATAGAAAACTCGCGAAGGTCTTGCCTCGCTCAAATCTCGTAACTTCAAGGGGGCCACATGCTGCGTATTCGTTCTATCGGGCGATTGATCTTCCTGGGCATCGCCGTGGCGCTCCTGCCCGCCCCTCGAGCCACTGCCTCAACCCCCGCCACGATGACGATCGAGTCGGCATCGTCCGCGGCCTCCCAGGGGAGCAAGGGCGGCAAGGCCAACAAACAATCCAAGGGCGCACCGGAGGACCAGATCGAACTCCTTAGCGTATCTCGTCCCGGTTCAGATGCGGCGTCCGGCGCTGCCTCCGGGGGAGCCCGAAAGACCTCCGGAGCGGCCTCGGGGTCATCGCTGATCGTGACTAAAGCCTACGACGCCACCTCCGCGCAGCTCGAGCAGGCCGAGGCGACCAACGAGTTCCTTCACCAGGTGACAATCACCTTCGCGTCCTCTGCGACCGGCAATGGTACCGGCAGTAGCAAGGGCGCAGTCACCGGCTCTTCCACCAAGAAATCCAAGACAGGCCAGGCCGCCTCCACGGACTCGTCCAATCAGACGACCAGGACCGCGGAGGTCCTCGTGCTCAAGAACGCCCAGATCACGTCGATCGAGCAGACCCGAAACATCCAGCAAATTACCATCGAGTACCAGTCGATTGAAGTAACGTATACCTCGGGCAAGACCGCCGCCGCGACCGACGACTGGGAGACCCCCTAGCGTCCGATGGCCTTGTGGCCGGTCGGCCGTTGCTTAATTCGCCGCCGGCCGCTCCACCTGATCGACGACCACCGTATCCACCGTGACCGTTCCCCGCTGCAGCCGCAATCCAACCTGCCCCTAAAATCGCGTGCGCCACCTCCCCGCACCCAATGCGTTATCGTGGAATCAAATCCATCCAAAATGAAATCCCTCCACCACCCCGCCCGCACCCTCCTCGCGCTCCTTCTCGCCGCGACCCTCACCCTCCCCGCGCAATCTCCCGTGCCGCAACTCCCGACCCAACTAGACGACCCCGCCAACCTCACCGGCGAACGCGTCTCCCCGCAAGACCCCGCCGACACCCTCCCCATCAACCACGGCGCCCTCGCCCTCCAGCAGCTCCTGCGCAAGCTCCGCACCCGCGCCTCCTTCATGCTCATCGTTGCGCACCCCGACGACGAGGACGGCGGCATGTTGACCTACCTCTCTCGCGGCCAGGGCGCGCGCGTCGCCATGCTCACCCTCAACCGCGGCGAGGGCGGACAGAACCTCATGTCCGCCGACTTCGACGACGCCCTCGGCCTCATCCGCACCCAGGAGCTCCTCGCCGCCGACCGCTACATGGCCGTCGACCAGTTCTTCGGCACCGAGGTCGACTTCGGCTTCTCCAAAACCAAAGAAGAAGCCTTCGCCAAGTGGACCCACGAGCGCGTCCTCTACGACGCCGTCCGCTGCGTCCG
>JBEKDS010000044.1:0-25429 GCA_050014235.1 Acidobacteriaceae bacterium
GCCTCTCTGCTCGCCCGCGCCGGCGTCGGCACCCTCACCCTCATCGACCGCGACTTCGTCGAGCCCTCCAACCTGCAGCGCCAGGTCCTCTTCGACGAGGCCGACGCCCTCGAAAGCCTACCCAAGGCCGAGGCCGCCCGCCGCCACATCGCCCGCTTCAACTCCAGCATCGCCGTCCACCCCCGCGTCGCCGACCTCACCCCCGCCAACATCGCCGAGCTTCTCCAGCCAAACGACCCCGCCTCACCGCCAATCGAACTCGTTCTCGACGCCACCGACAACTTCGAGACCCGCTACCTCCTCAACGACTTCGCCGTTCAGCAATCCATCCCCTGGATCTATGCGGCCGCCGTCGGCGCCTACGCCGCCACCATGAACATCCTCCCCTTGGATTTGTCATCCCGCAGCGCAGCGAAGGGATCTGCTTCTGTTCCAGCTCACAACTCACAAATCACAAATCACAACTGCCCTCCCACTTCTTGCCTCGCCTGCATCTTCCCCACCACCCCCTCCGGCAACACCGAAACCTGCGACACCGCCGGCATCCTCTCCACCGCCGTCAACCTCGCCGCCTCCATTCAGGTCACCGAAGCCCTCAAGCTCCTCACCGGCCAGCCTCACCTCATGCGTCGCTCCCTCCTCTCCTTCGACCTTTGGTCCAACCAGAAGTCCGAGATCGCCGCCACCACTCCCCGCCCCGATTGCGAGGTCTGCGGCCAGCGCATCTTCGCCCATCTCGCCGGCGCCGCCCGCCCCCACATCACCCTCTGCGGCCGCGACTCCGTCCAGATCCACGAGCACCGCCGCCCCATCGACCTCGCCGCCCTCAAATCCCGCCTCCAGACCCACTCCGACATCGAGGCCCTCCGCTCCAACGACCTCCTGCTCCGATTCCGCCGCGGCCCCCACACCCTCACCCTCTTCCCCGATGGCCGCGCCCTCATCCAGGGAACCACTGACACTGCCGTCGCCCGTTCCCTCTACGCCCGCTTTATCGGCATCTAACTCCCACAATCGGAACCTCGTCGAGCCCAATGCCCATTCGCTCGGCACAACCTTTTCGCCGCTACCGACCTCCAACCTTCTAGCCGGTCAATCCCGGCGCCTGCCTTATCAGACATGTCCAGGCATCTGCGTTAGGCTGGAGATGGCGCGAGTCTGGGCGACACCTCAACCCCGGAGCCACACATCCAAATGAACAGTGAAGGCCAGCTGATGACGCAAGCACCACCCGCAAAACCCAACCTTGGGCTCTTCAAGCGGAATCCGCCCATCGCCGGGGAGGCCGAGGCCATCGAGGCCGCAAAGAATGGCGACGCCGAGGCCTTCTCTAAGCTCTACAACCTCCATAAGCGCCGTGTCTACACACTCTGCCTCCGCATGCTCGGCAACGTCTCCGAGGCCGAGGACATGACCCAGGAGGCCTTCCTCCACCTCTTCCGCAAGATCGGCAGCTTCCGCGGCGAGTCCGCCTTCTCCACCTGGCTGCATCGCCTCACCGTCAACCTCGTCCTCATGCACCTGCGCAAGAAGGGCCTCAACCTCGTCTCCCTCGAAGAGACCATCAACCCCTCTGAGGAGGACGCCCCCAAGCGCGACTTCGGCAGCCGCGACATGGTGCTCACCGGCTCGGTCGACCGCGTCTCGCTGGAGCGCGCGGTCGCCGCGCTGCCCCCCGGCTACCGCATGGTCTTCGTCCTGCACGATGTCGAGGGCTTCGAACACAACGAGATCGCCACCATGCTCGACTGCTCTACCGGCAACAGCAAGTCCCAACTGCATAAGGCCCGGCTCAAGCTCCGCGAACTGCTCCGTCAGGGCCAGTCGCCTCAGCCAGACGCGTCGAGAGAGAGCAAGCAATGACCCTGCCACGCAATGTCGACTTCGACACCCTCAAGCCCGAGGAGTTTGAACACTACCTCCCGGACCTCTTCGCCACCGGCAAGGGCAAGGTCAGCCAGGACCCCCGCTTGCAAAAGTTCCTCGCCCGCCACCCTGACTGCGCAGCCCTCGTCCGCGACCTGGAGACCATCGCCGAGACCGCCCGCAGTCTCTTCGAACCCGTCGGCGACCCCAGCGACAAGGTCTGGACCAACATCCAGTCCAAACTCCGCGAGGAGGCCGTCATCCCCCCCGGCGATGATGAAGTGAATTAGCGAACCGAGGCGTCCGTCCCCCACATCAACCAGACTTGGTCGATGGAAATCGCCAATCGCTTCGAGGAAAAACCACATCACAAATCGATGGGTTCCTCTTTGCGTCCAGGAGGACGGCATTGCTGACGTTATGGCTGCGCGCGGTGGAGCGCCTCGTCATAGAGTGGGAGCGTGTGAAAGAGGATGCGCACCAGGGGTGGAGTGCCGCCGCGGAACTGGAGGCCCCGGTCAGTTTCGTCTCCGTTAAGAATGCGCGTGGCCTTCCATTCACCGTCCACGTAGCTTCCCTCTTCGGCGCGCAGGATCTCGAGCTGCTGGTTGGAGGATTTGGCCAGTTCGGCCGCGGTGAGCTTAAAGCTGACACTACAGTCGAAGCCAGTGACGAGGAATTCAAGTGGCTCAAGCTGCGCGACCAGGGCCCGGCCTTGCTGGCTTGCAGTGCCGGGCGGGTAGGCGCCATCAGGCTGCGGAAAGCCAAAGGAGACCACAGCGTCGGCGGTGGGCAGATGAATGGACTGGCGGGCTGCGCCCTTCTCCTCGACCGCGGTTAAGACGCGGCCTTCCAGATTGAGTTGTGCGATCTTCGATGCGGCAGGGTTGAGCAACGCGAAGTTCTGCGACGGGACGGTCAGGATGGTCGCGCCCGCCGGGAGCGGCACGGAGTTCGCGGGCTCGTTGACCATGGCTGGCCTGTCGATGCCGAAGGGCGCAAAGCCGATGGCCCCGTGCCCCAGGGCATAGAAGAAGTAGCGGCCGAAGTTGGGGCCGAGCTGCGACTCGGGGACCATGAGGGGGTTATCGGCGCGGGCGTATGTGCCGACGATCGAACGGAAGAGCGAGAAATCGTCGGAGTAGAAGTCGGGCGCGAGGATATCGATGGCCGGGGCGGCGGCCTTCCAGATCGCGATGTTGGCTTGTTGCGGGCCGCCTGAGGGATACTCCTGCCCCGGCGACGGCCGATTGCGGTTTTCAAGCGCGTGGACCGGGTACGCAAACCAAACATTGCAATACATCGGAATCGGGTACTCCAGCTTCCCGGCGGCAGCGACCTGGTTGATGTAGTGCGCGATCGAGTAGGCCTCGAAGGACTCGTCGGCGTCGGCCCCGAAGCTCTGCGACCATGTGGCTTCGGGGAGATGCAGCGCGCGGGCGAGGTCCGAGGGGACGCGGCCTTCAAAGGCCTTCTGCGCGGCCGGGGAAAAGTCGCGGACGGAGCCGATGGCCCCCGATTCGTTTTCCACCTGGACCATCAGAACGGTGTGCTGGGTGCCATCGATAACCTTGAGGTGACGCATCAGCGCGGTAAAGGCGCTCTTGTCGGCTTCGAGCGTGGCGTCGGAGCTGGGCGACATCACGTCAAGCAGCTTGCCATAGGCGTTCTCCTCGCGCAAGTAGGTCTTAGGGTCGGACTTGACCCACTCAGGGACGTAGTGGTTCTGGCCGTTCTTCCAGGTGGCCAGCCATAGCAGGATCAGGTGGAAACGGTGCTCGCGGGCCTGGGTAACCAGGAGGTCGACGTTGCTAAAGTCGAACCCGCCGCGGCTGGGCTCCATCTGCTCCCAGTAGACAGGCGCTTCGACGGTGTTGGCATGCATGGCCTCCGCCGCGGACCAGGCGGTGGGGAGCGTCGCCGGCCACGCACTGGAGTTGTTGATCTGCGCGCCCAGGATCAGGAAGGGCTGGCCGTCGACGACGAGGGCAAAGCTGCCGTCGCGCCTTTCCAGGTGGGGCACGCCTTCGGTTTGGGCAGAGGCGCGGGACGGTTGGATAGCGGCAAGCAACAACGCGGCGAGCGCGAGCTTTTTCATTAAATATCCCATTTCAATATAGGACATAGGACGCCATAGGGATTCACCGGCCAAAATGTCCGCCTTCCCAAAAATCCCCGGCTTTCATGGACCTCTCGTTCTATCATTAAATCTCTTGCAACTAAAACGGCCCAGGAGTAGTCTGACAACCGGGATGAATATGCGCTCGTTCCAGACCGGCTACTTTACCTATCCCCGCTACTACTGGCGGGGAGCGGGTCAGTCGGACTTGGGCGCAGCTGTGAATCGATAAAACAAGATCGGAATCACAGCATCCGCCACTTCCACTGAGCCGCGACCCCCCAAAGGTCGCGGCTTTGTTATGTAAGTCGGGTTCTAAACCGGAAGCAGGAGAACCGCCCTATTGGGTCGTCATCCTGAGCGAAGAGAAGGACCCCTGTATTTGGCTTTGCATTTGTTTTTGCTTTTACTAATTCAGGAGCAAGTCATGAACGTCCAGAACGCCACCGAACCCGCTACCCACCCGCCCACCCCCGCGACCGCGCCGGCCCTTTTTCGCCGCCTCGTCCTCACCGGCTTCATGGGCGCCGGCAAAACCACCATCGGCCGCCTCCTCGCCCAGCGCCTCGGCTGGGACTTCCTCGACCTCGACGCCTACGTCGAAGCCCGCACCGGCCTCTCCGTCCCCTCTATCTTCTCCGCCCAGGGAGAGACCCGCTTCCGCCAGCATGAATCCGCCGCCCTCGCCTCGGCCCTCGGCCGCTCCAACGTCGTCCTCGCCCTCGGCGGTGGCACTCCCGAGGTCCTCACCAACCGCCTGCTCCTCGAGCAGACCCCCGCAACCTCCACTATCTTCCTCGACGCACCCTTCCCCACCCTCTTCGACCGCTGCATGATGCAAGCCCTCAACCCCGGTAAACCCGCCGATCCTGCGCAAGACCGCCCCATCCTCGCCGACCCCGCCGTCGCCGAGGCCCGCTTCCTCGCCCGCCAGCCCATCTATCGCCGCCTCGCCCGCCTCACCATCTCCACAGACAATCTCACCGCGGAAGAGACCGTCACCGCGCTCCTCACCGGCCTCAGCCAGTCGCCAACCCCGCGCCGCTGACGCGGCAGTTCCTCCATAATGGTTCGTACTTAGTTTGATCCGTCCTGATCCGCGCCTCTATCCGTGTCATCCGTGTTAAGTCTTTGCCCTTGCCGTTATCTTTGCTGAAGCACCCCGGAGACCATCCTGACCACCGCCCCCACCCCGGCCGAGACCGCCCGCACCGCCGTCCGCGGCTACATCCTCTTCACCTTCGCGATCCTGCTCGCCCTCGCGCTCGCCTGGCAGTTGCGCGATCTCCTCGTCCTGGTCTACGTCAGCGCGCTCTTCGCCGTCGTGCTCACCCCCGTGGTCAACGGCATCATGCTCTGGGAGGTGCGTGGCAAACGCTTCATCTCCCGCGCCCTCGCCATCGCGCTTCTCTTCACCATGGTCTTCCTCGCGCTGGCGCTGGTCCTGGTCGTCGGCGTCCCGCCTGTCATCCGTGACCTCCACCAGTTTGCCGCCGACCTTCCCGCGCGCATTCCCGTCATCGTCGACCGCCTCAAGCATCTCCGCTTCGCCGGCAACCTCGGCGTCACACTCGCCGACAAGGCCGAAGGCGCGCTCTCCGCCACCGCCGGCTTTCTCCTCTCCTCCTTTCCTGATTGGCTCTCGCGCATCTTCGACATCCTCACCGCTTTCATCCTTTGCGTCTACTTCATGCTGGAGGGCGACCACGCCTACCAATGGTTCATGTCACTGCTCCCCGTCGATAAACGCCTGCGCCTCGCCGTCACCCTGGAGAAGGCCGAGGTCCGCATGAGCAAGTGGCTGCTCGGCCAGGGCCTCCTTATGCTCATCCTCGGCATCTGCAGCACCATTGTCTTCGGCCTTCTCCACGTCCGCTACTTCTTCCTCCTCGGCGTGCTTATGGGCTTGATGAACATCATCCCCATCGCCGGCGGAGTCATCACCATCTCCCTCGCCGCCGGCGTCGCCGCCCTTGACTCCTGGCCCAAGATGGCCGCCGTGCTCGTCTTCTACCTCATCTACGTAAACATCGAAAACGCCTACCTCATCCCCCGCATCATGCGCTCCAGCGTCGACCTCATGGGCCTCACAGTCATCATCGCCCTGCTCGCCGGGGTCGAACTCGCCGGAGTCACCGGCGCTCTCGTCGCCGTCCCCACCGCCGCCCTCATCGCTGTCCTCATGGACGAGTACCTCATCAACAAGGACTGGCAATACATCCCGCCCATCCTCCCCGACGAAACCCCTCCCACCTAAACTTGATGGCTTGCGCATTCGTCTCACTCACAACTCAAAACTGCCTGCTATCCTTACCCCCCATGGCCGAACTCACCTTCTCCCAGCCCGAACGCCGCAGCTACCTCGTCCCCTCTCTCGTCGTTCTCGTCCTCGTCGGCATCGCCGGTGGCCTCATCTACCAGTTCACCCCGCACCGCATCGCCGACATCACCGTCACCTCAACCGCCGCCGTCCCCATCCATACCGTCATCCCCTCGGGCAGCATGGTCGTCGGCGCGCAAGAGACGGTGCAGGACGACCTCTACCTCTTCCTCACGGTCCGCATCGACGACAAGCTCAAGCTCCCGCTCTTCATCAAGGACATCACCGGCGCCGTCACCACAGGTGGCGCCGACCTCACCGCCAGCGCCATCGAAAAGACCGAGTTCGACAACCTCTACATCACCTTCCCCCAGCTCAAGCCCCACGCCGCCCCACCCCTCCTGCGCGAGACCTCCATCCAACCCAACGGCCACGCCGAAGGCATGGTCCTCCTCCACTTCCCCGTCACCCAGGCCCAGTGGGACCAGCGCACCAACGCCACCCTCACCATCACCACCTACTCTCAGGGCAACCTCACCATCCCCATCCCCAAGTCCTAACCCCTGGCCTTCGACTTTGCTCTTGCTCTTGCCTTTACTCACAACTCACCACTGCATCATGCCCTTACTGACCACTTACCACTAACCACTTACCACTGCTCCTATGCGCCGCCGCTGGATCGCCGACACCTGGTCTCCCCAAACCGGCCACCCCACCCACGCCGCCCTCACCGGCGAGCAGGCCGCCCACCTCGCCCGCGTCCTCCGCGCCCAGCCCAGCCAAATCTTCGACGTCGTCGCCAACGGCTTCCTCCACCGCGCCGAGATCACCGCCGTATCGGAATCCGAAGTCCTCTTCACCCTCCATGAAGAACTCTCGTCCGACCCCGCCCTCCCCATCCATCTCCACCTCGCCATCTTCAAGTTCGACCACTTCGAATGGGCCATCGAAAAGGCCACCGAACTCGGCGTCGCCCGCATCACCCCCATCCTCGCCCGCCGCACCGAGAAGCATCTTGCCCTCGCCGCGCCCAAACGTGCCGAACGCTGGCGTCGCATCGCCCTCGAATCCTCCAAACAATCCCGCCGCACCGACATCCCAGAGATCGCCGACCCCACCACCCTCCCCGCCGCCCTTATTAACGAAACCGCCCCCGCCCGCATCCTCCTGAGCGAAACCGAACAATCCCTCACCCTCACCAACGCCCTTACTCAACTCACCACAAACGACGGGGTGCCCCATCCATCGCATAGCGATGGGTGGGACATAAACCGTCCATCAGCCAACATTCAGCCAACCATTCTCGCCCTTGCCATCGGCCCCGAAGGCGGCTGGACCCCCGAAGAAATCGGCCTCTTCACCACCCACGCCTGGACACCCGTCACCCTCGGCCCACGCATCCTCCGTGCCGAGACCGCAGCCATCGCCGCCATCGCCATCGCCGCCGCACTTCACAGCTCGGAGGACATCCAATGAATCGCACCCAAATCGCACTCCTACTCTGCCTCGCGCTCCTCCCATCCCACGCGCGGGCCCAAACCACACCCGACCAAACTAAATCCCTGACAGGCGTCATCGACATCCACGTCCACGTCGCGCCCGACTCCACCCCGCGCAGCATCGACGCCATCGACCTCGCCAAGCTAGCCGAGAGCCGCGGCATGCGCGCCGTCGTCTTCAAGAACCACTACGAGCCCACCGCGTCCACCGCCTACCTCGTCCACAAGATCGTTCCCGGCATCCAAATCTTCGGCGGCATCGACCTCAACCTCTCGGTCGGCGGCATGAACCCCGACGCCGTCGAAAAGATGGCCCTCACCACCGACCACCTCGGCCTCTTCGTCTGGATGGCCACCTTCGACACCTGCGCCGCGGTCCTCAAATCCGGCGTCCAGCGCCCGTGCGTTGCCGTCTCCCGCAACGGCGAGCTCCTCCCCGAGACCAGGGCCGTCCTCGCCACCATCGCCAAATACAACCTCATCATGGCCACCGGCCACAACTCCGCCGAAGACGGCCTCCTGCTTATCGCCGAGGCCCGCAAACAAGGCGTCGCGCACATGGTCGTCACCCACGCTATGCTTTCGCCCATCTCGATGTCCATCCCGCAGATGCAGCAGGCCGCCGCCATGGGCGCGTACATCGAGTTCGTCTACAACGGCCTCGTCGGCGGCGGCAAGCAATTCGACTTCGCCGACTACGCGAAGGCCATCCGAGCCGTCGGAGTCGGCCATTGCATCCTCTCCTCCGACATGGGCCAGCCCGCCAACCCACTCCACCCCGACGCTCTGCTGCTATTCTTCGCCGGCCTGCGCCAGCAAGGCCTCACCCAGGCCGAGATCGACCAGATGTCCAAAGTCAACCCGGCCCATCTCCTCAGCCTGGAATAGCCGATGCCTGCCGACAAGCACGCGTACCCAGTCTCTGCGCCAAAGGCGCCATTCGCCGTCCGCGGAGGACCCTAGCTAAAGATGTCCTTCATCTTCGTAATCAAACTTCGGTTGGTCGGCGTATTCTCCACCATCATTGTTTCCCCAAGCTGCCGCAGCAGGTCGCGCTGCGCTTTGCTCAGCCGTCCCGGCGTCGCCACCCGTATCTCCACAATCAGGTCGCCCTTGCCGTGCTCATTCAGGTGGGGCACGCCCTTGCCCCGCAGCCTGAACTCCCGGCCGCTCTGTGTGCCCTCCGGAATCTTGATCGTCGCCGGCCCCTCCAGCGTCTCGATAGTCAGCTCCGTCCCCAGCGCCGCCTGCGGAAACGAGATCGGCATGACACAGTGCAGGTCGTCGCCGTCGCGCTCAAAGAACTTATGCGCCCTCACGCTCAGCACCACGTACAGATCGCCCGCCGGCCCGCCAAACCTTCCTGCTTCGCCCTCGCCCTGGTAGCGAATCCGTGTGTCCTGCTCCACGCCCGCTGGCACCTTCACCAGGATCTCGTGATGCTTCGCCAGCAATCCCTCGCCCCGGCACCTCAAACACGGATCGGTAACCAACGTTCCTGTCCCATTGCATCGCGAGCAGGTCTTCGCCACCGAGAAAAATCCCTGCTGAAACCGCACCTGCCCGCGCCCAGCGCACTGCGTGCAGGTCGCCGGCGCCTTGCCGTTCAACGTCCCCAGCCCGCGGCAGTCCTCGCACGCCTCCAGCCGCCGTATGCTGATCTCCCGCTCCACCCCGAAGACCGCCTCTTCAAAATCCAGCGCCAGGTCATACCGCAGGTCGCGCCCGCGCTGCACCCGCGACGCCCGCCTTCCTCCGCCCACATTGAACATCTCGCCGAACAGGTCGCCGAAGATGTCTCCCAGGTCCCCCTGGAACCCCGCGCCTCCCGCGAACGGATTGCCCCCGCCTCCGGCCTGGAACGCCGCGTGGCCGTACCGGTCGTAGGCCGCGCGCTTCTCCGGATCGCTCAGCACCTGATACGCCTCGCTGCACGCCTTGAACCTCTCCTCCGCATCCGGATTGTTCGGGTTGCGGTCCGGATGATACTGCATTGCCAGCTTGCGGTAGCTTACCTTCAGCTCCTGGTCGCTCGCCTCGCGCGTTACCTGCAATACCTCGTAGTAGTCTGTCTTCGTCACGTTTGCCGTCGCACTCATCTCTCTTAATTCACTCCAAATCCCACAGCCCCACCGTTTGCCTTTGTCCTTGTTCTTGCAGTTGCCTCTGTCTTTACTCACAACTCACAGCTAATCGCTCACAACTGCCGTATTGTTCGCAATCTTCACCAACGCCGGTCGCAGCAGCTTGTCGCGGATCTTGTACCCCCGCCGCACCTCTTCCAACACCTGATGGTCGGGATGCTCCACGGTCTCCACGCTGCCCAAGGCCTCGTGCACCCTCGGGTCGAACATCGCCCCTACCGTCTCCACTGGCTGCACGTGCAGCCCCTTCAGCGCCTCCTCCATCTGTTTAAGGATCAGCTCAACCCCGCCCCGCAGCTGCTCCAGCGAACCCTGCGCCTTCAGCGCCAGTTGGAAGTTGTCCATCACGCTCAGGAACGGCTCAACCGCAGACTGCACCGCATAGTCCCGCAGGTCCGCGCGCTCCTTCGCCTCGCGCCTGCGCGTATTCTCAAACTCCGCCTGCAGCCGCGCCAGCCGATCCAGCAACTGGTCCCGCTCCCCGCGTACCTGATCCAACTCCGCCTTCAGCCCGCCCGCCGGGTCGCCGCCGCCCTCGCTACCAGCCTCTACCGTCTGCGGTCCGCTCGCCTCCGCCGCGTCACCCTCCGGCTCTGCCTCCTTCTTGTGTCTCCATCGGTCCTTCAACTCAGTCTCCTCGACTCCCTGCACTGCCGTCTCCTCTGCCATCCTACCGTTCGCTCCTGTATATATTGTTGCCGATTCCAGCCCATCGCGCGACCCCACACCGTAAATCCATAAGGACCGTCGTGGAAATCCGAAAGCTGACAGCCGATAGCTGACAAATCAAATCGCATCACGCCCCGCACCCACCAGCACAAGCCTAAGCCTAAGCCGACGGATGCAGCATCCGCTCAAACACCTGCGCGATATAGCTCACCGCATTCATCGTGTTCTCGTAATGGATCCGCTTCGGCCCAATCACGCCCACCGTCCCATGTCCCTCGCCCGCGATCCGCGCCGGCGCCGCAATCAATACCAGCCCCGCCATCTCCGGCGCGTGCTCCTCCAAATCGAAGATCACCCGCACCGACTCCTGCTTCGCATCGATATACGCATCCAGCAGCTCCACCAGCCTCTGCTTCGCCTCCAGCGCCGCCAGCACCTCCCGCAGCCGCGCAACGTCCTCAGCACTCCCGACCGCCCGCCCGCCCAGCAGGTTCGCCACACCCTCGACATACACCGCGCGCACCCCGCCGCCGCCCTCAGGCACCGCGCCCGCCCACAGCTGCTCCACCTGCGCCAGCAGCTTCTGGTACTCGCTCCGCTCCTGCTCCACCAGCCGGCCAATCTCCGCCCGCACCCGCTCCACGCTCCATCCGCGAAAGTGCTCATTTAGAAAATTCGACGCCGCCTCCAGCTCCTGCGCCGTCAGGTCCGCGCCACCCTCCATCGACAGCACCCGGTCACGTACCAACCCTGAACTCGTCACCACCACCGCCAGCACGCGCCCCTGCGCAATCCGCGAAAAATGCACATGTTCCAGCGTGTCGCCGCCCGCCACCATCGCCACCGCCACGCCCACGCCGCTCGAAACCGTCGCCAGCACGTGGCTCGTCCGCTCCAGCATCGCCTGCGTCCCCGACACCCCCGCAAAGCTCGAATCGATCTGGCTCTCAATCTGCAATCGCGGCCCCGCACCCGCGCCCGGTAGCAACCGGCTCCCGCTCAGCCGCTCCACATACATCCGGAACGCCCGCGCCGTCGGCACCCGTCCAGCCGAGGTATGCGGCTGCTCCAGCATCCCCTCGTTCGCCAGCTCCGCCATCTCATTGCGCACCGTCGCCGGACTCAGCCCGGCGCCCATCCCCGAGCCAGCCCCGCCGCCCGCCATCACCCGCGCAATCGTCCCCGCAATCGTCCCCGAACCCACCGGCTCGCCCGTCTCGATATAGCTCTCCACAATGGCCGTCAGGATCGCCCGCTGCCGCGCCGTTATCCGCTCTCCCTCCGCCATCCGCACCACCTCAATACCAGTTTATTCCATCCGTCAAGGGCGAACAGGGTTTGACCTACTTGCGTTCGCGCTTCACGACTCGGCGCTCCACATGAATCGAAGGTTTCTGAGAAAGCACGACCTTCTTGAGCTCGGGGATAATCCGCTGCCTCAAGTACGTCGTAGCGTCATCCAGTACGAACGATGGGACAGGTTCGGTCCCATGAACCAGAGAGTTCCGTATACGCCTAATCTCGTAAATCGAATCCCTCAAGCTAGGTGACGGCAACAAATTCATCATGTTCAATGGCGAGTAAGTGCCTAAACCCCGACCAATCGCGCTCCTTCTTAGCAGATTTTCAACCTGTCGCCACTCGATTAGGAAGCGGCCGATTTGCGCCTGCTCCTCGGAGCGCTCGGACCCATCGAAGAACACCGTGCTGGAAGCTAGAGCACTGCTCACGAGCTCAGGGAGTTCACTGGAGCCGGGTTGGTTTTTTGCAAGAATCTTGTCAATGATCACGTCGGCCACTGGCCGTCCCCTATCCTCATTGGAGACTTCGACAAGATACCTTTCTATGCCATTAGGGGTAGCTTGTCGCAAGTGCTTCAATGCAACCATCAGCACATCCACTCTCCCAACACTCGCATTCTCCCAGTTCTGTTTCTTAGTACGCTGGGACAAAAAGCTGGCAAGGTCGAATTGGTCCCGGAACTCAACATCTTGTTTAGCAGTCCTTCGCTGTATGGCACGCTGGAGACGTTCTAAAGCGAGCTCACCTGTTAGGACTAGGCCGTTAAGTTCATCAAGGATGGCAATCTCGTCTTCAGAGAGCGTACCGGTCTCTGGCTTGTACTCCAGGTCGTGCTCAACCTCTGCCCAGGCGTGCATTAGCACCGAAGCAACTTGGACTTCGACCTTCGTATCCGTGTATCTTGCCTCGGTTGAGTCTGGCGCTGTGGCCTTCAGCTTCACCAAGTAATGGGTCGCAAAGTATCCCATGAAATGTTTTCCCTGCTTGGGGGCATTTTTCTCCGGAAACCTCTTCTCGTTCCTTGCCATAACAAAGGTGTCCTTAACAAGGGAGTCCACCCTATCCTTGTCTGCCGGAAAGTAAAGGGCTACCCGGACACCTGCAAGGTCGATAATGTCTACGTAGATCGCCTTCACGTCGCGGTAATTCTTTTTGGCATTTCGCCTTTGTAGCTTCTCCCGGAGACGCTTGACACCTTTTGCCCGTGAAGTAACAATCGCGCGGATCCCCTGCTTCGCCAAGGCCCCCTCTAATCTTTGGTGGACCAGGGAAGAGGCTTGGGCGTAATAGTCAAACTCACGATTATAGTGTTCTAGAAACTCGTCAATGACGGACATGGTCTGGGCGCCTTCTTTCTCAGCTGCTCCTACGAAATCTCCAGAATCTCCTCCCCCGCCCCCGCAATCTCCAGCGCCCGCGCCGCCACCTTCCGCGCCATAGCAAAAAACGGTTTCGCCACGACACTCTCCTCCCCCGCCAGCGTCACCGGCAGCCCGCGGTCGCCGCCCGACCGGATCACCCCATCCAGCTCCACCGACCCGAGAAACTCCAGCCCATACTGCGCAGCCGTCCGCTCCGCCCCGCCGCTGGAAAAAATGTCGATCACCTGCTGGCAGTGCGGGCACGTGAAGTGGCTCATATTCTCCACCACCCCAATCACCTCCACCTTCACCTGATGAAACATCTCCAGCGCCTTGCGCGCGTCCTGCAAACTCACATCGCTCGGCGTCGACACCACCACCGCCCCAGTCAGCGGCACCGTCTGCACCAGCGAGATCACCACATCTCCCGTCCCCGGCGGCAGGTCCACAATCAAAAAGTCCAGCTCGCCCCACTCCACCTGCTGCAAAAACTGCCGGATGATCTGGTGCAGCATCGGGCCTCTCATCACCATGGGTTTATCGCCCGGCGAGATTAACCCCACCGAGATGAACTTCACCCCATGCGCCGTCAGCGGCTCAATCCGGTTGTCGCCCACAATGCCGGGCTGCCTTGTCGCACCCATCATCATCGGCACGTTCGGCCCATAGATGTCCGCATCGATCAGCCCCACCCGATGCCCCAGCTTCCCCAGCGCAACCGCCAGGTTCACCGCGACCGTCGTCTTGCCCACGCCGCCCTTGCCGCTGCCCACCGCGACCACACACGCCACCCCCGGCAAAGGCTGCGGCCCCTGCGGCATCCGGCTCGCTCCCATATCTCCCATTCAATCTCCCCTCGCCGAACATCTCGGTGATTTCAAACCAAGCCTAAATTCGGTCATCTCGACCCAAACTTGAAATTCCGTCATCTCGACCGAAGGCGGCGCACTTGCCGCCGCAGTGGAGAGACCTCCCGCATTTCGCCTTTGCCGTTGCTCTTGCCTCTACTCACAACTCACAACTACCCACTAACCACTGCCTCACACATGCCACCCCACCCCCAGCGCCGCCCGCATCTCCTTCTTCCGCGCCGTCTCATCCCCGCGCATCTCCCGCCGCCGCCCCGCATCCTCAAACCGCCGCTTCTCATGCTCCGTCTGCGGAACCACCTGCGGAACCGAAACCGCCCGCCCATCGCGATCCACCGCCACATACGTCAGGTACGCCGACGACACATGCTTCAGCCGCCCCTCCCGCACATCCTCCACCATCGCCTTCACGCCAACCTCCATCGAGGTGCGGAAGGCCCGGTTCACGCTCGCCTTCAAAATCAGAAAATCCCCCACATGCACCGGCGCCACAAAGTCCAGGTGGTCCATCGACACCGTCACCGTAATCGCCCGCGCGTGGCGCGACGCCGCCACCGCCCCCACCAGGTCGATGAACTGCATCAGCCGCCCGCCAAACAAATTCCCCAGCGCATTCGTGTCGCCGGGAAACACAATCTCGCTGCGCTCCGACTGCGACTCCCCCACACTCCGCGACGCCACACCCTTCTCGCCCATCCCCCTATTCTAAATCCACAGCAAAGTCGACCGCGGATGAACGCGGATCGGCGCGGATTAGAAAAAAGTCTTGCCCTTCCCCTGCATTGCTCTTGATCCGCGAAATCCGCGGTCGGCCTTCCGTTCTGCAACCCACTAGAATCAACCCATGGACAAGCTCGCCGCCCTCACCGGCATCCTCGCCGAAGACCCCACCAACGCCTTCGCCCGCTACGGCCTCGCCATGGAGCACGCCCTGCACGGCAACCCCGAGGCCGCCCTCGCCGAGTTCTCCACCCTCATCGCCCAGTCGCCCGACTACGTGCCCGCCTACCAGATGTCCGCGCAGACCCTCGCCAAACTCGGCCGCACCGAAGCCGCCCTCGATCGCCTCCACGCCGGCATCGCCGCCGCCAACCGCACCAACAACCAACACGCCCTCGCCGAAATGCAAGCCATGCGCGACGACCTCACCTAGCCTCGCTGCTCCCGTTTCACCCATGCACGCAAAGCCTCATCCGCCCGCACCTGCCAGCCCTCCCCCGTGGCACGCAGCCCCTCCACCACATCCCGCGAGAGCCTCATCGAGACCAGCACCTTGGTCGGCGCCTTCTGCGGCCCACGCTTCGGCTTGGAGAGCGTTCGCTGAAGACTCTCCGGCAGGTCTATGAACGGGATCGCGCGCGCAAAGGTCTCCTTGGTCCACTCCGGGTTGTCGCTGTCCGGCTTACCGTACTTCGCCATACTCTCTGTGCTCCTGTTTTGTCGCCCTGCGCAAGCTGATGGCGCGAATGCGGCCATCGCGCTCCGTGAAGATCAACGAGTACAAACTCCCGTCAAGAAAACTCAGCGCCCTATACCTGTCCTCGCCGTAGTCCTCGCGATCGTCATGCGCATATTCAGCAGCCGAGAAATCGAAGTCTTCGGCCCGCCGCAGCGATATGCCGTGCTTGCGGATGTTCTCGGATCCTTCTCTGGGTCGAACGCGACATCCACAATCTAATGGTAGCTACAATTAGAGTCGACGTCGAGCAGCGTTTGACCCACCAACCCCTACTGCATCCCCAAATCCGCCAACTGCTTTGGATTCACCTCATCCACCGCCACCAGATTATGGCAAGCCGCGCAGTCGTTCGTGATCGTCTTCCCGTCCTTTGTATTGTGGCCACCATCATGGCAGCGGAAGCACCCCGGATAGTCGTTATGCCCAAGATTGTTCGGGTGCGTCCCCCACGTCACCTTCATATACGGAAACACATTCTCCCCATAGATATCCGCCAGCGTCTTCGCCGCCTGCTCAATCTGCGCCCGCTGCCCGCTCCACACCGCCGGATACTGCGTCTGGTAAAACGCCTCCAGCCCCGACGCGATCTTCGCGCTGGCATCCTCCTGCGACGCGTAGTCAGCCTTCAGCAGCGCCAGCCCCTCCTTGTGCACAAACGGCAGCGCCGCACTCGGCGTCCCCAGCGCCATCTTCTGGTTCAGCGCCTCCTCCGGCGTGGTGAAGGAGTGCGCCGCGCGGTTGTGGCAGTCGATGCAATCCATCGTGCGCCGCACACCCGTCATCGCCGCCTTCGCATCGCCCGACACATACTCCGTCATTGTCCCATCGTCGTTCGTCTTCCCCACCCAGTTGATCGTCTGGTGCATCGTGTCCGTCGCAATGTACTCAATATGCCCCAGGTGCGCGCCATGGATCCCGCTCAGCCGCGAGAGCGAATCCCGCCCGCCCACATGCATCACCACCAGCGACCGCGTCATCGCATTCTTCTCGTCGTCCCCGTATGCCGTCTCGACGTTCAACTTGTCGCCGATGTACTTGTCTGCCGTGTGGCAGTTCAGGCAGGTCGTCCATGCCGGCGGCACCTTGTCGTCCGCCATGATCGGCGTCGGATACCGGTGCGCCACCACCATCAGCAGTTGCTTGGTCCCGTTCACCTTGGCATGGACGAACCCGCCAATCCCCGGCGCGATGTGGCACTCCGTACACGCCACGCCGGAGTGGTTGGCCACGTGATACGCCGTAAACTCCGGCCCCATCACATGGCACGCTTGCCCACAGAACGACGGCGTATCCATATACGAGACGCCCCGATAGCTCGCCGTCCCCACCGACCCCATGCCGAAACGCCGGATCGCCGAGATCGATCTCCGGATAGATCGACGGAATCTCCCCCGCCGCCTGTAGCCGCCGCTGCCGCAGGACCATGCCCACCGGAATCAGGAGCAGCCCCAGAATAAACAGCCCCGGCAGGATCAAATCGAAGATGATGCCAACATACGGATTGTTCGACCCGCTGCGCCCCAGCAGGTCGACCACCCAGTACCCAATCAGCACCAGCGCCGACGCACTCGTCAGCGCCCCGCCGATCAGGCTGGTGCGGTTATTGCCATAGAAGAGGAACGGCCGAATCCAGTTCTTCTTCAGGTCTTCCAGGTTCGCCATCTCTGCCCTCTATCCGATCCATCCTCTACTTCTGCAGCGTGCGAATGTACGCCACGACATCCTTGATCTGCGGGTCCGTCAGCTTGCCCGCATACGCCGGCATCTTGCCCTTGCCGTTCTTGGTCGCCGCGATCAGGTCTGCATCCGAAACCTTCACCAGATCAGGCGAGTTGAACGGCACAGCCTTCATCGCCTTCCCTGCCGGCGTCGCGCCCAACCCGTCCGGCCCATGGCACATCGCGCACTTCGCTTTGTAGGTGTCCGCGCCCGAGCCCTGGGCAAACGCAGCTGTGGTCGATGCCGCCAGCATCGCGGCAAGGGTAATTCCAGTCATCAGTCTCACGGTCAAATCTCCTGTCTCCAAATGAATTTGCGTTTTATCGAGCTGGCCTTCAAAACTCATAGTGTATGGCAAGCGTGACGTTGTTGGCGTGGAAGTTTCGCGGCGAGGTCAATCCCGAAGACGGCTCCGTCAAACCCGTTGGCCCCGTCAGCGTGGGCGAGTTGCAGGGCACGACCGCCGCCGTGGCCGAGGTGCTCGTGCTGCAGAACGGCGCTCCCGAAGGCCCACCCTCCCCGTAGCCGTAGAAATTGTATTCTGCCCGCCAGATTAACCCAGGATGCACTGTCCAGGCGATATTCACGTAGGGAGATTGATAGGCCGACTGCAGGGAGCCGTTCACCTCTTGCGCGTCGGCAAAGAACTGGTTGCCGTTCACCGCGCTGATGCGATACCCCACGCCGGACCGCAACGCCTTGTTGGGGGAGTACGTGGCGCCAATGGAGGCAAACTGCGTCGGAGCATCCATAAAGTTTTTGACCGGCCCCCAGTCCGTCAGCAGGCTTGGACACAGATTCGGTGCGCCCGTGCTTGTGGTCGAGGCAGTGCCCGGGATCACCGCCAAGGCGCCGCTTAGGTAGCAGATGTTGGTCGACGTATACACATCCAGGTAGGAGTAGTTCATATCGAACGTGAAATGCTCGCCAGGCGACAGCACAACCCCCAAGCTCACATTGCGGCTGTGGTCGACATGCCCCAGAGGGCCGTCAGCCGAGGGCGTGCCCGTGTTGTTGGTGTTGTTATGCCGTTCCAGATCGTTGAAGGCCCCGGACACCGTTGCCCACGGCGCCGGCCTGTAGCTGGTGTGGAACCGGTAGTGCTTGGTCTGCCGCGCTCCGACCGGGGTTAGCGCGTTGTCGTCGTAGAGGATCTCGACCGTCCCGTTCATGTTCCAGTTCGTGGTGGCACGGAATGCAGCATTGAAGATTCCACCGTTCTCGTCAATGCCGATAATGTTGGCTGCCGGACCCGTCCCGCTGGTCTGAATCACGGTATGCGTCTGGTAGCGATAGGTCAGCGAGAGCGTGGCTCTTGTCGAAGCGTCCCAGCTCACGGTTGCATTGTTGGTCAGAAACTTCTGGCCGAAGTAAGCGTAAAGCGGCACAAGGCCGGTGGGGTTGCCTGAGATCGTGAAGTTGGCCCCCGAGACCAGCGTCCCCGCGTAGTTGATCGTCTCATTGCCCGCCGTGGTCGGCGTATTTTGCGTGATTCCCTGAGTGACGTTCGCATCGCCCGGCTGGTGGAGATTGGAGAAGTTCACCTGGTCGGACAGGCTGATCGTCTTGGTCGCCTCCCAGGTCAGTCCATAGTCAAAGCTCACCATCCGCCGCTGTGCGATGGTCGCGCCGGTAAACGTCGCTGAGCGGATCGCCCCATCCAGGCCCTGGAAGCTCTCATAGTAGTGGGGCATGTTGCTGTTGGACACGGAGTAACGCACGTCACCGTTGGTTGCGATGTGCTTGATGCTGGAGCTTTGGAACCGCAGCATCTCCGTCGGGTAGAGGGTCCGCGTCGGCTGCGAGCGCAGGTAGCTCGTAATAACATCGCATGCCGGATTGATAATCGGCCTGCCACCCGGTGTCTGCGCCGGCGACAGAATCGTATAGATGGATGAGCTGGTATAGCCGCTCCCCATGCTTCCTGTATTGCAGGCTGCGATCGGGTAGGGGGTTGCCGGAGTGGATGAGATGTCCCAGTTGCCCAGCGAGGCCGGCGTGCCATCCGCCTCCTGCACCGTCAACTCGCTTGGCGCCAGCGTGAAATAGGAGTCCGCCTTGTAGTGGTCGATCTGCTCCTCGTATGTGATTCTGGTCTGCTGCAGGGGTTTCCAATCGATTGCGCCCGTAAAGTCGTCTGTGCTGTTGCGTTGATACTCCGCCAGCAGGGTGTTGTACTTGCCGATCGACCGGCCGGGACTCAGAGTCGGACCCTGGAAGATGTTCTGCGCGTACCCAACCCGGAACGTCACTTTGGAGAGGGGCAGAAGGGTCAGGCTGGTGTCCGTCATGCGCCGCACCGTGTTGAACATCACCGGTGACACTCGCTGCTGCTGCCACGGCAACTGCCCTACCGGCGCATTCGACGGCCCGATGGGCACCGACAGCGAAGAGGGGATCGACGGATTGCCCAGCAGGTCGTAGTCAAAGTACTGCCGGTCGCGCCGGAAGATCCCGGAGAACTCATACGCCTTCCCCTTCGAGAACTCGAGCTTGGCGAAGTTGTTCGGATCGCCGCCAAACCCGCTGCTGATCGCGCTCAGCGAATCGAACAGCCCATGCTTCGTGCCCGGCAGCGCATGCATCTCGAATGTCTCACCCAGCACCCTTGGGCCCGACTGAATATTTACCAGCGTGTCATACATTGCCCCGCTGCCCGACCGGCTCACGATGTGGCCACCCAGGTCAGCCGTCTGCTTGATCTCATAGCCGTTCTGCGTGACCGGCGCGTCCGGCGCCGCTGTCTGCCCCAGCGCGAATCCTGTCATCAACAGCAGAATCGCAACTCCTATGCTCGCGGCCACACGTTCGTCGCCGCAGCTTGTGGGCCGTTCATCGGGCCGCCGAGAAAACCAATCGCTCTTTGTCATCTCAAGCCTCATTCAAAGAAAAACCGCTGCTAATCTTGCCGCGCGATTTATGGCGCGGATGCATCACCTGAGGAACGCGGGATTGACGTTCGACCCGTGAATCATGGTGTGGCAGCTAATGCAGGGCGTAACGTCCGCCGATCCCGCGTTCATTCCATGCACCGTGCTGCCCGAGACCGGGCTATGGCACTGGTTGCATAACTGGTTGATGTAGGGCGCGTTCAGCAGCCGCGCGTTCTGGGAGCCATGCGGCGTATGGCAACCGACGCAGCCCTCCGCCTTCACCGCGGCATGCTCGAACACAAACGGGCCCCGCGTCTCCGTATGGCACTTGGTGCAGATCGCGTTCTGGTCCGCCGTCGACTTCAGGTTGTTGTTCTGGAAGGTTCCGTGCGGGTCGTGGCAATCGCTGCACTTCAGCAGCCCCTCATTCACCTTGTGATGGAAGGGCATGTCGAACGCCGGTCTTGCATCCGCATGGCAGGTGAAGCAGAGCTTCGGCTGATCCACCTTCAGCAGTGCAACCTCAGCCCCGGGGCTGTGGATGCTGTGGCAGCTCGTGCATCCCACCGCCGCCTTGGCATGGGGAGAGCGCTCAAAGTTCGGGTGCGTCCCGGCATGGCATCCCAGGCAGGTCGTGTCGATCTCCTTCGATGTCATTTTGCTCAGTTGCTGGATCTTGGTGACGTCGCCGCCGGACTCCACATGCGCCTTGCCCGGCCCATGGCAGCTCTCGCAGGTCGCCCCCGTGCCGCCATGGGTCAGTGCAAGCTTGGAGTGTGGGTTGGTCTCGAACTTCTTGGCCTGGTCCGCGTGGCAGGTCGCGCAGACCTCCGATCCCACAAAATCGGCGGGATTCGCCGTCTCTGCCGCGGCCGCCATCTTGCTGCCGCCCGCCGCATACACCAATCCGGACTTCGACATCCCCGGCAGCGCCGCGATCAAAGCCAAACACAGTAGAAATCGCTTCATTGGGCCCTCCGAAGAGCCACTCCCGCTCGGCCAGCAGTTCGGTGAGTTTCTTGCTTCCGTTCACCGATCCCTGGGCCGAGTGGATTTAGAGTAGTGCGCAGCGCACCGCCGCCGCTGTGATACCTGTCACACGGGATTGCAAGGTGCCAACTTGGCACCGGAATGGACACAAAACCCGCGCTCGCCCCACGCCGCCAAGCAGCTTCGTCCATCGTCGGCGCACGCCACCACATCCACCCCACCGCACCCGCGTCTACGCAAACACCGGCGTCAGCAACCGCACCAGATGCTCCGGCTCCGCCAGAAACGCGTCGTGCCCATGCAACGACGCCATCTCGCGATAGTCGCACCGCGCCCCCGCGGCTTTGATGATCGCCGCCAGTGAGCGGATGTCCTCCGGCGGAAACAGCCAGTCCGTCGAGATTCCCACTAGTGTCAGGTGCGCCTCAATCCTGCTGTACGCCGCGTACGGCGACTCATGCGCCCGCACCGGATCGAACGTATCCATCGTCCGCGTAATCGAGATATACGAATTTGCGTCAAATCGCGTTACAAACCTCGCGCCCTGATGGTCCAGATACCCCGCCACATCGAACCGCCCATTCTGGCCCGCCGCCGTCGAGATCCACGGATTCTCCTCCCCGCCGCGGTTCGGCTTGCGGTTGAACCGCTGCTCAAACAGCGGCACAGACTTGTAGCTGATCGTCCCCAGCGCGCGCGCCAGCGCCAGCCCGCCGCTCGGCCCATGCCCCGGCTCATACCGCCCGCCCTTCCACGCCGGATCGAGCATAATCGCCTGCCGTTGCAGATGGTTCAGCCCCAGCCCCATCGCGCCCAGCGGCGCCACCCCAATGCTCACCGCCCGCCGCACGCGCTCAGGAAACTGGATCGCCCACTCCAGCACCTGCATCCCGCCAATCGACGCCCCAATCGCCAGCTTCAAGCTCGCGATCCCCAGCGACTCAATCAGCTTCGCCTCCGCCCTCACAATGTCCCGCACATTGATCAGCGGAAACGTCGGCCCATATCGCTCACCCGTCGCCGGATCGATCGACCCCGGCCCCGTCGACCCATAACAGGAACCGAACATGTTGATGCCGATCACGCAGTCGCGCTCAAGATCCAGCAGGCCGCCGGGGAGAAACAACTGCGGCCACCAGTTCGCCACCTCCGCCGAACCCGACAACGCATGGCACACCAGCACCGCATTGTCCCGCGCCGCATTCAGCCGCCCGTAGACCGCATAGTGCAGCTTCGGCCTCGCCAGCGCCTCGCCGCTCTCGAGCCGCATCACCTCGTCCAGAACGAAGTCGCCCTCAAACGCCGGCGCGGGAATCGCAAGGTTGCCGCCGCCCGTCATCTCGCCGCAAGTTCCGCCGCGCCCACCCCATTCGCCGCCAGAATCGCCTGGTCGATGTCCGCAATAATATCCGCGATGTCCTCCGTGCCCACCGACAGCCGCACCATCTCCGGCGTCACGCCCGTCTCCGCCTGCTCCGCCACCGTCAACTGCGAGTGCGTCGTCGACGCCGGATGGATCACCAGCGACTTCGAGTCCCCGATGTTCGCCACATGCGAGAACAGCTTCACCGAATCGATCAGCTTCTTCCCCGCCTCATACGCGCTGCGTCCATCGCCCGCCTTGATCCCGAACGTCACCAGCGCGCTCTGCCCCTTCGACATGTACTTCTTCGCACGCGCGTAGTACTTGCTCGAGCGCAGCCCCGGATAATTCACCCACTCCACCCCCGGATGCGACTGCAAGTGCTCGGCCACCGCCAGCGCATTCTCCGAGTGCCGCTGCATACGCAGGTGCAGCGTCTCCGTCCCCTGCAGCAGCAGAAACGCGCTGTGCGGCGCCATAGCCGCGCCCGTATCCCGCAGCCCCTGGACTCTGCACTTAATGATGAACGCGATCGGCCCAAACACATCCGCATACGAGAGCCCGTGATACGACGCGTCCGGCTCCACAAACTCCTTGAACCGCCCCGAGGCCTTCCAGTCGAACTTGCCCGCGTCCACAATCACCCCGCCGATCGTCGTCCCATGCCCGCCGATAAACTTCGTCGCCGAGTTGACCACAATGTCCGCGCCCCACTCGATCGGCCGCACCAGGATCGGCGACGCCGACGTATTGTCGATCACCAGTGGCAGCCCATGATCATGCGCAATCGCCGCCATCCGCTCAATGTCCACCACATCCAGCTTCGGATTGCCCAGCGTCTCCGTATACACCGCCCGCGTCTTCTCATTGATCGCCGCGCGCAGCCCATCGAAATCGTCCGCATCCACAAACCGCACCGTGATCCCCATCCGCGGCAGCGTGTAGTGAAACAGGTTGTACGTCCCGCCATACAGCGAGGTCGTCGACACAATCTCCTCGCCCTCCCGCGCCAGCGTCTGGATCGCCAGCGTCTCCGCCGCCTGCCCCGACGCCGTCGCCAGCCCCGCAACCCCGCCCTCCAGCGCCGCAATCCTCTTCTCAAACACATCCGTCGTCGGGTTCATCAGCCGCGTATACACATTGCCGAACTCCTGCAGCGCAAACAGCCGCGCCGCATGGTCCGAATCGTTGAACAGATACGAGGTCGTCTGATAGATCGGCACCGCCCGTGAGTTGGTCACGCTGTCCACCACCTGCCCCGCATGAATCGCCAGCGTGCCCAACCCCTGCTTCACTACACTCTCTTCGTCCGCCATCTCTCTCTCCTCCTTTGCGTCACGCAATCATGAATTAAATATCGAAGACGCGATTCTACCGCGTGTCCCCACAACACGCGAACAACCTTCACGCGATAGTGGTGCAATTTGACGTGGGAGACCGAAGGTTTCCGAAAATTGCCATCCCACAGGCGGTGTAGGGGTTTAATTCAGATTTCGGCCGTGATCCGTCCGGAACTCGAGTCATCCTCCCTTTTCTGCTGGATCGAGGTATAAAGGTTGGTCATGACCGGGTTCTTCGCAATTCTCGGAGTCTCTATAAGCCTCGCTCTCTTTCGGACATTTGCTCCACGCGACCTCAAAGCAGAAGAAGTTGTCGATAACGGCAAGCGCCTGCCCTATGGTGTAGCAGGTGCATCGATGTGGGCAATTGGAATCGCGGTCGCAGTCGGCGGATTTTTCCTCCTCTATGGTGCAAACAGGCTTTGGGCTTCACTCGACAGAAACTCGGAGATGACAATTCACCCGCCCTCGGTCATCTGGTGCTTCGCTCCGGGCTTCGCGGCCCTCTTGATTCCCTGGCTCTCAGTCGTTTGGCTGCTGCGCCGGTTCGATTATGCAGGCCAAGCTGCCGACATCGTCGCCCAGGGCAACGCCAAGATCAACGTGAACGGCGAGAGGGTCATGCATGGTCTCGGATGGTTCGTCGTCCTGCCGATTCTCCTATTCACGCTTCCTGAAATTCCTGCCCATCTCTCGGTGATCAAGAACCAAGTCCGGGTTACTCACTACGGCCACATCGAGCCTGATGTGTACTCACTCGCTGATGCAAGGAGAGCTTGGTGGGTGGATGGCTATATCCTGGGCGACGGCACCTTCAAACCCAGCCCCGACCTTCTGATTGATTTCGCAGACGGTAGGCGATTCCGTGCCACGGCCATGAGCGATGGAGGAGATCCGCCGCCACCGCAGCTGGTGGACCTACTCCTTTCTCTCACACCGGGCCTTAGTCCCAGGCGCGTTCGTACGGAAAACGACATACCAAAATAGATAAAGCTAACAACGAGCAGCGCGGCGTGCGGCTGGGGATTCATGCAAATCTAGCTCTGAGTGGTTTGTCGCGAGCCGGGAGTACCCTGGCGTGGGCGGGTTGTCACTCCGCAGTGTGTCTGCAAAGGTGCTATAGGTCATTCACGCTCGGATCGCGAGCAAAGCCGATCTCGCATCGCCTCACGGACGAAGCTGTGGTCGGAACCCTACTTCTTTCGCGCCTCCAACTCCCCCAGCACCCGCTTCAACTCCTCCAGCTTCGCCCCCGCCTCACCCAGCTTGCCCTCCGCTGTCAGCCGCTGATAGTCGTCGAAGTCCCTTCCCGCCTCCGCAATCAGCGCATCCAAATCCTGCTCCGCCGGCTTCTGCTGCGCCCCCCCCCCCCGCCCCGGCCCCCCCGCCGCCCGCGCCGCCCCCCCCCCCCCCCCCCCCCCCCGCCCCCCCCCCCACCACCCCCCCCCCCCCCCCCCCCCCCCCCCCCCCACCCCCCCCCCCCCCCCCCCCCCCCCCCCCCCCCCCCCCCCCCCCCCCCCCCCCCCCCCCCCCCCC
>JBEKDS010000045.1:0-16562 GCA_050014235.1 Acidobacteriaceae bacterium
GTTCTGCAATTTGTTCTGCAATTTCCAAGTGAAACTTAGCCACAATCTGGTCGACAATCCTGTCCGGCGGCCGGTCGTTCACAATACGAAACGCATCGTCCGGGGTCTCCAGCGTCGCCAACTGGCTGTCCAGCAACTTCGGGTTCATGTACTCATGCTTGCGCTCGGCCAGCCGCTCCGCAATCAGTTCCCTTGCCCCATCCAGAAAAACAAACTCAATCGGCGTGGCGACGCGACTCTTCAGCACATCGTGGTATCTCTCCTTCAACGCGGAGCAAGCCAGCACTCCATTCGTCTGTTCCCCGTCCCACTTTCTCAGCAGCCGATTCAGCAGCTTCAACCATGGCTGGCGGTCCTCATCGGTCAGCGCATGGCCCGCGGCCATCTTCTGCTTCAGCAGCCGCGGAAAATAATCGTCCGCATCCGCAAACGTCCAGCCCATGCGCTCGGCGAGGCAGATGCCGATCGTGGTCTTGCCCGAGCCGCTCACGCCCATCAGCACCACAATCATCGCCGCACCCGCACCCGCACCGCTTCTATCGCTGGATTCGCGCAGACCCTCCGCTGGCAAACGCGATCACCTGCTCCACCGTCGCCATTGTCGTGTCGCCGGGGAACGTCGTCATCAGCGCGCCGTGCGCCCATCCCAGCTTGATCGCCTGCGCCGGCGTCTCGCCGCTCAGCAGCCCATAGATAAAGCCCGACGCAAACCCATCCCCGCCGCCCACGCGGTCCAGGACATTCAACTCCGTGGTTGGGGCAAACACCGCATTGCCGTTCACCCACGCCACCGCGCTCCAGCTATGGTGGTTCGTCGTATGCACCTCGCGCAGCGTCGTCGCCACCACCTTCGTCTTCGGGAATCGCTTCACCACATGCTCAATCATTCCCAGGAACGCGCCCGTATCCAGCTTCGAACTCGCCGCCTGCGCGCTCGCCGCCACATCCGGTCCGGCAAATCCCAGCCCCTTCTGCAGGTCCTCCTCATTGCCCACCAACACGTCCACGTTGTCGACGATCGCGCCCAGCACCTTGTGCGCCCGCTCCTGACCGCCCTGCGTCTTCCACAGCTTCTCGCGATAGTTCAGATCAAACGACGTCACCACCCCCGCCGCGCGCGCCGCCTGCATCGCCTCAATCACCAGCGCCGAAGTCGTCTCCGACAGCGACGAAAAAATTCCGCCCGAGTGGAACCACCGCACCCCCTGCGCAAAGATCGCCTTCCAGTCAAAGTCCCCCGGCTTCAGCAGCGCCGCCGCCTCGTTGCACCGGTTGTAAAACACCACCGGCGCGCGCACCCCCAGCCCCTGGTCGCTATACACAGTCGCCATATTCGGCCCGCGCACGCCATCGTGGGCAAACCGCTTGTAGAACGGCCGCACCCCCGCTGCCCGCACCCGCTCCGCAATCAAATCGCCCACTGGATAACTCACCATCGCCGTCGCGATGCCCGTATCCAGCCCAAACGCATCGGCCAGGTTCGCCGCAACGTTGAACTCGCCGCCCGACACATGCACCGCAAAGTTCGTCGCCTTACGAAACGGAATAATGCCCGGATCGAGCCGGTGCACCAGCGCCCCCAGCGAAAGTAAATCGAGCGACCCTTTTTCCGGGATATTAAACCCAAGACTCACAACAGCCTCCTTGTTCGTCAATTCAGTTCGTCAGCGCCCACGCCTCTTCCAGCGCGCACGATTGAGCTTGCCTACTCTAATACGATTTGGGTTGGATTGGAAACGCCGCCGTCACCCAGCCCCTACGCCCCGAGAAACACCGGCTTAATGTGCCGCTCGTAGAGGTTCGTCGTCACATTCTTCGCAATCACGTCCTCATTCGCCTCCAGCGCCTTCAAGTACCGCGGCCCCATCTTCGCCGCAATCTTGAAGCCCACGTGCAGCAGTTGCCGGAAGCTCGGGTTGTACGCCGGGTTCTTCGGGTCGTGGCGCAGCGCAGCGGTGTACTGCGCGCTCGTCCAGCCGTTCACCGTCTCCACCGTCGGCAGCTTGGCATCGTCAATATCGATCACCGTCGCGTACGGCGTGGTCAGCTCGGTCTTATGGCTCAGCGCCTCGGTGTAGATCTCCTTCGCCAGCGACAGCCCCTCGCCTCCCGACTCCGCCAGCCCAATCAGTTCCTCCAGCCAGTTCGTCCCCGCCGTCTTCAAATGCACGCCCGCGCCGAACTTCTTCATCGCGTCGTGGATGCTCTTATAAATCGAAAACTTGTCCGAGCCCGAGTGGACGCTCAGTTTCAGGTTGCCCGGCAGCCCGTACTTCTTCACCGCAAACGCAATCGTCGCCAGGTCGTCCTCAAACTCCTTGGCAAACTGCTTCACGTCGCCCACATAATCCACGCCCTTGTTGAAGCGCCCCGTAAACTTCGGCGCGATCGTCTGGATCGGGATCCGCTCATCCGAAATCATCGCCAGGATAATCAGCAGCTCTACCGGCGTCTGCGGGCTGTTCGTCTCGTCCATCGAAATCTCCGGCACAAACCGTCCCGCGCCCTTGTAATCCAGCAGCAGCCGGTAGATCTCGCCCGCGTGCTTCACCGCCGCCAGAAATCTGTCGGCCACATCGGTCACAAATCCCTTGTCCGTTTTGAACGGCTCCGCCACGCCGGGAATCGTCACCGTCCCGATCAACTCGTGATGCTTGGCGATGAACGCCGCCACATCCTCCGGCTCCGCCGGCTGCCCAATCAGGTCGGCCACATCCAGCGTAAAGAAGTCGCACGGGTCCAGAAAGCGATGCACCGTCTTCAGGTTGATGTGGTCCGCGTCCAGGAAGTAGGGCTTATGCCAGCCCAGCTCCTTCACCGCCGCGTCCGCCGCCTCGCGGGTCTGCACCGGCTCCGAGCCGATGATCGTGTGCTCCCGGTTCGACTTGTTCCACACCGGAATCACCTCAACCCCGGCATCCGCCGCCAGAATGCACGCGGCAAGCTGCGCCTTGGCCTCGTGCGCAAAGCGGTCGCCCACCCCTATCGAATACTTCGGAAGCGTCATGTGTCCAGGCAGCACTACAGTCATTTCTTTCCCCGTTTCATCTTGCTGATTGGCGGTTCCATCGGTTTGGTTGCAACCCCCCCAGCATACTGGGTGTCGGAGCGGAGCGGCAACCTCGCTACGTCGCGCACAAGACTTCCTCCGACCGCTGCTCCTTGAACCTTCCCTCATAGGCCCACAACCCTAGCCCCGGATTCGAAATATAAAAAATCTCCTCGCCATCCACCACATTCCATCCATCCCTGAGCTTCGCCGGGTCGTACCTCGCCTCATACTCCGCCAGGTCGCCATACTCATAGTGCGCGCCCTCAATCTCCTCCCGCGTCAGGTGCCCCGGACAGTACCGTATCCGGAACCGCCCCTCGCTCGACCCATGGATCAGATGCGCCGCAGCACTCAGATTTGCCGCCAGCGCCGCATCGGTCTTTACCGCCTCCAGCGTCGCCGGCGTCCCGCAGTACCCATACTTGCGGATTAGCTTGTCGATCGTCGGGTCCTCGCCGAACTCATGCACTCCCGGCGCCAGTACAATCAGCTCCGCGTCATCAGCCAGCGCCATCCGCGTGCGGTAGACACTCTTGTTCCCCAGCCACGTGCTCTTGAACTCATGCGGATCGAGAAACACCACCGCCTTCGCAATCTCTCGCTCCATCATCACAAAGTTCACCTTCAGGCTCAGCTCCGCTGCCCGCTCAAAACACTCCGCATCGTCCCCGATATAGAGCCCGTTGATGACCAGCTTCCCCGCCCCGTTCTTGCTCACCACCGTCTGCACATACACAATAGGCAGCCCCTGCGCAAAGTGCTCGCTCGCGTAGTTCAGCACCCGCCGCACCGGCGTGTCCGCCCGCCCCATCATCCGCTCCATCCCATACACCGCGCCCAGAAAGTGCGAGCGATGAATCCCCATCACCCCACCCGTGCCCACAAAAATATTCTTGTTGTAGTTCGCCATCCCCACAACCTCGTGCGGCACCACCTGCCCAATCGACAGAATCAGATCATGCCCGCCATCCCGCAGCAACTTGTTCACCTGCGCCGGCCACGGGTAGTCCACCTTGCCCTCGCTCACCTCGCGCACAAACTCGCCTGGCACCTCACCCAGCGTCACAATGTCGTTGCGCCAGTCATGCACCCGGAACAGGTCCCGCGGCGTCGGCCCATACATCGTCTGGATCTCATGGTCGGTCATCGCCTTGTGCGTGCCCAGCGCGGGCAGCACATCGGTCAGCGCATCGCCGTAGTAGTTCCACGCATACTCCGTCAGCAGCCCAGCCATCGAGTGCATCCGCGTAAAGTCCGGCGGCACCGCCAGCACTCTCTTGCGCGCACCCAGCCGATCCAGCGCGCTGAACAGCGCCGCCTTCACCTCCGCGGGACTGAACTCCGTCGTCGGCGACCCCGCCGCAAAGAAGAGACTCATAACGCTAATTCTACTCGGCCTTCCACACCCCTACTCTGCGCGCGATTACCGGCCCAAGGCTGTGCCATTCATCACAGAATAGGTTCGAACGAAGGCATATAGTATTCGTCAACATGAACGTCCTTCTCCTGCACCGCATCCACTTTGCGTTCACGGTCACCTACCACTACCTCTTCCCCCAGCTCACCATGGGGCTCGCGCTGCTCATCGTCGTCCTCAAGACCATCGGCCTCACCCGCAACGACGAGCGTTACAACCAGGCCGCCCGCTTCTGGGCCCACATCTTCGGCATCAACTTCGTCCTCGGCGTCGTCACCGGCATCCCCATGGAGTTCCAGTTCGGCACCAACTGGTCGGAGTTCGCGCGCCGCACCGGCGGCGTCATCGGCCAGCCCCTCGCCATGGAGGGCGTCTTCTCCTTCTTCCTCGAATCCACCTTCCTCGGCCTCTTCCTCTTCGGCGAGAAAAAACTCTCCCGCTGGGCCCACTGGGGCTCCGCCTTTATGGTCTTCGTCGGCTCCTGGATCTCCGGCTTCTTCATCATCGTCACCGACGCCTGGATGCAGCATCCCGTCGCCTACCGCCTCACCCCCACCGGCTCGTTCGAGCTCACCAGCTTCTGGGGTCTGCTCCTCAACCCCTGGGCCTGGCTGCAATACGCGCACAACATGTGCGGCGCTGTCGTCACCGCCGCCTTCGTCATGTCCGCCGTCGGCGCGTTCTACCTGCTCGACAACCGCAGCCGCGAATTCGGACAGATATTCCTGCGCGTCGGCGTCATCGCCGGAATCCTCTCCTGCGCTATCCAGATCTTCCCCACCGGCGACATGCAGGGCCGCTACACCGCCCAAAACCAGCCCGCCGCCATGGCCGGCATGGAGGCCCTCTTCCACACCGAAAAGGGCGCACCCATCGTCCTCATAGGCCAGCCCGACTTCAATCAGCAGCGCATCGACAACCCCATCGCCGCCAACGACGTCCTCAGCTTCCTCATCTACGGCACCACCTCCGCCGAGGTCAAAGGCCTCGACCAGTTCCCCCGCGACCAGTGGCCCACCACCCTCCCCTTGCTCTACTACAGCTACCACATCATGGCCGGCCTCGGCACCTACTTCGTCCTCCTCATGGCCATCGCCGGCTTCCTGCTCTGGCGTGGCACGCTCTTCCGCACTCGCTGGGTCCTCTGGCCTCTGCTGCTCAGCTTCCCCCTGCCGTACATCGCCAACACCGCCGGCTGGATGACCGCCGAGATCGGTCGCCAGCCCTGGCTCGTCTACGGCCTCATGCGCACCGCCGACGGCTACTCCACCCACGTCTCCGCCGGCAACAGCCTCTTCACTCTGCTCGGTTTTCTCGGTATGTACGCTCTGCTCTCCGTCCTGTGGATCGTCCTCGTCTACCGCATGATTGAGACTGGCCCCGAACCCGCCGCACAGCACTCCATTCCCGAGCCAACCGCCGCATAGCGCAAAGGAGACACCTATGGGAGCAACCTGGTTCTGGATCGTCGCCGTAATGCTCGCCACCTACGTCGTCCTCGACGGATTCGACATCGGCGTCGGCATCCTCTACCCCTTCCTCGCCCGCAGCGACGAAGACCGCAGCCTCATGATGCGCTCCATCGGCCCCGTATGGGACGGCAACGAGGTCTGGCTCCTCGCCGGCGGAGGCACCCTCTACTTCGCCTTCCCTCTGCTCTACGCCTCCGCCTTCAGCGGCTTCTACCTTCCCCTCATGATCGTCCTATGGCTGCTCATCGGCCGCGGCATCGCCATCGAGTTGCGCGCCCACATCGACAACCACGTCTGGCGCAGCTTCTTCGACGGCCTCTTCTTCCTCTCCAGCGCCCTGCTCGCCATCTTCCTCGGCGCCGCACTCGCCAACGTCATCCGCGGCGTCCCCATCGGCGCGGACAACTACTTCTTCCTCCCCCTCTGGACCAACTGGCGCGTCGGCCCCCACCCCGGCATCCTCGACTGGTACACCGTCATCGGCGGCGTGGTCGCCCTCGTCGCGCTCGCCACCCACGGCGGCCTGTATCTCACCATGAAGGCCCCCGGCGACCTCGAAGCCCGCGCCCGCCGCTTCAGCCAATTCGCCTGGATCGCCCTCTGCGCCGTCACCCTCGTCAGCCTTCCCGCCACCATGCTCGTCCGCCCCGGCACGCTCGGTCGCTACACCCAGCACCCCATCGCCTTCGCCATCCCCGCAATCGTCGTCCTGTCTCTCGCCGCCATCCGCATCTTCTCCGCCCGCGGCCAGGACCTCCGCGCCTTCCTCGCCTCCTGCCTCTACCTCGTCGCGATGCTGGTCGGCGCCGCCACCGGACTCTACCCCACCCTGCTTCCCTCCTCCTCAGACGCAAGCGCCGACATCACCATCGCCAAGGCCCTATCCGGCCCCTACGCCACCCACGTCGGCCTCATCTGGTGGTCGCTCGGCACCCTGCTCGCCATCGCCTACTTCTGCGTCAGCTACGGCATGATGCGCGGCAAAGTCCCCGCCCACGCCGACGCCCCCGGCCACTGAAGATTCTGCTGAAAACTAGATTCTGCTGGTACCTCATCGCTTTTGAAGGGGCGGGACTTCAGTCCCGCCATAAATAGCACGTTTTCCAGCGAGGCTTCAGCCACTGAGGGAATGTCCCCGCGCCACCTGCTGAAAGCTGATTGCTGACAGATGAAAGAGGTCCTCGACAATTTAACCGCCTCACCGGCCACAACCTCAGCCACCGAAGGAACATCACCGCGCCACAACGGACCTCTCATCCGCCTGCCGCGCCGCCCTCACCGATGGTGCCCGCCGCCCCCATGCCCACTCGAATGCCCACCCCCGCCCGAATGCCCGCCACCGGAAAACTTCGGCTCCTTCGGGGCCTTCGGCTCTTTGAACTCGTGGCTCCCCCCGCCAAACAGATGGAACCCGCCGGACTTCTCCGCCTTGCTCGACCCAAAGAATCCCTCGCTCCGCCCCGGCCCCGAAACCTCACCGCGCGAAAAACTCTCGGCCGGCGCGCGATAGGCCTGCGCATAGCTCTCGCCTCGTCCAGCACTGCTACCTCGCTCGGCCCCGTACCCCGGTCCCGCACTGTAGCCTCGTGGGTCGCTATAAGCTCGCCCCGCGCCGCCATACGCCTCCGGCCCATACGCCAACCGGCTCCCGGGCTGGCTGTAGGCATCGGCCCGGCCATACACCTGCGCCGGCCTGCTAATCGGCGCCGGGACCCGGTTATACGCCTCCATCACCGGCCGCGTGCTGCGCCCGTCCGGAGCATAGTAGCGCGCGCCATAACCCTGGCTCGAACCCTGGCTCGCCGCATTTGAACCATACGCACGTTCCACCGGCGCAGCCCGGTCCGGCGGCCGCGCATACCCCTGCTGGGCGATGCCGCTCCCACCCCCCGCCCTCGCATATCCGTAGCCGCCACCGTATCCGCCGCCATTTCCACTCCGCCCAAAGGCATACGTCCCGCCCTGCGGAAGCCCCCAGTTCGCCACCGTCGTACTATGCGTCGCGTACGCCGAATGGTTGAAGAAAATCACGTGTCCCAGCCAGCTCAGCCCCCACCCCAGCCATCCCCAGGTCGTATGGCTGAACGCCGCCATCGCAATCCCCAGCCCAAACCGTATTGCCGACGAGCCAAAGGTCGAGCCGAAGAACGACCCCAGCGCCCCAATCAGGCTGAACCCCGGATACGGCGTCACCGGGTCGCCATACACCGCCCACGGGTTGTACACCGGCACATACACATACTGCGGATTCACCGGCGCCAGCTCAATATTGCCCTGGTCGTAGCTCACCTGCTCCTGCGCCGTGCTGTGTAGGTCTCCCGCCGCCTGCGCCCGCTGCCGCATCACCTGGATCGCCTCCAGCACGTCCTGCGGCTGGTTGTAGTATGCATTGCCCAGCTCCGTCATCCACCCAGCATTGCCCGCCATCTCATCCAACACTTGAGGAAACGCCGTCAACCCCTTCACACTGGGGTCCCACGGCTGCCCATCCGCCCCACCCGCAATCTGATAAGGCGACGCCCCACCCTGCGCCCTCAACCAGCCATCCGCCTCCGCCACCTGCCCCGGATACGTCGCCGCCGCCAGCACCTGCGCCACCAGCGTGTCAGGATAGAGCGCGATCGGCGCCACCAGCTGCTCCAACTGCCCCGCCTCCAGCGCCTGCGTCGCCTGCTGCTGCATCCCCTGCGCATAACCTTGCTGCGGATAACCCCGCCCCTGCCCGTATCCTTGCGGCGGATAACCCTGCGGCTGCGCATACTGCGGCTGCGCGTACGATTGCTGCGCATAGGCCTGTTGCGGCGCATACTGCGGTTGTCCATACGCCTGCTGCCCATAAGCCTGCGGCTGCCCGTACTGCGGCGCCCCATACCCTCCATAACTCGGCTGCGCCCCCGCTCCATACGGAGACCCATACGGCCCGCCGTACCCCTGCTGGGCCGGCGCCCTCCCCGCCCCCAGCGTCAGCGTGAAAAGCCCAACAACCAAAATCGCCAGAGGCGTCGCTCCGGCAATACGGCATAACTGCGGGTGCGTCTCGCGGTTCATAGGTACCTCGCCTCGTGACTGCGGTTGCCGTGCTCCCGGCCGCCCTGCGGCCCGGCCCAATCGTTTGACTCACGCAAACCCGAAATCGCCACCCTGGTTTCTGCCGCGAACGGCCAACTCGCGCCAGAGCCAGATGAGATCATCGGAGCAAGAGCCTGCATTCGGCAGAATCGGAAGCCCATCAGCAGTACAAAAGGGAGAACCATGCCATCGCACGAAATCCCCGTCGTTCATTCCAGCAACCAGGCCATGTCAACGCCTGAGCCCGGCCTTCGCCGTCAGGTCATGTCGTCGAGCCCCGCCATCATGCTCGTCCGCCATACCATGACCGCCGGCTGGGTCGGCACACGTCACAGCCACCCCCACCAGCAACTGGTCTACATCATACGCGGCCTCATCCGCTTCGAACACCCCGGCGGCGACATTGTCGCGGGCCCTGGCGACAGCTTTCTCGTCCCCGGCGACGTCCCCCATCAGGCCTCCGCCCTCGAAGACTCCGAGGTCCTCGACGTCTTCACCCCCGCCCGCGAGGACTACGCCCTCTGACCGTTATCCACGCCGAACCCGCCCCTCAAAACCCGCGCCATGAATGATAGACTCAAATAGTTGCGACGGAGACCCTAGGCCCAACCGCCCGGCGGAGCCCATCGCAGGTGACAGTGAACCCATCGGCCCGCGCCTCCGCGCACCCTGGTTTCACAATCCATATTGCCCATCGCGCAATCTGGGGGACGTAGCTCAGTTGGTTAGAGCGCTGCCCTGTCACGGCAGAGGTCGCGGGTTCGAGCCCCGTCGTCCCCGCCACTAAACCTAAGAAAATACAAGGTTTGTGGCGATAGACCTAAGTGACAATCAAGGATGAGGGTGCTGGCGAGGGTGCTGAGCATCAGAACGCCCCCTCAGAATGCATATCAACGGTCCTTCTGTTCTTGGCAACAAGCGCCCTTGAGGGTGCTGGCGAGGGTGCTGAAAGCGACTTCTTTCCTGCTTCAAACACCATCTGCATCACTCTGTCGTTCGCTTCCCGCTTGGTCGCAGAGATCGCTCTCGTGTAGACCTCAAGTGTGATCCGAGAATTAGCGTGCCGAAGAAGTTCCTGGGCTGTCTTCAAATCCACGCCAGCGGCACGAAGGTTGGTAGCGAGCGAATGGCGGAAGCTGTGCCAGCCGATCACCTTGTCCTTGATGCCTGCTCTTTCGAGAGCTGGGCGGATTCTCTTCTTCAACACCATGTCGGGCGTGACCGGTTTTTTACCGTTCAAGCGCATTGAGGGGAACACGAAATCGCTATCCGAACTGTAGGGCGTTTCTGCCCTCCAGACGGCGAGTACTTTTGCGACAGAAGGATGCAATGGAACTGGTCTTCGACTCGCCTCAGTCTTGGTGTCTCCGAAGCGGCTGCGGACACAGGAACGTCGCACGTTGATTTGCATCAGTTCCAAATCGATGTCGCTCCAGGTGAGCGCCACCAACTCGGACCTGCGAAGCCCGGTACTCCCAGCAAGAATCACCATCGCGCGATCGCGGAGTTTGAGCTCGGGCAGGAGAGCTGCAAATTCGGCGGGCGTTAGAACATCGGTCTCGCGAAGTCGCTTGGCCGATGTCCTCACTTTGCTGATGGGATTCCGATCGATCCATTCATGACGAATTGCGTGATTGAACAATGCGGACATGATGTTCCGAATCTTGGTGCGGGTTCCTGGCGAATACTGCAGTAAATGAAGCCACTTTTCGACCTCCACCGTCCGAACCTCCGAAAGCCGCTTCCCGCCCCACGTGGGGTCGATGTGCCGCTTCAGGTAGATCTTCGTTGCTTCGATGGTCGCAAAAGCTTTCCGCTCTGGAATCAGCTCGTGCTGGCGATAGTGGGCGATGAGCTCGGTCACTGTTTCCGGCGACTTGTGCTCGGCGTTTATGTTGCGTCGAAGTGCTAGAACGGCGCTCTCAGCATCGTGCCTCGTCGGAAGCCGATCAACGGCTCCGACTACGATCTTGCGATACTTGCGCTCTCCACTGCTTTCGTCGTACCAGCGGAAAACCCAGGAATCAGGGCCGGTCTTGCGCTTCAGCTTCAATAGACTTCCTTCTTGAAATCGGCTCATGCAGTTCTCCTTGCATGAGCGCCGATGGCTGTCTCTATGCTACGCGCAGGAGGCCGTTTCTGAGTGATGGAACGCTGTTGAAACCACTCCAGCAGCTCCGCTTCGATAAAGCGCCAAAGGCGCCTCTTGCCCTCTCCCAGAGGATGGGCCGGTACATAGCCGAGACGAGCCCAGCGAATCAGAGTGCGGCTATCCATCCGTATAAGCGATGCAGCTTCCGTCGCGTCAAGAATTCGCATACTATGCGTTTCGACCCGCTCGTCGTCGTTAGACTGGGACGCTCGATTAGCCATTGGCTTTCCAATCACATTCATTGCTTGGGGTCCTCAATTGAATCGGTAGATCAAGCTCATGTCCAGCACAGGTAGCCAGTCCCTGCTCACATTGAGCCGCGAGCAACGTCTCTACGGTCGGCAGAGATTCACCTTCGCCGGCCCCTCTGCGGGGGCCTGCGTCTCAAGGGGCCTGGATCACCGGAGGCCGTGGGATGGGCGGATGTGTACTCTGCGAAGCGATGGTCCGTAGCGGCTTGGGTCGAGGGCATGTCGGTCTCCGAATGGGTTTGTTCCCGGTAGAGCTTTGGAGAAAGCATTCACTTTCGCAACGCGGCGTGTCCAATTCCAAACGGTATTTCCATCATTCCGAGAGGGAATAGTTGCAGCAGAGCGGAGGGCATCAGCTGAGCGACATGCGCCTGCAATGTTGACTTGGCTGAGGCCTAAATGCCAGACTTAAGCACGGTTCTTGGGGGCAAGCATTGCTCTCCAGATTGGCGCGGGGCACTCAGCGGAGCTGTTCGAGGTTGGGCCATGATAGAGATTCGTCATATGCAAGCGGCGGTCGCGGTTGCGGATGAGCTTAATTTTTCGCGCGCTGCGAATAGGGTTGGGGTCACACAGCCGGCACTCAGCAAGCAGATCGCCGAACTCGAAGAGCATGTCGGATGTTCGCTCTTTATACGGAGCAGTCAAAATGTGGAGGTCACGGCAGCAGGCGCCACGTTTGTCGAGCACGCGCGCGTGGCGCTTTTGTCGGTGGAACGGGCAGTGCATAGCGCACGCGCGGCGGCCCTTGGATCGGACACGATCCTGATGATCGGGCAATCTCCCAACATTGATCCGTACATCACTTCGACGATGCATTCAGTTCGTCTGCCCCTCTTCCCCAATCTGGAGCTTAGGTTTTCCAGCCACTATTCGAGCGATGCGCTCAAGCTCCTCCGTTCCGGGGAAATCGACCTCGCGATTGTCATCGGCATCCATGAGGACGCCAGTGTAAGCGCAATGAAGATTAGCGAAGAACCTTTTTATGTGGCCCTTCCGTCCTCCGACCCTCTCTCCGCCAAGAAGGAATTGAGTGTTGGGGATCTTGCGGATCGCAGGCTCGCGCTATTCGAGCGGCAAGTCAACCCGCCGGTACATGATCGCGTTCAGAAGGTGTTGGCGGACGACCACGTCATTCCAGCGGAAATACAATACTTTATCCAGCCCGAGGAAGCTGCCAACTTACTGCTTCAGAGAGATAGTCTTGCATTGCTCTTGAGAATGGGAGCCTGGCGCATCAGCGACGGCAGCATAACCATTCGACCGCTCCGAGACGAAAGATTGCTGCTCCGAACCTACCTCGCAGCCCGTTCCGATGACAAATCGCGCCTAGTCTCTAAATTCGTGCAAGCAACGGTTAAGCGGTTGTCGCCCAACCCCAGGCAAGTCCAATTAGAGCTTGCCGTTTGAACGCACTGGAGGCTTCCTATCCTCCGTCGAGCGAATTTCGACGTTGAGGGCTCCTGAGCCGCCGCACGCAGGGCATTCCACCACGCCGGAAATCAGCGTCGGGGCGTCCATCTCTGATCGCAATACCTCCTGTCCGCAGGTCTTGCACACATGAGCGGGATAGACTTTAGGCTCGGACAGCATGGCATGTTCCCTCGGATGTTAGACGGCGGACGAAAGGGATCGGAATCGCCCAGTTTCTGCGTGCCGCAACTGCTCATTTGGATGCGCCACGTCTCACGAGACAGTTGCCCAGCGCGTCCGGTGCAGCCCTAAATCGACAGAAATGCAGCCAAAAATGACGCAAAACGAAGGCTCCGACCCCTTCCACAAGTATTTTCCCCGGCCTTGTCGCGAAAAGCACATAGTTTCGCCACTACTTGTATGAAGGTCTTTTGTGATCGATCAAAACGGATGAAGAGTCTCGAAGACAAGCCCACAGCGCCCACATCGAACACTTTCGGGCTGGCTTGGGAAAAAGGCGCGTAGTGGATTTGCTACATGGGGTTCGGCGGACATTGCCAGATATTACAGAGCGAGGGCTCGTCGTTGCGAACGTTCCCGACGCGCGGGTCTACTTCATGTGCTGTCATCTCGGCAGCCTCGTATGGCCGTAACAGGTCAACCGGTGGACGTTCAGCGTCAGCTCGATCTAGCCACCGGTCGTAGTCGGACGGCTTCAAAATGACTGGCATTCGGTTGTGGACCGTTGCGGTGAGTTCGTTGGGGTCGGTGGTGATGATGCTGAAGCTCTGGAGCCAATCGCCGGTCGTAGGGTCTTTCCAGCCGTCCCACAGGCCGCCGAAGGCGAATGGCTCCCCACTCCGCATGGCGAAGGCGTAAGGCTGCTTGGTCTTCTCATTTAAGCGTTTCCATTCGTAAAACCGTCCGCCGGGATGAGGCATCGCCGGCGGTGAAATGGAACCCGCCAGATTGCCCGCGAGAGCAAGGTCTCGGCCTTTGCATTGATGGTGGAGAATCCTTTGAACTCGGCAGGCGACTTGGCGAAGTGCGGCACCATGCCCGATCGCATCGCCACCATCTCGCGTTCGCCGGTCACGATTCTGGCGGATGACCGGCTGCATCGTGCTGGGCGCGATGTTGTAGGACGGCGCGGCCTCCAGCGGCATGTCATCGAGCGTTCCGAGATGAAAGGCTTCGGCGATGCGCTGCTTGTCCGAATCGACGGTAATATCTGCCACACATGCGTCCTCCTGCTTCGGACATTGAAGCCGCCTATTTGACAGCCTACAACTTCACCGGTTTGGCCTCCACGGGCGTTAAGGACATTCAGAGCTGTAAAAGCAATTCTCTGAAAGTAAAATGATGTGAAGGTCTCCGCGTACATATGGAATCCGCCCAGGTCCGAATCCGGCCATTTCGCCTCGCATTCCTCGTCGAGCCGAGGGACAGGAAAGCGCTACAGCGCGTGTTCGAGATGAACTCATCTTTGTGGGGAGGTGTTTTCAACTACATTATCCCGTTGTTCAAGACAGTTCCCCCTCGCTACAAGCAGGAATATCAGAAGACGATCTCCGCGAAGCGGATGATCAATGGTTTCATCGAAGCGTTCCAGCCGGATTATGTGGTGGAAACCCAGGACGGACAAATCCGGGAATATGGCGTCAACTTTCCCGAGAAGCGTTCGACATCCTTCGCCGAACTGCTGGCCCGCGATGAACAGAACCGTTGCCAGATTGGCATAGACCTCCGAAGCGTTTGCCACGATATGTACGTGGAGCAGTTTCAATTCGTGCAGCGGCATGGGCCTGAAGTCGTAATTCCAACATGCAACGACAGCCGCTATGCGCTGCTCTTCTCAGCGATGTTCGGGGCTTTTCCAGAAAAATCTGACCTGGCGCAGGTTTACCTTAATGCTCTCGACGGGAAACACAAGGAATATGAGGCACTCGAATATCCGGACATTTTTGATACCCGAAAACTGTTCCCGCTGCGGGTGACGCGCCACAAGCTTGAGACGTTCCGCAACAGCCACAGCTGGCAGTCTCACCTGTTCTACATGGATGAGAGCTCAGGGTGGGACCTGATTGAGTACTGGAACTACAGAGCTTTGGGGTGGCCGATTGTTCCGCTGCCCGCGCGACTCGCGCCGCAACTGAAGGACTTCTGCGAGAAATTCATCGTGGACCACCATCGCCCTTTCCCGCCCCCGTCGAATGCTTGGTATGCGACTTCGCTTCTGTGTGCGAAATCGCAGTCCTTCGAAGACATGCAGGCGTTTGTCCGGACGCTGAAGATCCCAAACGACAATCATCCACTGAGTATCGATCCGCGGGTGCCACGCCTTTGGGAAGAATGGGGACGGGGCGCCGATCATGCGACGCCGCAGACGGTCACTCACGCACAGAAGTCGACGAACGCCTACGTGATAGGCAACGGTCTTGATATCAGCTTTCAGCCGCATGAATTCGCCGAATCAGACCCCTACTGCTCGCGCTATCTGGCATCGGCGAACGTGATCGAATCAATTGGCTCGGACACACCGGTCATTCCGTGGAATCGGAACGTAGCCACGAAATTGACGTACAACTTCGGACAGGAAAAAACGTGGATTTCGCGCGAAGGGATCGTGACGTTCGGAGGTACGTATGCGAGCACTGAGGATCTCCGAATGCCAAGCCCGATCAACATATTCGGCGCCCTTGCAGAAGCCTCGGGGTTTCAGTTGTCATTGTCGCCGGCCGGAAGAGTGTGCGAGCAGATCACAGCCTCGTTCGGAAGTCTGATGGCGGCGCGGACCATTTTGGAATCGAAGGATCTTCTTCGGATGCTGGACCGCATGGCGCATGAGGATCTGGAAGTTGAAATCGAGGAGCCCGCTGGTGGTCCGGAGAAAAGAAAGAAAGTAAAGAAGGCTTATGCTCCGCTCGGCGAGGTTCAGCGGGTGCTTAGGATGAGCAATCAGGCTGACGCCTCAAGGTTAGATCGTCATCTTGCAGCGCTGACGCGCTGCAACGTCCTTCGGCTTGGCATGGCGCTCAAATGCGATTCTTGCTTGAATACGAGCTGGTTCAGCCTCGAAGACCTGAGACAGACTCTCAATTGCCCACGATGCCTGACGGAGTTTTCTTTCCCGGGCGGCATGCCACCCTCGAATGCATGGGCGTATCGCGTACTCGGCCCGTTCGCAACCTCGAATTTCGCTCATGGTGCTTATTGTGTGGCGGCCGCTATGCATTTCATTGAAAAAAGAGTCGCCCATAAAACGACTATGATACCCAGTTTCGAGATGAAAAAGAACGGGCAGTCGGAGTTCGAAGCCGACTTCGGGGCGTTCATCACCATGGGCGCGTTTAGCCAGATCACAACGCCTTATTTGATCTTGGGCGAATGCAAGTCGTTCAATCGTTTTGAGGATAAGGATTTCGAGCGGGCTCGGAGAGCCGGGGAGCTTTTTCCTGGCGCTATTCTGTGCTTCTGTACCTTCAATGAATCGCTGGGTCCATCCGAGATCAAGGGGCTGAAGAAAATTGTGGAAGCCGGACGGGAGAGCTTGGACGTTGGGATGAGCGTGAACCCGGTGTTGATCTTAACGGCTCGCGAGCTGTTCGGACAGTTTCACTTTGGGGAATTCTCTAAGGTGTACGGTACGGATTCGCAAATGGCGCGTGGGATGTTCATGCGGGGCGAGATCAGAGAGGTATGCGAGTTCACACAGCGTCTATATCTGGGCATGCCA
>JBEKDS010000046.1:0-29761 GCA_050014235.1 Acidobacteriaceae bacterium
GGCGACCCCGGCTACTACTTCCCCAACGAGGTTGACCCGGCCCTCACCTTCTCCGTCCCCGGCAGGCTCGCCATGGCGAACTCGGGCCCCGACACCAACGGCAGCCAGTTCTTCATCACCGAAGTCCCCGTCGACGAGCTCGACGGCAAGTACACCATCTTCGGCCAGTGCGACGCCGCCACCGTCGCGCTGGTGCAAACGATCGCGCGCGTCCCCCGCGACGCCAGCGACAAGCCCCTCACCCCCGTCCGCATCACGCGAGTCACCATCGTCCGCGAAAACCAACCCCTGCCGCCCGTGCCGGTCATCGCACCTCCGCCCGGAGCCGCCCCCACGCCTACGCAGCCCAAGCTGCCCATTCCGTAGCCCCGCGCCTGCCCAATGTGGACGTACAACGTAAAACGACAACGCGTCGCACTCGCCTTCAACTAACAACTACCCACTACCAACTACCAACTGAGGTCACACATGCCCACCAAGCCCGGAACCTACGCCACCTTCACCACCACCCTCGGCCCCATCGTCGTCGAGCTCTTTGAGAAGGACGCGCCCCTCACCGTCGCCAACTTCATCGGCCTCGCCGAAGGCACCAAGGAGTGGAACTCCCGCTCCAAGAAGGGCCCCAAGCTCTACGACGGCACCATCTTCCACCGCGTCATCCCCAACTTCATGATCCAGGGCGGCGACCCCGAGGGCTCCGGCATGGGCGGCCCCGGCTACAAGTTCGCCGACGAGACCAAGGGCTCCCCCCACGGCTTCCAGAAGCCCGGCAAGCTCGCCATGGCCAACGCCGGCCCCAACACCAACGGCAGCCAGTTCTTCATCACCACCGCCGACACCAGCTGGCTCACCGGCAAACACACCATCTTCGGCGAAGTCGTCGAAGGCTACGACATCGTCGAAAAAATCTCCAAAGTCCCCACCGCCGCCCAGGACAAACCCCGCACCCCCGTCATCCTCGAATCCGTCACCATCTCCCGCATCGCATAGGCCGCCGGAACTCGGTCAGTCTTTCACCCAAACAGAAGCTTAAGCTCGCCCGTCGCCTGGGTCTCCTTTACATCGACGACCTTGATCCCCGCAGCCTTGTATCTATCCCAACCGCAAACGCTGTCGGGGATCATTGAGAGGTCTTGATGCTCCGGCAAAGTTACGACGCATGCTTGAGCGTTGCGCAGTATAGATTCAACCTGCTCCGGACAGGCAGAGAGCAATTTCTGCCTCAAAGAAAGAATGGTATCGACGTGTTCATGCTCGACTGGCCTGTCTGGATTTGAGTAAGCCTCGAGGGAACAGAACCGAGTCTCGTGTTTCCTGCAGTTTGCTTCCGTTACCTTGCAGATCGCAATGCGCAATACTTCCGAGACATGCGCCTCAAGCAACTCATTACGTCCGCTGAGCACGAGACGAGCCAGCGCTATTCCGCTCTTAACCTTCGCTTCCGCCCCTGGTCGCTCGACGTAGGTGTACCTCATAATCCCTCAAAATCGCTAAGCGACCCCAATCACCGTACACAACTCCTTCACCGAATCCGCACTCTTCTGCAAAGCCGCCTGCTCCTCCTTGGTCAGCTTGATCTCGATAATCTGCTCCAGCCCCTTCGCGCCCAGCTTGCACGGCACCCCGACATACAGCCCCGAGATCCCATACTCCCCCTGCAAATAAGCCGCGCACGGCAAAATCTTCTTCTTGTCCTTCAATATCGCCTCAACCATCTCGACCACCGCCGCACTCGGCGCATAGTAAGCCGACCCCGTCTTCAGATACTTCACAATCTCCGCGCCGCCATTGGCCGTCCGCGTCTCCAGCTCTTTCAGACGGTCCGGCGCAATCAACTCCGTAATCGGTATCCCCGCCACAGTCGAGTAGCGCGACAGCGGCACCATCGTGTCCCCGTGCCCGCCCAGAACAAAAGCAGTTACATTCTCCACCGACACATCCAGCTCCATCGCAATAAACGTCCGGAACCGCGCCGAATCCAGGATCCCCGCCATCCCAATCACCCGCTCGCGCGGCAGCCCCGCCTGCTTAAACGCCGCCTGCGCCATCGCATCCAGCGGGTTTGACACAATAATCAGAATGCAGTCCGGCGAAGCCTCCACCGCCTTCTTCACCACCTCGCTCATGATCTTGAAGTTCGTATTCAGCAGGTCGTCGCGGCTCATCCCCGGCTTGCGCGCGATCCCCGCCGTAATCACCACCACATCCGAGCCCGCCGTGTCCGCATAATCGTTCGTCCCCACAATCGACACGTCCCGCTTCTCGATGGGCATCGCCTCCGCCAGGTCCAACCCCTTGCCCTGCGGCACGCCCTCGATCACATCGATCAGCACGACATCCGCCAGCTCCTTCGCCGCAATCCAGTGCGCCGCCGTCGCCCCAACATTCCCCGCCCCAACAATCGTGACCTTCTTCCGCATTCCTATGATCCCTTCACTCAAATCGGCATTCAGCAAACGCCTCCCATGATACAAGTGTGCGCACCGCCCTCGCATTTGACGCCGCACAAAGACCGAAACACACGGTCCTGATAGACTAGTCAGGTAACTAGTCAGGAGAGAAGCAATGGGAAAATGGCCAGTCCAGGATGCAAAGGCAAAATTCAGCGAACTGCTGGACGCCGCGGAGACATCGGGCCCGCAGACAATCACGCGCCGCGGCATTGAGAAGGCCGTGATCGTGCCAATCGACCAGTGGCGCAGGATGAACCCCGAATCCAAGCCCACCCTCCTCGAAATTCTCCAGTCCGGTCCCCAGTTCGATCTGCAAATCCCACCGCGAGGAAAGTGGAAGATGCGCAAGCCGGTCAAATTTTGACCTTCCTACTGGACACCAACGTGCTCTCTGAGCTGCGGAAGGTCACGCCGCACGGCGCCGTTCTGGCGTGGTACAAGAACCATTCGGCTACCGCATTTGCGGTGCCGGCGCTTGCCCTCTATGAAATACAGGCCGGCGCGGAAGTCACGCGGCGGCAGGACGCGGAGAAGGCGAGCGAGATCGAGCGATGGGCAGAAGCATTAGCCAAAGATGCCGTCGTGCTCCCACTCGACGGCGTGTCCGCCCGCGAGTCCGCAAGGCTGATGGCGCGGCAATCCCGGCTCTTGATCGAGGACGCCATGATCGCCGCCATCGCCAAGGTCAACGGCCTCATCGTCGCCACCCGCAACACCCGCGACTTCGAGCGCTTCGCCGTCCCCCTCGTCAATCCCTTCCTTTACCCAAAAGGCTGACCACCTCAGCCCATGTTCTCGATCATCCGCGTCGCAAACTCGCTGGTCTTCGCCTTGGTCGCCCCCTGCATCCCCCGCTCGAAGTCGTACGTCACAAACTTCTGCGCAATCGTCTTCTCCATCGAAGTCTCGATCAGCCGCGCCGCCTCCGGCCATCCGATAAAGTCGAACAGCATCACCCCCGACAGCATCACGCTCCCCGGATTGATCACGTCCTTGTCCGCATACTTCGGCGCCGTCCCATGCGTCGCCTCAAACACCGCAAACCCATCGCCCACATTGCCGCCCGGCGCAATCCCCAACCCGCCCACCTGCGCCGCCGCCGCATCCGAAATATAGTCGCCATTCAGGTTCGTCGTGGCCAGCACGCTGTAGTCCTCCGGCCGCAGAATGATCTGCTGAAAGATCGAGTCCGCAATCCGGTCGTTCACCAGAATCTTCGACTTCCACTTCCCCCCGCCATGCGACGCCCCAATCGCCGCCAGCACCGCCTTCACCTCCGCCACCACGCCCTCGCCAAACTCCTTCGCCGCAAACTCAATCCCCGGCTCGATCAGCGCCGCATTCTCCTCCGCCGTCAGCTTCGGATTCGCCTCCACATTGCCCAGGATCCAGCTCTCCCGCTCCGTAACCGTCTGCTCGCGGAACTCCTGCGACGCAACCTCATACCCCCACTCGCGAAACGCGCCCTCGGTAAACTTCTGGATGTTGCCCTTATGCACCAGCGTCACCGTCTTGCGCCCCGTGTCCAGCGCATACTGGATCGCCGCCCGCACCAGCCGCTTCGACCCCGTAATCGAGATCGGCTTCACCCCCACGCCCGAGTCCAGCCGCACGCTCTTCTTCGTGCCCTTCAGCATCTCGTCGTTCACAAACGCAATAAACTTCTTCGCCTCCGGCGTCCCCTCGCGGAACTCGATCCCCGCATAAATGTCCTCCGTGTTCTCGCGGAAGATCACCACATTCAGCTTCTCCGGATGCTTCACCGGGCTGGGTACGCCCGCATAGTACTTCACCGGCCGGATGCACTGATACAGATCCATCAGTTGCCGCAGCGCCACATTCAGGCTGCGAATCCCGCCGCCCACCGGCGTCGTCAGCGGCCCCTTGATCGACACCCGAAAGTCCACCGTCGCCTTCACCGTATCGTCGGGCAGCCAGTTCCCCGTCTGCCGGTACGCCTTCTCGCCGGCCAGCACCTCATACCACTCCACCTTGCGCTTGCCGCCGTACGCCTTCTCCACCGCCGCATCGAACACCCGCTGCGACGCCTTCCAGATGTCCCGCCCCGTCCCATCGCCCTCGATAAACGGAATAATCGGCCGCTCCGGCACCGTGTACTTGCCGTTGTCATACGTAATGGGCTTGCCGCTTGTGGGGACAGGAATTCCGTTATAGCTCGTCTGCATGGGGCGAATCACTCCAGGAAGTTTGCGACTAACTCAACCTTACGAAGGCTACCACCCGCTCAAGACGCAACGCAACGAACCGCACCACCCACACGCCGTTTATCGCCCATCCCAGTCCCACAACGCATCAGCGTGCCCGCGCCGGCCCGTCAGGAGCCTCTCCCACTATCGATACGCGTCAAGCCTCTTCGGCTGATCGACCGCCCACTGCTCCAACGACCGCACATTGTCGATCCCGTTGAGGACGCCCTGGCAATCCAGCAGAAACAGGTTGTCCCGGCGCAGCAATTGGAAGAGCTGCTGCACCTCCGTCGACAGGGCAACCAACAGTTGCTCGCGCTCCGCCAGCGACAGATGCATCTGCTCATTAGGCCCCAGCTCATATCCAGTCGCCAGGCTGAACCGCGTCAGCAGGGCGGAAGCCTCGCGTATCCGGTCCACCTCCTTCACGTCCTCCGTCGCGTTGAAGTCAACATGCGAGTACATCTGCGCCATCGGCTCCGGCAGCAACGCGCTCGTGCCCGAGGCCAGCGAAACCGGCCACACATCGCGCTCCGGCGCAAACATCACACCATCCCCTCTCTTCATCCGGCGCGGCGGCAGCGTGATATCGACAAATCCATCGCGCGCAACAGCGGCGCGGACTGCCACCAGGTCCGCGCGGTACTGCACCAGTTCAGGGATATTAACGTCCAGGTGCGTCGTCAGTATCTCTACGTTGCGCTCCGCCTCCGCGCGCATGTTCTCTTCCAACTCATGCCGTTCATGCAGGCGGTGCAACCCCTCCACGCTCTGCTCCAGGCCGATCGCAATCAGCAGCCCCAGCACAATGGCCAGCATGTGGACCAGGAACTCGCGCACCGTATGAACGGCGTGTTCCGGCGGGTGAACTTCCATCGGTCGGATCTTCCTTTGCAATTGGTTGCGCTATCATACCGCACCCCTGGCCCGGTGCCCCCCACCCCAAAAACACCAAGGGCGCCACCCGCATCCGCAGGCGACGCCCTCAGCAAACGCACATCCAGTCCCTAGAACTTCAGCCGCACCGCGAGCTCCAGAATGCGGGGATCGGCCGCACTGGTGATCTTGCCGTAGTTCGAACTGCTCAGCGACGTGTTCGGGTTGCCGGGGTTGGTATGGTTGAACGTATTGAACGCCTCCGCGCGGAACTCAATGTGGACCTTCTCCATGATGCTGAACGTCTTGTACAGCGCCGTATTGAACAGCTCCTGCCCCGGCCCGCGAATGATGCCCGTCTGTGCGTTGCCATAGAGTCCCCAACTCGCTGCCGTGAAGGTACCGCAGTTGACCCCGTTGGTAAGCCCTGGGCAGGAGAAGGCCGACGTGTTGAACCACGCCTGATTGGCGGAAGGTACGTTGGCCTTCCAAAGCTTCGGTCCATTGGTCGAGCTGCCCGGCACCTGGTCCGGGCGCAACGCCAGGCCCGCGTCGGTCTCGCCCAGCCCTGGCGTGATCGACGTTCCGCTGCGGAAGTCGGCGATGTTGTCGATGCTCCATCCGCCCAGCGCCTCCTTCTCCAGCAGATTGCCGCTGTGCAGGAAGAACGGCAGGGCATAGATTACCGCGATCGTCACGTTATGGGGATAGTTCATGCTCTCCGCGTTGCCGTGGTAGCGCTTGAGGTTATAGGGGTCGATCGAACCGAGGTCGGTCGTATCGTGCGAGTAGGTGTAAGCGCCCGACACGTTCAGCCCTTTGCCCACCGGATGCTTGACCTGTACCTCAAGCCCGTTCCACTCTCCCCACAGCCGGGTGGAAACCGTGTTGATCGCGCCATACCCCTGATACGGCGCCCAATACGCTGAGCTGTCGGGCTTGTTGAGTACCGGGTTGAAGTTGATGTTGGGATTGAAGTCGTAGCTCACTCCACCCACCACCGTGGGCGGCGGCTGGTTGATGTTCCAGGTGTCCACCAGATGCTGGATGCGGCTCCCGGCGCCCACAATGGAAGCGAGAAAGTTGGCCCGGAACTGATGCTGCACGCCCAGCGACCAGCTGGCCACCGGCGAGGACCCGATGTTTGGGTCCATCGCGGTCACAGTTGCTGCGCTGGTTGTGGAAGCCGCAGTACCGCCCGCCCCCGCAACGTTCCAGCTTGTCGTGGAAGGAAATACAAGGTTGGACAGCGCCTCGTTGGTAAAGACCGGAGCGTTGGTATCGCAGTTGAAGGAGCAGTCCTGGTTGGTGAAGATGCGGGTGTAGCTCTCGCCGTAGCCGCCGCGCAGGCTGGTCTTGCCATCGCCAAAGACGTTCCAGGCGAAGCCTGCATCGGGCGCGAAGTACCAGATGTGCTGGTTGGAGAAGTTGATCGGCAGACCGGTCGACAGGCCGTTGTTGAAGAGCAGTCCATTGCTGTAGTCGGTGCCCACCGGGACATTGATGGCGCCGCTGCTCTCGTTCACCGTGGGCGCCAGAGCGGGGTTGAAGGCCGAGGGCACAAAGTTGGTCTCGGAGTTGGGCACGCCATAGGGCAGCGGCAGGTGGTAGATGCGCAGGCCCAGGGTAAGGGTCAGGTTCTTGTTGAACTGGAACCGGTCCTCGGCGTACGGCGACCAGGAGAAGTCGTGGATGTCGCCGTGGGGCTCGTAGCTGTATTGGCTGTAGCTGCCGATATAGCCCGTCAGCATATCGGAGACGCTGTCGTCCTGCGCGCATTGGGCGGCTGGGATGGGGTTACCGCTGTTGCACTCTCCCGCTGCCGTCTTCTGGGCTGTTGTGGGCGCGCTGGAGCTGCCGGAGAAGGTGAAGCTTCCATTAGTCGCTTCGATGGTTTGCTGGCGCTTGGTGTTCCACACGAACGTGATGCCCGCCGAAATGTAATGCTTTCCTTTGAGCCAGCTCCAGTTGTCCCCGACGGTATCGTCAAGATCGGATGCGTGGGGGATGGGCCGCCCATTGATGCCCTGCCCCGCAAGCCCGGATATGTTGACCACAGGGGTGCGGGTAGAGAAATTGGCGTTGGGATAGAAGAGAGTCTCACTGAAATTCGGAATCTGGCTGATGTCTGTCTTTCCCACCGTAGTCAGGTTCAGGAGGAAGATATTCATCGCAATGTTGGTGGTGTTGATCATGTTCGGGGTCAGGGTCTGAGTCAGCGAGACCAGGGCCAGCTTGTTGTTGGTAAAGTCCGTCTCCGAACTGATGTGAGTCGTACCGTTAGAGACAGAATTCTGCGCGTAGTCCTGATATTCCTGGAAGTATTCGGCCAGCAGGTGGTAGTTGGGGGTGAAGTAGTGGTCGACCTTGATCTGGTCATCCCGCTGGTAGGTTGTGTTCGGCACGTTGTTGATGTAATTGTTGGTGCCGCTGGGGGGCACGTATTCGGGCGTCTCAGACAGCGGATACAGCGTTTGCAGGTACGCCTCGGAACTGGTATTGATCATGGCCGACGGGATCTGGTAAAACGTGCCTGCCTTTCCCGTTCCGGCGCACGTTGAGACTATGGGGAATAACGCCCCAGTCGCGGGGTTCTTGACCGGCGAGAGGAAGCAGCCGGCGGCCTGTTCTGGTGTGGGAAGTTGGCTGACGGTCTGGTTGGGCACATGCACAATCACGTACGACTCGTCCCAGAAGAAGAAGGTCTTTTTGCGGTCGGTGTTGTAGAGGTGCGGAATAATTACCGGGCCGCCCACGTTAAACCCGAAGATGTTCTGCTTGTACGGCGGGATGTTGGGAGAGTAGTAAGGTTTGGTGTTTAGATCGTCGTTGCGCACAAACTCCCAGACTGTGCCATGCAAGCTGCCCGTACCGCTCTTGGTCTGCACCAGAATCACCGACGAGCCCAGCAGCGAATACTGCGAGGAGAAGTTGTTCTGTAGAACACGCACCTCTTCAATCGAGTCCGGGTTGGGAATTACGGACTGCTGGGTCATGTTGCCGGTGTTCTCGTTCCAGATTCCGTCCACCGCATAGAAGCTGCGGGCAGTCGCCATCCCATTGATAGAGAGCGAGTCGCTGGTGGAGCGGCCGCCCGTGGTCAGCGCAGACCCGTTGGAGAGGTTCTCCACACCCGGCAGTGCGGCCGCCAGGGCCGAGTAGTTGCGCCCATTCATAGGCAGCGAACTCACGTCTTCTCCGGAGATATACGCCGAATTCTCGGGAGTAGACAACTCCACGAAGCTGGAGGTCGCCCCCACCGTCACCGTCTCGCTGGCGGCGCCAACCGCCAGCGTCCCGTTCTCCTGCACCGTCTCCGTCGGGTGCAGCTCAATGCCCGTGAGCGTGTAGTTCTTGAATCCCGCCTTCGCGATCGTCACCGAGTAGGTCGATACGGTCAGCCCGGGCGACACATACTCGCCATCGTCGTTTGTCTTGGTCTCGATCGCGACCTTGGTCGCTTCGTCGGTAAACGTCACCGTCGCGCCCGATACCACCGCGCCGGTGGAGTCGGACACCGTTCCGGTGATCGTCGCCCGCGTGGAAAGCTGCGCATACAGCGCCGGGCTGGCGATGCCTGCCACTAACACATATACCGCCATCGCGGAAACGATACGTCGCATGCTCATCATTTCTTCTCTACCTTTCGGACGTGATTGCCTTCAAACGGTCCCCGCCACGACCGGCTGACGATCAGCCGGCCCTGCGCGCTTGCAAACGTCTTGTACTTTAACGCTGACTTTGATACGCGAACTGTGACAGTGCTGTCAACGCTCCTGTAACCGAATGGGCAATAATTCTCCTATTGAAATTAGACTCCATGGTATTCAGAATAGCCCCCTCCGCCCAGTGCCGCCTCGCCCAACCTTCCTCTCAGCCTCTTCGCTCCTCCGGCGGCCGCGCGCGCCCCTCCGCAAACCCGCCTCCCTGCACCTCGTCCACCACCCTCCATTCACACATCCCCGCGCTCCGCTGTGATAACTTTGACAAGTTCTACGCGTTCGCGGAGCCTCACCAACCCGCTCGCCTCATCCCCGCAATCCCCCGGAGGGTCTTCGAATTGGGCATGAACATGGTCCCCACGCGCCTGTTTTTCACCAAAGGCGTCGGCAAGCACAAAGAACGTCTCACCTCCTTCGAACTTGCCCTGCGCGACGCCGGAATCGCCGCCCAGAACCTCGTCCGCGTCTCCTCCATCTTCCCCCCCCACTGCAAGATGATCACCCGCAAAGAGGGCCTCAAGTTCCTCAACCCAGGCGAGGTCGTCTTCGCCGTCATCGCCGAGAACTCCACCCGCGAGGCCCATCGCCTCGTCGTCAGCTCCATCGGCGTCGCCATCCCCACCGACCGAAACACCTACGGCTACCTCTCCGAGCACCACTCCTTCGGCGAGACCGAGGAGCAGGCCGGCGACTACGCCGAAGAACTCGCCGCAGAGATGCTCGCCACCACCCTCGACCTCGACTTCGACCCCGACAAAAGCTGGGACGAGAAAAAAGAGATCTACCGCATCTCCAACAAGATCGTCCGCACCGCCAACGTCACCCAATCCGCCGTCGGCGACAAACACGGCCGCTGGACCACCACCATCGCCGGTGCCATCCTCCTCTTCGACGACAAATAGCCCACGCGCCTGAGAAGATAAAGAGGCGCCGGCCCATCGCCGACGCCTCTTCTCTTGCTTGACGGAGCAACCGCAATGCCTGCTGAAATCCGCGTCGCCCTCATCCAGATGGCCTGCGCCCCCTCCATCGCCGCCAACCTCGACCACGCCGCCGACCTCGTCCGCGAAGCCGCCCGCGACGGAGCCCAGCTCGTCTGCCTGCCCGAGCTCTTCCGCGCCCAGTACTTCTGCCAGCGCGAGGACCATACCCTCTTCGCCCTCGCCGAACCCATCCCCGGCCCATCCACAGCGCGCCTCGCCGCCATCGTCCGCGAATTCAAAATCACCCTCATCGCCAGCCTCTTCGAGCGCCGCGCCCCCGGGCTCTATCACAACACCGCCGCCGTGCTGGATCACGAAGCAAAAACCCCCGACAACATCGCCGGCATCTACCGCAAGATGCACATCCCCGACGACCCCCTCTACTACGAGAAGTTCTACTTCACCCCCGGCGACCTCGGCTTCCGCACCATCCCCACCAGCCACGGCCCCGTCGGCGCCCTCATCTGCTGGGACCAGTGGTACCCCGAGGCCGCCCGCCTCACCGCCCTCGCCGGCGCCGAAACCCTCTTCTACCCCACCGCCATCGGCTGGCACCCCAGCGAAAAATCCGAGTTCGGCGCCGCCCAGCACTCCGCCTGGCAGACCATCCAGCGCGCCCACGCCATCGCCAACGGCGTCTTCGTCTGCGCCGCCAACCGCGTCGGCCACGAGCATGGCGATGTGATCTTGGATTCAGGTGGCACGCCGACAGAACTCCCCGGCCCCGGCGACCATACCCCCGCCTCCGGCCTCCAATTCTGGGGCGGCAGCTTCATCGCCGACCCCTTCGGCCGCATCCTCGCCCAGGCCTCCCACGACAAAGAAGAAATCCTCACCGCCACCCTCGACCTCACCCTCGTCGAAACCACCCGCCAGCACTGGCCCTTCCTCCGCGACCGCCGCATCGACGCCTACGCCCCCATCACCCGCCGCTTCGCCGACTAACTTTCCACCCTCCGTCCCACCCCCGCTTGTCCTCCCACAAGTTTTTTCGTTTGTCATCCCGCAGGGGATCTGCTGTTGCACTTGTCCCAGGCGATGCGGGCCACGCCATTCCGCACTCGCGCTTCCGCTAAGACGTACTGCTTAAGGGCGCGGCTTCAGCCGTGCCGCAAGACGTGCTCTTAGTAGTCCGGCTTTACCGCTGAGGTCAGACTTTCTTAGTGACGCAACGCGAGTGTCCACCGACCCCGTACTCCACACTCCCTCACCCGCCGTCATAATCCTGCGTCGATGAGTGCACTGGCGATGATGCGTTGAGGCCCGTGATCGCGGGACTGAACCGCGTTTATGGAGACTTAAGCTGTGCGATTATTTTCGAGCCGCAGCCTGCTCAGATGCTGGGGGCGGAGGGTGAGGCTGCCAAGCCGGACCGCCTTCTTCCCACTGGTCATCGGTGAGCTGCTCCACATGGGTACCGTCACAGTTCATCACAAATATCTCGCCATACGGCTGCGGGCTGCCGGTGTAAAGGGTCTCGTCCTTGAATCCCATTCGTGAACTCGTAAACAATATCCGCTCGCCGTTGGGAGACCAGGCCAGGTGCGCTTCATTGCCGTGCGTGTGCGTCAACTGGGTTACATCCTTCCCATCGGGATGAATCGTCATCACTTCAAAGTCGCCGGCAATGTTCCGCACAAAGGCGATCAGATCTCCGCGCGGTGACCATAAAGGAAAGTTGTCGTACTGATCGGTCAAGACGGTCACCGAGCCGTCGGCAAGATTCATGATGCGTAGACCTTCGCCCTCGGGTCCGGCGGTGCGGTAGACAATGTGGCTTCCGTCGGGCGAAAAAGCCGCAAAACCATTGTTGTTCTGACCCGAGGTCACCACGTGAAAGCCGGTGCCGTCGGCATTGAGAATCGCCACCTGCGCTCCTCCATTGACGCGATCGATGGGCTTCTTGGTTCCCGCCGCGAAGTCAAGAAAAGCAGTGAAGCCGCCCACACCGACAACGATCTGCTTGCTGTCCGGCGACCATTGCGGGGCCAGGATCAAGTCCTTTCGCTCGAGGATGGCACGCTGCGGCTGGTTGCCGTCGATGACCATGAGACTGGTGACGCCGCCGGGGACGACGTTTGAAACCGCCAGCCGCATTCCGGTTGGGTCATATGCCGGCAACGCCGTGGTCGCGTAGAGATCGAAGTTTGGATTCCGGCTCCATTGCTTCACCGGTCCGGAACTCGGCCTAAAAGCTGTACGGCTGTAGACAACGCGATTGCCGTCCGGAGACCAGGCAGCGGGATTGGCTGCGATGTCCGCACCGGAGGGGCCCGCCTTGCCGTCCGGGGAAACAATCTCGATCCTGGCTCCGTCGCCGCGCAAGTAGGCAACCTTGCCGGAGGCAAGAACCGACGGCGCCAGTTTGACGCCCGGGCCGCTGGTGATGGGAAGGATAGAGCCGGTGGCGATGTCAATCCTGTACACCTGGTTGGTTGCGTCTGCCGCATAAGGCGTAAGCAGTTTGGTCCGGTCGGTCCATGTGTCTTCCGCCGACATGCAGTAGGTCACGACGCTCTTGCTGTCAGCCGTCCATTTGGGGTTGCCGCAGAAGTCCCCATGCTGCGAAATTCGCCGAAGCCCCGAGCCGTCGGGGTGAATGAGATAGATGTCGACGAGTTGGAGCCGCTCCCAACGGCTTTTGGCGGTGGGAAGGCTGCTGTCGCGGTCCGAGGAGAAGGCGATCCACTGGCCGTCGGGAGACCACGCCGGCCTGAAATCGCCACCCCGCCCGGTGGTCAGCGCCCGCGCTTTGCGAGTCACCATATCCAGGATCCAAAGATTAGCAAAACCCTCGGCCCGCGTCGAAACAAAGGCTATCTGCCGGCCATCGGGCGAGAATGCGGCCTGATCGTCGTAGGCCGCATCGGCGGTCAGCCGTTCGACGTCGCTGCCGTCGGGATGCATGCGCGCTCCGCGGAGCCATCGGCGTTCGCGATAAAAAGGGTGGATTGGGTCGGGCCTAGACGCGTGAAGACAACCCGATCGGCCCCAAGGCAGGAAAGGGTCGCAGCCGCGAATGCAAATATGCAGAGAGATCGGAAGAGAAGACGAGGCACGTGCCGCTCCGAGAACTGGGTTTGGTCGGACGGGAATCCCGGAAAGTCTAACATCGGAAGGCGCATTGGGCGATTGTTTCTCAGCGATGATGCTTCTCTCTATCGGTTTGGTGACACAAGGTAGCTACTTTGCTATTCTGTCTTTGTTGGGACACGATTTAGCTCCTCCACCTTTGCTTTCAAGTGTTTGACGATCTTAGGGTGGAAGACGTGACGGATTGCTTCTTCGGTTGTCATGTCCTTCGGATGCTTCTTCGATTTCTTCGGAGACTGAGCCATGAAAGCACCTACCCTCTGCCAAGTGTTGCGTGAGTTCGGAAATGACGATAGCTGCCGCGAATACCTTGAGGCCCTCCGCTGGCCGGATCGGGTGACATGCCCCCGGTGCGACTCGCCCAAGATGTCCCGTGTGTACGAGCGCAAAGTGTTCGACTGTGACTCATGCCGCTATCAGTTCTCCGTTCTGGCCGGGACGGTGCTCCAAGATACCAAGCTCCCGTTGCCGACGTGGTTTGCTACCGCCTACCTGATGTGCGAGTCCCGCAAGGGCATCAGCGCGAACCAGGTGAGCCGCATGATCGGCGGGAGCTACAAGACGGCATGGTACCTCTGCCATCGTATCCGGGCCGCGATGAAGGAAGCGCAGACGCAACCGCTGGGCGGCACGCTTGAGATTGACGAAACCTATGTGGGTGGTAAGCAGCACGGCAAGGGAAGCCGGGGCCGGTCGCTTAAGAGCAAGGAAGTGGTCATCGGAATCAAGCAGCGCGGCGGGGAGCTTCGCTTCTTCCATGCGTCCGATGTGAAGTCCGGCACACTGGCGAAGTACATCAAAGAGAATGTGAGCGAAGATGTAGATGTGATTATGACGGACGACTTCGGAGCCTACCCGCCCGCGCTGGCGAAGGCTGGCGTTCTGGCCGAGCACCGGGCCATCAAGCATAGCGATGGCGTCTACGTTGACGGCGATCTCACCACCAACGGCATCGAGTCCGCGTTCTCTCTGCTCAAGCGCGGCATTATTGGTTCGTGGCATAAAATCTCTGCGAAGCATCTGTCGGCCTACCTGAACGAGATGACCTTCCGGTTCAACAATCGGGACAACCCTTATCTGTTCCGCGACACGATGAAGAAGCTGATTGAGGCCCCGGTGCTGGAATACAGGAACCTCACTGCGGCGTGATAGGAAACTTCCCAAATACAAACCTCTCAATTTTTACGGGATCGCTGTCCTGCGACACTACTGTAAAGACCTGATACTGGCCGGGGTGTATCGGATAGTTGATAACCCATGCAGCATATGTAGGGGCATCGGTGATGTTTCCAGCTATGTAGTCTCCGCTCATAAAAACACCCCTTCTTGGGGATGTGTCGGCTGTCCGTGCCGTACAAGGTCTGTCGCAAATGGCGATGAACTTTTGATCCGCAACTGGTTCGGACACCATAAACCTAAAAGTGGTTATCGGGTGCCCGTCGTTGTCTTTCTCAGGATTGGACGCTACCACCTCGTACCCCTCAATGCTTGAGGGTGGCGGCGTGTTGATAACCGTCTGGTTCCCGAACGTTGGCCCTGTCGGGCAAATTCCCTGAGGACAGCTTGGAGCGTTTACCACTGGAGGAGCGGGCGGCACACTGGAAGGAGCTTCAGGGGGGTTCTGCCCCGCAGTATTTTTCGGTGACTCAGCTTTTGATTTGTGGAGAGGTTTTTTTACTTCAAGGAGCTGCGAAGAGCGCTCTGGCTCTGCCCCGGACATGGACGACGAAGATGTTGCTGTGGCTGCTGTAACGGCTGCGGAGTGTGGCTTTGGTGCGCTGGATGTAAACCACGCCACGCCTCCCCATAAGCACAGAAACACTAAGAATGCGATGAGGCTGGCATTCTTGAATGACTCAAGTGTCGGCCTCCTTGCTTCGTCCTCGCTGGATGGCCTGTTGCGAACGAGCCATTCCTCAACGCAAAAGACCAAGACAAACGCAAGGATCACGAACGCCACGAACCACAATGGCTGCGCGATAAAAAATTTGATGGTCCTAGCGAGGGAAGGCATGATCCTTCCTCTCTGCTGATCTAGGTATCCATTTGCTGCGCTGGTAATTCTGTCTGCTGCGAGCGGTTCGATAAGACGTGTGAAGAAAGCCAGAACAGCAAATGGAGCTGCATAGACCAACCACTTCCCAAACCGTTTTAGAGGGTTCATACTCTGCCCACACTCTCCATCGAGGTGCGCGGCCCTGCGCCCTCGTCCGAGATATTATACCCTGAGACAGAGGGATAATCTTCTTCGCGAAATCCAGGATGGCCGGCAGTCTGGATCAGGCGTTGAAGAGAAGAGTGCTCATTGGTAATGCAAAGTCGGCGTGCGTCCATCCGGACAGCTCGATCTCAACTGTTGACTTCAGGCCTTGGCACTCATCGAACCTAGGCGATACCCAGGATTACTCCTTATAAACGCCCATATCGTCAATTGACCGGGGCCTTGTCGCCAAGTCATGGTATCTTTTCTGCCACCACACCAAAATAATCGAAGATCCAGCGAACACCCAAGTATCATGAAAGCCACCATACTCCCAGAAGCCACTTCTTATAGTATCTTCTCTGCTACCATAATACAATGCCGCTCTCCCGATCCTTCAACCTGGTCTACAGACCCTACTTCCGCCAGGACGCCGCCTCCCGACGCGAAACCCTCGTCAACGCCGCCACCGCCCTCCTCGCCAACGACCTCGACACCGCCAAATCTCTCCTCCGCCTGTACATCAACGCGACCGTAGGCTTCATCCCCCTCGGCGCGGCCCTCGGCCAGTCCCCCAAAGTCCTCATGCGCGTCCTCAGCCCGCGCGGCAACCCGCAGACCCGCACCCTCTTCCACCTCTTCGCCCACCTTCAGCGCGCCGAAGGCGTCACCCTCATCGCCACTGAAGCCCCGCCCCCGCAATCCGTGTCAACTTAAAACAAGTTAACCCACCCCGTTTCTGGTACTTATCTCGCGCCAATTCATCCCACCCATTCGCTATAATGGAATGAGGGTTCTCTTGCTGCACCTAACGCCCCAAGATCGTTGGTCAGGATAGTTGGTGAAGCCGCATTCGAGGAGCGGCCAGCTCCACCCGAAGTCTACCCGAAGTCCAGACTTGGTTCAGACTTAACAGCCATCGAATCAGGAGTTTCGTACTTTTTTGGGGGGTGGGGGGGTGGGGACGCCACCCAATGAAAGCCGAAGCCCAGTCGCAGCCGCATCACTACCCGGTCGGGCAAGGCATTAGAATAGCCTCGTGCCCACCGCCACCCGCACCCTCGCAGACATCCGCGCCAAAGTCGCCGCCGCCGTCCGCATCACGCCGGAAGACGCCCTCGCCCTCTGGCACGAGGCCTCCGACGCCGACCTCCGCGACCTCGCCTCCCAGGTCCGCGCTCGCTACCACGCCGCCGATGCCTGCACCTACCTCATCATGCGCATCGTCAATTACACCAATGTCTGCGTCGCCCAGTGCGACTACTGCGCCTTCTACCGCCTCCCCGGCCAACCCGGCGGCTACGTCCTCACCCAGCCCCAGGTCTTCGCCAAACTCGACGAGCTCCTCGCCCTCGGCGGCGACCTCGCCGCCTTCAACGGCGGCTTCAACCCCCACCTCCCCCTCGACTACTACTGCGACCTCTTCCGCGCCATCCGCACCCGCTACGGCGACACCCTTGAGTTCTACGCCCTCACCATCGCCGAGTTCATGTACCTCGCCGACCACGCCAACCTCACTTACCCCGCCGCTGCGCAACGATTCAAAGACGCCGGTGTCCGCTGGATCACCGGCGGCGGCTCCGAGATCCTCACCGAGAACTTCCGCCGCCGCCATAGCAAATTCAAGTACACCGTTGCTCAATACTTCGAGGCCCAGGCCTCCATCGTCGCCGCCGGCCTGCGCACCACTGCCACCATGGTCATCGGCTTCGACGAAACCATCGAGGAACGCGTCGAACACCTCGAACGCACCCGCAATTTTCAAGACCAAACCAATGGCCTCGCCAGCTTCCTCTGCTGGACCTTCAAGCCCTATTTCACCCAAATCGGCGGAATCGAAATCAGCACGGACGAGTACCTCCGCCACCTCGCCCTAAGCCGCATTTATCTGGACAACGTCCCCCGCATCCGCACCTCCGTCCTCACCCAGAACGAGCGTGCCCTCGAAGGCCTCCTCTACGGCGCCGACGACTTCGACCTCCCCATCGAAGACGAAGTCACCCAATCCGCCGGTGCCACCATCAGCCTCAACTTCGACAGCATCCTCTCCGTCGCCCGCAACCTCGGCTTCACCCCCACCTACCGCCACGTCGCCCAACCCACACCCGCGCCCGCCCTGGCCCCGGCAGGCTAACCGCCGCACTCACCAAGGAGCCAACGAACGATGAAAGCCGCCATCTTCGACTCCGCCACGGCCACTCCCGGCAACCTCCTCCGCATCGAGGAAGTCCCCTGCCCCTCACTCATCCCCGGCCACGCCCTCCTTCGCGTCATCGCCTGCGGCGTCTGCCGAACAGACCTCCACATCGCCGAGCGCGACCTTCCCCCACTCAAGCCCCGCCTCATCCCCGGCCACCAGATCGTCGGCGAGGTCGTGGAAGGCGCCACGCCCGACCTACCAATCGGCGCGCGCGTCGGCGTCTCCTGGATGGGAGGCGTCGACGGCTCGTGCTGGTTCTGCACACACGCGATGGAGAACCTCTGCGACCACCCCACCTTCACCGGCTACACCGTAGACGGAGGCTACGCCCAGTTCGCACTCGTCCGCTCTCACTTCTGCTACCCCCTGCCGGCCGCCCTCGATGCCAACCACATCGCCCCGCTCCTCTGCGCCGGCATCATCGGCTTCCGCAGCCTACGCGTCGCGGGCACCCAGCCCGGCGAACGCGTAGGCCTCTTCGGCTTTGGCAGCTCCGCCTCGCTCGCCATCACCGTGCTACAGTCCTGGGGCTGCGAGGTCTACGTCGTCACCCGAGGCGAATCGCACCGCAAAGCCGCAACCTCCCTAGGTGCCACCTGGGTCGGCGACGAAGACGCAAAGCCGCCCGTCGCGCTCGACCGCGCCATCACCTTCGCCCCCAGCGGCAAGGTCGTCCTCTCCGCCCTCGCCAGCCTGCGCAAGGGCGGCGTGGTCGCCATCAACGCCATCCACCTCGACCAGATGCCCGCCTTTGACTACGACACGCTGCTCTGGGGCGAGCGCCAGATCCGCAGCGTCGCCAACATGACCCGCCAGGACGCGCGCGACTTCCTCGCACTCGCCATCCAGCTCAAGATCAAGCCCCGCGTCACCCTCTTCTCGCTCGACGACGCCAACAACGCCCTCCTCGCCGTCAAGAATGAAACCGAAGAAGGCTCCGCGGTCATCGTGCCCTAAGACCAGCCATGCCTTGCTCGCGTCAGCCGGTAGTACACCACCGGCGTCACCACCAGCGACAGCGCAACCGAGACCAGCAACCCTCCAATCACCGCAATCGCCAGCGGCTGCAGCATCTGCGATCCCGCCCCCAGCGCAAACGCCAGCGGCAACATCCCGCACACCGCCGCAATCGCTGTCATCGCAATCGGCCGCAGCCGCCGCTGCGCCGCATGGAGCATCGCCTCGCGCGCGATGTCTCGCCCGGCATCCGCCTCCACACCCCCCTCCGCCTCGTCGCGCGCACGGAACCTCTCATCCGCATCCAGCAGCAGAATCCCGTTCTTCGCCACAATCCCGATCACCATGATCAGCCCCATAAAGCTTGCCACGTTGAAGCTGGTCCCCGTCACCAGCAGCGCCAGCACGACGCCCGAGATCGAGAGCACCGAGCTGGTCAGGATCGCAATCGGCGCCGAAAAATTCCGGAACTCCGCCAGCAACACGCCAAACACCAGCGCCAGCGCCAGCACCAACACCCGAAGCAGGTCGTGGAACGACTTCTGCTGCTCCTCATACGTCCCGCCGTATTCCACGCGCACACTCGAAGGAATGTGCAGCCCCGCTACCGTCGCACGCACCCGCTCCATCGCCGTCCCCAGGTCCGAACCCTCCAGCCGGCCCGTCACCGTAATCAACTGCTGCAGGTTCTCGCGCAGGATCTCATTCTGCGGCGGCAACTGCGTCACCTCCGCCAGCGACCCCAGCGACGCCGTATGCCCGCTTGCCGAATTGAACACTGTGTCCTGGATCGCATCCAGCGACGCCCGTGAATCGTCCGGTAGGCGCACCCGAATCGTATAGGGCCGCCCGTTCACAATCATCGGATCGGCCGTCGGCAACCCATCGAGAATCGCCGTCGCATCCTCTGCAACCTCACTCGGCGTAAAGCCCAGCCGCGCCGCAACCACCGGATCGATCTGGAAGTTAGTCGCCGGCCCCGAGATCGTGTTATCGACCCCATTCTGCGTGTCCACCACCCCCGGAATCTTCTTGATCGCCGCCTCCACCCGCGGCCCCAGCTGGTTCAGCAACGCCGCATCGTTGGAGAAAAGCTTGATCTGGATCGGCTCCGGCGAGTTCGAGAGATCGCCAATCATGTCCTGCAACACCTGCGTGAACTCAATGTCCAGCGCCGGCTCCGTCTTCAGAATTCGCTGCCGCACGTCCTCCATCACCTCGTCGATACTCCGGTCGCGGTCGCGCTTCAGCCGCACCGTAAAGTCGCCCGTGTTCGCTTCCGTTACCGCAGCCAGCCCCATCTGCAGGCCCGTCCGCCGCGAAGTAATCTCGACCTCAGGCGTCGCGCGCAGAATCTGCTCCACGTGCTCCAAAATGCGATTCGTCTCCGCCAGCGACGTTCCTGCCGGCGTCAGATAGTCCAGCACGAACGCCCCCTCGTCCATCTCCGGCAGCAAGTCCGATCCCAGCGCGTTGTAGGCGAAATACGTCGCCACCACCAGCGCCAGGCACACCACCCCCAGCACCAACGGCCGATTGAGCGCCCACGTCAACACTCGTGCGTGAGTCGCCAACACCCGTCGCATCACCGGCCCATCCGCATGCCCCGCGTGGTGTGGCTCCGCCGCAAGGGGAAGCTCAACCGTGGCAGACGGCTCTGCCTCAAGCACCGCGGGACTGTCCGTCGCGTCGCCGTGGGAGAAAATCCCAAACAGTCCCTTACGCGCCCCGCGCCGCCCGGCCTTGCGTTCGCCGATCAGCGACAACGACAGCGCCGGCGTAAACGTCACCGCCAGCGCCAGCGAGGTCAGCAGCGCCGCCGTCATCGTGATCGCCAGCGCGCGAAAGAAGCTGCCCGTCACCCCCGTCACCGCAATCAGTGGCAGAAACACCACAACCGGCGTGATCGTCGAAAAAACCAACGGCGTCGAAATCTCATCGAGTGCCATACGGATCGCCGTCACCCGCGACTGCCCCGCATCGCGATGCACCGCAATGTTCTCCACCACCACAATCGCATCGTCGATCACCAGCCCAATTGCCGCCGCCAGCCCGCCCAGCGTCATCAGGTTGAACGACTGCCCAATCGCCCACAGGAACAGAATCGTAACCGCCACGGTTACAGGAATTACCATCCCCGCAACCAACGAGCTCGACCAATCCCGCAGAAAGAGAAACAAAATAATGCATGCCAGCACCAGCCCAATAAAGATCGCATCGCGCACACTGGCAATCGACTCCCGCACCAGCTCCGACTGATCGTAGAACGGCGTCAGACGCACGCCCACCGGCAGCGCCTGCGCAAGCTGCTCCACCTCCGCCGCAACCGCATTCGCCACCTGCACCGTGTTGGAAGACGGCTGGCGCGCAATGTTCAGCAACACCGACGGCACGCCGTTCGCCGTCACCGTGTGGTACACCGGCTCGGTGCCCTGCCGCACCTCCGCCACATCCGCAACCCGCACTGGCGCCCCCGCGGCGCTGGTCTTCACCATCAGCGAAGCAAGGTGCGCCGCATCGTGCGCCTGCGCTCCCACCAGTGCCAGGATCAGCTCATGGTTCGCCTCATACAGCCCCGGCGAATCGACAATGTTCGACGCCTCCACCGCATTCACCAGGTCGGTCAGCGTCACGCCGGAGTTCTGCATCCGCGCCATGTTCGGCACAATGTGATATTCCGGGACCTGCCCGCCCTGCACCGTCACCGTGGAGACGCCGTCCACCCGGTTCAGCGGCGGCTTTAGGTCATAGGTCGCAATCTCCCAAAGCCGCGTCTGCGGCACCGTGGCCGCGCTTCGATCGTCCGCCGTGAGCGCATACCCCAGAATCGGAAACGTCGCAAACGTCAGCCGGTTGGTCGTAATCACCGCAGTCGCCGGCAGCGTCTGCCGCACCTTCGAGAGCGCCGCGTCCGCCAGCTGCAGCGTGTGGAACATGTCCACATTCCAGTCGAAGAAGAGCGATATCTCCGCCGTGCCCCGGCTGGTCGTGCTGCGCACCGTCAGCAGCCCCGGCACGCTGTTGATGGCGTCCTCGATCGGCTTGGTGATCGTCACCTGCATCTGCTCCACCGGCATCACGCCGTTGTCGACGCCAATCACCACGCGCGGAAAGTTCGTATCCGGAAAGACCGAGATCGGTACCTGAAACGCCGCATACACCCCCGCCAGCGTCAGCGCCGCCACCAGAAAGAAGATGGTGCGCGACATGCGAGACAGCCAGAACGCAGATTCATCTGCAAGCGCGGAAGATGGCGAGGACGAGGGCGCGCTCACTTGTCGTCAGCGTCCTTTCCCGGCGCGGCCGCGCCCGGATCGCTGCCGATCTTCACCTTGGTGCCTTCGTCCAGTCCATACGCCCCCTTGGAGATCACCATGTCCGATGCCGTGAGCCCACTCACCACCTGCACGTCATCCGCGCTCTGTATGCCCAGTACAACAGGCCTCTTATGCGCAGTCGAGTCCGGCGCAATCAGCATCACAAACTTGCTCGTCCCGTCCGCATCGGTCTGCACCGCCTGGCTGGGAATCGTGAGCGCATTCGAGATCGTGCGCCCGCCAATGCTCGCATGCACTGGTGTGCCCACCTTCAGCAGCCCTTTGGCATTCTCCACGCGCAGCCACACCTCGACCGTCGTGCTCCCCGGGTCAAGCGCCGGGCTGATCAGCAAGACCTTCGCAGCCACCGGATCGGGCACGCCAGGGACCGTCAGCGTGGCCGCCGCGCCAATCGACAACTGCTGCGCCTGAGTCTGCGCGATGTGCAGCTTCGCAATCAGCGCGGAAGTATCCATGACCGTAATCACCGGCGTCCCCGCAGCGGCCGTCTCGCCCTCAAAGAGCGACCGGTCCGTCACCACACCGGAGATCGGGCTGCGAATCTCCGTGTAGCTCAACTCCGCCGCCGCCCCCATGTACTTCCCCTTCGCCGACTCCAGATTGCCCCGCGCCATATCCAACGCAGCTTTGTTGCTCACACCCTGCACCGAATCCAGGTGCTGCTTCGCAAGGTCGTACGCCGCCTGCGACTGCACCAGCGTCGCCTTCGCCGTATCCAGATCGCGCCCCGGAATCGCGCCCTGCGCAAACAACTGCGTGCGCGCGTTGACAATCGATTGATCAAGATCGAGGTTCGCCTTGGCCTGATTCAGATCGAGCTTCGCCTTCGTCAGGTCCTCCGGCACAGTCGCCTTCGTCGCCGTATCGAACGTCGCCTGCGCCGCAGCGTAGCTGCCCTGGTTGTCCAGCGCCGCCGCGCTAAGGTCGCCGTTCTCGAGCGTGGCCAACAGCTCGCCCTCCTTCACCCGCGAGCCGCGTTGCACATAGAACTTCTTCACCGGCGCGGTCACCTTGGGCGAGATCGCCGCCTGCGCCACCGGCGCCAGCGTCGCATCCGCGGCGATCTGTTCCGCAATGTTCCCCACCTCTGGATGCGCCGCCTGCACATAGACCTCCGGAGTGGGAGCCTCTGCCTCCTTGCTCTTGCATCCAGCTGGAAGCAGCAACGCCGGCAGCAATAGCAACCACCGCAGTGTGTGAGGCAACGCGCATCGGCCCGTGATGTTCGGAGTAGGCATAGGTCAGATCGTTCCTGTCAGCAGTTGAAGGTTGGCCAGCGCAGTCTGGCAGCGGACCACCCCGTCCTCGCGCGCAATCTCGGAGGAGGTCAGAGAGTTCTCGGCGTCCACCACTTCAAGTATCGTGCTTTCCCCGGCAGAGTAACGTAGCCGCGTCATGCGCAGGCTCTCTGCCGCGGTGTTGACGCTCAGCTCCAGGCTGTCCAGTTGGTCATGCGCGGCAACCGCCTCATCGTAGTCCTCTTCCAGCGTCGCAATCAGCTTGCGCTGCGTATTGGTCAGCGCAGCGCGCGCCGCGTCGCGAGTGATCTCGCTTTGGCGCACCCGGTCATGCGTGGCAAACCAATCCCACACCGGGATATCAAAGGTCACGCTGGCCGAGTACCCCAGATTGCCCGCGCCACCGTAGTCGTGCGCAGCAAACTGCGCGGCATCGATGCCATACGTATAGTTCAGAGCGAGGTCCGGAAGATACTGCGCGCGCGCCGCCAACACGTTCAGGTCGGCGAGGTGGGTGCTGGCCAGCGCACTCTCCAGCTCAGGGTTGCGACGGGCGAGCGCAGCCTCCACATCGGCCCGCGCCGGCACACGCTCGGGCGCATCCGGCACGCTCAGACGATAAGGCGTCCGCGGATCGGCAAAGAGCAGTACCGCAAGATCGAGCCGCGACTTCTCCGCCTGTAGCTTCGCATCGGCAACGTCGCGGTCGCGCTGTTGCTGTTGCAGCTGCGCCTTCACGACATCCGCGCGTGCGACCTCGCGCGCCGACTCGCGCTGCTGCGTCAGTGTGGTAAGGCTCGCGGCGTCATCCGCTGCGCGCTGCGCGATGGCCACCCGCCGGTCCGCAGTCGACGACGCATAAAACAGGCTGGCCACGCTAGCCACCAGGCCACGCCGCGCAACCTCCAGCTCCGCAGTCGCAATCGCCAGCGACGCGGACGCGCGGCTGACTGCATTGAACTGCGCCGCGCCCAGAACCTCGCTCACCTCGCCCTGGCTGGTGTACTCATGCACCGAGTTGTTCGCGATAAACCGCGGCGGCGAGACGACAGCCGGCGACGTCGTGCTGGCATTGCCCGACTCAGTCGCGCCATGCAGCGGCTGGGTGTAGAGATATTGGTTGTTGTAGGTCACGCTGGGTAGCAAAGCACTGCGCGCGATGGACCGGTCCAGTTCAGCGTTGCGGCTCGCGGCCATGGCGGCGGCGAAGGTTGGCTCGTTGCTGCGCGCGCGCGCAATAGCCTCATCCAGCGTAATAGCCGCAGCCGGCGTTGCATTGTCCGCCGCTAGCTGCAACGGCTGCTGCGTCATGCCCGCAGGATTCAACATCGTCAGACAGAACGTGACAACGCAGAGGAATCCGGTGCCAACCGACAGATGGAAGGTTTTGCCTAGAGAAAAAGACATGGTGGAGCAATTCGATTGCGGTTCGCGCTGGAAGACTTAGAGCCAACGTTTCATTCTTCCACGAGACAGTATGCCACCGGCGGCTTAAGTCATGCTTAAGGGAGATGTGAGAGGTGTAGATTGGCTACCTATGAGAGTCCTGTTGGTTGAAGATGAGATCCGGCTCGCGAGTAACGTCGCCGCCGCCCTGCGCGAGCGCTGTGGGTTCGCCGTCGATTGCGCCGACAACGGCATCGACGGCGCCGCGCTGATGGAGATGAACCAGTACGATCTGCTTTTGCTCGACTTGATGCTCCCGGGTATGGACGGCTTCACGGTCGTGCGCCAGGTTCGCCGCCGCAAAGACACAACCCCCATTCTCATCCTCACCGCCCGCGACGATCGCGCCCAGGTCGTCGAACTGCTCAACGCGGGAGCGGACGACTATCTCACCAAGCCCTTCGACCTCGGCGAGTTGCTTGCCCGTGCGAAAGCTCTCATCCGTCGCGCCAAAGGCGTCTCCCATCCCGTGCTGACCATGGGGCCCATCAGCCTCAATACGGTCGAGCAGACGGTACGGTGCGACGGCCAACTCATCGACCTTTCACCAACCGAATATCGCCTCTTCGAATATCTCCTCTTCCGCCCGCGCGCCATCGTCTCTTCCCGTGAACTCCTCGAACATCTATACGACTACACCTGGCAGCACCACTCCAACGTCATCGAGGCCCACATCTCCAACCTGCGCAAGAAACTTCGCGCCGTCGGCGAAGAGGCCTCCATCGCCACCCTCCGCGGTCGCGGCTACCGCCTAGAGGCCCCGGAGCGAAAGCTATGAAGACACGCTCGCTCAGCCATCAGTTGGCCGGCGGCGTGTTGCTGGCCGAACTGCTCTGCGCCGCCGTCTTCTCCGGCGTCGCCATCATGCACGAAATGCACGGCCGTCGTCGCGCATTCGACGTCATGTTGCGCGGTCGCGCTGACTCCCTGCTGGGGGCGGTGCAGGACGCTGAAGATCCCGACGACAACGTTGCCGTCGACCCCACTGAGTTGACGATCCCGCAGCAAGATTCATATGAAGTCCTGAGCCCCGGCGGCCGAACCCTCGGCCAATCCCCGGCCTCGCCCACGGACCTACTCGCTGCACTCAACTCTCGCCGCACCGGGGGCTACTTTAACTTCAGGACCCGTGAGGGCTGGTATCGCGCTGTCCGCTTCGACGGCATCCGCGTCATCGATCGCAACGAAGACAAAGGCGGCCTGCGTCGTCCCGTGACAGTCATCTACGCGTCGCCAACGCGTGACCTATGGCACGAAGCCGTCGAAGCCGTCCGCTTCTATGTCGCCGCGAGCGTTCTGCTGCTTTCCGTCACAGCCTCGGGCCTGGTCTGGTTTCTGCGTCGCCGTCTCTCGCCTCTACAGGATTTAGCCGCAATCGCTGGACGTGTCTCCCCGCACTCCTGGGAGTTCGTGCCGCCCAACGGCGCACTGCGCACCGCTGAACTCGCTCCCATTGCAATCTCCATCCAGCAGCTCGTCCAAGGGCTGCAGCAAGCCTTTGAGCGCCAGCGCCGGCTCACCGGCGACGCCGCCCATGAGCTCAAGACCTCGATCGCCGTACTCAAGTCTGGCGTGCAGTTGCTCGCAATGAGCCCGAGAACAGCGGAGCAATATGAGGCTGGCCTTGAAGGCCTCCTGCTCGATACCGAACGCATGGAGGAGCTCGCCAACCGCATGCTCTCCCTCGCGCGCCTCGAAGAGGCACCGGTCGGCCGCGCCGACTCAACCGACTTGCAGGCGGCGGTTGCCACCGTCGCCGAGCGCCTGCGGCCGCTTGCCGAGTTGCGCCAGGTCGAGCTGGACATCAGCGGGGGACCGACGCGCACGGTAGCCATGCAAGCGGAAGACGCGGAGGTCCTCTGCTCCAACCTCATCATGAATGCGCTACAGCATAGCTCTCCCGCCGGGCACGTCTCCGCTGTTGTCCTGTCATACAACGAAGTCACGGAGCTCCGTGTAGTCGATCAGGGCAATGGCATACCCGAGGCATCGCTGCCACATGTCTTCGACCGCTTCTACCGAGCAGATTATTCGCGCAGCCGTAACAGCGGCGGGGCCGGCCTCGGCCTCTCCATCTGCAAGGCGATCATCGAACGCGCCAACGGAACCATAAAGATTCAGAGCAAGATTGGCTCGGGCACGGAGGTCACAGTAAGCCTCCCCACCCCGCCAAACTAGCGCTTCACTGCGGCGCTCGATGCTGCTTGTAGCCGATCGGGCCGCGGTCTACTTGTCCGGAAGGGCGTAGATAACCTCACCCGGCCGTGCGTAGCGCAGCTGCTCACGCGCCTGCTGCTCAATCGCATTCGGGTCACTTTGCAGCCGCGCCACGTGGCCCGTCAGCAGGTCGTTCTCATGCTGCAACTGCAGCATCTCCTGGCTGAGCCTCTGGGTCTCGTGCCGCTTCTGTTCATACACCGTCAAGCCGTTCGCGCCAAAGATTACGTGATATCCAACGCCCAACGCGAGCAGAGCCGCACCCGCGGTAGCGGCTTTGCGCCGCTCCAGAAACACCGGCGCAAACAATTCCAGCACACCGCGGAGCGCATACTTTCTATCTCTAACCGCAACCTCTTCAGCCATGCCTCCAGTTGAGTGTCATCCGCCCCGCCCGTCAAGTCCTCCGCCCTGTGCTTCCTTCGGAGGAATCAAGTTCGTACCTGACAATCGGCTTCCCGAAGAAACTTCGCCCTTGCGATCACACGAGGAACGCACAGTCCCGCTCGGCTTGGTATTCTTGAGAGAGACGCTCGGCCGTCTCCGCGGAAAAACTCTCCAGCCGCATTAAAGAGGAACATGCCTGTGCAATCCGCCCTTCACATCGAACTCGACTCGTCCCCGGGCATCCGCCAGCTCCCGCGCACCCTCGCTGGAAAGACCGCACTATCCATCGCCGCGACCGCCTTCGTCGCCCTCTGCGCTCATGTCTCCATCCCTCTCTACTTCACGCCAGTGCCCGTCACGCTGCAGACCTTCGCCGTCGTCCTCATCGGCCTAGCCTTCGGCCCCGCGCTCGGCGCCGCAACCCTGGCCCTCTATCTCGCCGAGGGCGTTCTGGGCCTGCCGGTCTTCAGCCCGAATGGCCCCGGCGGAGCCACCCAGCTCCTTGGGCCAACTGCAGGTTATCTGCTCGCCTATCCGTTCGCAGCAGCAGTTGCCGGTAGCGTGGTGCGGGCAATCCGCATCTATCGCCCCCAGTTCCACGCGGCCGTCCTCGCGGCCTTCGCCGCCGATGTCGTTATCGTCGCCGCGGGCACTGGCTGGATCGCCTTTCTGCTTCACCTCGGCCCGGTCGCGTCCTGGCGATTGGCGGTCTCTCCCTTTCTGGCGGGCGAGGTGCTCAAGATCTCCGCCGCAGCAGCCGCCAACACCGTTCTCCTTCGCTGGCGCCGCGTCTGACGGTCCTGCGTGACCCAACACGAGCGACAGCCTTCGATCGCCGACGCCGCGCGACCGCAATCGATCCCGGTCGCCTCACTCAATGAAACACCCCGCAAGAGGAACCGTATCCCCGTGACCCCCACAAGCGCCGCCGCCATCCGGGAAATCACCATCGCCCACAGCCCCGACTCCGACGACGCCTTTATGTTCTACGGCCTCGCGACTAACAAGGTCCGCGTCCCCGGCTTCAAGTTCACCCACACCCTCACCGACATCGAGACGCTCAACCACCGCGCCATCGACGAGGCCTTCTACGACGTCACCGCCATCTCCTTCCACGCCTATCCCTACCTACAAGAGAACTACACCCTCATGGCCTGCGGCGGCTCGGTCGGCGAGGGCTACGGCCCCATGGTCGTCGCGCCGCACAAACTAACCCTAGCCCGGATGAAGAGGACCCGCATCGCGGTGCCAGGCACCCTCACTACTGCTTACCTCACGCTCAAGCTCTTCGCCCCTGATATCGAGACCGTCACCGTCCCGTTCGACCAGATCATCCCCGCCGTCGTCTCTGGCGAATTCGACGCTGGCCTCATCATTCACGAGGGCCAACTCACCTACGCCAACGACGGCCTTTCCAAGGCTATCGACCTAGGCCAGTGGTGGCGTGAGGAGACCGGCCTCCCGCTGCCCCTTGGCGGCAACGCCATCCGCCGCGCATTGGGCCCCGAGGTTATGCTGACGACCACCAACGCACTGCGCGAAAGCATCCAACACGCACTCGACCATCGCGAGGAAGCGCTCTCCTACGCCATGCAGTTCGCCCGCGACCTCGACCCCACGCTAGCCAACCAGTTCGTCGGCATGTACGTCAACGAGCGCACTCTTAACTACGGCGAAGACGGCCGCGAAGCCATCCGCAAGCTGCTCCAGATGGGCTTCGAACGCGGCATCATCCCGCACAAAGCCGAGGTCGATTTCGTCGGCTGACAAGGTCCTCGCCGGGCCTCTTCGCAGCCCGGTCTCGCCCTCCGCCTGTGCTATTCTCTCAAAGGTGGTTGCGTGCAAGTAGGCCTCGAACGTCAGGCTGCGACGCCCGATCTCCCCTCACCCCAACGAGGCCGCACAATAGCGGACGCGTAGCTCAGCTGGTAGAGCATTCGACTCTTAATCGACTGGTCGCAGGTTCGATCCCTGCCGCGTCCACCATTTTTCACAACGTTTCTAATTTATTCTAAAAGACTTATCCGCGAACACTCTTGCACGCTAGGGACACTCAAAAACCCCATTATCGTTGTGTATTAGGGCGGTTATTGCCCACTGTTGGGCATACTTTGGTCACACTCTGGGCACACTCGCTGGCTACCAATGAAGGATCAGATTCCACCCTCGGCCTCTCTCCATTCACCCGGGAACCCGCTTGTCATCCAGCCCCACTCTCCAGACCCAGAACTGCGGATGACCCCATGCCGGAGTCATCGGAAAAGTCTATTCGAGCTCGGTCACTGGCAAAGCACGAAATCCATTTGGAAATGGGAAGCTATTCGGCGTGCGGCAGACGACACCGCCGGCAGACACCCGTGACTTGCCGATCACGTTGCGGACGAAATCCAAATTCGCCGTATCGCCGAGGTCCGGGAGTTCCGTCCATTTCGCCTCAAACAGTT
>JBEKDS010000047.1:0-14969 GCA_050014235.1 Acidobacteriaceae bacterium
TCATCCTCGGCGTCCGCGCCTACGCCGCCCACCCCGAGCTCGCCGGCCCCGGCTCCCGCGCCCTGCTCGACTACGCCGCGAACGGCGGCGTCGTCCTCCTCCAATACATGACCGCCCGCTTTGGCGATGCCGAGGCCCCCTTCCCCATCTCCGTCCCCGGTGACCCCGCGCACAACGTCGTCGACGAGACCCAGCCCGTCACCCTCCTCGCGCCTGACTCGCCGCTCCTCACCTGGCCCAACCGCATCACCTCCGCCGACTTCGACCACTGGATCGAAGAGCGCGGCCACGGCTTCGCCGCCTCCTGGGCGCCCCAGTTCACCCCGCTGCTCGAAGTCCACGACCCCGGCCAGCCCCCGCAGCAGGGCGGCCTGCTCGTCGCGCGCACCGGCAAGGGCCTCTACATCTACTGCGCCCTCGCCCTCTACCGCCAGCTCCCCGAAGGCGTCCCCGGCGCCTACCGCCTGCTCGCCAACCTCATCTCCGCCGCAAAGAACCCCGCGCTGCAATCCGCACCCGCACGATAGCAGCTACAAAGACCGCTGCGCGTCCCTCTGGCTGATCTGATGCAGCCGAATCGGATTGCAGACGTGCGTCGCCTCATGCCGCGCCAGCAGCCCTTCGCTCATCACCGACGCCACCGTCGCCATGCACACCATGCAAATGGAGTCATGGCTGCCATCCTCATTATGCCGATAGGAAAAACTCGGCCCCTCATCGGAATACATCGCGCGCCTCTCCCTTCGGCAGACCTTGGCCCGAGCCCGAAGTCTACCGCCACCCCCGCAACGCGTCTGTTCCATTATGCTCGCGCCCGCGCGCCCCACACGCGGAAATCCGCACGCACAAACCGTCCTACTCCCGCCCCCGCTTCCTGATCTCCACATTCAGCCGCTTGATCTTCTGGTTCAGCGTGCTCAACGGGATCTTGAAAAACTCCGCCGCATCCGTCTGGTTCCAGTGGCAGCGCTCCAGCCGGTCCGCAATGATCCGCCGCTCGATCTCCTCCATCAGGTCGAACAGGCTCGCATCAGGCTTATGGTCCAGCAAAGTCGCCGAATACGTACTCCCCGTCAGCGACGCCGGCAGCAGGTCCGGCGTGATCGTCCGCGTCGTCGCCAGCACCACCCCGCGCTCCATCGCGTTCTCCAGCTCCCGCACATTGCCCGGCCACTCGTAGTCCATCAAAATCCGCATCGACTCCCCCGACAGCGCCGGCGCCGGCACATCGTTCTCGTCCGCATAGAACTTCAAAAAATGCGTCGCCAGCAGCGGGATGTCCTCCCGCCGCGCCCGCAGCGGCGGCAGCTCCAGGCAGATCACATTCAGCCGGTAGAACAGGTCCTCGCGGAATCGCCCCTCCCGCACCGCCTGCTGCAGATCCACGTTGGTCGCCGCAATGATCCGCACATCCACCTGGATCTCCTGCGTCCCGCCCAGATGCATAAACCGCCGGTCCTGCAGCACGCGCAGGATCTTCGCCTGCATGTCCATCCCCATCGTGCCAATCTCGTCCAGAAACAGCGTCCCCCCGTTCGCCACCTCGAACAGCCCCTTCTTCGCCGCAATCGCCGACGTGAACGCCCCCTTCACATGCCCAAACAGCGTCGACTCCAGCAGGTCCGAGGGCACCGCGCCCGTATTCACCGGCACAAACGGCTTGTCCCGCCGCGGCGAGTTCGCATGCAGCGCCTTCGCGATCAGCTCCTTGCCCGTGCCGCTCTCGCCCTGCACCAGAACTGTCGACCGGCTCGGCGCCACCTGCGCCACCAGGTCGAACAGCCTTAGCATCGGCTCGCTCTTGCCCACAATGTTCTCGAAGTTGTAGCGCAGCTTCAGCGCCCGCTTCAGCTGCACCACCTCTTCTTCCGCGCGCCGCCGCGCAATCGCCGCGCGTATGTCCGCCAGCAGCTTCTCGTTGTCCCACGGCTTCTGGACAAAGTTCTCCGCGCCCGCGCGGATCGCGTCCACCACATTCGCTACCTTGCCGTACGCCGTAATCATGATCACCGGCAGCCCCGGCTGCATCTCCAGCACCCGCGGCAGCAGGTCGATCCCGCTCTCGCCCGGCAGCGCCAGGTCCAGCAGCAGCAGGTCGTACTCGCCCGCTGCCAGCGCCTCCATCCCCGACGGCCCATCCGCCGCCATGGTCACATGGAACCCTTCAAGACTCAGCAGCGCCTCCAGCGAATCCCGGATCGCCGCCTCATCGTCCACGATCAGCACCCGCGCCGGCCCCACCACACGCGCCTCCGGCTCCAGGCGCAACGGCGCGTCCGCCTCCGTCTTCATTGCGAGTGTCGCTTCAGAGATCGCCATGGTTCGCCCCGTCCAATAGCCCGGTTCCAACTCTAGACATGCACCGTGCTCCGCGGCTCCCGCGCCGCAGCGCCATCGCCATCGCCCATCCCCGCTCCGGCCTTCGCCGCAACCGCCGGAAACTCCAGCCGGAACGTCGTGCCCACGCCAACCTTGCTCTCCGCCTGCATCTTGCCCCCATGCTCCTGCATAATGCCGTAGCTCACCGCCAGCCCAAGCCCCGTACCCTTGTGCTCGCCGTTGCGCGGCTTCGCCTTCGTGGTAAAGAACGGGTCGTAGATCCGGTGCAGATGCTCCGGCTCAATCCCTCCGCCAAAGTCCTCGACCACCACCCAGATCCGTCCAGCCGCCTGCTCCGTCGCAATCCGTATCCGCGCATCGCGCGAGCCATGCATCGCGTCGCGCGCATTTAGCAGCAGGTTCAGCACCACCTGCTGCAGCTTGCCCTCGTTGCCCTGGATCGACGGCAGCCCCGCATCGAACGCCGTCTCCACCCGGATCCCCGCCGTCTTGAACTGGTGCTCCACCAGCGTCAGCGTATCGAACAGCAGCCGGTTCAAATCGACCGAAGCAAACTCCGTCCCGCCCGTCCGCGAAAAATTCAGCAGCCCATTCACAATCTCCGACGCGCGGAACGTCTGCTGCGTAATCTTCTCCAGCACCGGCCCCAGCCGCGCGTCCTGCTCCATCATCGGCCGCATCTGCTTGGCCAGCATCTGCGCATAGCTGGAGATCACCGCCAGCGGCGTATTCACCTCATGCGCCACGCCCGCCGCCAGCAACCCAATCGACGACAGCTTCTCCGCCTGCGCCAGTTGCGACTCCAGCTCCATCCGGTCCGTAATGTCATCCACCAGCACAATCCGCCCCACCACCGCAAAATCCCGCGTCATCAGCGGCGCAATCGCCAGGTTCGCCACCCGCGTCTCGCCCGTCGGCAGCGCCAGCCGGAACTTATACAGCGTGTGCGTCCCCTGCTCCCCGCGCACCGAATCGAACCGCGCCACAAAGTCCGCCGGGAAGATCGCCCCCAGCGGCTGCCGCAGCGCCTCCGCTCGCGACTTCGCGAACATCACCTCCATCTGCGCGTTCCAGCTCTCGATCCGGTCCTCCAGATCAACCGCAAAAATCCCAATGTGGATCGACTCCACAATGTTCTCGTGGAACTCCTTCAACCGCTCGAACTCCGTGATCTTCTGCTCCAGCCTGCGATATAGCTGCGCATTCTGGATCGCGATCCCGATGTACCCCGCCAGCGACCCCAGTACCTCCATGTCCTCGCTCGAGAGGAAATCGCCCGCGTCCGTCCGTCCCAACCCAAGGATCGCCACCGTCCGCGTCCCGCCGCCCTCGCGGTTGGCCACCCGGCACGGCAGGTAGTAGTTCAGGTCCAGCAGCCCCGCGCTGCGCTGCTGCGCATTGGGCAGCCGCAACACCTGCTGCGGATTCTCCAAAAAGATATGGTCGTTCGCGTCCTTCCTATCGAAGTCCAGAAAGCGCACATCCAGCGCCCGAAGGTCCGCCGCCTCCAGGTTCGTCAGCCCGTGCGAAGCCGCCAGCTCAAAGTGCCGCGCTCCGTTTCCATTCGCAACATTCTCGGTTACAAATCCATCCCCGCCCGCGCCATCCTTCGCCAGAAACACCGCGACCCGCGTCACCAGCAGCGTCTGCGGCAGCCGCTCCACAATCGAGTCCACCAGCGCGCGCAGGTCCGTCTGCGAGTTCAAACTCCGCCCAAAATCGATCAGCGTCTCCCGATAGTCAAAGCTCTTCTGGTCGAACACCCGGTCCACTCGCCCCTGGATCATCCGCTTGATCGGGTCGAACGAGAGCCCCACAACCATGATCGCCACAATCGGCCCCCAGAACCCCAGCCCCGGAAACCGCGCATGAACGTACTCCGACATCCCACCGACAATGAGGAAGTACAACCCCGCCAGCGTCGCCGTCGCCAGCGTATACGTCACCCCGCGCTTGAAGATCAGGTCCACATCCATCAGCCGGTAGCGCACAATCGCCCAGCTGAACGTCAGCGGCAGCAGCACCAGCGAGAGCAGCGCCACCCACCGGAACAGCCCCGGCACCGCGATGTCGCTCAAAAACGGCACCGCGTACAGCAGCGTGTATGGCCCCACCGCCAGCAGCGTCCCCCGCGTCAGCCACTTCAACTGCTGCCGCTCCAGCGGCGACTCTGTCCTTACATACCGCGAGTGGAAGACCACCGCCGCAATCACGTAGTACAGCGCCATGTACCCCACGCAAAGCTGGTCCAGCCGGTGGCTCAGCAGCTCCGTCGCCGACCACCGCTCAATCGCCCACACCTGCAACCCCGCCAGCATCGCCCCCGGCACATACAGCAGCATCGCCCGCAGCCGCCGCTTCGCCGCCGCAACCGCATTCCCGCCGCCCTCCTCCGCAAAGCTCACCGCGAAGTGCAGAAACAGCGCCGGCTGCAGCATGTTCGCCAGCAGATTGCCCCAGTAAATCACGCGGTCAAACGCCCCCGGCTCACCCGTCGACCGGAACGCATACAGCACAAACGACACCAGACAAAACACATAGAAGTGCGTCGACTTCGGCGCCGTCCATCGCCGGAACAGCACATACAGCCCGATAAACAGATACACCAGCGCGATCGCGCGCCTCACGTACTCGACGCTTCGGTCCTCCGGCTCCAGATACACCTGCACCGGAAATGTCGCCCCAGCCTCGCCCCCCAGGCCGGTCTCACCTGCGCCAGCCATCCGCCGCAGGATCGTATAACTCGCCGCGTGCTCCCATATCCCGTTGGCGTACATCGCCCGCACCTGCGCCGCCAGCCGCGGCGTCGCCTCCCCGTTGACCGCTTCCAGCACATCCCCCGCGCGAATCCCCGCCCGCCCCGCCGGCGAGTCCACCGGCACCCGCTCCGCCCGCAGACCGCCCTGCGCCTCCACCCACGTCACCCCGTCCGTGGGAAACTCCGTGTTCAGCTCCTGCGCAAGATTGAACCCCGCCAGGACGCACACTCCCAGCGTCGCAACTGCCAGGGCGACGGCGAGAATACGCGTCTGGAATGCGTCTCTCATGGTGCGCTCAACCAAGCATTACAAAGAGGGAGGATCCGGGTCGTTGCCCCTTAAGTCAGGAGGCAAATAAAACAAAGCAAATCAAGCGCCAAACGCAAAGTCTCTCGCAGCCTAAGATTGCACCAGATGGCCCGAAATCGCCCCGGCGGCCCTACCGATAATCATAAACTCTTCCATTAATTGGGTGATTAACCCACTCCGGAAAGTATACGCACAGTACCCTCCCCCAGTTCGCCGCCGGGTAGCGGAAATCTGGACGCGATTCCCGCGCCCCACCGCCCGTCAGCGGTTGATGGCTGACAGCCGGCCGCCGGTCGCTGACCGCTGCAACCGAAAACACCCGCCCGCACCCCCCGCCGTACCGCGTATCATCCAACTTAGACTCTCCCGCGCAACGAATCAGGACCCCTCCCTCAAGAATCCAATCCACATGCCCAATCTGCCCGCCGACTTCAACGAGTTCCTCGGCAACACCCCCACCGTCGAGAACCTCCGCACCGCCATCGCCGCCGGCCATCTCCCCCACGCCGTCCTCCTCTCCGGCCCCGCCGGCGCCGGCAAGTACACCCTCGCCCTCATGCTCACCATGGCCATCCAGTGCGAGCGCCAGCCCCGCGACCTCTGGTCCGGCACCGACACCGCGCCCGGCCAGACCCTCGCCGCCTTCTGCGGCCACTGCCCCAACTGCACCCGCATCGCCGCCGCCGCCAGCCTCGAAGACCTGGTCGCCGCCGCCGTCCTCGCCCGCGAAGACCTCCGCGAGACCGACAAGAAAGACACCCGCGTCCTCATCCAGCCCCACCCCGACGTCCTCATCCTCCCCCCCGACCCGCCCCAGCTCCTCATCAAACTCGCCCAGGTCCGCACCCTCATCCAGCAGGCCCACTACCTCCCCGCCGAGGCCCCCCGCCGCGTCTTCATCCTCACCTCCTCCGCGCTGATGAAAGAGGCCGCCAACTCCCTCCTCAAGGTCCTCGAGGAACCACCCCCCACCGTCCACATCTTCCTCCTCGCGGAAAACCCCGGCGAACTCCTGCCCACCATCCGCTCCCGCTGCGCCCAGGTCCGCCTCGGCGCCCTCCCCACCGAAGACCTCGAGATGCTCCTCGCCGACAAGCGCCCCGAGATCCCACCCAAACAGCGCGCCCGCATCGCCCGCCTCGCGCAAGGCGCCGCCGGCCGCGCCCTCACCTTCGACCTCGAAGCCTACACCGCCGCCCGCACCGACGCGCTGATCTTTCTGAGAAATGCAGCCACCACGTCGGGTGCCCCACGTCTCGACTCTGAGACGTGGGAATCCGGCCGCAAATCTCCCGTGAGTCAAGAACCCGACCACACCGCCCTCTTCAAAATGACCGAAACCTACCGCCCCGGCGCCGAAGGCCAGCAGAAAACCACCACCCTCCTCCGCGCCCTCTCCCTCCTGCTCGAAGACCTCCTGCTGCTCCACGCCGGCACCCCCGAACTCCTCCGCAACATCGACATCCGCCCCGAGCTCGACCGACTCGCCGCCGCCCTCCCCTTCGAATGGATCGAACGCGCCAGCCACTCCCTCGACCAGGTCCACTCCGGCCTCCGCCGCAACCTCCTCCGCTCCCTCTCCCTCGACGCCCTCGCCGCCCAACTCACCGATCCCACCCGCTAGACCGTCAACATTGCCATCCCGCAGCTCCTTTTGTTTGTCATCCCGCAGCGCAGCGGAGGGATCTGCTTCTCGTTCGACCTGCCCCAACCGCCCGGGTGCCCCATCCATCGCAGCCCAGGGGCGAGCGGTCTTTGCTCGCTGGGGTGGCAAGATGGGTGGGACGTAAGACGTTCGCCGCTCCAGCGTATCCTCTACCCATGAAGCGCACCGCGCCCAGCCTCGCACTCATCGCACCCCTCGCCTGCCTTCTCCTCGCCGGCTGCGCAGCCTACAAGCCGGTCACCAGCGACATCCAGCAGCAGTTCGCCACCGCCCTCCCGCTCCACTCCTCCCCGGCCCAGGTGCTCGACTACCTCGACCGCCAAAAGATCAACCACTCCCCCTACCGGCGCGACCCCAGCAGCGGCAACAAGATCGAAGCCGAACTCGACATCAAGACCAGACACGCCCTCACCGACCCCAGCTACAGCCTGGAGTTCTCCTTCGACGACCACGACCGCCTCATCGCCTCCGACGTCCAGTTCCTCGGCTACGTCGGCCTATAGCGCACGCGCCGCCTTCTCCAACCTGTCCCGCATCGCCTCGCCCAACCCATCCATCTCCGGCACCGGACACACAATCACCGTCGCCCCCGCATCGTCCAACGCCCGCAATCCCGCAAACAAGCGCCGCGCCAACCCCTCCGAGTCCCCCCACTCGCCCCACCCAAACACCGCCCCCGCCCCGCCCTCATCCCACCCCTCCGGCAACATCACCCCAACCTCGGCCGCCCCATACCGCCGCACCTCCTCCACCAACTCCCGCTGCCCCCGCACAAGCACCAGCCGCGCCCTCGGCGCATAATGCCGCATCCCCATCCCCGGCGACACCAACCCCTCCTCTTTGTCATCCCGCCCCGCCCCCTGTTTGTCATTCCGTAGCTCCCCTTGCTTGTCATTCCGTAGCGCCCCTTCTTTGTCATTCCGTAGCGCAGCGGAGGAATCTGCTTCTGCTTTTTCTGCCACCACCCCCACCACCCCCGCAATCATCCCCGCCGTCACCGCCCCCGGCCGATAAACCACCACTCCATCCCCTCTCACCTCCGCCACCGTCGACTCCACCCCCACCTCCGTCGCCCCTCCATCCAGCACCGCATCGATCCGCCCATCCAGATCCGCCAGCACATGCTCCGCCGTCGTCGGGCTCGCATGCCCAAACCGATTGGCACTCGGCGCCGCCACCGGAACCCCCGCCAGCCAAATCAACGCCCGCGCCACCGGATGCCCCGGCATCCGCACCCCCACCAGCTCCCGCCCCGCTGTCACCGCATCCGGCACCGCCGCCGTCCGCGGCAACAACAACGTCAGCGGCCCCGGCCAGAACGCCTCCATCAGCGCCCTCACCCTCCGCCCAACCTCACCCTCCCCCACACGAGCAACCTGCGCGACCATCGCCCACCCATCCACATGCACTATCAGCGGGTCCCAACCCGGCCGCTCCTTCGCCCAAAAAATCTTCGCCACCGCGCCCGCATCCAGCGCATTCGCCCCCAGCCCATACACCGTCTCCGTCGGAAACGCCACCGTCCCGCCCGCGCGCAGCAACTCCGCCGCCCGCGCCACATCCGCCCCAACCTCCGCCCGCAGCCGCTCCGTCTTCAACGCCAACTCCACCGCCCCCGCGTTTGCTTTGTCATTCCGTACCCTAAGCCCGTCGAAGGGGGAGGAATCTGCTTTTCCCTTCATCCCGGCAAGCCCATAAAAGGAATCATCCACAATACCCCCACCCCCAATCCTACCTTCGCCGCCGTTATACTCTTCGCATGCAGAACGCCGAGATCGAGCTCAAGTTCCCCATCGACGACCTCGCCCGCCTGCAATCCCGCCTGCCCGCCCTCGGCTTCCAGCTCGAGACCCCGCGCACCTTCGAGCGCAACACCCTCTACGACACCCCAGACCGCGTCCTCCGCGAACTCAAACAAATCCTCCGCGTCCGCCAGTACGGCTCCCTTTGGACCGTCACCCACAAGCGCCGCCCCCACCCCACCGCCGACGCCCGCTTCGACCCCGCGCCCCGCTACAAAGTCCGCATCGAGACCGAGACCCAGGTCGAGGACGGCGTCGCCCTCGGCGTCCTCTTTGAGCAACTCGGCTACGTCGCCGTCTTCCGCTATGAGAAGTACCGCACCGAGTGGTCGCACACCCCATCCCCCATCGAGCGCGCCATGGTCGCCGCAGCCTCCCCGCCCTCCGACGTCCCCCTCAACCCCACCTTCCACCTCGTCCTCGACGAGACCCCCATCGGCAACTACGCCGAGCTCGAAGGACCGCCCGCCTGGATCGACGCCACCGTCTCCGCCCTCGGCATCGATCCCGCCACCTGCCTCACCGACAGCTACGGCCGCCTCTTCCTCGCCTGGAAACAGCGCACCGGCAGCCCCGCCGATCACCTCACCTTCGACCTCATCCCCGCGCCCGAACTCCTCCAGCCCGCCCTCCGCTGATCCCTCCCGCCACAATAACTCCCTCCCGCACTAACTCACCTCCCACCCCAGGCCGATAAGAACCTCTGATGCCCCACCCTGCGAACCAACAGAGGACTCAGTGAAGCTCGAATCCAAGCTCGGCATCAGCACCGGCGTGCTCATCTTCGCCATGTTCGTCAGCGCCCTCACCGCGAACCTCCGCATCAACCAGGCCCACCAACTCTCCTCCGCCGTCGCCAATGGACGCATCCCCATCATCTGCCGTTCGCGCGACGTCCGCTCCGCCATGATGATCAGTGTTCGCTCGCTGCAGTCCTACATGCTCTACAGCGACGACCCAGTATCCGCCGCTCGCCTTCGCACGGAACGCGCCGACGAGCTGGCCGCCGCCGACAGGCCCCTCGCCCAGCTCGTCGAACTCACCGCCCGTTTCGACCTGGGCCCCGACGCCCCGCGCATCCAGGAGATGCAGACCGGTCTTGCCCAGCTCCGCTCCCTCGAAGAGGAGGCCGAACACCTCAACGAACTCCACACGCTGGAGGGAAAGGCCCAGGCCATGGGCATCCTCCGGGACCGCATCCTCACCCTCGACCCCACCCTCTTCGCGTCGATGCACGATCTCATCGCCAATCAGGAACACCTGTGCGACGCCGACATGGCCCGCCTTGAGCTCGCCCATCACGTCGTCCTCTTCACCCTCTGGACCACCACCCTGCTCGGCGCCATCCTTGGCGGCATCCTCTCCGTGTTCCTCGCCCGCCGCATCGCCCGCGGCATCGACCTCGTCGCCGCCCGCGCCCACTCCATCGCCTCGGGAGATCTCACCGGCGCGCCCCTTGAGATCGATCCCCGCGACCAGGTCGGCGCGCTCGCCATCGCCATGCAGCAGATGCAAGTAGGCCTCGCCGACATTATTGGCACCGTCGCCGGCACCGCCGGCGCCCTCACCGCCAGCGCCGCCAGCATGAGCTCCGCCACCGACAAGATCCATCGCCGCGTCGACCAGCAGGCGCACAAGACCCAGCAGGCCGCCACCGCCATGCAGCAGATGTCCGCCTCCATCGCCGAGGTCTCTCGCCACACCCAGTCCGCCGCAGAGACCGCACGCTCCGCCGCCGGCAAGGCCCACGAGGGCGGCGACATCGTCAAGCAGATGCTCACCTCCATGCACTCCATCGCCGCCGCCGTCAGCGAAACCTCCTCCACCGTCGGCCTGCTCGGCGAGGACTCCCGCCGCATCTCGCAGATCGTCACCGTCATCGACGAGATCGCCCGCAAGACCAACCTGCTCGCCCTCAACGCCGCCATCGAGGCCGCCCGCGCCGGCGAACAGGGCCGCGGCTTCGCCGTCGTCGCCGGCGAGGTCCGTCACCTCGCCGAAAGCACCGCCCAGGCCACCGGCGAAATCTCCGCCATGATCAAAGGCGTGCAGGACCGCACCAAATCCGCCATCGCCTCCATGGCCTCCGGCACCGCCACCGTCGAGCAGGGCGTCGTCACCACCAATCAGGCCGGCGAGGCCCTCGAACGCATCATCGGCCTCGCCGAACGCGTCGACCGCATGATCGCCCAGATCGCTATCGCCGCATCCCAGCAGGCCACCGCCGCCGATCAGTCAAGCGCCTCGCTCGACTCCATCCACACCCTCAGCCACGACAACCTCTCCGAGATGTCCACCACCACTGCCGGCATCGAGAGCCTGCGCGCCACCGCCGCCGCACTTGAGTCCCAGGTCGAGCGCTTCCTCCTCGACGCCCCGCAAATGCCCACCCCGCCGCACCGCCCCACCCCCGCCCCGCGCACCTTCCCCCACCCCACCCCCGCCTGACCCGCGCCCAAATTAATAAGCTTCGTCATCCCGACCGAAGCCCCTGAGCGAGCCGGAGGCGAGTCGAATGGGGCGAAGTGGAGAGCTTGCCCTGAGCGAGGCGCAGCCGAGCCGAATGGGGACCCCCGCATCTGCCTTTGCATTTTTTGTTGTCATCCCCGAAGGGGATCTGCTTCTCGTCTTTGCCGTTGCCCTTGCACCTGCATCTGAGATAGGTCCCGGCTTCGGCCTGGACACTTTCCGCCCGCTGCCCCATCCATGCGCATCACGCACCGGTGGGACGTAATCTGCCCGCACCCTCATGTTTGCTCTTGCACTTGCTTCTGAGATAGGTCCGGGCTTTAGCCCGGACAATTACCGCCCACCAAAGAAGCGGGGGCTTTAGCCCCCGGGACAAATCCCCACCCTCAAAAGATCTGGAAGTTCACCTCAACATTTAACTGCACCGGCACCGGCTTGCCATTCTCCATCGCCGGCTTGAACTTGTACTGCTTCACCGCCTCCACCGCCTTCTCGTCCAGGCCCATCCCCACCCCGCGCAGCACGTGCACATCCTGCGGACGCCCATTCACGTCCACGATCAGGGTCACCAGCACATTGCCCGCGGCCTTCGCCTTGCGCGCCTCTTCGCTGAACTCCGGCTCAACCGAATACTGCAGCACCGGCGCGCTCACCCCGCCGCCAATCCTCCGCAGCCCGCCGCCGTAGTTTCCACCCGAACCCGGCCCCAGACCCGACCCGCTCCCCGACCCAATCCCCGTCCCGCTCCCGTTGCCCATCGACGAACCCATCAGATTCGAGGTCGGCATGCCCAGGTTCGGCATGTTGTTGTTCGCCATCTTCAGGTCCTTCTGCACCTCAATCGTCGGGTCGGGCATGCGGATCTTTGGCTGCTCCATCGGAGGCGCCTTCGGCGGCGTAATCTGCGTGTCCGCGAACTTCGGCAACTGTCCCTTGCTCACCGGCGTCGGACTCCGCTGCCCGCCACCGCCGCCCATCGTCGTCGGCTTCATCGGAGCGATCGGCGGAGGCACAAGGTCTGTGATCGTCGTCTTCACCGGCGCCGCGAACTGCACATGCTGCTTCACCAGCCACGCAAACAGCAAAATCAGCAGCGCATAGATCACCACCGACGCCGCAGTCGCCTTCGGGTCCTGCTTGGTCGCCATGCGGTCCACCACCGCAATCGGCTTCGACTCCAGCACCAGCGGCGGCAGCTTCACCGGGAAGAACACATCGCGCAGGCTCGTCCACAACGACGCGAGCGTGCCCTCTTCGCGCAGCATCATCCCGCCTGCGCTCAGCGACGACTCCACTCCGGCATGCAGCGTCGGGGCCTGCTTGGCCGGTTCAACCGTCGGTACAATCCCCAATTCAGTCAAGTCGCTTGCCTCAAAGACAGAGCCGGCCGCAGCCTGTCTGTCTTCCCTCTCGAATCTCGCGCGCCATCTGCTCTGCTCTACCTACCTACCGGTCTGGCGCCGGTTTGGTTCCCTTGCACCTGCTCTAGCTCTTCGCTCTGCCTCTTCCATCCAGTCCGCGCGCGGTTCTGGCCCCACACGTTATTCTACAAAACATTTGGCCTCGCTCACCGCTCCTGAATCTTTGACGCACACCACCCCCCGTAAGTCTCTGCCAAAAGCGTGTCCCAGGCCACTTTCCCGTTACTTTCCGTAACCTTCCATCCCCCTGAAACCGCATCCCTTCGTACCCTGCACGGCCCCAGTCCGCGTTCCTCCGCGAAGATCCCCGGCCCTCTTCGTTCTCGTCCTCAATCGGCGCCATCGCTGGCAATCGGCGTTAAGCCTTTGCATCCGCCCGCCCCGGCTACAATAAACATTGGCCCTGCGACTCCCGCCAGGCACCCCGCAGCACCGAGGAACGAATGCCCGAAGCACCCCACAAAGACTCCGCGCCCACCGCAACCGCTGCGCCCGAGCCCAAGCCCCTCAAGTCCACCCTCAACCTCCCCCAGACCGCCTTCCCCATGAAGGCCAATCTGCCCCTCAACGAACCCCTCCGCCTCAAACACTGGCAGGAAACCGACCTCTACGCCCAAATCCGCGCAGCCCGCGCCGGCGCGCCCCGCTACATCCTCCACGACGGTCCGCCCTACGCCAACGGCGCCATCCACCTCGGCCACGCCCTCAACAAAACCCTCAAAGACTTCGTCGTCAAAACCAAAACCATGGCCGGCTTCGACGCCCCCTACGTCCCCGGCTGGGACTGCCACGGCCTGCCCATCGAGATCAAAGTCGACGAGCAGCTCGGCCGCCGCAAGCTCGAGATGGACCCCGTCCAGGTCCGCCGCGCCTGCCGCGAGTACGCGCAAAAATACCTCGACCTCCAGCGCTCCCAGTTCATCCGCATGGGCGTCTTCGGCCGCTGGGCCACCCCCTACTCCACCATGGACCCGGAGTATGAGGCCCGAATCGCCGAGACCTTCTTCCACTTCTTCGAGAACGGCTTCGTCTACAAAGGTCTCAAGCCCGTCTCCTGGTGCATCCACGACCGCACCGCCCTCGCCGAAGCCGAAGTCGAATACGCCAACCACACCTCCCCCTCCGTCTATGTCCGCTACAAACTCACCTCCGACCCCGCACTCATCGACCCCGCACTGGTTGGGAAAGACATCTACACCATCATCTGGACCACCACCCCCTGGACCCTCCCCGCCTCCCTCGCCATCGCCTTCAACCCCACCCTCGAATACGTCGCCCTCGCCACCGTTGGCGCCATCTACATCGTCGCCGCCGACCTCGCCCCTCAAGTCATCCAGGCCTGCAACCTCGGCGAGACCGTCCAGCTCGCCCGCTTCCCCGGCTCCGCCCTCGAAGGCACCACCTTCCATCACCCCTTCCTCCATCGCACCATCCTCGGTGTCACCGCCGACTACGTCACCGCCGACCAGGGCACCGGCACCGTCCACACCGCCCCCGCCCACGGCGTCGACGACTTCGCCACCGGCAAGCGCTACAACCTCCCCGAAGTCCAATACGTCGACGATGCCGGCCGCCAGATGCACACCGGCCTGCACGGCGGCCACGACCACCCCCAGCCCTACGAAGGCCTCACCGTCTTCAAATCCAACCCCGTCATCCTCGACCTCCTCCGCGAAAAAGGCGCCCTCCTCGCCGCCTCCCACTTCGACCACTCCTACCCCCACTGCTGGCGCTGCCACAACCCCGTCATCACCCGCGCCACCGAGCAATGGTTCATCGCCATGGAAACCCCAATGCCAACACCAGCCACGGAACCGGGTGCCCCAGGTCTCGCTTCTGAGACCTGGGTTTCAACGCCGCCCACATCGTTCCGTCAAAGGGCCTTAGAAGAAATCAAGCGCGTTACCTGGGACCCCGCCTGGGGCGAAGAACGCATCACCAACATGGTCGCTACCCGCCCCGACTGGTGCATCTCCCGCCAGCGCATCTGGGGAGTGCCCATCGCCGTCTTCCTCTGCCGCAAATGCGCCACGCCCCTCAACAACCCAGCCATCAACAAACTCGTTGTCAACCTCTTCATGCGCGAATCCGCCGACGCCTGGTACACCCACACCGCCGAACAAATCCTCCCTGCGGGAACTGCCTGTGCAGCGTGCGGCAACGACACCTTCCGCAAAGAGATGGACATCCTCGACGTCTGGTT
>JBEKDS010000048.1:0-11932 GCA_050014235.1 Acidobacteriaceae bacterium
GACAAGCACATCGAGACCATCGTTCGCCAGATGCTGCGCTGGGTCAAGATCGAGGAGATCGGCGACACCAACTTCCTGCTCGAGCAGCAGACCGACCGCTTCCGCTTCAACGAGGAGAACCAGCGCGTGCTGATGAACGGTGGCCGTCCCGCCATCGGGCGCAGCCTGTTGCTGGGAATTACGAAGGCGTCGCTCTCCACCGACAGCTTCATCTCGGCGGCCAGCTTCCAGGAGACCACCCGCGTGCTCACCGAGGCCTCCATCAACGGCTCGATCGACACCCTGCGCGGCCTCAAGGAGAACGTCATCGTCGGCCGCCTCATCCCCGCCGGCACCGGCATGGAGTACTACCGCAACGTCCAGCTCTCCCCAGAGTTAGAGGAGGCGGCAGCCCAGGTCCAGCAGGAGGTCGCCTCCGCCATCGAAGCCGAAGAGCGCGAACTCGAACTCATGCGCATGGAAGGCGAACAAGAAGAAATGGCCGCCGAGTAGTATGGCCTCCCCCTTCTCATTGTCATCCTGAGCGCAGCGAAGGACCTGCTTCTCAACCCCTTCGCGCAAGAAACAAACAACGGCAGAGCTTCGGCTCTGCCGTTGTCTATCGAGGTGTGCTGTTGGATCCGGGAGGTCGATTCTGTATCCTCGACTGCACACGCCATCCCTAGTTGAATATCTAGAAATGAATGCGCCTTAAGGCTGTGGAGCCGGCGGTTTGTGTTCGGTCTTCGTCTCCGATGAAGCCGGACCCGCCTTTGCAATTTCTGTTACAGGCTGATTGGTTTGTAGCCAGATTGTCATAGACGCCGACACCCCGATAACCAGCAATATCACGCCGGAGACGATCTCAGCCACACAAAGCCAGCGTGCTAGATGGCCGACGGGCAAGATGTCGCCGTACCCCACGGTCGTCATCGTTACCACGCTGAAGTAAATCGCATCCTCGGCACCATTCAGGTTCACGTATTCTGACCTCCAAATGGTCCACAGCGCATAGTGGAGCGCGCCGAATGCCAGACAACAGAACAGCGCCATGGTCAGAATCACTAGCGGAGAGGCTTGAGTCTTATAAGATCCAAAGAATTTAACAACTCCGCCCTCTAGCTGCAAACCATAGAGAGCAGCACCCACAGCCATATAGATTATGGACAGGGCAATGTAGACACCCACAGTCGGAGCATGGATTGCGATGCAAAGATATGACACGGTGATTGTGGGTGATAGGAGCCAAAAGAGGACCGTGACCGGCCTTCCTTTCAGCCACTGCTTATAGTCCTCTACAGCCGCCACATTGAGGCTGGCAAGCAGTAAGCACCACATCATGCCAATGACCAACAATGGCAATGTAAATATGAACATGGGGTGCACCCTTATCAGGGATCGCAGGTCCTTCACCGGCATCTGGCTGGTGGATTTAAGTAGGCCGCCCCGCCCCGTTTTGTTGATATAAATCGCGAGAGCCATGGGCGCTAGGATCATTCCGAGCACGAGCAGTAATACCTTATGCCTCGATGGATGCGCCAAACCGTATATGGTTAGCGCAAGCGGCAGCAAGACGATGACAAGCACTGCTATTTTCCACTTCAGTAGATACCTGCGTGCCTCATCTACGGTCATTTGCGGTTCGTCCGGCATGCCACGAAGTCTACCAGCCGGGTAATCCCATTCATCGCGCACTCCGCGATGGGCGGGCATTCAAGCCAGCGAACCGCTCTCGGGGCATAGACGTCCCAAATCTCCTGGAAGGCACGATGGGCTCGCGCAAGTGGATGGCTGCCCGCCTCGGCGCCGCCGGCGGCCGGTCGCGCAGCCTGCCCAAGCGCACCGCCGCCCGCGCCAACGGGGCCTTGGGTGGTCGCCCGCGCAAGTCCGTCGCCCGCTGATCGCGAACCCGCGTCCCGCTAAACCCAATCGCACCCCCACAAACGAAAACGCCAGAGACCTTGCGGTCTCTGGCGCTTCATATTGAAGATCTCGCAGTCCAGTTGGCGTTCGCGGTTTGCAGCCTCGCTTTGCTGCCGGCCTCCGACTTGCGTCGTCTGCCGACCCTCCAGCTCTGCCTTCCGATCTCAAGCGACCGGCTTGCGCCGACCGTCTTCGAGTCTTCCAGCCTCGCCCTGCTGCCGGCTCGCGACTTGCGTCGGTTGCCAGCCCTCCGGCTCTGCCCTGGAACCTCAACCTTCCAACTCTCGTCGGGGTGCGCTCTCAGCCTCGCTCTGCTGTCTGCCTCCGACTTGCGTCGGTTGCCGACCCTCCAGCTCTGCCTTCGAAGCTCGACCTCCGGTTTGCACCGTCTGCCTTGCTCTCCAGCCTTGCCTTGCTGCCTGCTTCGGACTCGCGCCCTCCGCCGACCCTCCGGCTCTGCCTACTAACCTCGGCCTCCGGCTTGCACCGTCTGCCGCGCTCTCCAGCCTTCGCTTTTCCTGCCAGCCTCCGACTCGCGCCGTCTGCCGACTGTCATGCTCTGCCTTCGAACCTCAACTCCGACTTTCCTCTTCGAATCGACTCTCCGGCGCTCCGTCCGGCCGGCCCTCCGACTTTCGTCGGCGCACTGGCGTTTCCGGCGCTGCCATCATCGAACCGATCTCCGACTCTCCGCCGGCGGTTGCATCGTCTGATCCGGCCCTCCGGGTGACCTTCGGCTCGCGCCGCCTGCCAACCTTCCCGCCTCGCCTTCCGACCTCTGCCGCCGACTTACTGCGTCGTCATCAGTTGAGAAGAACTTTAGGAGCGTCCAGCCTGTGCACGCAACTGCAAATCGCACCATTTCTGTGCAAATCTAGGTCGAAATCTTCCATCCAACTCTCACCTGGAGTATCCTTCCCCAATGCTGCCAGCAAGCTCAATGAAATCAGCTCTGTTCGCCCTCACACTGGCGCTAGCGCCCGCCGCGAATCTCCGCGCCCAGCAAACAAAACCGCTCTTCAGCGAAGACTTCGAGTCCGGCAAGCTCGATCCCGCCATCTGGACCCAGCAAGTCACAGGCGACAGCGTCCTCGAGGTCGAGAAAGATAAGGTCGCCCACGGCAAATACGCTCTCCACGTGGGCTGCCCCACCCCCGCGCAGCGCACGCTCGCGTTGCTCTTCGCCAAGGAGCTTCCCGCCGCGCTCGCCCATCACCTCTTCGGCCGCGCCTATGTCTACATTGCGCCGGTGCTGCCGGACCGCCACACCATCTTTCTCACCCTCGGCACCACCGGCTTCCCCCACAGCAAGTATCAGGAGGTCGCGACCGCCCACGGTCTCTTCCAGGTCACCTACATCGACCAGGCCGACGCCAATGAGGACTACCACGCCAGCGGTCAGGTACCGCTCGGCCGCTGGTTCCTGCTGGAGTGGGAGTTCAACGACCAGCCCGACCACGCCACCATCTGGGTCGACGGCGCACAGGTGCTCGACACGCCCTTCGTCTACAAGACCGTCGGCTCCGATCTCGTCGGCGGCTTCACCGACCTCTCCCTCGGCTTCCGCCTGCGCGGCGCAGCGCCCGTCCCCTTCGACATCTACTACGACGACATCGCGCTCGACACCCACCGCATCGGCCCCGTGAAGTAACCTGCCAAGGAACCAGCCAACCAGTGCCGCGCTGCTCCGCTGGTTTTCCCCATCTACTACTGCGCGTCCGCCGGCATCCATCCATGCAGCTGCAACCAGTTCGTCAGCAGCGTGGGGATCACCGTCAACTCGTGCAACGCCGGCGCCACATCCTCGCCCATGTGCGTGCCATGCGGCCCCAGCTCGAAGATGTGCAGCTCCGCGGGCACGCCCAGCCGCTTCAGCGCCACATAAAAGTCCGCCGCGTTGCGCGAGTCGACACTCATATCGCCGCTGGTCGAGTAGAGGAAGCTCGGGCTGGTGTCCGCGCTCGCGTGCTTGATCGGATCGATCGCATCGGTCGCCGCCTGCGTCGGCTGCGGCCCTAGGATCGACTCCTTGGGCAGCGTGCCGTTGCTCAGCGGCACACTCATGTCCAGCCGCCCATACGAAACCATCGCGAAGTCCGGCCGGTCGGAGACGCGGTCGAGCGGGTCCGCCGCCGCGGGGTCGCCTGCGCTGTGGATGGTCGCGAGATAGCCCGCCAGGATTCCGCCCGCCGAGAACCCCCAGACCCCCAGTTTCGCGGGATCAACCCCCAACTCGGCCGCGTGCGCGCGCACATACCGCACCGCGCGCACCGCATCGTCTCGCTGCGCGGGATGCAGATATGCCGGCGCCAGCCGGTACTCCAGTACAAACGCTGCAACGCTGTGCGCCGCCAGCCAGCGCGCCTCATACGCGCCCTCCTGCTCCATCTTCAGGCTGGTAAAGCCACCGCCCGGCATCACAATCACCGCGGCGTGCGGCCCGGCCCCGGCAGTCGGATAGGTGAAGAGCTTAGGGATGTCGCGCTCGTCCGTGCCCTTCGCCCCCGGCGCGCCGCCCGGCCAAAGCACAATGGACTTGGCAAAACCCGCGGGCGGCGGCGTGCTCCTCGGGGCCCTCGCTTGTGCGGTTTGGGGTGGGGTCTGTTGCGCGGCAAGTGGAAGTATGGCGAGAAGAGTCAGGGCGGCAATCGTAAGTCGATTCATGGCCCGAAAAGCATAACGCACCTGACCTGCCGCCGGGAAGGTTCCCGATGGTCCCGGTCGAATGGCCGCGCCATCGCTACTGTGGCGCTGCGGGCATCCACCCATGCAGTTGCATCCAGTTGCCGAGCAGCGTCGGGAACACGGTCAGCTCGTGCTGCGCAGGTCTCGCATCCTCGCCCATGTGCGTGCCGTGCTGGCCGAGCTCGAAGATATGCAACTCCGCCGGAACGCCTAGCCTCTTCAGCGCCACATAAAAATCGGCCGCATTGCGTGAGTCCACGGTCATGTCGCCAGTGGTCGAATAGATAAACGAGGGGCTGGTGTCGGCGCTGGCGTGCTTGACCGGGTCGATCGCGTCGGTCGCGGCCTGGGTCGGCTGAGGCCCGAGGATCGACTCCTTCGGCAGAGTCCCGTTGGCGAGTGGGACGCTCATGTCCAGCCGCCCATAGGAGACGATCTCGAAGTCCGGGCGGTCGGAGACGCGGTCGATGGGGTCAGCCGCCGCGGGATTGCCCGGCGAGTGAATCGTCGCCAGGTAGCCCGCGAGACTTCCGCCGGCGGAAAATCCCCACACGCCCAACTTCGCCGGATCGACCCCCAACTCCGCCGCATGTGCGCGCGCATACCGCACTGCGCGCGAGGCGTCCTGGCTCTGCGCCGGATACAGATACATCGGCGCCAGCCTGTACTCCAGCACAAAGGCGGCAACCCCATGCGCGGCCAGCCAGCGCGCCTCATACGCACCCTCCTGCTCCATCACCAGATGGGTATAGCCGCCGCCGGGCATCACGATCACGGCAGCGTGAGGTCCCGCCCCTGTGGTGGGATAGGTGAAGAGCTTGGGGACGTCGCCCTCAGCGGTTCCCTTCGCCCCCGGTGCGCCGCCCGGCCACAATACGATGGACTGCGCAAAGCCCGCGGGCGGCGGCGTAACGGTCGCGGGTTTTGGCTGCCCCGCTTGCTGCGGAGCCTGCTGCGCAGCAAGCGGAAGCAATGCGAGGAGAGACAGCGAGGCAAGCGCAAGTCGATTCATAGCTGGACAGCATATCCCAACCGGCTGTTCGGCGGGAAGGGTCGCCCATCGCTGCATGTGGCCCGGTTCCTCAGGCACCCAGCGGATAAACTGGAACGAAGGTGCGAGTAACAGAGCGCATCCGACAGAGAGCAGGGAAGTAAACCCACCGATGAAACGCGCATTCACCCTCGTGCTTGAAGCCCTGGCCCTGGTCGCGGTCGCGCTCATCTCCGCCTTCATCTCCATGCGCGTCGCCATCCACGGCCGCGAGGCGGTCGTCCCCACGCTCACCGGCCTCGCCGTCGCCGACGCCACCGATCTCGCCCGTCGAGACGGCCTGCGCCTCACCCTGGAAAACCGCTTCTACTCCGCCGGCGTCCCTCCCGGCCGCATCCTCGCGCAGGACCCCGCGCCCGGTTCGCGCGTACGCCGCGAGTGGCCCATCCGCATCACCGAGTCGCTCGGCTCCCAGGCCGTCAACATCCCCGACCTCACCGGCGAGTCCGAACGTGCCGCCACCGTCTCCATCCGCCGCCTTTCGCTCGACCTCGGCACCGTCGCCCACCTCGCCGTCCCCGGCGACCCCGGCATCGTCCTTGCCCAGACGCCCCCCGCCAACTCCGGCGGCGTCGACGGCCCCCGCGTCAGCCTCCTCATCAGCGACCCGCAGGACAGCCTGCCGCCGCCGGCCTACGTGATGCCCTCGCTGCTCGGCCTCACCTGGTCCGCCGCCGTCGTGCGCGCGTCCATGGCAGGCCTGCACCTCATCCCAGACGCAGCGCCAGCCGCCGCGCCGGCCACTGCGCAAACCAGCGCGCCGGCAGCCCCGCCGCCCACCGCCCAAACCGCTCCCGCCGCCGCGCCCGTCGCCGGCCCGTCCGTGAGAACCCCATCCCAGGCCGCCATCCAATCTTCCCTCAACAAGGTCCAGAGCGACCTCCTCGCAATCAGCCCCACACCCCCACCCACCTCCCCCGCTCCTGGCGGCGTCATCCTCACCCAATACCCCCAGCCCGGCCGTCGCGTCGTCCAGGGCGACGCCGTCCACGTCACTTTGGGCCAGCCCACGCAAACCGCCGCGCCGCCCGCATCCCAATAGCGCGCCGCCACTGTCCTGCACCGCCTTGCCGTCCCATCTCCGCGCAGCTTAGACTGGCCAGCATGGTCCGCCTCACGCTCAAAATCCTCGCCGCGCTCACCCTTCTCGCCTCCACCGCCACGCTGCCCGCGCAGGACTGGGCCAAAGCCGCCCTCGAAAAATCCCCGCGCCACCGCGAGTACGTCGCCCTCAAGCACGGCGACCGCACCCTGCAGGCCTTCGTCGTCTATCCCGAGGTCAGCCACAAGGCGCCCGTCGTCGTCCTCATCCATGAGATCTTCGGCCTCAGCGACTGGGCCAAGGAGATGGCCGATGAGTTGGCCGCGCAGGGCTTCATCGTCATCGCGCCCGACCTCGTCTCCGGCTTCGGCCCCAACGGCGGCGGCATCGACTCCTTTGCGTCGCAGGATGCGGTGACCAAAGCCGTCTCCGCCCTCGACCCCGCCGTCGTCACCGCCGACCTCGACGCCGCCGCCGACTACGCCAAGAAGATCCCCTCCGCCAACGGCAAACTCTTCGTCACCGGCTTCTGCTGGGGCGGCGGCAAGTCCTTCGCCTTCGCCGCGCACCGCCACGGCCTCGCCGCCGCCTTCGTCTTCTACGGCACGCCGCCGCCCGACGTCACCACCATCACTGCGCCGGTCTACGGCTTCTACGCCGGCAACGACGCCCGCATCACCGCCACCGTACCGGACACCGTCGTCGCCATGAAGGCCGCGGGCAAAAAGTACGATCCCGTCACCTACGATGGCGCCGGACACGGCTTCATGCGCGCCGGCGAAGCCCCCGACGCAAACCCCGCCAACAAAGCCGCGCGTGAGCAGGGCTTCCAGCGCCTCGTCGACGCCATCAACAAGGCCAACGCTGGCACCGCCATGCTCCACATGAAGCCTGTCCCTGCGAAGAAGCCCGAACTCGTCAGCGTCGCTGCCGCCAAATCCGTCGCCGAGCCCGCCTCCTGCCACGATGCAACGCCTGCCTCAACCGCAAAGTCTGACGGCAAATCAACCGCCCCGCCCGCCACCATGGACATGGCCTCCATGATGTAGCCGCCGCGCAGTCCGCGCCCGAATCAATCGAGGCCCTCAGCCGGCTCCCACCCAGTTCGCATCCGCGCCCGCGCCTCGCCAGCGGCTGCAATAATAAGTCTGTGGACACCACCCCCAGGCCGATGCTCTTCTCGCTGCAAGCCCAGCTCGACCGCATCACCCAGCAAACCCGCGCCCTCGTCCAGCCCGAGCGCCTCGCCATCTCCGAGCAGGCGACCGCCGAGCTGCTCGCCTCCGGCATCGAAGACCGCGTCCTCAAGGTCGGCGCGCAGGCGCCCGAATTCAGCCTCCCTGACGCGCTCACCGGCAAGCCCGTCCGCTCCTCCGACCTCCTCGCCCTCGGCCCGCTCGTCCTCAGCTTCTTCCGCGGCCGCTGGTGCCCCTACTGCGTCACCGAGCTCGAAACCTGGCGCGACCTGCACGCCGAAATCCGCCGCCGCGGCGCATTCTTCGTCGCCATCTCCCCACAGACCAAGCGCCAGAACGACTTCACCCTGCAGCAGCACAATCTGCCTTTTCCCATCCTCTCGGATGCTGGAGCAAATATTGCCGAGCGCTTCGGCATCGCCTACACCGTCCCGCCCCAGCACCGCCGCTACTACCAGGGCATCCTCATCAACATCCCCTTTGTCAACTCCGGCGGCACCTATACCAACGCGTCTGAAGCCAGTTGGCGCCTCCCACTCCCCGCCGTCTTCGTCATCGATCGGTCCGGCCTCGTCACCTTCGCCGAGGCCCACGCCGACTTCCGCGTTCGCCCCGAGCCCGCCGGCGTGATGCAAGCCGTCCTCGCCGCCCTGCCTTGATAGGACGGCGACCCGTGAGTGGGACCATATGGCACCTCTGTGTGATAGCCCCTGACCCGGCGCGCAATCGAAGATAGGGGTATGGAAGAGGGACTCATCCCACCCGATGAGGCGACGGACGCCGTCTGCCTTGGATCTCATCCCGCCGGCAGATCCTTCTGGATGCGCCTGCTTGCCGACGATGCAGGTCAGGACCTGATCGAATATGCGCTGCTCGCCGCCCTCGTCGGCTGCGGCGCCGTCCTCTCCCTCAAAGGCCTCGACAACAAGATCGTCAACAGCTTCAACGCCGTCGGCAGCAGCCTCACCAACGACGTCTAGCGCGATCGCGTGCTCCCCAAAGCCTGCCCTGAGCCCGTCGCAGGACCTCGCGCCCGAGACGCGGGAGTGCAGCCACAGCAAAGCGCAGCCGCAGCTATTTGCTTGCCCTGTACCGCCGAATCAGACTCGTCGTCGACGAGTCGTGCGTCATCGCCGGCTCGCTCGCGGCCTCCAGCTCGCCCAGGATCTTCGTCGCCAGCACCTTGCCCAGCTCTACCCCCCACTGGTCGAACGAGTCGATGTTCCACACCGCGCCCTGCGTGAACACCGAGTGCTCATACAGCGCCACCAGCTTGCCCAGCGCCTCCGGCGTCAGCACGTCCGCCAGGATCACGTTCGACGGTCGGTTGCCCTCAAACACGCGGTGCGGCACCAGCCAGTCCGGCGTGCCCTCCGCCTTCACCTGCTCCGCCGTCTTGCCGAACGCCAGCGCCTCCGCCTGCGCAAACACATTCGCCATCAGCATGTCGTGGTGCCGCCCCAGCGGGTTCAGCGCCTTCGCAAACCCAATAAAATCGCAGGGGATCAGCCGCGTCCCCTGATGGATCAGCTGGTAGAACGAGTGCTGTCCATTCGTCCCCGGCTCGCCCCAGTACACCGGCCCCGTGTCGTAGTCCACATGTGTGCCTGCCAGCGTTACATGTTTCCCATTCGACTCCATCGTCAGCTGCTGCAGGTACGCAGGAAACCGCTTCAGGTACTGCTCGTAAGGAAGGATCGCCACCGTCTGCGCATCGAAAAAGTCCGTGTACCACACCGTCAGCAGCCCCAGCAGCGCTGGCAAATTCTGCGCAAACGGCGCGGTCCGGAAGTGCTCATCCATCGCATGGAAGCCCGCCAGCATTGCGCCAAAGTTCTCCGGCCCGATCGCAATCATCGTCGAGAGCCCGATCGCCGAGTCCATCGAGTAGCGCCCGCCCACCCAGTCCCAGAAGCCAAACATATTCTCCGTATCGATCCCGAACTTCGCTACCTCCTTCGCGTTGGTCGAGATCGCCACAAAGTGCTTCGCCACCGCCGCCTCATCTCCACCCAGCCCGGCCAGCGACCAATCCCGCGCCGTATGCGCATTCGTCATGGTCTCCAGCGTGGTAAACGTCTTCGACGCCACCAGAAACAGCGTCTCCTCCGGGCTGAGATCGAGCACCGCCTCCGCAAAGTCGGTGCCATCCACATTCGAGACAAACCGGAACGTCAGGTCGCGCTGCGAATAATGCTTCAGCGCCTCATACGCCATCACCGGCCCCAGGTCCGAGCCGCCGATCCCGATGTTGATCACGTTGCGAATCCGCTTGCCCGTGTGTCCCTTCCACGCGCCTGACCGCACCTTCTCCGCGAACCCCGCCATCTTCTCCAGCACCGCATGGACTCCCGGCACCACGTCCTCGCGGTCCACAAAAATCTTCTCGCCCGTCGGCGCGCGCAACGCCACATGCAGCACCGCGCGGTTCTCCGTGATGTTGATCTTGTCCCCGCGAAACATCGCGTCGATCCTCGCCCGCACGCCGCACGCCTCGGCCAGCCCCACCAGCAGCCGTAGCGTCTCGTCCGTCACCCGGTTCTTCGAGTAGTCGAGAAATATTCCCGCCGCCTCCGCCGTCAGCCGCTCGCCACGCCCCGCGTCCGCGGCAAATAGCTCGCGCAGCGTCCGCGCCTTCATCTCCTCTGCGTGCGCCGCCAGCGCCTTCCATGCCGGCCGGTCGGTCAGCGCGATTTGGGTTGGATCTCCAGTAGCCATAGGCGTGTATTTTCTCACAGCAGATCGCCGCGCCCCATCAACGGCGCGACCTTTCCGCGTCCTCTCAAAACGTGAGATGACAACCCGCGCCGGGTCGATCCATTTATCCGGTGGTCCGCATCGAAATAGCGTCGCCTTGCACTCGCCAGTCCGTGCGTTTATCGTATCTTTAGTCCGGCTATCGCGCACTTAACGCCGGTCTCAGCGCGCCCCCCGCTGCCGGCCCCGTCTTTCTCCACTCGATTTTGAGGTTCACAACCCATGGCTCTCGCAACTCGCCGCCCCGCTCCACAAGCCCCCGCACCTCCGCCCGCCGCTCCCACTGTCCTGCCTGCCCACGCTGCATCCATTCCCGCCGCCCGACAGACCCCCGCCTCCACCCCCGCCTCCACGCTCGACCCCTTCGCCGGCGATCCCAACTTCATGACCTCGCTCGCCCGCGGCTTGCTCGTCATCCAGTCCTTCACCCCGCAGCACCCGCAGATGACCATCTCCCAGCTCAGCCTCAAAACCGGCCTCTCCCGCGCCGCCGTCCGCCGCTGCCTCTACACCCTCACTAAGCTCGGCTTCGCCGGCGCCGACGACGGCTCCCGCTACGCCCTCAGCCCCCGCATGTTGACCCTCTCCAACAGCTACGCCTCCTCCAACCAACTCACCACCGCGGCCCAGCCCATCCTCGAACGCATGTCCGCCGCCTACCGCGAAAGCTTCTCCGTCGGCACCCTCGATTGCGACGACATCCTCTACGTCGCCCGCACTACCGTCCAGCGCGTCATGGCCGTCGACCTGCAGATCGGCAGCCGCCTCCCCGCCTACTGCACCAGCATGGGCCGCGTCCTGCTCGCCTATCTTCCCGCCGAGCAACTCGAGCAGTACCTCGCCCGCGTTGTCCTCACCCCGCACACCTCGCGCACCGTCAATAGTGTCGAAAAGCTCTCGCTCATCCTGCGCAACGTGCGCCGCAACGGCTACGCGCTGGTCGACCAGGAGTACGAGGTCGGCCTGCGCTCGCTCGCCGTGCCCGTACACGCACCCTCCGGCCGCGTCGTCGCCACCATCAATCTCAGCGGCAGCGCCCCGCGCATGCCCGTCTACGAGATGCAAACCCGCTACCTGCCCGTCCTGCGCGCCGCCGCCACCGAACTCGGCGCCTTCCTCCGCTAACGTATCTGGTATTTATGGTGGGAGCTTGGGGCTTCAGCCCCACGAATACGACTCTGAGATAGGGCGGGCTTCAGCCCTGGCAGCTTCTTACGGTCTCAACTTGGGCTTGAGTTTCTGGATACGAGATCGCTACCCCTCGCACTCCCGCCCCACCACCCGCGCCTTCGCTCCCGC
>JBEKDS010000049.1:0-11043 GCA_050014235.1 Acidobacteriaceae bacterium
ACCCTCTCCACCGGCCAGAAGCAGCTCATCAGCTTCGCCCGCGCCCTCGCCCACGCGCCCGCCATCCTGATCCTCGACGAGGCCACCAGCTCCGTCGACACCGAGACCGAACACCGCGTCCGCCTCGCCCTCTCGCGCATGATCACCGGCCGGACCAGCGTCCTCATCGCCCACCGCCTGTCCACCGTTCAATCCGCGGACGAGATCCTCGTCATGCACAAAGGCCAGCTCCGCGAGCGCGGCACCCACCAGCAACTCCTCACCCAGCGCGGCCTCTACTACAAGCTCTACCAGCTCCAATACAAAGACCAGGAACTCGGCGTCCCCGCCTGACTACTTTTTCGTTTTTTTTGTTTGTCATCCCCGCAGGGGATCTGCTTCTGCCTTCACTCCGAGCCATCCCCGTCCCCAACTTCCCCCGCCTCACCCGCCGCAGCCTGCGCCTCCTTCCACGTCATCGCAGGCGACGCCAGCTTCGGAAACAAGTCTTCCCATGTGGGATTCAACCGCTCAATCAATTCAATCTTCTGCGCACGACTGCACCGCTTCAGCGCCTTCTCCCTGGCAATAGCGTCGTTCACATATTGGAAGTATTCGAAATAAACAAGCCGGTCGATGGCATACCGCGCGGTGTAGGTTCCAGCAATATGCTCGCGATGTTTCGCAGTCCGCGCAATGAGCGCATTCGTCATGCCAACGTACAGGTTCCGCGAACGGCTGGAGAGGATATAGACCCAGAGCTGATACTCGCGCGCGGGCATTGAGGCAGCGCAGCAGAAAGAGAAAGCAGCTGATCCCCGCCACTGCCTTTGCCTCTCCGTCTTGTCATCCCCGAACGGGATCTGCTGTGCCGTTTCTCTTGCCTTTCTTGTTTGTCATCCCCGAAGGGGATCTGCTGTTAGTCCCCCACCACGCTAACGCCTCTCCGCCCCATCGCACAGCTTCTCCACCCGCCGCTGCCGAGCCTCCGGGGTCTGATAGTAGAACACCGCCATCAACTCCCCCCGCCGCTGCGCCGGAGTCATCTTTGCCCACCCCGCCCGCGCCTTGGGCCGCGCCCGAAACGCCGCCGCGATCACCGGCGGCAACTCCCGCTCACCCTCCATCGTCGCCAGCAGCCGTTCCGCCATCTGCTGCGCTCGCCGCATCCGCGCCTCTTCGCTCTTCACCCCCACCACCGACTTGCCGATCTCCCGCCGCATATACTCACTCAGCCCGTCGTACCACTTCCGCAGCCCCGGCTCATCCTCCAAAAGCGCGGCCAGCTCATCCGGCAGCTCCGCTTCTCGCGGCTCCAGGTCCGGCGCGACCACGAACTCCACCATCGCCCCCACCCCCGCGCCCGCTGCCCGCTGCATCTGTTTGTTGACCAGCAGAAAGCAACCGTCGCGCCTCCGAGCCTCCCCCACCCGCGATCCCCCAAACAACGAAGTCCGAAACACCTCCCCACCCACCTCCACCGTCACCCGCTGTCGCACCATCTCCTTCCACGCCGTCGCTGGATCAAACGGCAGCCAAGCCACCACCCACCCCAGCCCATCGCCCAGCGGCTCCAGCACCGCCCGAAACCTCTTCGCCTTCCCCGCCACGTCACGACCTCCGATTCGCCTCTATCCTATCCGCAGCCAACCATCGCAACCCATAAACGCTAAACTAACCCTCATCGGCGCCCCCTCCAACCCGCGCATCTTCCTCTCCGCCGGCGAGGCCTCCGGCGACCACTACGGTGCCCAGATCATCGCCGAACTGCGCCGCCGTATCCCACAGTCTTTCCCAGGACAAGCCACCTTCACCGGCCTCGGCGGCGCAGAGATGGCCGCAGCCGGCCAGACCCGCGTCATCCGCGCCGAGGACGTCGCCCACATGGGCATCACCGAAGTCCTCCGCCACATGCCGCGCGTTTTCCGCGCCTACCGCGCCCTCGTCGCCGACCTCCACGGCAGCCGGCCCGCCCTCGCCATCCTCATCGACTTCCCCGACGTCAACTTCCGCCTCGCCAAACACTGCAAGCGCCTCGGCATCCCCGTCCTCTGGTTCGTCAGCCCGCAGCTCTGGGCGTGGAAGCGCCGCCGCCTGCGCTGGGTCCAGCAATGCGTCTCGAAGATGCTCGTCATCTTCCCCTTCGAAGCCCCCTTCTACCGCGCCCGCGGCGTCGACGCTGAGTTCGTCGGCCACCCCCTTGCAGCGCTTCCCCTTCCCACCATCTCCCGCGAGGCCTACGCTGCCGAACATGGACTTGATCCATCCAAGGAGTGGATTGCCCTGCTGCCGGGAAGCCGCGAGAAAGAAATCGAAGCGAATCTCGCTGAAATGGAAGACAGCGCTGCCCTGTTAGAAGTTCTGGATGTCGTGAACGACTACGAGTGCCTCGTTCCGGTCGCCTCGACACTCTCGCGCGAGTGGGTCGAAGGCCAGATGACATACCGGGCGAATCTGCACCTCGTCCCCGACGCCCGCCCCGCCCTCTACCACGCCCGCGCCGCGATCGTCGCCAGCGGCACAGCCACCGTCCAGGCCCTCACCATCGGCAATCCCTTCATCGTCGTCTACCGCGTCTCCCGCCTCACCTTCGCCCTCGCCAAACGTCTCATCCGCTACCCCATGGAGATCGGCGACCCCACCCAGCTCAAAGACGCCGACGGCAACCTGCCCATCGCCATGGTCAACCTCATCGCCGGCCGCCGCATCGTCCCCGAACTCATCAACGATCGCTTCACCGCCGACAATCTCGCCGCCGCCCTGCGCCCCCTCCTCACCGACACCCCCATCCGCGCGCAAATGATCGCCGACCTCGCAGCCGCCCGCACCCGCCTCCTCCCCGTCGTCCCCGCGCCAGCCAACCCCATCCAGCGCGTCTGCGACATCGCCCTCGTCCTCCTCGCCCCAAATGCCGATAGCTGACCGCTGGTAGCTGAGAGCTGGAACCCGGAAAACGCCCACCCAAAAACACCCACATCCTCCCAGCGAACCCCCTTACACCCCGCCCAGGAGACAACGCAGACCCCTCCGAAGCAAATCTGGAGGCCAACAGCTAAGAGCCAGTACCCCGCCTAGGCCCCCACCCCTACTGCCCAAACCCCCGCCGCCAACGTCTAACCTCCGGGCAGCAAGGGAAATACCGGCCCGATTTGCGCGCCCGATTCCCAACTGCGCCCGCGCGGCCTTACCATAATCCTTGAGGATTCAGCTCGCATGTCTTTGTCCCGCCGAATCGAACGCTCCTACCCGCTCCGCAGCCTTCGCGCAGCCCTTTTGATCGCTACCATCGCCGCGCTCACCACAGTGCGCCCAGCCATCGCCGCCCCCACCCGCCCGCAGCTCAACATCACCGCCTACGTCATCACCGCGGACCTCGATCCCGCCGCCAACAAACTCACCGCCACCGCCGATGTCACCTTCACCGCCCTCGAAGACCTCACCTCCGCCACCTTCGAGCTCAACAACGGCCTCAACATCACCGCCCTCACCGACAACGCCGGCAAAGCGCTCAACTCCGAGCGCCTCACCACCAACTCCACCGTCCACGTCACGCTGCCCGCGCCGCTCCCCAAGGGCTCGCTGAACACCTTCCACTTCGCCTACTCCGGCACCCTCACCGGCTCGGACACCAGCCCCGTCGAAGGCATCAAGCTCGCCGCCGTCGCCGACCCCATCAGCATCCTGCTCTACGCCGGCCGCTGGTTCCCAATGACTGGACTCTTCACCGATCGCTTCACCGCCCAGATGCACATCCGCGTCCCCGATGGCTACACCGTCGTCGGCAGCGGCGTCATGACCAAAAAGCCCGCACCTGCCGGCAGCGGCACCGAGTTCACCTTCACCTGGTCCAAGTCTGGCTTTCCCGGCACCATCGTTGCCGGTAAATTCCTTCCACCCATCAGCGGCGGCCTCAACAATATCCGCGTCTACGTCACCGAGAAACGCAAGGCCGGTGCCTCCGAGTTCGCCGCCCTCGCCGGCCGCGAGTTCGAGTTCCTCACCAGCATCTTCGGCCAGCCCGAGTCCGGCCGCATCAACATCGTCGAGCTTCCCGAGGACTCCGTCTCCGCCGCCTGGGCGCCGGAGATGGCCTGCATTGGCGGCAACCGCATCGTCGACAACACCGCCGCCTCGCACCGCCTGCTCGCCAACACCCTCGCCCATCAGTGGTGGGGTTCGGAGGTCTCGCCCGCCACGCTCAACGACGCCTGGATCACTAACGGCATGTCGCGCTACGGCGAGCTGATGTACCTCGAGGACTCCGCCGGCAAGACCGCCTTCCAGACCGCCGTCGGCGACGTCTCCGCCGGCGCCCTCGCCTACGACACCGAACCGCTCTCCACCCTCGGCCGCATCGACCCCTTCTCGCCCCAGTTTCAATCCATGACCCTGGAAAAGGGCGCCATGGTCTTCCATATGCTCCGCTGGGAGATGGGCGACGAGGTCTTCCAGCGCTTTCTGCGCGGCCTGCTCGCGCAATATACGGACAAGAGCGTCCGCGCCTCCGAGGTCCAGACCGTAGCCGAGGCCAACAGCCGCCTCGAACTCACCGCATTCTTCGCCCAGTGGATCGACGGCACAGGCGCGCCCGCATTCGTGGATAAGTACGCCGTCTATCGCCTCGGCAGCAGCAAAGGCTTCCGCACTGTCGGCGCCGTCAGCGAAGACCTCGACCTCTTCCGCATGCCCGTCGAGCTGCGCATCGAGACCGACGGCAAGACCGAAGACAAGCGCATCGACGTCTCCGGCACCGACTCGCCCTACACCGTTGAGACCTTCGGCCGCCCCCGCCGCATTCAGATCGACCCCGAGAACTGGGTCCTCAAGAGCACGCCCGACCTCGCCGTCCGCGTCGCCGTCCTCCGCGGCCAGCAGCTCGTCGCCCAGGGCGACTACACCGCCGCGCTCGCCGAATACCAGAAGGCCCTCGACTCCAACAAATCCAGCTCCCTCGCCTCCTACCGCATCGGCGAGGTCTTCTTCCTCCAGCGCAACTACCAGTCCGCCGCCAATAGCTTCCGCGACGCCCTCCGCGGCGACGACGACCCCCGCTGGACCGAGGTCTGGAGCCACATCCATCTCGGCTACATCTTCGACGTCACCGGCCAGCGCGACCGCGCCGTCAACGAGTACCGCCTCGCCGTACAGACCAACGACAACACCCAGGGCGCCATCAACGAGGCTCGCGCCCGCATGGCAGCCCCCTACAAGCGCCCCGCCGAAGAGTGACCGAACAGTAAAGCGATACGACGATAAGAGACCGTAGGCATCGGCTTAGGGCGGGACGAGGCACCCATTTCCCTCTAGGGGAAGCTCACCGAAAACGTAACCGCTCCATTGTTATCTTCGTAGGTCCAGTTGTCGTTCATTAGTAGGTATAGATAACCCTGCTGAGTGGAAATAGCATTAATTCCCGCACCGATATAGAAACCGTTTGCAAAAATCGCCCGCATCTCACGCTCGTCCGTTGGATCGCGCGGGGGGATCCCGCTTATCGCTCCCACCAAGCTACCGAGCCCCTGCGAAGCAACGAGCGCGTCCGGCACCCTGTCATGTGAGCCCTCAGGCCCATATCACCGGGGGCCGTCCTCACTCCACCGCCATCCGATCCCACAGGGCCCGTGTATCGTGGCCTCGACGACGTAGCGCTGATTAATGGCTATCGGATGCACGTAATATTGATAGGCACCTAAACATGGACCCTCCAGCCACCTTGTAGGACCCCTCATAAATCTCCTCCGCTGAATGAGATTGTGGCCTACAGCAGTCTTATCGTAGCGCGCTAAACAAAGGAAAAAAGCAAGTACAGCAAAGATTTCCGAATTTTTTCGATCCCGCGTCAATTTGAGCTGCCGATGCGCCTAACAAAGCAGAATCCCTCAACCCCGTCCGCTGGCTCCTCATAGAATCGAATAAGGCCTCTCCTTGACCCGCCCCCTCTCATCCTTCGCGATCTTCAACCCCCGCCGCCGCTCGCTCCTGCGCGGCACGTTGCTCGTGCTGGGCAGCTTCGCCGCCGCCTTCCCGCTCTCCGGCTTCCCTCACACCCGCGCCACCTTGCTCCTCATCATCCCCGCCCTGCTCGCGCTCTTCGGTACCTTCGACCACATCCGCTGCATGCAGCCCCGCTGGAGCCTCTATCACGGCGGCGTACTCCTGCTCATCTATATGGATCTGATGGCCGTCTGCCTCATCCTTTTCTTTCTGTTATTCCCGTATCTGCTTTAGTCGGCGTAACCTATACTTGCCACGATACGCAAGCAGACCCACCCCATTCCATCCAGGAGGAACTTCCCCACATGCTCAAAGGTTTTCGCGATTTCATTCTTCGCGGCAACGTTGTCGACCTCGCAGTCGCCGTCGTCATTGGCACGGCCTTCGGCGCAGTCGTCGCCGCCTTCACCAAAGGCATCGTCATGCAGTTCGTCGCCGCCGTCATCAAGACGCCGGACTTCGACAAGCTTGCCTACGACCTCAACGGCACGCCGATCAACTACGGCACCTTCCTCACCGCTACGCTGAACTTCCTCATCGTCGCCGGCGTGATCTACTTCTTCGTCGTCCTGCCGCTGAACTACCTGATCGCCCGGGCCAAAAAGCCCGAGCCCGAATCCGCCCCCGCCACCAAGACCTGCGGCGAGTGCCTCTCGGAGATCCCCCTGCCGGCCAGGCGCTGCAAATTCTGCACCCAGCCGATCTTGTAGACCCTCGCGGCATACAACTCAAGTGCTATGTCCGATCGCTGAGATGGAGCGGATGATTCCTGTAGAAGCGGCCAATTGACCGTTCGCACAGGAGCGTCCTGCAATGGTTCACGATCTGGTTCTAGCCTTGGTGTTTCTCGGAATGATCATCGCACCCGCAATCATCACCATGCGTCCCGACCGGGATGAGAAGGATCCCCTATGATCCGCGCCCGGGCCCTCGAGACCTCGAGCGATCTTTGTTGCCTGCCCTCACCTCACCGCATCAACCAGTGCGTGGCCGGCATGGCATTCAACTTCAGCAAAGTCGAACTCTCGCACCATGCCACACAACGCCCCGCGTCGCGCCCGCTGCGGTCGCAACCCCGCCGCGCAGTCGCCTCGCGCGCGAGGGTCCAGGCACCCCGCTTCGGGACCTAACCCCGCATCGCCATCTGCTCCATCACAATCTGCGTCAGGTCCGGCTTCTTCAGCCCATGCTCCTGCTCGTTGAACTTGTCCACCTTGCTCGACCAGTTCATGCTGCAGAACTTCGGCCCGCACATCGAGCAGAACGCCGCCTCCTTGTAGTAGTCGTCCGGAAGCGTCTCGTCATGCATCGCCCGCGCCGTCTCCGGATCGAGCGAAAGCGCAAACTGCTTGTCCCAATCAAACGTATACCGCGCATGGCTGATCGCGTCGTCTCGGTCGCGCGCGCCCGGCCTGTGCCGCGCCACATCCGCCGCGTGCGCAGCAATCTTGTACGCAATAATCCCGTCCTTCACGTCCTTCTCATTCGGCAGCCCCAGGTGCTCCTTCGGCGTCACGTAGCACAGCATCGCCGCACCGTGCCAGCCGATCATCGCCGCGCCGATCGCACTCGTAATGTGGTCATACCCTGGCGCAATGTCCGTCACCAGCGGCCCCAGCACATAGAACGGCGCGCCGTCGCACAGCTCAACCTCTTTATCCACCTGTAGCTTGATCTGGTCCATCGGGATGTGCCCCGGCCCCTCGATCATCACCTGCACATCGCTCTTCCAAGCCTTGCGCGTCAGCTCGCCCAACGTCTTCAACTCCGCAAACTGCGCCTCATCGCTCGCATCCGCCAGACACCCCGGCCGCAGCCCATCGCCCAGCGAGTAGCTTACGTCGTACTTCGCCATCACCTTCGTGATGCGATCAAAATTCTCATACAAAAAATTCTGCTTATGGTGGCTCGTCATCCACTGCGCAAGAATCGCCCCGCCCCGGCTCACAATCCCCGTAATCCGCTTGGCGACCATCGGCACATACTGGATCAGCACCCCCGCGTGGATCGTAAAGTAGTCCACCCCCTGCTGCGCCTGCTCTTCAATCACCTCAAGGTACAGGTCGATATTCAGGTCCTCCAGCTTCTTCACCCGGCTCAGCGCCTCATACAGCGGCACCGTCCCAATCGGCACCGGGCTATGCCGCAAAATCTCCTCGCGGATCATCGGTATGTCCCCGCCCGTCGAGAGGTCCATCACCGTATCGGCCCCATAATGCACCGCCGTATGCAGCTTCCTCAGCTCCTCATCCACATTCGACACAATCGCCGAGTTCCCAATATTCGCATTGATCTTGCACAGCGACCCCACCCCGATCCCCATCGGCTCCAGCTCCGGATGGTTGATGTTCGCCGGAATAATCATCCGCCCCGCCGCAACCTCATCCCGGATAAACCCCGGCGCCAGCTTCTCCACCTGCGCCACATACGCCATCTCTTCGGTGATCATCCCCCTGCGCGCAAAGTGCATCTGGCTCATGTTGCCATCGCCCGTGCGCTCCGCCTCTTCCCTGCGCCGGACGATCCACTCCGCCCGCGCCACCGGGACCCTATAGCCGTTGCCGTTGGCGGAATGCCCGTTCCCGTTGGCGCCGTGGCCATTGCCGTTCTCACTCATGCTGCCCTCTCAATTTGCGTTGGAGTCTTCATACTTTGGATGCTTTCCGAAAAGTATACGCCGCTTGGACGAGCGACAACCCCGGCCCAGCGACGTTCTAAACTCGATGCCCCGCGGGTCTTCCCATCATCGCCGCCCTGCATCCAATGCTATGTTTGGTCGGAGGACAACCTTCCATGGCAACCTGGCGCATCTGCACCCTCGCCCTCGCAGCAGCGCTCACCGCAAGCTTCGCCTCCGCCCAGACCGGCGTCTACGCCCTCTTCACCGGCGCCAACCTCGACGTCCCCCAGAGCATCGAAGCCACCCCGGTCACCTCGCCGCCAACCCTCACCAACAGCACCGTCACCACAAGAATCTACGGCCCCACCCTCGGCATCTACGCCAACCTTCCCATCCCCGTGGTCAAGCTCGGCGCCGATCTGCGCGGCTACCTGCTCAACGGCAGCGGCAAGCAGCATTACAACGGCGTCATCGGACCGCGCATCGGCATCAATATTCCCGTCGTCAAACTCACACCCTACGCCGAATTCCTCTTCGGCGTCGGCAGCTACAAGGAACTCTCCACCGACGCGACCCAGCACATCGACTACGAGTACGTCGTCGGCGTCGACCGCAAACTCTTCGCCATCGTCGACTGGCGAGTTCTCGAGTTCAGCGATTGCAATTACTACAACGGTACCGTCCCCACCAAAGCCCTCGCCACCGGCCTCGTCGTTCGCATCCCCTGATTCCAGCCGTCCGCATTCCCTGATTCCAACCGCGCGCGTCCCGACTCCCGCCTACTGGTTCACCCCGCTCGCCAAAAACCCTCCATCCACCACCAGAATCTCCCCCGTCACAAAAGTCGACGCATCGCTCGCCAGATAAATCGCCGCCCCCACCAGCTCCTCCGTCTTGCCGAACCGTCCCATCGGCGTCCGCATCCGCAGCTCCTTGCCCCGCTCGCTCTTGTCCAGCAGCTCCGCGTTCAGCGCGGTGCGGAAGACCCCCGGCGCAATTGCATTCACCGTCACGCCCTGTGCACTCCACTCCACCGCCAGCGACTTTGTCAGCGCCCCCACCGCCGCCTTGCTGCACGCATACGCCGTCACCTCCTTCAGCGATACAAACGTATTCAGCGAAGCGATATTGATGATCCGCCCATACCCATTCGCCAGCATGTGCTTGCCGAAGATCTGGCACGCGCGCAGCGTCCCGGTAACGTTGGTGTCCATGATGTCGTCCCACACGTCCTCCGGAAAATCCACCGTCGGCGCGCGCTTGATCTTCCCCGCGCAATTGACCAGGATGTCCACCTTGCCCCACGCCGTCACCGTCTCGTCCAGCAGCCGCTCCAGCGTCGCTCGATCTCCTACATCTGACGTCAACCGCAGCGCCTTTCGCCCCCGGCTCTCAATCAGCGCCGCCGCATCGTCCACCTGCTCCTGCCGCCGCGAGCTCGCCACCACATCGGCCCCCGCCTCCGCCAGCCCCACCGCCATCGCCAGACCAATCCCCGAAGTCCCGCCCACCACCACCGCCGTCTTGCCTGTCAGATCGAACAACGGATGTCCCATCGGATCACTCCCTCTCTCAGTTACAAATCGATGTGCTCTTACACTCTCCAGCCCCAGCTTCGCCACAATCTGATCGACGATGTTGTCCGGCGGCCGGTCGTTCACAATCCGGAACGCATCGTCCGGAGTCTCCAGCGTCGCCAACTGGCTGTCCAGCAACTTCGGATTCATGTACTCATGCTTGCGCTCTTCCAGCCGGTGCGCGATCAGCGCCTTCGACCCGTCCAGAAACACAAACTCCAGCCGCGTCGCAATCCCGCTCCTCAGAATATCGTGGTACGTCTCCTTCAGCGCGGAACACGCCAGCACTCCGTTCGTCTGCTCCCGGTCCCACTTACGCAGCAGCCGGTTCAACAGCTTCAGCCACGGCCAGCGGTCCTCATCCGTCAGCGCATGGCCCGCCGCCATCTTCTGCTTCAGCAGCCGCGGAAAATAATCGTCCGCATCCGCAAACGTCCAGCCCATGCGCTCGGCGAGGCAGATGCCGATCGTGGTCTTGCCCGAGCCGCTCACGCCCATCAGGACCACAATCATTCCCGCACCCTCAACACCTCAACGCTGAATTCGCGCCGACCCTCCGCTTGCAAACGCAATCACCTGCTCCACCGTCGCCATCGTCGTATCGCCAGGGAACGTCGTCATCAGCGCGCCATGCGCCCATCCCAGCTTGATCGCCTGCTCCGGCGTCTCGCCGCTCAGCAGCCCGTAGATAAAGCCCGACGCAAAGCCGTCCCCGCCACCCACGCGGTCCAGCACGTTCAGCTCCGTCGTCGGCGCAAACACCGCATTGCCGTTCACCCACGCCACCGCGCTCCAGCTGTGGTGGTTCGTCGTGTGCACCTCGCGCAGTGTAGTCGCCACCACTTTCGTCTTTGGGAACCGCTTCACCACATG
>JBEKDS010000050.1:0-6522 GCA_050014235.1 Acidobacteriaceae bacterium
CCTCAAAGCCTCCGCCGAAGAACCCACCACCCCCGTCACCCATGCCCACGCAACCGAAATTAGCTCCGTCATCCCGACCGAGCGCCCCGCGCGAGCGGAGGGACCCCCGCATTTGTCTTTGCCGGGTGCCGAATCAACAATCGCGGCACACGCGAGAACCCGTTGAATGACGGTGACCGTTTCATGCTGGCTGTATCGCAGATTTCAGGGAAGAGACCGACCTATGCAGAACTGACCGGCAAGGTGGCAGGGACGCCAGCCTCCTAGCGGCCTGAGACTGAGGAGCGGAGCTTTGCGGAAGCGGCAGGGGCGAGGGAAGAGGAACCCTTAGAGAGCCTCTTCCATGTATCTCTGTGGGCCTCGATGCGCGTCTGCATCTCGCCTTTTGATACCTTCAAAATGTCCTGCACGGCAGCCGTGAAACGTTGAAACTCCGGGGTGTCGGGGGGCGTCCTAATGCGTCTGAGAATAGCGCACTATGCGACTTTGGGGGAATCCCCACCAGCGGAGGTGGTAGGTACTTTTCTTCCCTTGGTATGCAATTTCTTGCTTAAAGTGGGTATTCTGCGTATGTGGAAAGGTTGCAACTGCATGAAAAAGAATGGTGCTTTACGTGCCCGCACGTATGTATATTGTAAGACCAAGTAAAAAGACCAAGGGCTATGACGAGACGGGTGGAAGCCGATAGTCCACATCGCTCGTCACTAGACGTTTGATGCTGCAAATTACCGTTCCATCGGAGTGCGTATAGTGAAAGATTACCGCTCGAATGCCGGAGGCATCGGTGAACACCTCGCCGAGTTCCTTAATGGTTCGATGATCGGATCCCTTGCTCGGATAGAACGCGCCATCAGCAATGACACGGCGCTGACAGTCCGCGAGTATTCTCCCAAATCCGTGTTCCTCGTACAGATGGTCTAGTTGATCGCGGTCTTTATATTCAATTTTTCGCTCTGGAGTGTTCGTCATGGTGTCCGCTTCCCAAATTCGTGATCTCATCCGCAGTTACCTCTCTGGCTCCCTAAATCTCCGACGTTTTGCTGAGGCCTTTGAAGACATTTACTCCGCAATCAACGTTGCAAGTGAACCACAAGTGCTTGCTCTCGGCGATCACGTTCAAACACTGCTATCTCGCGTTTCTGCCAAAATCGCCACCGAAAATGACCTTCGTGGATGGCTGCAATCGCTTTCCCAGACATTCAATCCCGGTGGTGCGAGTGTCCAATATGACGGCCTCAACCCGGCAACGTACAGCCAGGACGAAGGCTACCTGATCACTGCCTAAACGGCATGGTTGGCATCGGTGGCATCTGGGCCAACTCAACCGTGAACTCCGTCATAAATGGCTCAGTGTGCCCTTCGAACTCTGCGGATATGCTGTAGCTGCCGTGGGCTCTAAATTGGAGTGGTGGTAGCTTGATCGGCAGGATCACTGGCCCCGGCTTTTGGATACCGAGCGCGCCTGCAAGTTCGGGGGCGATGAGCGTTCCTGTATCGAGATGGCGAAGCTCAACCTTGAACCTATGCTGACCTACGGCGTCTGCGGTAAGGCAGAAGAAGAACGCCAAGCTAGGCATGAAGAATGGGAGCTGAGCCGTCGTGATGTTGTGTGTGTAAAGGCCGATGATGAGCCACTTCCCAGTATTCTCTTGCCGGATGTCCTCACACACTAACGTGTATTTGTGTTCTAGTGCCATTTTGAATCCCCTCCCAAAACACACAACTCTCCTGTGACTTTTCCACTTGATTTTTTTAGGGGGTTGGCCTAGGCTGGGGAGGTCGAAGTCGTCCAGCGCATCAAGCAGTCGAAAGTCTCATTCACCTGCAACAGCACACCCCGCCCGCCGCCACAGCGGGCTTCAGTGCGTTTAGCGGTCTCATTTGGGCCGCGTGCCTTCACGTTAGCACATCGCCAATAAGGACAACCACAAGTTTATTCGGCTGCCAATAGGCGATCCTGCCTGCACCAAATTCGTTAACACAATCCATTGTGGTCACCGATCTTATGCGATCACAACCTATTGACCTACCCACAGGCTGCGACCTGCGAAAAATAAATTTGCGCCATACAGAGAGAAGCCGCCCGAGGAGGCGGCTTGGGTACAGACGGGCTTGCCCTGTCACGGCACCCTCAGCCCAACAGGTTTTGGTGTGTCAAGTATGTTTATGCCTTTAGCTGTAGGGTGCTCCGCTAAATGACTGTACCCATTTGGTTTAGCAGCCCACAAAAAAGAGGGGTGGGGTATGGGGGCAGGGATCGTCGAGGAGCTCGCTAGATGCATGGCACGAACCCAAGGCTTCCCCTGAGACTCGCTCAGATCCTCCCTAGGTACTCCTGCCCTCAGCCGAGGCCAGCTTCTCCTCCGCCTGCCGAATCTCCGCGTTCGCCCGGTCGTACCTCTCGCCTTCGTCGCCGGCCTCGCGCCACATCTTCTCGCCCGCTTCCAGCTCTTGCCGCGCCTCCGCCTTATCGATCTCCTCCGGATGCAGCGCCGTCTCGGCAAGAATGGTCACCCGTTCGGGCAACACCTCAACAAAACCCCACGCCACAAAAAACCTCTGGTCGCCCGAGTCGCCGCCGTGCAGCCGCACCTCGCCCGCCCCCAGCTCCGAGAGTAGCGGCGCCGCCCCATACAGCGCCTCCAGATACCCGCTCGTCGACGGCAACTCCACCGCCGCCGCGGTGCAGTCCAGCAGCAGCCGGTCCGGCGTCACCAGCCGCACCGCCAACAACCCCGCGCTCCCCGCCCCCTCAACCATCGCCCTTCGCCTTCACTCACAACTCACGACTCACAACTACCAACTGCCCTACGCCGTCGCCTGCATCTTCTCCGCCGCCGCCAGCACGTCCTCAATGCCGCCCTTCAGATAAAACGCCTGCTCCGGAATCGCGTCGTGCTTGCCCTCGATGATCTCCTTAAAGCTGCGCACCGTGTCCTCCACCTTCACATACGCCCCCGGGATGCCGGTAAAGATCTCCGCCACATGGAACGGCTGCGAGAGGAACCGCTGGACCTTGCGCGCACGCGCCACCGTCGTCTTGTCCTCCTCCGACAACTCATCGATCCCCAGGATCGCAATGATGTCCTGCAGGTCCTTGTACCGCTGCAGGATCTTCTTCACGCCCTGCGCCACGTCATAGTGCTCCTGGCCCACCACGCGCGGCGACAGAATTCGCGAAGTCGAAGCCAGCGGATCGACCGCCGGATAGATCCCCAGCTCCGACAGCGGACGCGAAAGCACCGTCGTCGCATCCAGATGCGCAAACGTCGTCGCCGGCGCCGGATCGGTCAAATCGTCCGCCGGCACATACACCGCCTGCACCGACGTCACCGAGCCCTTCTTGGTCGACGTGATCCGCTCCTGCAACTCGCCCATCTCGGTCGCAAGGTTCGGCTGGTAGCCCACCGCCGAAGGCATCCGCCCCAGCAGCGTCGACACCTCAGAGCCGGCCTGCGTGAAGCGAAAAATGTTGTCGATGAACAGCAGCGTGTCCGCGCCCTCAAAATCGCGGAAGTGTTCCGCCACCGTCAGCCCCGTCAGCGCCACGCGCAGCCGCGCCCCCGGAGGCTCCGTCATCTGCCCATAGATCAGCGTAGCCTTCGACTTCGAGAAGTCCTTCAGGTCGATGACGCCCGACTCTTGAAATTCAACCCACAGGTCGTTCCCTTCGCGCGTCCGCTCGCCGACTCCAGCAAACACCGAGAAGCCGCCATGCTTGGTCGCCACGTTGTTGATCAGCTCTTGAATCACCACCGTCTTGCCCACGCCAGCCCCGCCGAACAGCCCAATCTTCCCGCCCTTCAGAAACGGCTGGATCAAGTCAATCACCTTGATCCCCGTCTCGAACATCTCCTCGCTGGTCGCCTGCTCGTCGAACTCCGGCGCCTGGCGATGGATCGGCATGTGGAACTCCGAGATCACCGGCCCAAGCTCGTCCACCGGTTCGCCCAGCACGTTCAGCACCCGCCCCAGCGTCCCCCGCCCCACCGGCACCGTAATGCCCGCGCCGGTGTCGATCGCCTTCATCCCGCGCACCAGCCCCTCGGTCGCAACCATCGCGATGCAGCGCACGCGCCCCTCGCCCAGGTGCTGCTGCACCTCGACAACGACCGACATCGGCTTCGGCACATCGAAGCCATCCGAGACGATCCGCAACGCCTGATAGATCGGCGGCATCGTCTTTTCCTCAAACTGCACATCAACGGCCGGCCCGCTGATTGAAATTACCTTCCCGATATTTTCCGCCATAGTCTCTCTGTCTTGGGCAAGCGGCTACAGCGCCGCGGCCCCGCTCACAATCTCGATAATCTCCTTTGTAATCGCCGCCTGCCTCACACGGTTCATGGTCAGACTCAAACTGTCGATCAGGTCGCCAGCATTCTTCGTCGCCGCGTCCGTCGCGGTCATCCGCGCTGCATGTTCCGCCGCCGCCGACTCCAGCAGCGCATGGAACAACTGCGTCGTCACATACCGCGGCATCAGGCTGCGAAACAGCCGCTCCGGCGCCTGGTCGTAGATGTAATCCACCTCCGCCGTGCCGAACTTCTTCGACTCCTCCTCCGCGACCTCTTCATCCTCTTGCACGTAGATCGACACGCCCGCGGTCGCCGCCGCCCGCGCCACCGCCTCCCGCTGCTCCTCCGTCATCTCTTCGGCTGCCGTAATCTCGGTCGTTCCCAGCTTGCGAATCGGCAGCAGCTTCTCCACCACCACGCGCTGCGCGATCACGCTCTTAAACTCGTTGTAAACCAGATACACAGAGTCGATCTCCGCCTGACTGTAGCGCTCCACAATCGACCGCGCCATCTCCGACACATCGTCGATATTCACCCGCAGCAGCAGCCCTGCGTGCTCCGCCACCACCTCAATCGGCTGCGCGCGGTGCCGCACCCTCTCGATGTGGACCGAGAGATCGTTGTCGTAATGCCGTTCCGTCTTCTCGTAGTTCGCCGCCGCATATCGCTTCTTGTAGAGCGCGATCGCCTTTTTGCCCACCGGCTCCAGATCGACCGTCTGCCCGATCTCGCGTCGCGCATCGACAAACCTCTGCGCCGCCTTGCCAATGTTCGAGTTGAAGGCTCCCGCGAACCCTTTGTCGCCCGCAATCACCACCACCAGCACATTCTTCTCTTCCCGCTCCACCAGCAGAGGGTGAACGATCTCGCCAGTCTGCTCGTTGTAGAGATCGGTCCGCCGCACCAGCGAGACCAGCACGCTGGTCAGCATCCGCGCGTACGGCCGCGCCTTCATCGCCCGGTCCTGCGCCCGGCGCAGCTTCGCAGCCGAGACCATCTTCATGGCCTTCGTGATCTGCCGCGTGTTCTTCACGCTGCGGATGCGCCGCCGGAGATCGAGTACATTCGCCATCGTCTACTTGGCCGCCGCCGCCTCTTGCTGGCTCGCGTCCTTCTTCTCCTTAAGGTCCGCCAGGAACGACGCCTTGAAATCCTTCACCGCATCCGTGAGCCGCATCTTGATGTCGTCGTCCAGCGCCTTCTTGGTCGCGATGTCGGTCAAAATCGCCGGCGCCGCGCTCTCCAGATAGGGATAAAAGCCATCCTCAAACGCGCGCAAGTCCGCGACCTCAACATCGTCCAGCAGCCCGTTGACGCCCGCAAACAGGATCACCACCTGCTTCTCCACCGGTAGCGGCTGGAACTGCGGCTGCTTCAGCAGTTCCGTCAGCCGCACCCCGCGGTTCAGCTGCTGCAGCGTCACCTTGTCCAGGTCCGACCCAAACTGCGAGAACGCCGCCAGCTCCCGGTACTGCGCCAGGTCCAGCTTCAGCGTCGCCCCCACCTGCTTGGTCGCCTTGATCGCCGCCGCAAACCCCACGCGCGAGACCGAAAGCCCCACATTCACCGCCGGTCGCACGCCGGAGTTGAACAGGTCCGTCTCCAGAAATATCTGCCCATCGGTGATCGAAATGACGTTGGTCGGAATGTAAGCCGACACATCGCCCGCCTGCGTCTCAATAATCGGCAGCGCCGTCAGCGACCCCCCGCCCAGCTTGTCGCTCAGCTTCGAAGACCGCTCCAGCAGCCGCGAATGCAGGTAGAACACATCGCCCGGATACGCCTCGCGTCCGGGAGGCCGCCGCAGCAGCAGCGATATCTCGCGATAGCTCACCGCGTGCTTCGAAAGATCGTCGTAGATCACCAGCGCATGCCGTTTCGAGTCGCGGAAATACTCGCCCATCGCCGTCGCCGCAAACGGCGCCAGATATTGCATCGGCGCCGGCTCGCTCGCGGTCGCCGCCACCACGATGGTGTACTTCATCGCGCCGTACTCTTCCAGCGTCTTCACAATCTGCGCCACGCTGGACCGCTTCTGCCCAATCGCGCAATAGATGCAGATCAGATTGTTCTTCGCCGAGTTGATGATCGTGTCCAGCGCAATCGCCGTCTTGCCCGTCTGCCGGTCGCCGATCAGCAGCTCGCGCTGCCCGCGCCCAATCGGGATCATCGTGTCGATCGCCTTGATGCCCGTCGCCATCGGCTCGCGCACTGCCTGCCGGTC
>JBEKDS010000051.1:0-3699 GCA_050014235.1 Acidobacteriaceae bacterium
CGCGAATCCGCCGACGCCTGGTACACCCACACCGCCGAACAAATCCTCCCTGCGGGAACTGCCTGTGCAGCGTGCGGCAACGACACCTTCCGCAAAGAGATGGACATCCTCGACGTCTGGTTTGAGTCCGGCGCCAGCTCCCACTCCGTCCTCGACTTCGACCCCGACACCCAGCAAGCCCCCGGCACCGACCCCCGCGCCGACCTCTACGCCGAAGGCGGCGACCAGCACCGCGGCTGGTTCATGTCCTCGCTCCTCTGCTCCATCGGCATGCACAACCGCGCGCCCTTCAAGTCCGTCGCCACCTACGGCTGGACCCTCGACGAACAAGGCCGCGCGCTCAGCAAATCCCTCGGCAACTTCATCGACCCCGTCCAGATCATGGACACCCTCGGCGGCGACATCGTCCGCCTCTGGGTCGCCTCCGTCGACTTCCGCGAGGACGTCGTCGCCAGCCTCCCCCTCCTCAAGCGCCTCGCCCAAGAGATCTACCGCAAGCTCCGCAACACCTTCCGCTTCCTCCTCGGCGCCCTCTCCGAGACCAACCCCACCACTGGCCTCGCCCACGCCTTCGACCCCCGCCCCCTCGCCGAAGGCGGCGACGCCGTCCCCTTCTCCGCGATGCAACCCATCGACCAATACATGCTCGCCCGCACCGCCGAGCTAACTAATAAAATCACCGCAGCCTATTCCGCCTTCGAATTCCACCGCGTCTACCATCTATTAAATGAATTTTGTAACTCCGAACTATCCGCCTTCTACCTCGACATACTTAAGGACCGCCTCTACACCTACCCCATCGCCTACAAACCCGGTCGCGACTACCAGCGCGAGTTATACACCGCGCGCCGCTCCGCCCAAACCGCCCTCTACAAGATCACCGATGCCCTCGCCCGCCTCACCGCCCCCATCCTCTCCTTCACCGCCGAGGAAGTCTGGCAATCCCTCCCCCACGCCTCCGATCGCGCATCGAGCGTCCACCTAAACCTCTTCCCCACCCCAGAAGATTTCGCGCTGACCGCTGACAGCTCACAGCTGACAGCTGATTGGGAAAAATTGCTGGAGTTCCGAAGCGTGGTCCTGTCACAACTGGAGATAAGTCGCGCCAACAAAGAGATTGGAAAATCCCTAGAAGCCGAAGCGTTGATCGCGGTTCCAAGCGAACAGCCCAGCAAATACACAGTCCTAGTAACCTTCAAGGATGCTCTCGCGGAGCTGTTCAATGTCTCATCGGTTTATGTCAAGCCAATTAGCGGACCTGAATCGGGATTTCCTCTTCTTGTGAGCAAAGCAACCGCCCCCAAATGCGACCGCTGCTGGCGCCACGTCCCCGACGTAGGCCACCACCCCGCATACCCCACCGTCTGCCTCCGCTGCGTCGAAGCCCTCGACGCCATCGACTTCCCACCCTACCCCGCCACCTAGCCCTCAACGAACAACCTAGAACGGACAACGTACAACGAAACCCCCACCTGCCCTCATGACCCACACAAACGACCGCCGCCCCTACCTTCTCCTCATCTCCGCCCTCGTCATCCTCTTCGACCGCCTCTCCAAGAATTGGATCATCCATCGCATCCGCCCCGGCTACACCATCCCCGTCATCCCCGGCGTCTTCCATCTCTCCCACGTGCTCAACACCGGCGCCGCCTTCTCGCTGCTGGAAAACGCGCCCCCCAACGCCGTCCGTCTCGGCCTCATCGCCTTCTCGGTCGCCGCCGCGCTGGTCGTCTTCGCGCTGCTCTGGCGCACCGGCCGCACTATCACCCTCACCTCCGTCGCCCTCGCCCTCATCCTCGGCGGCGCCCTCGGCAACCTCTACGACCGCGTCCGCTTCCACCACGTCGTCGACTTCCTCGCCGTCCGCATCTACCACTACAACTGGCCCGACTTCAACGTCGCCGACTCCTCGATCGTCATCGGCGCCTGCCTCCTCCTCATCGAAATCTTCCGCCCCCAGCCGGCCCCCGCCAGCTAAACATCTATACCGCGCGAAGCGACTTCTCCGCCGCCGCGACCGCCACCGCAGCCCGGCTCGCCGCCAGCTTCGGCGGCTCCGTTCCGCTGCGCCCGTAGGCAACCGCGGCAGGCCCCAGCGCCGTCCGCCGGAGCAGTCGCCGCTCATCCAGAAACACCCCGCACAGCATCTCCAGCGTCACAGGAATGGGGGCACCTGGCCCGCCAAGAGAATCGATCACCCAGCTGCAAACCCGCTTTCCAGCCGCGGCCAGCCCGCGCTTGCGATCCACCAGAATCGACCGGTACCGCTCCGGAACGCAGAACCGCCCGAAGAACAACGATGTCCCGCCCAGAAACTGTAGCTCTCGATGCCCCGTCGCAATCAGTTGCTCCACCGCCAGCCCGCGCAGCACTGGCGAGAGACTCAGCCACCGGTATCCCGCGTCGTTCAGTTGCGTCAGCAGATGGAACCGGTCTCCCCGGCGAAACCCGCAAAGCACCGCCACCAGCGCGCCATCCGGCCGGCGCAGTCCCATGCGCCGTCCGCCGCCATGCAGGGCCATCAGCCGCTCGTCGCACCTCAGCCGCATGGCCTCCGCCGGAAAGTCCGCCGCCCGGTTCAGCCGCTCCACCCCGGCCGCGTACTCTTCCTTGCTCAGCTCAGGCGCAAAGGCAATCCCCGCCTCCTCCGCCTTGCGCGTGTAGTAGCGCACGTTGCGTCGTGTATGCCGCCCCAGCCGCGAGAGGAACTCGTCGTACGACGTCCCCAACACCATGCGGTCTCCGGGCACCTCGGCATCCAGGCACCGTACCGCGTAGCCCTCCAGAAGCGCCGCGCCGCGGCTGCGCGGCAGGTGGCGGATATGCAGCGAGTGCGTCCCCGCCGCGAACATCGCGCTCACGCACGCCTCCGTCACCTCGGCTTCATCCTCGCGCCGGCACAGCAGAGAGCCGCGCCCCATATAATCGCCGCTGATCGCGTACCCCGTATCCACTCCCAGCACCCGCTGCGACGTCGCATACATCACCCCAACCAGCTGCGGTCCCCTCCAGCACGCCACCGAGCACGACCGCCGCGCCGGGTTCGTCGTGGCCAGGAAATGCAGCGGGCAGAGCGTCACGTCGTCCTTCAATCCGCACACCGCACGCAGCCTCCCGACTTCGTCCCACATACGGACAAAGTCGGCGGCGTCGCGCAAAATCTCCGTTTGAAGCAAGGAATTCCTCTGCCCGATAGGCCCGCTGAAGACGTCAGTCTGAGAAGGAAAGTTAACTAACTACATAATAGAGCATCCTGCAACCATGCGCCGAGCCAATATCGCCCCAATGGGCGGCAGCCTGAGGAAAACTCGGCAACAATTGCCGCGAGCCGCCGATTCGCATTCCCCGCCCACTTATCCGACAATAGAGGATGGCCATGTCCTCTCCAATCCTCACCGTCGAACCCCTCCCGCCATCCGACGAAGAATCCGCACGCCCCGATCTTCCCACCCCCTCCCCCACCGCCAACGACCACATCACCATCCGCGGCGCACGCACCCACAACCTCAAATCCATCGACGTCGACATTCCCCACAACGCCCTCACCGTCGTCTCCGGCGTCTCCGGCTCCGGCAAATCCTCCCTCGCCTTCGACACCGTCTACGCCGAGGGCCAGCGCCGCTACGTCGAATCCCTCTCCGCCTATGCGCGTCAATTTCTCGAGCGCATCGAGAAACCCGACGTCGACCACATGGACGG